>CAYSDM010000038.1:0-51579 GCA_964429855.1 uncultured Chthonomonadaceae bacterium
AGCTGGAGCAGGTCGGCGGTCCGATTGAGGTTCCGACTCCTATCTGCGTCCGGTTTCTGCCCCGTTAGGCGGTCTTGGCCGAACGGCTCCGCGCATTCGGATTTCGCGGCATCAGCATCGCAGAGATAAATCCCATCGTAGTGACGCACAGCGCGATCAAGAAGACCACCGGATAGGTGGTCTTCTGCGCGATAAAGCCTCCGAGCGGACCGTAGATAGCGCTCGGCGAGGAGAGGACGCTCATCACGCCAATTGCCAGCGGACGCTCCTTTTCAGTGACCGTCTCCAGGAGCGCATTGGCCGTCAGCATCCAGACTCCCTCCATCGAAGCCCCGATCAGAAAGAAGGCAACCGGAAGAGTCAGGGAGTTGGTCAACCCGGCGCAGAGCGCCAGCAGAGGCACAAGCAGAATGGTCAATCCCAGCAGTCGAAGCCCGATCACCGGGCTGTGCCGATCCGAAATCCATCCCCAGAAGGGACCGGTGAGTACCTTGCCGATGTTGAGCATGAGCGTATAGATACCCACCATCTTCAGGCTGACCAGCAGATCGCGCTGTGCATATAACACATAGAACGGTCCCGCCATCCCTGCGCCATCCAACATGATTCGCGTCAGGATCAGCCTGCCCAGGCGCGGATTTTCACGTAGCAGCGGCTTTACCATCTTCAGAAACGTCAGCAGCGAAGGTCTCTCCTCCCCCTCTTCGACCTCTCCCTCCGGCTCGCGGATGATAAACAGCAAAACCTGTGAAAAGGCGATGCAGAGACACCAGCAGAGCGCGAGTAGCGCAAAGTTTCGGGGAAACTCCAGGGAAGAGGACTTCAGAACCGCCGCCACCACCAGACTGGCTCCCACCGCGCCACCCCCGCCCAGCGTCTGCATCAACCCGAAGAAGCGTCCCCGGACTCGCGCCGGGATCGTCTTCGCGCAGATATCGAACCAGGAAACCGCGCAGCTTCCATCCATCACCCAGAAGATGGCAAAGATCACCAGAAACCAGTAGAGCGTAAAGGTCGGATGCGTGAGACCAAAGAAGAAGAGGATCGGCGGCAGCGTCAGCAGACCGAAACGCGCGATTCCGGTCGTAACCAGCAGGAAGTTCAGATGTCGGGCGCGACCATGAATGTAGTGCGAGGCGAAGAGCGCGGGGAGCGTGAAACCGAGAGTCTGCACCAGGCGCGTCATCCCGATCAGCGTGTCTGACGCGCCCAGTTTAGCCAGCAGAACCGGAATTACGACGCTTGAATCGAAGAATGCCAGTCCAACAAAGAATGCGGCGGCTTCCACCAGCATGATCGAAAAGTTCCATCGCAGGTGGCGAGAGGCAAATTCGGACGCAGGTTCCCGGGTATCTGCGGGCTTTTCGGGAGTTTTGGAAGCTATGACAGACCTCTCAGGGAGTAGCGGAGGAACCGGATGCAGCCTCTTCCTGCAATGCTCTCTTCATGTCTTCCATCAGGGGCACGATGCGCGGATAGACAACAAAGGTCATCATCACATAGTAGTTGAAGAACTCGGCATCGCTGCCCTTCATGGTCGGCTTCCCGTCCTTCTGGGTCAGCGTTTTCGCCAGTTCGACCGCTTTTTTGACCTGTTCCTCGGTAAGGATCGCGCGAAACTTATCCGACAGCGACTTCAGCGTATCGTGGTTTTCCTGTTCGCGCCGTTTGATGTAGTCCGCCTGAATCTTCTTTACCTTTTCGTCGAAATCCTTCGGAATATCTCCGCCCGTAAGCAGTTTTCGACGAGTCTCCTTTATATCGCGCGCGATCCTCTGTATCGGAGGAACCAGCGTGTCCGCCAGTCGGCGATTATACGCATCCTGATGCTTCTTCACCTCGGCGATAATCTTCTCAAGCTGCTCTGCTGTGAGCTTCAGAGGGTTGAGCACGCGCAGCTTATCCACATCGTCAATATCGCGAAAGAGCGCGACGACCTCATTTGGGATGAAGTCGCTCTGCGCCGCCCCCTGCCGGGGCAGAGCGCCGATCATCAGCGCCATGAATCCCCCGATCGCCATACAGCCTATAAGTCTCATGAGTCGCTCCTGTGTGCTGAAAGAGAGTGCGAAAAGATATTCGGCAGACCGTCCGCCAAATCCTACCGGACTGAGTCCGTGAAAACTTACTCCTCGCTTTTTCGTAGTACAGTTACGAGCAGAGAGTTCGGAAGGTTACTGCATTGACACCGTCAACGGTTGGGAGTATGATGGAAGCAGTTAAGGAGCGGGACGCAAGATGGGAAGATTGAACACTCGTAGCCTCGTTCGATGGGCGCTGATCGTACTGCTGCTAACGCCCATTCTGATAAACATGGCGCGTTCACAGGATCTCGCGACTGGCGGGACCGTCGTCATCGCAAAGGTAGATGGACCGATTCTGCCTCCCACAAAAAGCTACCTGGAGCGAGTACTTCGGGAGGCGGAGGCGCAAAACGCCGTTTGCCTGATCGTCGAGATGAATACGCCCGGCGGGATGCTCGAATCCACTCGTGAGATATGCCAGTTGAATCTGGTGGCAAAAGTTCCGGTAATCGTCTATGTATCGCCTCCGGGGGCGCGCGCTGCCTCCGCTGGAGCCATTATCGGCTTATCGGCGCATATCCTCGCAATGGCTCCCGGAACCAACATCGGGGCGGCGCATCCGGTCAGCAGCGGCGGCAATATCGAGGGCGATATGCGGGACAAGGTGACCAACGACACCGCCGCTTTCGCCCGCGCGCTGGCGGAGAAGCGCGGGCGCAGCATCTCCTGGGCGGAAGATATCATTCGGAAAAGCGTCTCCAATTCCGAGACCGAGGCGCATAAACTCCGTATCGCCGACATCATCGCGACAGATCGGAACGACCTGCTTCGACAGTTGAACGGAAGGCGCGTACAGACCGCCGACGGCTCCCGAACGCTCGCTACCCTGAACGCCCGCGTAGATCCGAGAGAACCGACCTGGTTCGAGGCGTTTCTGCTCTTCCTCTGCAACCCCAATGTCGCCCTGATCCTCGGCGCGATTGCGATGTATGGAATCATCACCGAGGTCAGTAATCCGGGAGCGATCTTTCCCGGCGTGGCAGGCGTCTTTGCTCTGATCCTGTCGCTCTACTCGATGTCGGTTCTTTCGATCAACGCCGCAGGCGCGGCTCTGCTGCTGCTGGCAGTAGTGTTGTTCATTATTGACATCTATGCCACCACGCATGGCGTCCTGACGGCAGGCGGGATTATTGCTTTTATCGCGGGCGCATTGATGCTCTTCGGCGATTCGATTACCGGCGGTCCGCAGGTCTCCCTCAGCGTTGTGGTGGCGATCTCGCTGGTGACGGCGGGGTTCTTTGGAACCATTGTCGCCAGTGCATGGCGCACTCGCTCCGCGCCTCCGGGAGGTGGTCCCGAACAGATGATCGGGATGCAGGGAGAAGCCCGCTCCGAAGTGAACCCGGAGGGCAAGGTCTTTGCGGATGGCACTTTCTGGAACGCACAGAACATCGGAACAGAGCCAATTCATCCGGGCGACACCGTCATCATCGAGTCGCGGGAAGGCTTAACCCTGAAGGTGCGTCGCGCCGCTACGCCGCCTGCCGAACCGATCTATAAATCGTCCGCCAGCCCATCCTGATAGAGACGGCACGGAGTCCGCGCTGAAAAAGAGGAGGTTTCGCGTTGGAGCAAATCATCAGCTTTCTATTAAGCACGCTCGGAATCGGAGGCGTGATCGCGATTGCTATTGTCCTGTTCGTCCTTCCCGCTTCCCTGAAGGTGCTGCCGGACTGGGAGCGCGCCGTCGTTTTGCGATTCGGGAAGTTCATCCGGGTCAGCGGTCCGGGAATCATCTTTCTGCTGCCCTACATTGACCGGGCAATCCGCGTGGATACGCGCATCCTGACGATGGATGTGCCGCGACAGGAGATGATGACTCGCGACAACGTGCCGGTGATGGTAGACGCCATCGTGCTGTTCAAGGTGATCGAGCCGCGCATGGCGATTCTGAACATCGAAAACTTTGTCCGCACAACCTCTCTGATTGCGCAGACCAGCCTGCGAAGCACCATTGGACAGGCGGAACTGGACGAACTGCTGGCACAACGTGACCGGATAAACGTCCGGCTGCAATCCGTGATTGACGAACAGACTGAGCCATATGGCGTGAAGGTGACGGGCGTAGAGATTCGCGACGTTTCGCTGCCGGACGGCATGAAACGGGCGATGGCGGCGCAGGCGGAGAGCGAGCGGGAACGGCGCGCCAAGGTCATTAACGCGCAGGGCGAACTGGAGGCGGCGGACAAACTGACACAGGCGGCAGCCCTCATCTCGACTCAGCCTGCTGCGCTTCAGCTTCGCTACCTGCAGGCGGTGCGGGAAATCGCCTCGGAACGCAGCACCATGACGATTATTCCCATTCCGATGGACATTATCTCGCCCTTTGTGGAGATGGTGAAGCGATCCAATCAGAATGACGCCGGACCGTCTCATCCGCCAGAAACGCCGCAGATCGGCGCGCCACCTCAACAGTCGGAACTGACGCCCGAGTCTGATAAACAGACAACCTGATAACTCGCGTGAAACGACAGGAACATGCGCTGTAAAGTATGCGATACCCCCAATGAGGAAGGTCGCGCGCGCTGTGAGAACTGCGACGCGCCTTTGACCGCCTATGCCGGACAGGTTACCGGCGACTACAATCCCGCCACTGTAGAGAAGGCTCTGCGTCTAAGTCTGCGCCCCCCGGTCGTCAGCGTCATGGCGATACTGGATTCGCTGGCGGCGATCTTCGGTCCTTTCTGGCTGGTTGCGGCGAAGTTTCTCGCGCGACCGGGAGCGGGCGAGGAGGGACTCAACTATATCGGCGCGGCTTTTAGCGCCGTTGGCGTCACGATGCTGGCGGTGTTCATGATTCCCATCGGTCTGTTCATGATCTATCTCGCATGGGCGACCTGGACACAGAGACCCTGGGCATGGACAGTCAATTCCGTCCTTCTGCTAGGTTCTGCGCTGCTGGCTCTGCTGGCGTTCGCCTCCAGTCCCATCGCCGCCCTGATCCGCATCGGCTTGAGCGCAGCGGTTGCCTTCTTCTGGTTCAAACCTGAAACCAGAGACTGGTACGCAATCAAGTAGCCTGTACCGGTGTTCGATACAGGAGATGGGGAGCCTCCCGGGCGCTGGATCGAATGAGAAGGTCTACGTCCAGACCACGCGGGGAAAAAGGATAGTCTTCGACAGCGCAACAGGTAAAATAGAGAGAGAAACATTCATCGGAGGACTGTTTCTCGTACCCGCTATAACGCCGGATAGAACGCTCTATACCGCAGACGGCGGAAAAAAGTCTATGCAATCCGCTAGAAGGGATCGAAGAGGATGAGCCTGACAACAGCGCGTGTGGAAGAGGAGCTGCGTTCAGCCGCTCTGGAGGCGATTGCCGGTTCGGGAGCATCGGAGGCAGAGTCTGATCCAGCGCTGGCGAAACTGAACGCCCTCGGAACGCGCCTCTGGCTGGACACGGGAAACCGGGAGGAGGCGCAGAGCCTCTGGCGGCGAGAATTCAGCGCGTTGACGACCAATAATACGCTCGCCAATCAGGTGGTACAGACCGGAGCCATGGACGCGGTGGCGCAAAAAGCGGTACGCGACCTGAAAGCTGAAAATCCCGGTATCGGTGAAGAGGAACTGGTGATGGAGCTTGGCTTCATCGTCAACTGCCATATAGCGCTGCGGCTGGTGAAGGCTTTCAATGTGAAGGTGAGCGTGGAGCTGCATCCTTCGGTCGCGGAAGACATCGAGCGATCCGTCGAGTATGCGCGCCGCTATTTTGCGGTCTGCCCTGAGCGGTTCATCATTAAAATTCCGCTGACTCCCGAAGGCTACTGCGCGGTCGCCAGGGTGCGCGCTGAAGGGATTCCCGTCAACTACACGCTTGGCTTCTCAGCGCGGCAGAACTATCTTGCCGCGCTCCTGTCCGGTCCGACCTATGTCAATGTCTTTCTGGGACGGCTGAATGCAGTGGTCGCAGACAACGTGCTGGGCGACGGGAAGTATGTTGGCGAGAAGGCGGCAATGGCAACGCAGGATGCCCTGCTGGATCTGCGACGCCAGGGAAGAACCGAAACGCTTCTGATCGCCGCCTCCATGCGCGCCGCCTCACAGGTATACGATCTGGCAGGCGTGGATGTCTATACTATGCCTCCGAAGGTCGCAAAGGAGTTTCTGACAGCGCAGCCCGCCCCGAACGCCCTCTCCTCGCAGGTTGGACGCGCCTATAGCGTAACGTTTGCGCCTGACGCCGATCCCGCCTTCTTCGAAACGCTCTGGACGATCAGCGACTCGTTCCGCGCACTGAGCGATGAATTGACGGAGCGCGGAGGCGTGAACCTGACCGGCGCAGACATCCGACAGGCGGACGCCGATCATAGAACCGGTCTGTTCCGAAGTTTCTCGCCACAGGAGATTGCAGACATTCAGACGCAGGGCAAAATTCCCCTTCTGTCGCGCTGGCAAGATACGGACACGGCTCTGGACGACCTGATGACCATGAGCGCATTGCGATCTTTCGCCGTGGATCAGGCGGCACTGGATGACCGCCTGCGAAATCTGGCAAAGAGCGCCTGAAGGAGTTAAGTAAATAGAAAACAGCGATAGGATCATTCCAATCGCTGTTTTCTTCATCACTTTTCTAGCCGTCTGATGAAAATCTTCAGGCGATAAGGTCACGAATGGGGGTTCCGCTGTCGGTGATGGCAATGGGACGCCCGACCGGTGTCATAAAGCTTTTTCGAGGATCCATCCCCAGCAGCGTCGCCAGCGTGGAAAAAAAGTCGGGTACGCTGACCGGCTTATCCACCACCTTCGCCCCATCCGCGTCGGTTTGCCCGTAGGCGATACCGCGTCGCGCGCCTCCTCCAGCTAGCGCGGCGCTCCACGCCTGCGGGAAGTGGTCGCGTCCATCATTGCCGTTGATGCGCGGGGTGCGCCCGAACTCCCCCATCCAGATCACCAGCGTATTTTCCAGCAGTTTCCGCTCATCCAGTTCCCGGATCAGGGTTGCCATGCCGGGATCTACCTGCTTCAGCAGCCTTTCGGTTCGTCCGAAATTATCCTGATGCGTGTCCCAGCCATCCTGAACCACCTCGACAAACCGAACGCCCGCCTCCACCAGCCTTCGCGCCATCAGGCAGCCCCGTCCGAAGTTCGAATTGCCGTATGCCGCCTTCACTGCCTCTGGCTCTTCCGATAGATCGAACGCCTTCAGTCGCGGCG
Organism: uncultured Chthonomonadaceae bacterium; assembly: GCA_964429855.1. GTDB lineage: Bacteria > Armatimonadota > Chthonomonadetes > Chthonomonadales > CAJBBX01 > CALLMM01. Next base: position 7,239 of record CAYSDM010000038.1, read on the forward strand.
AGTGCATCATCCTTACCGCCTTCGCATAGACCGCCTGCCGTCCCTGAACCTTGATATCTCCGGTTCGCGCCGCAAAATCTCGCTCCATCATCTCAAGAGCCTGCTGCCGCTGCTGGAACCGTCCGGTATTGACATTGCGCGGATAGGAGACATTTTGTATAGGTTGTCCGGGGTTTTGTATGACAAAAGGTCCGTACTGCACGCCGAGGAAACCCGCTCCAATGCTCGGACCGCTGATGCTGACGAAATTCGGCAGATCGAAGTTCGGGTCGCCCAGTTCCGAACTGACATAGCTTCCCAACGAGGGATGCGCCAGCGTCGGATTCGGCGCGTAACCGGTATGCAGCAGATATTGTGCCCGTTGGTGGTTGCCCTCCTTGCTGGTCATGCTGCGAATGATCGCCAACCGGTCTGCCACCTCTGCCACATTGGGCAGGTGTTCGCATATCTCCACACCGTTAGCGCGCGTTCTGATTGATTTGAACTTGCCGCCGGTCGTTGTTCCGGGTTTGGGGTCAAAGGTGTCAATATGGCTGGGACCGCCGTTCATCCAGAGGAGAATGCACGACCGGGGCATTGTCTTTCCTCCACTCGCAGTCTGAGCCAGTGCGGATCGCGGATCGAGCCACTGCGCCATCAGCAGGCTGAGGATTCCTCCCATGCCGACCTTTAGAAACCCGCGTCGGTCTACGGTGGAGGTGAACAGATCTACCGGTCCAGGGCAGCGTCCCAACTCCTGCCGGAGACGCTCCTCCTCCATATCCTCCAGCGCTTCCAGTTCCCTGCTTTTCGTATCAAACGGTTGCATTTTCGTCTCCTGATCTCCGGTATTGCCGGGTGACCGCCTAATGGTTAAAATGAAACTCGCTGGAGTTCAACAGCGCCCAGAACAGGTCCTCAAACGCCTGCTGCTTCGGATTCTGATTTTCGATGCCAAACCGTCCGGCTCCTGCAAGCGGATCAAAACCGCCGTCCCGCCGTCCGGGATTCGGAACGCGCCGTATTCTCTCCCGTCCGGCAGGCGGAGGAGTTGTCTCATTGACTGCCACATCTCGCGGGGCATTCACAAAAGCGACCCACCGCTTCAGTTCAGCCGGAGTCGGTTTGCGAGAGAGAGCGCGAAGATAGAGCGATTCGACCTTTTTCGCGTCGTCTCCCTCCATCGCCATCACCTCGGCAAGCGCGGTTCCGGGAATTGCGCTGGAGCCGCTGTTGACCAGATTGCTGTTCAGGAAGAGGAACGCCTGCGGGATGGTTCCCTCGAACTCCTTCTGCTCAAACTCCTCATCCACATCAAAGAGGAAGGAAAACTGCCTCTGGATCGTAAACTTCACCTGCTCCACTCGTCCTCCTCCAACCCGCTCGATGATCGGCTGAAGATTCGTCGCGGTGATGAGTGAATCGAGCAGCGCTTCCGGCTGCATCGGCTTCAGGCGATAACGCGCCCAGTAGAGATTGTCTTTCTCACCCTTTTTCAAGGGCGCAGAAGAGAGTTGATAGGCGCGTGTGGCGCAGATGGTTCGAATCAGATGTTTCAGATCGTAGTCGCGCGCGACGAAGTCATCGGCAAGCCGTTTCATCAATTCCGGCATCACCGGCGGGTTGGATTCGCGGAAGTCGTCCACCGGGTCTACAAAGCCTCTGCCGAGAAAGTGTCCCCACATCCGGTTAACAATCGCCTCCGCAAACCAGGGATTCTCCGGCGCGGTCATCCAGTCTGCAAGGGCCTGCCGCCGATTAAGTGAACTGCTGAAATCGGTCCCGTCCAACGCCGCCGGCGTCGAGCCGACATACTCGTTATTCCCCCGCAGAGGACGACGACCACCGCGTCCGAAACCGGGCATATCCCGCAGTTCCACGCGGCGAATCCCCTGCACCTGTCCGGTGTCAATGGGGACGGGACGCGCCTGCGAGAAGCAGGCCGCCAGACGCCGAAAATCCTCCTGTTTCCACTTCTCCGTCTTGTGGTCATGGCACTGGGCGCACTGTATCTGTACGCCGAGGAAGATACGCGAAGCCGCTCCGGTTAGATCGGCGGGCGTCTGCATATATTTCAGAGTCCAGTTCACGGCGCCGTTGATCTTCTGGCTGCCGGTACCGCTGCCTGTCTCCTCCGTCATCTCCATCGCGCCTGGTCTGCGATCCGACATCGCCATACCCAGCGCGCGACCGTAGTTCCCGCCGGGGCTGTTCTGCCCGCTGGCTGTCAGCAGGTTATGCACCATCCGATTCCAGCGGGCATTATCGGTAAACTGCTGCCCGAGCCACTGGCGAAACGCCACACGATCCACCAGCGGGCTGCGCGTCTGCTTTCCCATCAGAACATTATCCCAGTAGTTTGTCCAGTGATTGACATATCCGGGGCTGTTCAGCAGAGTCTCCACCGCTTTTGCGCGTTTATCTGCAGAGCGGTCAGCAAGAAATGCCTTCACGGTCTCTGCCGGAGGAATGGTTCCGGTAATATCCAGATAGATACGCCGCAGATATCCGGCGTCATCCACCGGAGGAGCGGGTACGATCTTATTTTTATGCCACTCTTTCCGAAGCATGGAATCTATTTCGGTGACGGAGAGTTTTGCACTCGTCTCTCTCTCTGGAATCTGTGTCTTCTGCGCGGCAGCGTCGGACAGCGCGAAAAGCGCAATCATGCAGAGCAGCCCGAAGATGGGAAGCAGTCGTTTCATGGAAGAGATCCTCCTGAAGCAATAAAATCATACGATAGTCCCTGTTACCGATACAGACGAAAGCTTCCCGCAGAAGTTCAAGCCTCCCGACGATTTATTTTGATTGAATAAGGATATCCTCTGGTAATATGCATGGTCTGTTTGCACTCTTGATATTTCTGTAAGAGCACAACTTTCTCGTATCGAAAGGATTCATTAGATGACAGGTCTTTCCACTGGCGCGAAACTGGCGATTATTCTCAGCGTATTCTTGGCTACTTCTATGACCATTGGAGCGATAGGGTTAGGAGCGGCCTATCAGCTTTCTCAGCATCAACAGGCTCAGAGTTTTCAGACCGCCAACCAGGATGAACAGAGCGAGGAGATGAGGGGAGAAAAGAATCGAGATCGGGAAGAGGCGACAGGACAGGAACGCGGTCAGCGCAGAGATCTATGTCCCTGGTGCAACGGCACGGGGGGAGGACGGATGTGTTACCAGTGTAAAGGAACCGGCACGGAAGACTATTCCGCTTACGGCAATCCGTATAATGTAGACCCCTCCGAGTCGGAGAGATATAACTCGCGGCATACGTTTACCTGCCGGAACTGTAATGGCAAGGGAGAGGTATACTGTCGGCATTGTAACGGCACCGGGAAATGGTAGTGTCCGATGGAGCCGACTATTCCGGTATGTCGGATTTGCCGCGTCCGGGAGGCATCTCGCTCTCTTCCTCCACCTGAACAGCGAAATGGATCGCTTCTTCAACGGACATCTCGCGTCCAAGTTCCCAGGCAACGGCAAACGCCTCTTCGCCGAGCGGGGCGCGGGCAGAGGTCAGCGTCTCCTCATAGTCCGCCTGTGCCGAGTGCGGGATCGGTTCGCCGATCTTCTCACGAATAGCCTCCGCCGCGCCGAATAATTCGGCAGCTTTCTCTGCATAACCCTCTGCGGCGGCAAAGGTCGCGGCCTCCTCCAGAAGAAACGCGATCTCATGCCGATTCGATTCGGGGGAGAGCTTCTCCAGACGATCAAGCAGATATCTATGTACGACGTGATAGTTCATCTGTTCAGGAATATCCATCGCCGAAACCTTCTTGTTTTGCCGCTCTGATGCGCGGCGTCTCCTCCGAAACGACATCCGAACGGCGGAATCTCGCTCTATCTGTTCTGCGTGTGGGGCGGAATTACCTTCCGGCAATTTGTTGCGTCCTCCAGTCTGAGTCCTCTTCTCCCGCAGGATAATCAGGCGATTATCCAGAAAAACGAGGAACAAGAAATAGCAGGGCAGCGTCAATTATATGCCCCGATTCACTTCAGGAGGTGTCCCCATGATCTTACGAAGAGGAGGAGCACGCACTTCCTTCCTCTCCATAGCGTGGTTCCTGTCCATAGCGTGGTTCCTGTGCGCGGCGGTTATGGCGCAGGCCCAGCAGGCAGTCACGATCCACGTAGATGCCAATGCGAATCGTCGTCCGATAAACCCGCTTGTCTATGGAGTGGCCTATGGAAGTGTCGCGGCGCTTCAAGACCTGAATGTTCCCCTGAATCGTCTCGGAGGCAACAACACCACCCGCTACAACTGGAAACTCAACGCCGACAATCGGGGAAGCGACTGGTACTTTGAGAGTATCGCCGATCAGAGCAGCGTGATGGGGGAGCGCGGCGATACCTTCATCTCCAACAGCCGCGCAGGCGGCGCAGAGCCTGCATTGACCATTCCCACCATCGGCTGGGTGGCGAAACTCGGCGCGAACCGCAATAAACTTGCCAGCTTTCTCGTCTCCCGCTACGGCGCGCAGCAGAGCGTGGATCCCTGGTGGTCGGACGCAGGCAACGGGGTCCGCGCCAACGGCTCGAAGATCACCGGCAATGATCCCAACGATGCCAGCGTACTGGTGGATTCACTCTATCAACAGGACTGGGTGCGTCATCTGGTCTCCCGATGGGGAACCGCCGGGAATGGCGGTCTGCGCTACTATATCCTGGATAACGAGCCGAGCATCTGGTTTGCGACCCATCGTGATGTAGCCCCGACCGGAAAGACGATGGCGCAGGTGCGCGATCTGATTCTCGACTACGCCTCTAAGATCAAGCAGGTGGATCCCGGAGCCATCGTGATTGGACCGGAGGAGTGGGGCTGGAGCGGCTATTTCTACAGCGGTTACGATCAGCAGTACGGAAACGCGAACGGATGGGGTAAGCCCCTGCCGGATCGTACCGCCAACGGCAACTGGGACTATCTGCCCTGGCTGCTGGATCAGCTTCGAAGAAACCACGAACAGACCGGAAAGCGTCTGCTGGATGTCTTTAGCGTACACTACTACCCGCAGGGGGGAGAGTTCCGCGAGGACTATTCGACGACCATGCAGCTCAAGCGCAACCGATCCACCCGATCCCTGTGGGATCTGAACTATACCGATCAGTCTTGGATTGGCACACAGGTAAAGCTGATTCCGCGTCTGCGCGGCTGGGTGAACGCCTACTATCCCGGCACGCAGATCGCCATCACGGAGTACAACTGGGGCGCGGAAAAGCATATCAACGGCGCAACGGCGCAGGCGGATATTCTGGGCATCTTCGGGCGCGAAGGGCTGGATATGGGGGCGCGCTGGACAACTCCCAGTTCTACCACGCCCACCTACAAAGCCATCAAGCTCTATCGCAACTACGATGGCAATAAGTCCACTTTTGGCGATGTCAGCGTATTAACCTCGGTTCCCGATCCGGACAACGTCTCCGCCTTCTCCGCGCAGAGAACTTCCGACGGCGCGTTAACCATCATGGTCATCAACAAAAACCTGACCGATTCTGCGAACCTGACCATTAATCTCGCCAACTTCCGCAGTCGCGGGACGGCGCAGGCATGGCAGCTAACGGATGCAAATGTGATCACGCAGCTTGCCGATCTGCCCGTAAACGGCAGCATCCTCGTGGCGGCCGTTCCGAAACAGAGCGTAACGCTTTTTGTGCTGCCGCAGCAGACAGCGGGAACGACACAGGTTCGGATCAACTGCGGAGGCGCGCGCTATGTCAGCCAGACCACCGGAAATGTCTTCTCCGCCGATACCAACTTCAACGGCGGAGCGTCCACCAGCTACTCTTCTCGCGATATTCTGAATACGACCGATGACCCCCTCTATCTCCGGATGCGATATGGCACGAACTTCGGCTATACGATCCCGGCAGAGAATGGCAGCTATACCCTCAAGCTGCATTTTGCGGAGTGTTACTACAGCGCCGCAGGACAACGAAAGATGACGGTTACCGTCAACGGAGTCACCGTGCTGAGCAACTATGATATCTTTGTGGCGGCGGGAGGAAAAAACAGGGCGGTGACTGTCAGCGTTCCGGTAACGGTAACGAATGGAAGCGTCATCATTCGCCTTACAACCAACATCGGCAGACGCAATGCCCTGATTGCGGGGATTGAGTTAGCTCCATGACACAAACTGTCAGACGAACAGACGCCCCTTCCTCCGTCGGAGGAAGGGGCGTCTCACTATTCGTGACGCAGCGCGGTGATGGGATCGAGTCGCGCAGCGCGCATTGCCGGATAGATTCCGAAAAAGAGACCGACCATTGCCGAGAAGGCAAAAGCGCCGAGAATAGCCCAGAGCGGCAGATGTATCGGAAGACCGGGCTGATTGCCCGGACCGTTTTCGATAAACTGGCGAGAGATAAAGCCGACCAGATAGGCGACTCCCGCGCCAAGCGCGATGCCCAGCATCCCTCCCATGCCCGATACCGTCGCCGATTCGATGAGAAACTGCCACAGAATGTCGCGCCGTCGCGCCCCGACCGCCTTTCTCAGTCCGATCTCGCGTGTGCGCTCCGTCACCGATACCAGCATGATATTCATGATGCCGATACCGCCCACGAGCAGCGCGAGTCCGGCGATCCCTCCCAGCACCAGACCAAACACCGTCAAAATACGCCCGATGGCGCGCAGGATGTTCTCCTGACTGTCCACCCGGAAACCGGGAGCGTTCTGATGACGGCGCATCAGACACTCCCAGACCTGATCCATCGCTGCCGTCACATTCTGAGCGTCCTTTGGCTGCGCCCAGATGACTCCCACTAAATCCACGCCGATGAATCGCTTCTGGATGGTGGTGATCGGAACCAGCAGCGTAGCGTCCGCATCCTGACCGCCCGTCCTCCCTTTCGGTTCCAGCACGCCGACAATGGTAACGCTGACGCCCTGAACCTCTATATCTTTGCCGAGTGGGTCTTCTTCGGGGAAAAGCTCTTTCTGAATCTTCGCTCCGACGACGCAGACCTTGCTCCAGTTCTCCTGATCGGCCTGGGTCAGAAAGCGCCCGCGCGCCACCGAGACATTCCGCAGATAGGTATAGTCCGGCTGGACGCCGACCGGACTGACCTTCGTCTCCCGGTCGCGATACCGGACATTGACCTCATTTCCGGTGGGAAGTTCCGCTGAAAGGCTCTTTATCAGCGTACATTCCGCCTCGATAGCGCGCACATCGTCCATGGTCAGTCCCACAATGCGCTGCGCCTCCCGACGCCGGTCCTCCATATTCGGCTGATAGACGATGATGATAAGCTGTGACCCCAGACGCTCAAACTCCCGAATCACGCTGGTACGCAGCCCCTCCACCAGACTGACCATGATGATGACGGCTCCGACGCCGATTATGACGCCGAGCATCGTTAACACAGAACGCAGCTTATTGGCGCGCAGGTTGGAGAGCGCAGTTCCAAGATTAACCAGAAGAAACATGGCGATTTATGGAGGTTTCCATCATCCGGGCATCGGGAGAGAACCTCCCCGATGCCCGGAAGAGATCAGCGGATTTCGATCTACTCTTTCGACTTCTTTCGAGAAGACTCGTCCGATTTTTCTGAATCGGATACGGAGTCCATTCCCCCCGTCATCGGAGGAACAGGCGGATTCGGAGGCGCGGGAGGGTCACCCACGGCAGGCGGAACGGTAGGTTCGGGCGATGCCGTAGGAGCGGGTGTCGCCGGGGGCGCAGGGGCGTCTGGCGATTCTGGAGGCGTATCCGGTGATGGCGGAGGCGAAGGAACGCTTCCCGTCACCCGCGCCACATAGTCCATCACTTCCTGCACGGTTTTCCAACCCAGCGCTTCGCCTGCGGCAATCCGTATATCAAACTCTGCCTCCAGACCAAAGCGCAGGTTGTCGCGGGCAATCGCGCCCAGATGCAGGTCTTCTCGCAAGCGCATCTCCGGCTTGATCTCGTCCACATCCGGCAGGACGATCTCCTCGAACACATACAGTACGCGCTCCGCCACGCTCATCCGGTTTCTTCGCTCCTGCCGCTCCTCCTGTCGGACTCTCACCTGTTGCAGAAAGCTCCAGATCCTGTAGCGTCGCTGTCTGCGCTCCGCTCGACCGATGGCGCGCGTAATCGCGCTGACGATATCGCAGATTTCGGCGCGAGGTCGCGGCCGGTGCGGTGGAGGAGGCGTTCCGGGCGGAGGTGGCGGAGGCGGTGTGCCGCCCTCTTTGAGGGCGCGGATTAAAAGCTCCGCTTCCGCCGCCGTTATCTTTCCTTCCTCCAGAATTTTCAGAATGCGGGAAATCTCTTCGTTCATATCACACCTTGTTGACCTTAACTCATGTTGATATCGAGTTCCTGACGTTTGGGCCCGGAGAACTCGCCCGGCTTCACCTTCTCGTTCTCCTTCAAGCCCTCCAGAATCTCAACGTGGCTATCCCCGCGCAGTCCCACCTTCACCTCTCTGGGCGTATAGTTGTTGACGGTTTTCCCCTCTTTCTGTGTCTGCGTCAGTATCTGCACCATCGCCTTGCCGTCCTTCATCTCGATGCAGTTATTGGGCAGGCGAATCACATCTTTCCGTCGCGCAATCACAATCGTACAGCGCGCGCTCATTCCCGGTCGCAGGCGGGGATCTGCGCTGTCTATCTCCACTTCAACCGCAAAGCGGATCACTCCGCCTGCAGCCGCCGCCTGTTGCCCCCCCCCCTCGCTGCCGATGGCAGCCGGCGCAACCTGGCTGACATGTCCCTTGAAGACCACGCCGCGCACACCATCAATATTGATCTCCACCGGCTGATTCATCTTGATCTTATGAACATCCACCTCGTTCGCGGTCATCTTCACGCGCATCCGGGAGAGATTAGCAATCTGAAGCACCGGGGTTCCCGAGGAGAAGGTGCTGATACCGGAGGTAATCAACTCTCCTTCCTCGATATAACGCTTGGTTACCACGCCGCTCATCGGCGCAACCAGCGTCGTATCTCGCTGCCGGACTTCGATCTCGCGAAGCTGATTCTCGATCTGTACGACGGCTGCCTGCGCCGCAACGACATCATCCTTTCGCATACTGTCCTGCATCTTCCCGGAACGCGCCGCGCGAAGCTGAGACCGCGCCTGCTCAACGGTTGCCTGCGCTGTCTCGACCTCCTGCTTGCGGATCGCGATCTGAGAACGGTTCGCGAGGGCGCGATTATAGGACGCCTGCGCCTCCTTGACGCGGTTCTCCGCGCCTGCCAGTTCGAGCCTGTTCTGCGCCTCGATCAGGTCCAGCCGCTTTTTCGCCTGATCCAGCCGCGCTCTGGCGGCGGCAAGCTCGGTTTCGGCGGCATCTACAACCTGCTGCGAAACAAAGCCGCGCTCCTTCAATCGCTTCTGCCGCTCCAGATTGCGCCGGGAGTTCTCTTCACTGGCTTTTGCCTCTTCGTACCCGGACTGCACCTGTACCAACGCCTGCGGGTGAGTTGCATCGCGCATCAGAGCGAGGCTGTCCTTCGCGCTCTGCAGCGAGGCGTCTGCCTGCGATATCTCGCTCTCTGAGGTTTTTATAACGGTTCGATAGTCCTCCTGCGCAACCTTCAGGCGCGATTCGGCGGAGCGCAGTCCCTCCTCCGACTGTCGAATGGAGGCGCTGGTCTGATCCACCTGATAGAGAACGCTGCGCTTGGCCTGCTCCAGTCTCGCGCGCGCTCCATCGAGTTGCGCCCGCATCTGCTCCACCTGGCTGTTGATCTCGGTCGGGTCAATCTCCGCCAGAAGCTGTCCGGCTTGCACCCGATCACCCTCTTTTATGTGCAGCTTCGCCACGCGACCGGCCACTTTGGACTTCACCTCGACCTTCTTCAACGCCTCGATAATCCCGGTCTCAGTGACCTTAACCTCCACATCCCCGCGCATAACGGTTTCAAAACGCGGGGGCGCCGCATCCGCGCGCAGATACCAGCGAACTCCCCACCAGCCCAGACAGACTACAATGATGAGGGGAATGAGACATCCCAGCAGCAGTTTTCGTTTCATATCCATCCTGTAATGTTAACGAGTGCAAGGATCATCGTTTACGACGGCGCGAAAGGAGGAGACACATTGGAATTGTACGCGCAGGCTGCGAACAGAAACGACCTCCACACCGACAAGCCTACACCTGTCAACCTGAAAAAAAGGATACTCGCAACGAATACGAAGGCAGCGCGCGTTCGGTTTCGGGAAGACCCGGACAGGAGAAAGAGGGGCATCCTTCGCACAGACGGCTCAGAGTTTTTTTTCTCCGTCGCCCGCCTGCTTGCCTCTATCCAGAGGGAAACCCGTTTTCCTTCAAGGAAGAAGGGTTGCATATAGCCTGGCTGTCCTGTCGAGCGCAGCGAGACACCTTAAGATTCTTCGCTTCGCGCAGAATGACAGTCATACAGACTACCTTGACATCGGACTATAGATTTCACTTCTATCAACGATCTCTTATTGTAATGAAAACAAAACTCAAATTTCTGTTATAAATCAGAAAACCCCTAATTATACCGGGTGAGTAACCCGATTATTCTACTGCCCCGACAATCAGTATCTCTTCCCTACTTGCTCACGAAGGAGGCATCAATGTTTCCCAGAAAAGCGGCATGGACTGCCGTCGCGGCTTGTTGCATGGCGTTAGCGTGTCTATCCGTTCCCGTACAGGCAGACCCGGTTGCAGATCCGGGATTTGTTTTCGTGGATGTCAACAACGACGGGCTGTATGCCCCGGAGGATGGAGACATCGGACTCGGCTCCAGTCCCAGCGTGGACATTAATGCGCTCATCCTCAACAACGGCACCTTCAACACCCAGGTCAGCGAAGGCGCGTATCAGGCTCCCTGCTACCCGGTCAGCCTTGTCGTCCCCGCCTCGCAGGACATTCAGACCTCTGCGGTGCTCAATCTTTCTGCTGGAGAACACCTTCTTGTCTATGGCAGACTTTCCGCGCCTTCCATCTATCTGAGCGCCTGCGGCAGGGTAGATATGACAGGCTCCTTTTCCCTCTTTTCGACACAGATGAAGGTGTGCGCCGGATGCGACGCGATTCTGGACAGCGCTCTGATCTCCGGACTGGATGTCGTCAATAACACGACTCCGGTCAGTAAACTGTATGTCTATTCCGACAGCAACATTTCAGCCAATCAGGCGGTTATCGCGACGGGTCTGATGATCTCTTTTGAAGCGCAGTGCGGTCTCATGGCCTCCAACGCAGGATTAACCACCAGCCCGGACGTAACCACATCGGCGATTCGATTCCTCGCGAATCAAGAGGTCCATGCGACAGATACTTCCGCCAGCACAGGTGGAACCTTTACGGCAAAATCCTGGTGCAATAAAGTAGACTTCACCGGTCTTGCGCTCATTGCAGGAAAGTTGAATATCTGGGCAGCCTGCGATGTCAACCTGTCTGGTTCCGAAATGCTCGGGTCTTCCATCTCTGCTAGCTCTTCGGTCACCATTCAAGCCTGTAATAAGGTGACGCTCTGGGATGCCGCATATCCGCTCTCAACCGCTGTCTCCGCGTCCAGTATCTCGATAAAAGGAGATTGTGATGTCGAGGTGAGCAATGCCTTCTTGAATGCGACGGTCGGCGGAGTAACCCTGACATCCGTATACGGTACCCTGACCTTGAACTCAGCGTTTGTCAGCGCGATTGGCAGCTTCTCCGCCTCCGGTAACTGCGGCGTAAGCGCGGTCAGCGCGGGTGTCGTGGCTAACAATGCGCTGAAATTCATGGCTGACAACGGTCCCGTGGATGTCTCCGGGAGCTTTGTTCAGGCACAGACCCCCTCCATCCTCACCACCTATATTCAGGCGGTTAGCTGCTGCAACCTGACCGCCAACGGCATTGACTGGACGGCTCCGTCTAAAATCACTTTGAAATCGAACACCGAGGATGTCTTTGCGGAAAACGCAAACTTCCACACCCCCACCACCCGCCTCACGGCGTATGGACTGGATATCTATGTGACAGGCGCGCTCTTCGATGGAACCGTCGTCTACGGACCATCCGGCGTGCGAGTCTTCGGTCCATAGCCTTTACCCCTGATCCGCTGTCAAAAAGCCTCTGCCCGACCGTTTTTCGGTCGGGCAGCTTATCATCTGACCCCATCATTATAAGAATAAGTTTATGTATGTGTAAGAATAAGCGAAAAAACCAGTTCAGAGGAAATTTGATAAGCGGAAGAATGAGATTAAGCGGCATATACACGTACCTTGCTACTGCAGCAGGAGGATGAAAAATGAAAAAGAGGCGCATTGCTTCCTGCCGGAACTATCGTAAACTACACACAAAACAGCGAGGAGCGGTGATCGTTTCTACGCTGTTTATGATATTGATAACCTCCATTCTGTTAATGGGAGTCGGCATGTACGCCTCCGCGCATATGAGTCGCGCCTTTCGGGATGCACAGCATGCCAATGCGATCTATGCTGCGGAAGCGGGATTGAACTATGAACTCTACTCTCTGACAAATGGCGCATCTGCACATACCTCCGCTTCGCCCGGAGAAGGAACGATCGGCGACGCTCGCTGGCAGGCGACCTACCGGGTCGTCTGCAAACAGACCAACGGCGCAGAGATCACCAATCCCTCCAATCTGCCTTCGACCATTCTGATCGAAGCGACCGGTACGGTGGGAGAGGTGACCAGAACCGTCAGTATACGCGCACGTAAGGGCAGTTCGACTTTCGACTACGCCATCTTCAGCAAGAAGTCTGGAACCATCAACGGAAACCAGACCATTCAGGGGAGCGTGGGGACTGGAGGAACCGTCACTGTCAACGGTTCGAACGGTATCTCCGATAAAGTTCTCGGGCTGCATGGATCCACCGCCACCGCAACGATCAACCCTCCCGGCTCTTACCAGACCGAGCGGCGCGATCTGATAGAGTGGCCCACCGTTCCGCAGGTTGCTCTGGAGATGTTCCCGTATGGGGGACTCGAATATGTTAAAGTCACCAATGACAACAATCTGGCTACCGCCTATGTTAATAACGGGCAGTTCAACGGCAGCAACTACAATAATAAAAATGTCAGTCCCGCCATCGTTAATAGCAGTATCAGCGCGAACGGCAAGGGAACGTTCACCTTTGTCGGAAAACCGGGGGGAGCAAACTACTACCTTAACAGCATGACCTTCAATGGAACATGGGTAATCGCTTTTGACAATACTAACGGACCAATCAATATCTGGTGCGTCGGGAAAAACGGCGGATCCGGTTCATTTACGATCAATGGCGGCAACTCCAGCATAAAGATGTCCACCGACCCGACGAAAGCGGCGCGTGTCTACCTCTCAGACAAATGCAACCTGACTCTGAACGGGAACGGCGAAGGGCATTTCGGGGTCTATGCCATCAACGACAGCACTACCGGGGGAAATGTGACCCTGAACGGCAACAACGACCTCTACGGCTCTGTCATCTGCAACACCTACACCTTCAACGGAACCAACACTATTCGCTATACCAGCGGCTACTTCTCTGCCGGAGACTCTCGCTGGATATTTGACGGGTTATGGAATGAGATCAACCCGCGATAGCTCAGAAGGGATCGTGCGACAGGGCACATCTCCCTTCTGAGCAGCGCGCGCGACCAGGATACGGTTTCTCTGGACAGCCCCATCCAGACACAGCCGTATTCGCAAGGGATCAACCGCTTCATTGTCTTCTATCTGAATAGCAAAGACCGCTTTTTACTCTTTCCTTGCAATCCAGTCAGTCACACCCGTATCGGGGTATACTGAATACCGACACACGGGAGGGACGAATAGACGTGAAAGAGATTCCGCTTCGCAATATCGCCATCATCGCGCATGTAGATCACGGCAAGACCACGCTGGTAGACGCGATGCTGCGCCAGGGAAATGTGTTTCGCGCCAATCAATCCATCGCGGAGCGGGTGATGGATTCGATGGATCAGGAGCGCGAACGCGGAATCACCATTGTCGCCAAGAACACAGCTATTCAGTACTACCCACTGCAATCTTCATCCCCTGACTCTCCCCCAATCAAGATCAACATTGTGGACACGCCCGGTCACGCCGATTTCGGCGGAGAGGTGGAACGGGTGATGAGCATGGTGGACGGGGTTCTGTTGCTGGTGGATGCGGTGGAAGGACCGATGCCTCAGACGCGGTTCGTGCTGCAGAAAGCCCTTCATGCCGGACATCGCGCCATTGTTGTCGTTAATAAGATTGACCGCGCCGATGCGCGAATAGACGATGTGATCAATATGACATTCGATCTCTTCGTGCAGCTTGGCGCGGACGACCGGCAGTTGGACTTCCCTATCGTCTATACCAATGCGCTGGCAGGCACAGCGACACTCGATCCATCGCAGCCGGTAAGCAATCTGCGACCGCTCTTCGAGTCTATTCTGGAGCATATTCCCGCGCCGCATGGCGACGCCACCTCCTCTCCGGCGATGTTGGTCAGCAACATTGATTATGATGATTACCGGGGACGGATGGCAATCGGCAAGATATACGCGGGGGCGCTGGAGAAGGGGCAGAGCGTCGCCTGCATCACGCGAGAGGGCGCGCATAAGCCGGGAAAGATCGTCACGCTCTTCGTATTTGAAGGACTGAAGCGCGTAGAGGTGGAACGCGCGGAAGCCGGGGAGATCATTGCCTTCAGCGGGATCGCGGATATCAACATCGGCGATACCGTAACGCACCCGGACCACCCTACACGCCTGGAGATGACTCCCGTAGATGAGCCGACCCTTCGGATGACGTTCGCCGTCAATACCTCCCCCCTTGCCGGGCGCGAGGGGCAGTTCTGCACCTCCCGCAAGCTGCGAGAGAGGCTGTTCAAAGAACTGGAGACGAACGTCAGCCTGCGCGTGGAGGAGACCGACAGCCCCGACTCATTTCTGGTTTCCGGACGTGGAGAGCTGCATCTGTGCGTTCTTCTGGAGACGATGCGCCGGGAGGGATATGAGCTTCAGGTCTCTCGCCCGGAGGTCATCTATCGGGAGATGCACGGAACTCTGAGCGAGCCGATGGAAGAGGTAACCATCACGGTCAGCGAAGAGTATATGGGTTCCGTAATCGAGCAGTTGGGACGGCGCAAAGGGGAGATGCAGGAACTGAACGCCCCCGGAGACGGAACCGCGCACATGATCTATCTGGTACCTACTCGCGGCTTGCTCGGTTTTCGCTCCGACTTCATCACCATCACGCGGGGAACTGGCGTGATGAATACGCTCTTCGCCGGTTATCAGCCCTTAATGGGAGAGCTTTCCATAGACCGCGCCGGGTCGCTGCTGGCAACGGAATCAGGCATCTCCACAACGTATGGACTGCTCAATGCGGAGGAGCGCGGAACGCTCTTCATCGGTCCGGGCGTGGAGGTGTATGAAGGGATGATCGTCGGCAAGCATATCCGCGACACCGATCTGGAAGTGAATGTCTGTAAAGCCAAACAGTTAACCAATATGCGATCCAGCACGAAGGAGATTGACGTGCGTCTTGCGCCTCCCACCCTGATGTCGCTGGATCGAGCTGTAGAGTATATTGGACCGGATGAACTGGTGGAGATCACCCCGACGAATATTCGGATGCGTAAACGCATTCTGGATACCACCTCGCGCCGACGCGCCGAAAAACGACAGGAGATCAACGCACGATAGATGATAGGCGCGTTATCCGCGCGGTAAAGGCGATGAAGCGAGTAGATCAGACACTCTCCTCGTTAACTGCTGACTTCGAAGTCTCCTTTCTGGAAACCCCGTCTATTTTGCAGTTCTCAACTCTCTCTCTTCAGGGAAAGACTCATCGTCACCGTTGGTTCAGGGACGGCCTGTGATCTCCCAGAGGAGGACCTGCCTCATGCGTTCGTTTCGGCTCGCGTTGGACATGCTGGTCGTGATCTTCTCCGTACTGGCGCTGCTCTACGGCGCGATAGCCTACAGCCCCTTTTTTCACCGATGACGTAGCCGCTCTGAGCGCCGCGACTATTGACACGTATGAGGACAGTGATATACTGTACTGTCCCACTAATACCGTCTTGTGAGAAGGAGACTCTCCTCGATGAGTAATGCGTGTCCTCGTTGCGGCGCTCCGCTTTCTGAACGTTCGTTTGGTCCCATCAGGCTGGATGGATGCAGTGAATGCGGCGGTCTCTGGTTCGATGCCGAGGAGTTGAACAAGATCGCGCATGATACCAGCGTTGGTCTGATGGATGTTGAACGCGCCTTTAATCGCGCCGTCTCTTCCGAAGGTGAGGGCGGAATGATGAACTGCCCGAAATGCGGAACCGCTCTCTCTCCCTACGTCTTTCCCCATACACCGGATGTCACCGTAGACGCCTGCCAGAAGTGTCGGGGCATCTGGCTGGACGATGACGAACTGCGGCATATATCGGACCGGATCGCCTCGCAAAACCGGCAGACGCTGCCGGTTCGCACCCCCGATGAGATGCAGCGAGAACAGGCGCGAAATGTCACTGGCTTTCTCCTCTCCGCTCCCTGTTCCGCCTGTAAAACGACCAACCCGGCAAGGTCGCTGATCTGCTGGGCGTGCGGCGCGCCGCTCAAGGCGCGTTCGACTCTGCGCTTCTGCCCGCGCTGCGACAATCCGCTGCACGAGATGTCGTTCCAGCAGACTCCAGCGAAGGTGGACGCCTGCCGACAGTGCGCGGGTATCTGGTTTGAAGAGGGAGAGCTGCCGGTCTTTCTAAGACGCGGGCGCGAAACGGTGGAGATGATTCAGAAGAGCCTGACACAGGAGCGTGTCCCGATCCAGTTCGAGTATGCCCGCATTGCCCGCTGTCCCGGTTGCAGCCACGATATGCAGGCGCAGCCCTTCGGAACCAGTTCCCTGATGATGGATAAGTGTCCCATCTGCGAGAGCGTCTGGCTGGATGCCGGAGAACTGGTCTCCCTGTACGATGTGGCGCTGCAGGGCGGTTTCGCGGCGGATCGCGAGAAGTCAGATCCCTGGGGCAATGGTTGATGCCGGTCATCATTGACGGCGGCGTCGAGTGTGTGGAGATACCGCTTCTCCAGAGCTTTGCCACCGCCCGCGATCGGTTGACGCGACAGGTTAGCCGTCCCGTGATCGTCACCCTGAAACTGGATGACGGGCATCTGTTTCAAGGTGAATCGGTTCCGGTCGCCTATGTGACGGGGGAGACGCCGGAGAGTGTTCAGGCGGATATTGAGAGCGTCCTCCCAGGCCTGATCGGCATGGAGATATTCCGTCTTCAGCCCATCATCGCGCATCTGAAGAGGAGTCTCCCCGATTCGCCGAGCGCGCGCGCCGGGCTTGAGACCGCTCTCTATCGCGCCTTCGCGGAGAGGAGCGGTCTCTCGCTCTGGGAACTATTCGGCGGCGCACAGACATCTGTGGAGAGCGACATCACCCTCCCCATCGTGCCGGATGTGCTTTCGAGAGCGCAGGAGGCGGATCGTAAAGGTTTCCGACATTTCAAGATGAAGATCGGCAGCGGGGATCATGAAGCCGATTTTCGCAATCTACTCGCTATCCATGATGCGGTTCCGGACGCCGTCTTTCGGCTGGATGCCAATCAGGCATTTCAGGCGGAGGAGGCGCTTGTTTTCATTCAGAAAGCGCTGGAGGCGGGCGTTACGCTGGAGTTGGTCGAACAGCCGGTTCTGAAAACAGATATACAGTCATTGAACGCCGTCGCCTCCCGATCCCCGGTGCCTATCTTCGCTGATGAAGCTGTCTGCAGCCCCGCAGAGGCTCTGCGTCTCGTCTCCGATACCTGCGTGCAGGGAATCAATGTGAAGCTGATGAAATCCGGTATATCCGGCGCGCTGGAGATCATCGCGATCGCCCGCGCCGCCAACCGTAAGCTGATGATCGGCTGCATGCTGGAGACGCGGCGCGGCATCTATCCCTCGCTTGCCCTTGCCTGCGGAACCGGAGCCTTCGACTACATAGACCTCGATTCCCATCTGATGATGGGAGAACCGGACGAAAACGCATGGTTCCGGCAGGAGGGAGCGCGACTCGCCATCATCACAGACTGACCGCCACGTCTGACATCTCATTCATATCCAACCCGGAGTTGAAAATGATCCCGTTTCTAGAGTTGGCATCCGGGGTTCTACTGCTGACGTTGAGTATCTGCGGAATGACCGGGCAGCGCGATTCAAAACAGGCGCGTCTATTTCGAGTCGAAGATTATGGCGCGCAATCTGACAGCCGTAAGGATGCCTCGCCTGCGCTCCGACGCGCTATCGCGGAAGCTGCAAAGTCCGGTGAACCGGCGGTCGTGCAGTTCGGAGCAGGAAGCTACCACATCGCGCCGGAGCCGGGACAGCCGTTCTGCGCCACACTACAGGGCGTCAAAAACATCACGGTGCGCGGTGTTCCGGGTCGCACAAAGCTGATCCTGACTCAGCCGCGTTCCGGGGCATTTCTGGTCTCTCAGTCCGACAACGTAACCATCCGCGACCTGATCATTGACTTTGATCCCCTTCCCTATACGCAGGGGCATATCGTCGCAGTTAACCGACAGGAGGGAACGTTCGATTTTGACCTTCAGGCGGGTTATCCCTCTCTCAGCGAAGCCTGGTTTCGCACTGAAGACAGGTTCGGACGCTGGGGAATGATCTTCGACCGCCACAAACGCCGCCTGAAGACAGGCGCGCCGGATCATGTCTTTATAGAGGACTGGAAGCAGATTCAGGGGCGCAGGTGGCGCATGAAGGTCAGCGCTACTCACCTCTATACGCTTGCCTCGATGGAGGCGGGGGACAGATACGTTCACATGGCGCGGGTCGGCTTCGGGGCGGTGATGCTGGACTTCAGCCGCAACTGCTCGGTGGAGAACCTGACCGTACACGCCTCTTCCGGGCTGGCGGTAGCGCTGGTGGGCAACGAGGATTCGGTCACCGTTCGTCGGCTGCGGGTGCGGTTTCCTGAAAAAACCGACCGGCTTCTGACCACCAACTCGGACGGCATCCACTGTCAGCAGAATCGCTGCGGTCCCCGGATAGAACGCTGTGAATTCGAGGGAATGGCGGACGATGCAATCAATATCTATACGCCTCCCAACATCATTGCAGAGATACTCTCCCCGACGGAGATACTCACAACCGCAGGATGCCGTCTCCGAACGGGGGATCGTTTTCAGGTGTTCGATCCCGCACGCGGGGTTATCCGCGCCGAGGTGTCTGCAAAGGAAGTCCACAACCATGCGCGAGGATACCGGCTTGTTCTGGATCGTCCTGTGGAAGGAATGAGGGCGGGACAGACCTCCCGCGAGGCGGACTCCCTGCTTAATCTCTCTGCCTGCGGCGCAGGATTCGTGATCGAAAACTGCGTCATGCGCGGACACCGCCGATTCGGAATCTTCATCAAAGCGACGGACGGCAGAATCGAAAACAACACCATTGACAATGTCTGCGCCTACGGGATAGTGATCCAGAACGACCCGGAGTGGCCCGAAGGACCGGTGCCCAGACGCCTGCTGATCAGAGGCAATCGGATACGCGGAACCGCCACTTCAGGTGGATATCCGCAGTCTCCGCACAGCGCGGCGTTGCAGGTGCTGGGACTGAAACTCGGCTTCCAGCTTTCGGAAGAGCGGATCGTCAGCGACATTGTCATAGAAAACAATACCATTACCGATCCGCCCGGCTCTGGAATCTGTGTCGGAAGCTCTCAGAACATCGTTCTTCGCAAGAACAGGATAGAGTGGTCGCCTGCTGGAAAGTCACGCGCATCGTCCGTACCGATCCGGATTCTCAACAGCGTCGGCGTTGTGCAGGAAGGAAACACTATTCGGCTGCCGACAGAAAGAAAGTGAGCCGTTTAATACAGTCGGTGAAGATATGATCTGTATGCTGCTCGTGTAACATCAGAAAAAAAACGGCGCGCGCTCAAAAAAGAGAGCGCGCGCCGTTTATGGTCAACAGAGCGATTTAACGAACCGCTCTCCTATCCTTCTTCTTTCCAGCATGATGACCGTTGCTCTTCGCCGCGCCATTGACCGAAGCCTCTTCTGCGGACTTCTCTTCGTGGCTGCCATTAACGGCTGGCGAAACGGCAACCGCCACCGGGATATCTCCCACGCCGGCTGCCGCCGCCGTCTGGAATACCAGCCCCTTTCGCGCCTCCTGCGCCCGGCGAACCATCGCGATCAGCGCGCCTGTCCCCATCAGGATCACGCCCAGCCAGACCAGATTGATGAGCGGCTTATTGGTCACCTGCATCTGCAGCGCCCAGATCGCAGGGGTCTCCGGGAACTCGAACTGCGCGGTAACCTGTTTGTTGTTGGCATTGACGCCGCCCTCCAGCAGCACCGCCCCGCTCACCTCCGGTATCTGCGTATTGACGCTGACCATCTCCCCTTGCGGCGTGAAGGTTTTTCCAGGGCGTATCTCTACCGTCCGACCATCGGGCGTGATCAGGTCCATGACCGCCCCCATCTTCGTATCAGGCTGCCCCGGCACGCCCTCCATATAGAAGTTCTTGTACCGGACGCGATACTTCGTATCTACCACGCCCCCGACAGTAATGGGAGCCTCTTCGCCGGGAAGCAGCGTGACGGAGGCGCGAACCAGTTTGGGATCCGCCGTCACCAGCATATAGAAGTCGCGATGAATCTGGCGATGGATATAGGGCCAGCGCATCGTCTGCGCCCTGTTCGGATCGTTACTCTCCAACTGCATATGATAGAAGACCGGCAGATGCGCCAGGAAGCTGAAGCCTTTGACAGTATCGGAGACAGTTGCGCCCGGACCATCGGCGTTCGCGGAATCAAGAGGCTTTCGGTTCTCGGTTACGCGCACAATGGCAGCATGGTTGTAGCGGTACCAGTCGCGGCGAACCTCCTCCTGAAGTCGTCGCGCCTCTTCCAGATCTTTCGTCTCCGCCGCCCGCTTCAGCTTGTCCTCATGCGTCCATCCGACAAACTCCAGCGAGTAGCCGAATGCCGTGTTGACCGGTCCCATATTTTCGGCGATCACCAGGTCCTGAGTCTTCTCGAAAGGATTGGCGATGATCGTCCCGACAAACATCAAGCCGATCCCGACATGAGCCAGCCAGCCTCCCACCGTGACCGTCGCCTGCCGCGCCCGCAGCCCCATTAACAGACTGAAAGCTCCCGCCGTAAAGAGCGCGACTCCCCAGCCCAACTCCCACAGCCCGACCAGCAGCCCGAGACAAGCCAGCAAGGCTCCGACATGCACCAGCGCGCCGCCCTCCGAGAAACTCTTCCTCTTGAAGATGTCGAACCCTGACAGAGTGACCATCAAGCCGAGGATGACGGCTACCAGACCGTAGCCCAGATACCAGTATCCCGTAACGATCCCGCCTAACATGATCGCCATGCCTGCAAACGCCAGCCAGCCGCCTTTGCGAAGCTCCTTCAACTGGAGCAGCCTGAACACCAGCGAGAGGTTGGAGAAGACCGCAAACAGTCCCAGCGTCGCGATCATCACGACCACCATGCGCGGGGTCGCCGCCTGAAACCCAAGCTGCCCTGTCTCCGGATTATAGCCGCGCATCGCCTCATGGAGCACAAACCAGACAACCAGAAAGCCTCCCGCCAGCGCTGCAAACCAGGGAACCAGAATCTTCCACAGAAACTTCTCCAGATTCGTCTTTCCCCAGGCAAGAAACGGTATTACGCCCATCATCAACAGCGTCGGGATCAGGATCGCCGAACCGACTTTGTTGTAGAAGATGGCTTCCGCACGCATTCCCTTTGGATTATGCAGCTCTCCCAGCCCGATCGTCTTGAGGAAAGTCCACTTGGAGATCAGGGGCCAGGAGGTCGCTACCAGCACAATCAGACACATGGCAATCGCCAGCGAAACAGCGACCACCATGCCGGTATCGCGTGACAGTAACTTATCCGAGATCGGTCTTCCCGGAATGGTTCGCCAGCGGAACAGGATCAGTCCGATCCCGCCGAGTGTATAGATTCCGATCATGCCGATCAACAGCCAGAGCGCGCTGGATCCCAGCGCGACGAACGAGTGTACGGAGAAGTCCGCCAGCACGCCGGAGCGGGTCAGGAAGGTTCCCCAGATAAAGAGCGCCCAGCCAAGAATCGCCAGGAAGAGATTGGTGCGCGTCATCCCTCCCCGGCTCTTCTGCACGACCAGTCCGTGCAGCAGCCCCACGCTGGCCAGCCAGGGAAACAGCGAGGCGTTCTCAACCGGGTCCCACGCCCAGAATCCGTGCCAGCCCTGCGTCTCGTATGCCCAGTAGCCGCCCATCATCTTGCCGACGCCCAATGTCGCCACCGTCATCAAGACCCAGGGCATCACCCGCGGCGCAAACTCCTCGTAGTCTTTCCAGATCAGCGCGGCGATGGCAAAGGCGAAGGGAACCGCCAGCGAGACAAACCCGAAGAAGATGGTCGGGGGATGGATCGCCATCCAGTAGTTTTGCAGCGAGGGGTTCAGCCCCTTGCCGAAGTTGGGGGGCCAGGGCAGATCCATCGGATAGCCGTTTTCGCCACCGCGCGGGATCAGATTATAGGGGCTGAGCCAGGTGCAGATGGCGAACAGAAAGATCAGAGAGGAGACAAAGAAAGGCATGACGCGGCTTTCCCACTTGCCTGCCTTCCATAAAACCAGCAGACCGATGAGCGCTGTCCACATCATCCAGATTAAAAAACTGCCTTCCTGCCCTGCCCAGGTAGAGGATATCTTGAAGTACCAGGGCAGGTCCGGCGAAGAGTAGTTAAAAACGTACTCATACTGATACCGCTCGCGCAGAATCAGATACATTAACCGACCGAAACTGAAGACTGCCGCGCAGGCGGTTGTGATAAAGGCTATCCGGGCTGCCTTCAGAATCTGACGATTGCCTCGCAAAGAGATCAGATAGAGCAGAAAGGTCACGGAGGAGGCTGCCAGCCCGAACCAGATCGCAAGTTTTCCGACTTCCATGGCTAATCCTTACCGGGAACGGTGTTTACCAGAGGCGCGTCGGGTATCTTCATCGGGGCATCTGCCGGGTTCCGATACTTGCCGCTCTCTGCGCCTGCGGGCTTCTGTCCCGGCTTGGTCTGCTCGTCCGAATACTTGGAGGGACATTTCACCAGCAGCGTATGGGCGCGGAAAACGCCGTTGTCGAACCGCCCGATGGCATCCACATTATCCGCCTCGTCGAAATTCTCCGGCTTCGCCTGCGGATAGATCACCTGCATCCGGTGACTGTTCTTATCCATGATCTCGAACTTCAGTTCTCCGCGACCATTGGTGATTTCATACTTCACCGTCTCTTTGAGGATCTTCCCCTGAACCTGAAGGGTCTCGCCGGGTCTTTCACGCGCCTGCGCGACATTGACATAAGGCGTCGGTCGAAAGCTATAGAGCGTGAATCCCAGGGAGCCGAGTAATATGAAAAATGCGACCAGATACGCAGGTTTCAAAGGTCATCCTCCTCCTTCGCAGCTTCGAGACGCGCCAGCTTGCGATCCACCATCATCACATAGAAAAAGACGCCGATCCAGACGATCAGCGGGACAATCACCAGTGTCAGCATACCATCCATGACGATCTCCGGAAGGCTTTATTCTTCTGAACGTTATCCGCCCCGATTAATTTTACCTGCTAAACGTTGTTCGAGTTGCATGGAGCGAATTCTCAGTTGGAAGAGCCAGGAGAAGAGCAGAAGAAAACAGGGCAGCGCCAGCCCGTAGAGGACCATGCGATAACTGCCCCCCAGTCCTCCCCCGACCACCGCCTGATTGGCTTCGCTGTGCATGGTCTCGACAATGCGCGGCAGCACCCATATTAGAAAAGTGCCGGGAACCACTGAAACCAGCGCATAGACCGCCGCCAGGCGCGCCCGCCGCTCCGGGTCTTCCACCGCTCCGCGCAGCACCAGATAGGCGGCAAAGATCAGTAGAATGATGAGAATAGATGTCTGACGGGGATCCCAGTGCCAGAAGGCTCCCCACTCGTTTTTCGAGAAGATGCTGCCGGTGAGGGTCGCCATCATGGAAAAAAGAAAGCCCAGTTCCATCGCCGCCGCGCACTTTATATCCTTTTGAATGCACTGCGCCCATCCCAGCCGCTTCAGGTTCACCAGGAAGCGCGCTGAGTGCCATCCCGCCACAAGATAGGCGAGGAAGGTCAACCAGGCGCAGGGAACATGCACGAAGATCAGCTTGGCTCCATGTCCCTGCATGGTGAAGCCACGCGCCGGACCGACATAGAGAAAGGAGGCGAGTATCAGCATCACAAAGAGCAATCCCGTCAGCAGCTTCCACCAGAGTCCGGGGATTGCCGCGTTTCGATTCGTTGTCCTCATCTCCGTATTGCCTTCCGACGGCTTCACGTCTTCGACGGGTGAAACCGCGCGGGAGCAGCTCTTTTGCGGTTCGTTTTGCCGTGTCAGCTTCGAATCCGACGTGTTCTGCTTACTACTCAATCTTGCGTCTCCCCTGCGCTAATCTTCCCAGACGAATGGAAACAGCAGCGCCGATGCAGTTATCAACATGACGGCAAACGAGATCAAGCCGCCGACATCCTGTATGAGCATCCCGATCGAGGCATCCCCCACCAGCGTATTGCGCGTCGCATTCACCGCCATAAACAACAGGGGCAGAAGGATCGGAAATCCCAGTGCGCCATAGAGCGCTCCCTTCCCTCGCGCCTTCGCAATGATGGCCGCGATGATGGTTGCCGCCGCTCCCAGCCCCAGACAGCCGCTCATGAGTACCGCGATAAAGGCTCCGGGACGCTCCAGCGGAAGATCGAGCAGAATCACGAAGAGAGGAACCACTACCACCCCGATTACCGCCAGCAACAGGAGATTGAACATCAGCTTTCCCGCGTAGATCGCTCCCGGCAGGGCGCAGAAACGCAGCGCTGTCGAGGTTGCCGCCTCCTCTTCATGAATAAATACGTGGGATAAGCCGGAAAAGGTCGCGAAAAAGAGCACCACCCAGAGCAGCGCAACCTTGAAGAGCCGGTTTTCCGAGCCGGTCCCGACAGCAAATCCAACCACCGCCAGCGCCGTCACCGAAAAGAGCAGAATCGCATTGAGAGCCGCTCGATTACGCAGTTCGGCGCGCACATCCTTGGCGAAGACGGCGAACGCCTGCTCCGCTCCCAGTCTCCAAAGATTAGACGCAAGGACCTTCTCCGGGTTCGAAGCCGTTTTACGAGACAGGCAGCGATCCGGTTCAGCGGGAATCTCATCGGAGGATTGCGACGACCTATGCGCGGTTGAGCCGGACAAGGCTGTCCCCCCATTCCAGTTCAGGCGTCTCGTTGGTGGCAAGGATCGTCAGACCGACGTCGCGCTGTTCATCCACTATCTGCCGGACAATGGCGGCTCCCTGTGAATCCAGATTGGCGGTCGGTTCATCCAGAAGAAGAATGAGAGGGCGATGCAGCAGGGCAAAAGCGTACTTCAGACGCTGACGCATTCCCGAGGAGTAGTTCCCCACAAAATCGCGTCCGCGCCCCTTCAAGCCGACCCGCTCCAGAAGAGCGGCTAACTCTGGACGCGAAAGAGTCGTTCCGCGCAGGCGGGCAAAAAACTGAAGATTTTCCACGCCGCTCAACTCTGCGTAGAGCGAGAGATCGGGAGCCACATAGCCCATCATGCGCCGATATTGCCCCGAATCCAGCTTTCTTCCCGATACAGCGACGCCGACCTCTCCCGCGCTGGGCAGGAGCAGACCGGCAATAATCTTGAGCAGCGTACTTTTCCCTGAACCGTTCGGTCCGGTGATTACTAAGGTCTGCCCCTGATGCGCGTTCGCGCACACCTCGGAAAAGACGCTCCGCGTTCCGAAACGCCGCGTCACATGGTCTATGGTTAACGTTATGGAAGCCGATTGTTCGGGCTCCATCGCCGATGTCCGTCCCTTCCGTGATTAGAGGACATTATACCATAAGCGTATACTGTCCGAAGCGATTTCAGAGGGTTTGCATCCTCGCAGGGAATATCAGGAATTCCATTGACCGGGAACCTCCAGAAAAACTCTGAGCGTAAGAAAACATCGGAGAGCACTCATTTCACGGCTGTATGCCGTTATGTCTCAGGAGGATAGAAGAATGAATCCCCCGGTATCTGTGATGCAGAAACTGCGTTTGATTGTATTTGGCGTGACTCTGTTTGCCGGACTGGGCCTGTTCGGGCTCGTGGTCAGCCGCAATGTAGTCGCTTCCGAACCTGCGGAGGCGCAGACAGAGAAGGCTACCAACCGAAGCCAGGCACGTCCGCCGCTGGGTGACCGCGTGGCCGGGCTGGCAAGCCTGCAGGATGGCTTTATAGCGATTGCAGAGCGCATGGAGCCATCCGTGGTATCCCTGCGCGTTCAGAAGACGGTACGAACCACGGGATTCTCGCAGGACGATTTTTTCCGCAACTTTGACTTCCAGATGCGTCCCAATATGCCGCGATCTTTCCGAAGCAGCGGCGCCGGCAGCGGCGTCATCATCCGATCCGACGGCTGGATTCTGACCAATGACCATGTGGTTGAGAACGCCGACAAGGTTACGGTGAAGCTGCACGACGGTCGAGAGTTCGAGGGAACGGTTCGCAGGGACTTCCGCAGTGATCTCGCGCTTGTGAAGATCGAGGCGAGTAATCTGGTTGCGGCAGAGTTTGGCGATTCAGACCAGGTGCGCGTCGGACAGTGGGCGATTGCGTTCGGCTCTCCCTTCCAACTGGAAGACACGATGACCCTCGGCATCATCAGCGCCCGCTCCCGGCAGCAGACGATCCCGGAGGGCGGACAGGCACGGTTCTATCCCTCGCTGCTCCAGACGGACGCCTCCATCAATCCCGGCAACTCCGGCGGTCCGCTGGTAGATATTCAGGGGCGCGTCATCGGAATTAATGTCGCGATCAACTCGCCCACCGGCGGTAGCGTCGGCATCGGGTTCGCCATCCCGTCGAACAGAGCGCGGCAGATTGCCGATCAGTTGATCACCAAAGGCAAGGTTACCCGCGGCTTCCTCGGCATGGCTCCCCGCGCGCTTCGCCCGGATGAGAAGAGCCGCTACCGTGTGACGAATGGCGCGATGGTCGAGATGGTGCAGGAGGACTCTCCCGCATCTCGCGCCGGGATGCGCGCAGGAGATGTGGTGATCCGCATAAACGGCAAGCCCATTCTGGATGACATCAACCTGCGCGATATGATAGCGCAGACCGCTCCCGGCTCGAAAGTAGAGATCGTCGTCAAGCGAGGCGACCGCGAACAGACGCTAACTGCTACCCTCGAATCCGCTCCGGATCAGATATCGCAGAATAGTCCCGATACCCGTACCGAAGAGCGATTGGGCATTCGTGTAGAGGCGATCACCCCGCAGAATGCGCGTGAGTATCGTCTGGGTTCACGCAGTAACGGCGTGGTGGTTGTGGAGGTAGATCAGGGCAGCGCGGCAGACGAGGCAGGGATTGAACGCGGAGATGTTATTGTTCGCGCCAATGACCGTGACCTGCGCACTCCGGAAGATATGCAGAACGTTCTGAAAGAGGTAAAGCGCGGAGACCGCCTGTCGTTTGCGCTCGTTCGCGGCAGAGCCGAGGTGCTGATTACGCTCACCATGCCGTAATCAGCCCTTCCCTCGTCACAGAGAACGCCCGGAGACTTCTCTCCGGGCGTTCTATTTTTCGGACGCCGTTTTGAGAACGGCTTCCATAATATCGGCAAGCCTCTCAGGGGTCGTTGTCCCGACGACTGCCTGCAGCTTTCGTCCTCTGGAATCCAGAAAGATAATCGTCGGGTAGCTGCGGACGCGATAGCGATCCTCAAGCTGACGGTTGTAGTCGCTCATATCCGGGTTTATCTTGACGGCGATCAATCTGGAGGCGAGACTCACCACACGCGGATTGCGATAGGTAACGCGATCATGCACCCGACAGCCCTGGCACCAGTCGGTGTAGAATTCCACCATCAACGCCTTCTTCTGCCGCGCAGCAAGCGACCGCGCCTGCCTGAAATCGTTCAGGAATCGAACGCTCTCTCCGGTTCGCTGCGCGGTAATCGGCGCGGATTCAGGCAACGACAGCGCGAACGCCGCCACCGCGATAAGCAGGGTTAGCCTTCTCAAATGCCGACCTTCTTCTACGGCTGCTTCGCGGGAGCCGTCTGCGCAATCAGAGGCAGCAGCGCGGCATCCAGTTCGGTCTCCGTGTTACCGATGTTCACATTCTTGAAGAGATACCAGGTCTCCACATGCTCGGCAACACCGCCCGGCTTCAGGCTCTGCATGTGTCCGAGAGTCTCCACCTCCATAAATGAACCTTTCGTAAAGGTCTCGCAGTTGCAGCCGTGATCGGGATACTCCACGCCGTCCTGATAGGCAAATCGCTTGACGAATAGCTGCCTGTTCAGATGATAAGCCGCCCAGCCCTGCTTATTCATCAGACCGATTTTCTGCGCCTCATTGTTGCGTTCATCGGTGCGAAGCTGAATATACTTCTTGCCCCACGTCCAGCGGGGATCGGTGAGATTGGTATAGTGCCACAGCACCATCGGGCGCGCAGGAAGCACCTCATCATCGTGCGACTTATACGGCTCCTGCGGCAGAATCGTCACGCCTCCCCCCGCCATGATGGTCAGCGCCCAGGGCGCCAGGCGCACCTCCCACAGGTTGCGGTTGGTAAGCCGGTGTACAACCGTGACCGCCGAGCCGTCCGCTGCCAGGGTAATCGTCATCTCCTTTTCGATTCCGGTCTTCGGCTCCACAGGCTGTGACAGGCGAATTGTGTCGCTGCCCACCAGTTCAAACTTGATCGGCTCGTTGTCCGGCGAATAGGAGCGTGGAATCGATTCGGGAGCGTGCCAGAGACGATGACCGCCGTAGGGTTTCCAGTCTCCGAGCGGAGTCTTCACCACCGGATCGGGCAGTTCGGCAAACAGATTCATTTCACCCACAAAGCCGTAACGGATGACTCGCGGACCGATGTCGGTCGTCACAATCACCTCGACGGTTCCATTCG
Source organism: uncultured Chthonomonadaceae bacterium (assembly GCA_964429855.1). Taxonomy (GTDB): domain Bacteria; phylum Armatimonadota; class Chthonomonadetes; order Chthonomonadales; family CAJBBX01; genus CALLMM01. The sequence goes on from CAYSDM010000038.1 coordinate 36,076, forward strand.
ACAGGCGATAGCAGTTCGGCTGATTGAAGTAGGCGACTCTCTCCACTTTAACCTCTCCCCGGGCAGGCGTCATCGTCAGAATAGCCGCACATACGAATCCTGCGCCCATCCAACGGTTGATAGTATTCATTTAAGGTACTCTCCCTCTTCTATTTCTCCAGAGGCGGCGCGATCTTTAGCGCCGATGCCGCCTGGTCCTCGAAGGCATTGTTTGCCGGAGGCGGTTTGGGCGAATGAGCGCCTATCCCACATTTATCCCGCCGATGCAAGCACCCGAACGTGCCTGCCTTCCAGACTTAAACGGTTTTCGGCAAAGAGACGGATTGCCTCGGTATAGGCGCGATGCTCTTCCGCAAGAACGCGCGCCGCCAGCGTCTGAGGAGTATCGTCGTCGAGCACCGGAACCGTTTTTTGCAGGATGATCGGCCCGGAATCGTACTGCTCATCCACAAAGTGGACGGTGCAGCCGGAGACCTTCATCCCGCTCTCCAGAACCGCCTGATGCACGTTTTCACCGTACATTCCGCGCCCGCCGAAAAGCGGCAGCAGAGCCGGATGGATATTCATAATGCGTCCCCGGTAGGTTTCTACCACCGACACAGGAAGCAGGCGCATATAGCCCGCCAGACAGATCAGCTTAACCTCATGGCGAAGAAGTGTGGTAAGCAGCGCATCTCCGTAACCGGCTTCGTCCCCCTCATATTTTCGCGGCGAGTGAACCACCGTATGCACTCCGGCATTTCGGGCGCGTTCCAGCGCGGGAGCATCCCGGCGCGTGCCGATAACCACCGCAACTCGCGCCGGAATTTCACCGGCGGCGCAGGCGTCAAGTATCGCCTGTAGATTCGATCCGCGCCCGTGTCCGCTAACCATGACGCCTATATTTAACATTTGTTGACGGTTATTTTCATTCATCGAGAGTATTTTTCGCAGCGATTCCACTGCTGCCAGGATTCGTGAAGACGTTGGAGAATGGCGGCGCAGAGGAACAGATCGTTGCTGGATTCAGGCGCGGATCGTCGCAGGCTCTCCTCCAGCATCAGCAGCCGAACCAGAGTCTGACAGGCAAGCGTTGCCCGCTCCAGCCGTCCCGGTTTGCCAAGAATCGGCGTCCAGGCACGCAGATAGGTGGAGCGCACCTGAAGGAACCCTTCCCCTGGTTTCAGATAGCGCGCCGCCGGAAAGAGCATCTCCTCCAGCGCCAGGAAGGCCGGACCGAGATAGGCGCTGCCCCAGTCCAGAAGGCAGACTCGCGGAGGATGATCGGAGAGCAGCGCGACATTGCCGGGATGGAGATCGCCATGAATAATGGCGAGAGGCAGCACGCTGGCATCCATCGCAAGATCGTCCACCGACCAGATGACCGCCTCCAGAGTATCATACAGACCGTGCAGCAGACTGCCGCGGCTCTGCGCCACCTTCTCCAGCGCCCGGAGACCGACATCTTCCCAGAAGCCAGTTTCCGCTTTCGGAACCCCCATTGCGTCCAGATCAAGGCTCTCCAGCAGAAGCGCCTGCTGCACACGCGCCAGCGCCTCCGCCGTCTCGCAGTACCATTCGACGGTCGGCACATCCGACAGACGGCGCATGCCCATATCGCTCTCCACCAGCCAGTAGAGATCGCGATGCTCATCCTCTTCATAGGCGAGCACATGCGGGATGGTTCCGGGAACCTCCTGTGCCAGACGGGCTGTCAGCGCCAGTTCGCGCCGCAGCGACTCGCGCACCGCTTTGAAGATAAAACTTCCCTTCCCCGTAATGTGAACCCGGCAGACGATCAGCCCCTGACGCCCGCCCAGAGGCTCGATTTTCGCTCCCTGAGAGGCTCCGCCGACCACCGCCGACACATACGAGGCTATCTCCTCCTCATCCATCTAGCCCGTCCTTCCTGCGCGCAGGACATCCGCCTCATTATAGATTCCCTCCCTGCTGTCGTCAAGCCGGTTGATTGAGCGCGCAATCTCCTGAAAAACCGCGCATCCCGGTAGAGCGACCGAGAAAAATTCTGCAACAACGGCAGCGCGCGTTTGTCTTACTGACTGGGACACGGTCCCGGGAACTTATACGGAGGCAAATACGATGCAATCCAATTTTAACACAGAAGCCGAAAACGATTTCAACCACAACAGCAACACTCACAACACTAAGGAGGCTATGATGAGTTGCGACGAAGTATGGGACCTTCTTTCGGTGTATGCCGATGGAGAAGCGACCCCCGATGAAACGGCGATGGTGGAGAACCACATCGCCGTTTGTGCTGATTGTGCCCGTGATCTGAAGTTCATGCAGAGCACCGCCATCGTTCTGCAGGAAGCGCCGGAAGTGGAGCCGCCCGCGGATCTTCGCGAAGCGATCTTCGCCGCCACGATCAACCGCCCGACCCTGCAGGAGCGTTTCGCCGCTGCGGTGCGCCGAACCCTCTCTCCCGTCTCGGTTCGCTACGGCGCGGTTGCCACCGCCGGAGCCGCCGCCGCCCTGGCAGTGTTTATCTACACCCATCCGTCCGAACCGCTCTCCAATCCGGTGGAGTATCGTCCAATCCAGCCGCCGGTAGTCGCGGATCGTCCCGCTGTTACACCTCCCGCTCCCGTTCTGCCCCATACCACGCTGCCGATGGTTCCCAACCGCGCCGCGCTGAACCCGACCGAGAACGCGGCGCATGTCGCCCCGGTTCGCCTCTCTTCCACCGGCTCTCGCAGTCGTCACAGCATGACGCTGGCATCGAAGCTCAACAACACCCCGCAGAAGAAGACGGCAGCAACCACGCGATCTGCCCGTAATTCGCCCGACTTCAAGACGAAAGTCGCGACCACCCCGGCGGAAGAGACGTTCAGCCCGATTGACACGGTTCCTGTCACCCCCGACCCGCAGCCGGAACCGCCGACGATGATCACAGAGGCGCATGAGACCAAGCCTGAGCCTCCCATACCCATGCCGAAGGTCCCTGCTCCGGCAGGCAGCACCAGCCGGATCATCGTGGCAGGATCCAACACCATCAACACCGGACAGATCGCCTCTCTGGCGGATCTGCGACGCACGCTGCGCAGCCAGTCCACACAGCTTTCCTATGATCCCTCGGCGAAAACCGGCGGGAAAGATCGCGAAATCCGCGTGGACTTTATCAAGGGGCGCTTCTAATTCGCTAACGGTAAAAATCTGAACCAACCTGCACTTAAGCCCGCAAGTGTGAGGTGAAACAATGAAGAACCTTATGAACAATCTGTTGAGCAAAATACTGGTCGGAGCCGCGCTTATGGGAGCGACAGGGTCTCCGGCTTTCGGTCAGTCTGGAACGCCTGGTTTTGTTGATTCCGGCGACCGCGGCGCCAACCCCTTTGGCGTGCAGGCTCAGCAGTTGAACTATGTTAGCAAAGATGGCACTCCCAACCAGCCGGGCAAACCCTTCTCCGAGGTTCTGCGGGGTAACGGAACGCGCGCCGGATATGTCCTGTCCAACGGCGGGATCATTCCGAACACCGTATCCGTCTCGGTGGGTGCAAAGTCTCTGCGGGCAAATAGAGACTACTATCTCGACGCTTCCAATGGCTCGCTCTTTTTTGCCGAACCGATACGTCGTTCCGACTCAATACGGGTCTCCTATCGCTATGTCGAAGGACAGAACGGCTCCCGTTCCCCGATGGCGCTTCCGGGTCTCGCGCTCAGTCTGCGCGGCGGTTCCCTCAACTTCGCCTACGGTGTCTCCAGCGCCGGTCCCAACGGTCTGGACTTCACCACCTACGGTCTGAACCTCAACAGCAAGTCCGGCGGCGTCTCGCTGAACGGAATGTTCTACTTCAGCAATCCCGCCGAAAGCAACAATAACCGGGTCACCGATACGCCTAACGGAGCCGCCCCCAACAACCGCGCTGCCGCCGCTCAGCAGGCAAAGAGCGATCACCTGGTCGTTCAGGATATCAATGTGCAGTCTGGCAAGACCTCTTTCCGAGCCACCTATCAGGATATCGGCGAGCAGTTCAACGGCTTCCAGGCGATGCGACAGTCGAACGCCAACAACGCCGACGCGATGAATAAGATCAATGCGCTGGAGCGTGAACGAGGCGTACAGCGTCTGGGTTTCGGAATGGGCTTCCAGACCGGTAAAGCCAGCAACTTCGGCATTGACTGGGATCGAATCGGCGATGGCAAGGGCAGCATCGAGCGGCAGAGCTTTAACTTCGCTTCGCAGGGCTTAAACCTGCGCTACAGCACCCAGTCGGTTAGCGAGCAGTTCGCCCGATTCCAGGGTCTCCGCGAAGCGGAAGCAGGACAGTGGGCGCAGGAGCGCGGCATTCAGCGCAGCAATCTGACGCTGGGTTTCGCAACCGGTAAAGACAGCCAACTCGGTTTCAGTCAGAGCAGCTTCGGCGACAAGTCCGGCAGCCTGACGCGCCAGTCGTTCAACTTTACCAGCAAAAACTTTAACTTTCAGATGACGAATCGCAAATCCAACGAAGGCTTTGGTCGCCTGAACAACCTGAGCGGCTCCGAAAAAGCAGAGATGGCGCTGGACATCCGCCGTCAGTTCAATCCCAACGCCGCCGCCGGAGAGGTGAACGGCAAAGACATCGAGCAGATTGGCAGAGACGCGGGTCTGGAGCGCAGCCGCATGAGTTTCGGCGCAAACCTGGGTAAGCAGAGCGTGTTCGGGTTCAATCAGTTCAATATCTCGGACGGAAAGGGCAGCATTCAGCGATCCCTGTTCAACCTGACCACAAAGAACATAACTTTCAGCTACATGGATCAGAATATCTCGGAGGATTTCAATCGCCTGGGCGGTCTGAGCGATTTTGAGCGATCTCAGTTCAACAATGAGCGCGGTATTCGCCGCACTGCTATGAACCTCAACCTCAATCTGAACAAAGTCTCGACCTTCGCCTTCTCGCAGTTGAATCTGAATGACAGAGAGGGCGGTCTGCTCCGCCAGAACTTCGCCTATAATACGAAGGGACTGGAGGCGCGGCTGAATATCGCCTCTACCGATAAGTCCTTCAATCGGGTTCGCGACCTCGCCGGACTCTCCGATGCGGAGCGGCAGGCGATGGAGGCGGATCGCGGCTACAACCGCATGGACTTCACCGCGCGTCTGACCAGCGTGAAAAACCTCACGGTGGATACCTTCATGTCCAACTCCCGCAACAGCGCGGATAGACTGGGACGCGACCTGTTCCGCCACAATCTGAACTGGACCAACGGCAAGAACACCCGCATTAACTTCCTGACAGAAGGCGCGGCGTTCAGCCAGGACGGTAAGACGATGGAAGGGCGCAATCACGATCTGATTACGCTGGATCACGATCTGGGCAAGGGCATGAAGCTGAATATGTTCCGGGATACGGTCACCACGACGACTGGCGGCAAGCAGCTTCCGACCGTAACGACCAACTACCTTCTGTTCCAGACGGATCGGTCGAAAGCCAATAATCTGCTGGCAGAGATGCGCCGCATTGACATAGGCGACGGCAAGTTCGAAAACACCACGCAGTTGGATCTCAACCATCGCCTCTCGAAGAACCTGTCCATTCGTTTCAACTATCTGGATGTGGATCGCGGCAAAGACCCGTCAGCACAGACCAACCTGCTTCAGTGGAACTGGCAGATCAGCAAGACCCTGAACTTCACCGGAACCTATGGCGAGACGAAGAGCAACAATAACGCCGACGTGAAGATTCAGTCCTACGCCCTGTCCGGCGCGCTGACCAACAATCTGAACTTTGCCGCCTCCTACAGCGAGATCAACTCGATCGATCGCAACCTGCGCGCACAGCAGGAACTCACTCTCAGCAACGCCAAACCGATGAACCTGCTGGGTCTCAAAGATGTCGTTTTCGCGGTGAAGTACGCCGGTCTGCGCGATCAGGGACGCCTGATGACTGAGAACGTCTCCGGACGAATGCAGGCGATGCTTGGCAAGAATCAGGTGGTGGTCGAATACGGAGGAATGCTGGATCAGAAGGGCAACAACAATCTGGCGCGGACGCTCTCCTTTATCAGCGACCGCAACGAGAAGCTGCCCCTTCACTTCGACATCACCTACACCACGCGCAATATCAACCATAGCGACACCATGCTGGAGCGCCGCTATAACATGAGCCTGCGCCTGGACAAGCTGACCAAACTGACCTATACCTACAACTCGCTGCCGCTCAATGTGAACCAGCAGGGACAGGCGATGCCGATCACCAATTCGGCGTTCTCCCTGAAGCGCGTACTGAGCAAGAACATGAACTTCTCGCTGGACTACGCGACCAACTACAATCATGCAGCGAAGGTTCGCAACAACAGCCTTTCCGCTCTGTTCAGCGGTCGCCTCGACAGCCTGACCGCCGTTCAGGTCGGTTATAGCGTGGACCTCAGCAATGTCAACGGACAGAATACCAACGCCCACACTGTGCGCCTCTCCTACGACCGCCAGGTGAACGGTGACAACTTTGTCGTCCTCTCCACCGCCTACACGATGAACCGCAACGGCCAGGGCAACAACGTTCAGGCGAACCTGGACTACAAGCGCCGCTTCTAATCATTCCTGACACCATCTCTGCATCAGAAAACAGCAAATCTGACAATACTTCTCAGAACTCCAACACACTACAGCCGCTGAGACCTCAATCTCATCCACTGCCCCCTATCCTGCTCACCTTTGAAACTCCTTCCCGAAAACAATCGGCGATCTTCACACGGCAGAAGTTGAACGCCCGGTCTTCTCAATGAAAAAACGTTGCTTTCCTTTGTGAAATCCAGTACAATATTAACCGGCTCGATATTTAGCTTCTTGAAGTAATCTGTTCGGATGGGAGATGTCCTGACCGGCAGCAACGTATGAAATAGTAAGTATCTGACAAGGAGAAGTTGGCGATGTCGCGCACGATAACCGAGATTTCCGCGCATGACTCCAGCATGGCAACGCCCATGCTCGGTCCGGCAGGGCAGCCGTTTGTACTGGCGAAGATGGAGGAGCTGGTCAACTGGGCGCGCCGAAACAGCCTCTGGCCCCTGACCTTCGGTCTTGCCTGCTGCGCTATCGAGATGATGGCGACGGCAGCCTCCCGCTTTGATGTCTCCCGTTTCGGCGCGGAGGTGTTTCGCCCGTCTCCCCGACAGGCGGATGTCATGATCGTGGCAGGGCGCGTCTCCACCAAAATGGGACCGGTGCTGCGCCAGATTTACGACCAGATGCCCAATCCCAAGTGGGTGATTTCGATGGGAGCCTGCGCCTCTTCCGGCGGAGTCTATAATAACTATGCGATCATCCAGGGGGTGGATCAGATCATTCCGGTGGATGTCTACGTTCCCGGCTGCCCTCCCAGTCCCGACGCGCTGATCTACGGCATTATGAAACTGCAGGAGAAGATCAAGGGAGGCTCCTCCGGACGTCTGATCGAACTCTCTCCCACCCTGAAGGCATAACACGCAATGGCAAATCCTGTTGGCGGAACCTATAATGCAACCATGCCCATCATCAAGGGCATGGCGTTGACGATGAAGCACTATATTAAGATGCTCACGGCGCGCAAGGAGACCAGTCAGACGATTCAGTATCCGGAGGAACGCCGCGAGCAGTTCCCGCGCACTCGCTGGCGTCATTTCCTGACGCGCTACGAGAACGGGCTGGAGAAGTGCATCGGCTGCAGCCTCTGCGCGGGAGCGTGTCCGGCGCGCTGCATCTATGTGCAGGCAGCCGAGAACACCGATGAGGCGCGCTTTTCTCCCGGAGAGCGTTACGCCGTCAAGTACGAGATCAATATGCTGCGCTGCATCTTCTGCGGCTACTGCCAGGAAGCCTGCCCGACCGGAGCCATCGTTCTGCGAAAGGACTTTGAACTGGCGGACTACACCCGCGAGGATTTCCTCTATACCAAGGAGATGCTGCTGGAGCCGCTGCCGCCAAAAGCGATGTTCATTCCCGCAGACAGCCTGATAAAGCCGCAGAGAGAGGCGGAAGCAGTCGCGGCAGAATCCTGAATCCTTCGATTTCGGATGGAACTAGAGAGGGACAGACGACAACTGTCTGCCCCTCTCTTCTCTGTGCAGGGAGAGGTCTCTCTCTCGTATCAGAGCGGATTTCCGGTAGAGAGTCTAATCTTTTGCTTGCAATTCGCCGATGGTTATGGTAGAATTCTCTCACTTGCGGAGAGATGGCTGAGTGGTCGAAAGCGGCCGCCTGCTAAGCGGTTGTAGGGGTGTTAAGCCCTTACCCCGGGTTCGAATCCCGGTCTCTCCGCCATTTTTACGTCTATACCCGATCCTGTTGCTCTGGCTGTGATACTTCGGCACAGTCGTCCTGTCGGCTTCATATCGCAGCGATTCAGGAGGCGAATCTGAGATGAAGACGACCCGATTCCTGTTTCCCGTCTTCTCCATACTGCTAGCATATGCGGTCTCCTCGCCCGCCTTCGCCGTATCCCCCGAACAGTACTTCAAAATCCGTCGTCAGAGCGGCTTCGATCCACGCCTGACCTTCGCACAGGTAGAGGCTAATCCTGCCGCCTACCTCAATCGCTCCCTGGAGATCAAAGGCATCCTGAACGGAACGCTGCGCCGGGATCAGTCCATCTCGTTTATGTTGACGCTCGATAACAACCGCACCGTCCTGATGGAGGCTCCTCCTGAGGATACCGATCTGATCGCCAATGTGAATCATCAAAAGCTGCGCGTGCTGGTAAAGGTGAAAGAGGCGCAGGGGCAGAATGTTGCCCCGGTGACAGTTCTTGCGATTGCCGTTGAAGCGGAAGTGGCGGCGCGCGAGGCGGAGGCAATCCGACGGGAAGAGGCGCTTCGACGCCAGGAAGCGGAGCGACGAGAGGCGCCGTCGCGATCTGTCCGTAATCCGGCGAACATGATGCCATCGCGCAATCTCCGGGTTCGCCGGATTCCGGAGGTGGCTATCTATGGTCCGCTCTCTGCGGAGGCTCAGAGAGTCTATCCCATCTATCGCAGCTTTATCGCCAACCACAACAGACGGCTCAATGCGCTGGAACTGGACCAGATCACCTACAGCATCCTCTACTTCTCCGAACGACACCGGCTCGATCCGCGTCTGGTAGTCGCGCTGATCATTGCAGAATCGGACTTTCGCCCCAACCTGACCTCGCATAAGGGCGCGATGGGTCTGGGGCAGTTGATGCCGGACGAGGCGCAGTCATATGGATTGAATAATCCCTACGACCCCTACCACAATGTGCGCGCTGCCGTGAACCTGCTCAAGCAGCGTCTTTTGAGCTACCGGGAGCGCGACGACCAGCCGGAAGAGATTCTGACGTGGCGCCAGATAGAGCTTGCGCTGGCATCCTACAACGCCGGTTCCGGAGCCGTGCGGCGTTTTGGGGGCATTCCCCCGTTCCGAGAGACTCAGAACTATGTTCGGAAAGTGGTTCGCGTCTATAAAGAGTTGATCGGAATCAAGCCATAACAGTCCTAATCCCGGCTGCGATAACGGGGCTTTCCTTTTCGCCGTCGCTGTTTCGCCCACTCCTCGCCGGAGTTTCGTCCCGGTGACGGACGGCGGCGAACCGAGACACGACGGCTCCGCGAGGATTCCCGCTCTTCCGCGCCATACTCCTCATTGTCCTCGAAGAACTCATCGTCCTGCTCCTCGATCAGTTCATCCTCAATCATCCTGTCTCCGCTCCATCGCATCATCCTGCCCGGCGTGCCCGGACACCTTCACAGTCTCTACTCTCTGTATCGCCTTTCCTGACAGGTCTGCTAAAATTATAGGAAAATCATTCCGATTCAGGAGAAGCGAATAATGAGTATTTCGGACGCAATTTTCACGATTTTCAGGTCACGGGGCGAATCCGCCTATTTTGGAGAGGCGGTATCTCAGACGGAACATGCGCTTCAGTCCGCTCATCTGGCAGAGCAGTCCGGCGCGCCGTACTATCTGGTGGTCGCGGCTTTGTTGCACGACATCGGACACCTTCTGCACTCCCAACCGGAACAGATCGCCGATCTGGGAGAGGATGCCAGCCATGAAGTGGTTGGTGAAGCGTGGCTGGCGCAGCATTTCAACGCGGCGGTGACGGAGCCGGTTCGCCTGCATGTATCCGCAAAACGCTATCTGTGCGCGGTCGAAACGGGCTATCTTGAGCGGCTCTCCCCGGCTTCCGTTAAGAGTCTCAGGCTGCAGGGAGGCTCGATGACGCCGGAAGAGACCAGAGCATTTGAAGCCAATCCCTTCTATCGGGAGGCAATACAACTGCGAAGGTGGGACGATGAGGCTAAGATTCCCGGCAGAGAGGTTCCTCCTCTGGAGCATTATCGTCTTAAAATTGAGACAGTCTCGGTCAGATAGCGCGCACGGAGCGTCCTCACCGTTTACAAAAGGGGTTTCATCGGTTATAATTCACGTGGTTTTATTACCGGGTGAAGGAGTCACCTGTGATCGAGGTTGAGTTATCTGCGGCGGAAGTTCCCATTGAGCCGGGGGGAACGGCGAAGCTGAGCGTGACCATAACCAACAGACAGGCGCACGATGATCATGTCTTTCTGGAGATCGAAGGAATTGACATGGAGTGGTACGCCCTTCCTGTCCCCGCAGTAAATGTCGCCTCCGGTGGCACGCAGTGCGCTCATGTTCTCTTTAAGATTCCGCGCTCCAGCGAGTCTCGCGCCGGAACCTATCCTCTGATTGTGCGCGCGCGCGCCATGGAATCGGGGATTGCGGGTCTCCAGCAGGCTGCCCTGATTATCAAGTCCTACAACGCCCTGCAGATTGAACTCAATCCCAAGCGAGCGACCTCCAGCGTTTTCCGCCGCGCCAACGATTTCGAAGTCAGTGTTTCCAATCTGGGGAATCAGGAGGAGACTCTTGACCTGTACGCATCCGATCCGGAAGACGCCTGCGCCTACGAGTTCGACACCGACCGGATCACACTGAAACCGGGGCATACACAGAGCGTGCTGCTGCGCGTGGAACCGGTAACCCGTCCTTTTCTCGGATCGTCTCGCCTGTTCGGATTCAGCGTTTCGTCGCGCTCCGTCACCGACTCCTATATCTCCGCCAGCACCCACGGACAACTGGAGCGGCGCGCCGCCCTCTCGACCGTCACCGCTATTATCCTGATACTACTGCTGCTTGGCGCCAGCGGATGGGCGTTGTTTCGACCGCGCCCGGTAGCGATACAGTACTTCTCCGTCTCTCCACAGGAGGTTCTCGTTGGCGAAGAGATCACTCTCTCCTGGGGAATCTCAAATCTGGGAGAGGGAAGCTACATTCAACCGATCAACCACCCGATCACGAAAGGCTACGATTCGCTCAAACTGCGCCTCGACCAGACGACCAGCTTTGTGCTGATCGCGCGCGGTCGAACCGGCAAAGACCAGCAGCGTACCATTCAGGTGGTGGTTCGACCGAAACCCGCTGCTCCCAAACCGGAGATCACCGAGTTCAACGCGACGCGCAGCCGCATCCATCAGGGCGAAAACATCACCCTCGCATGGCAGGTCAAGAATGTCAGCACCATTGTGATCAATCCCCTCGGTCAGCAGCTTGATCCGCAACTCTATCGCCGTCTGGATGTAAAACCGGAGCAGACCACCGAATACGAACTGGCAGCGAAAGGCGCGGATGGCTCAGTGGTCACCAAAACGGTGAAAATCGAGGTGGTGGCAGCCAGCGTCTGCATTGCGGAGATCAAAGGCTTTCGCGCCCAGCCCGGACAGATTGCTCCAGGCGAAAAAGCCGCCCTGATATGGACGGTAGACAATGCCGCCAGCATCGAGATCGAGGGAGTAGGCAGCGGTCTCAAGTCGAAAGATCGTATTGAAGTCAGCCCGGATAAGACCACCACCTATATTCTGCGTGCCATTGACAGCCGGGGAAATGCGATCACGCGGTCGGTAACGGTGAACGTTACCAAGCCGGAGATCGCGCCGCCGCCGTCCAATGATGGCGTTCAACCCACTCAGCCCATCCCCGACGCGCCGCCACCCCCTTCGCGGTAATAAGCGCATAGACGCGGTTATCACTTAACAAAGACTCACGCTTGGAAAGGAATTGCTATGTATCGTGTTGATCTCAAGCGAATCTGCTGGCTGTTGGCTATTCCCCTCGCGCTTCCCCTCTTTGCCGGATGCGGAGGAGGTGGCAAAAACAACATAGCGGAACCGCCCACCCGGGTCGGCAACCTTCATCGCTTTGATGTGGATGTGCGCACCGGGAAAGTCACCATCTCGAAAGTCGAAGATCCTGACAATCCGACACGCGCCATCTTTTCAGGCAGCGCTGTCAGTTTTACCAGTTCCGATCTTCTCTCCATCGGCGGGGATGCCGGCATTCGCGAGGTTCAGATCAGCCTGACCAATCAGTCACGGCAGCGTTTTACCGAGAATACCCGCGTCGTCATCAGCAATATTCAGAACGCCGGCGCACCGGACTTTCGGGGAAATACACAGGTGACCACTTTTGCCGGAAACGCCAGCGGCTCAACGGACGGCTTCGGCACAGCGGCTCTCTTTAATGCGCCCAGCGCGGTTACCGGTGGAGGAAACGCCAATCCCACCTCCTTCTTCGTCAGCGACAGGGGCAACCACACCATCCGCAAAATGGAATCGGACGGCTCAGTTACCACGTTTGTCGGCTCTGCGGGAGCTTCTGGATTTGTAGACGGAGGCACCTCTGTGGCGCGCTTTAATGCCCCGGAGCAGGTTGCCGTTGACAGCGCAGGCAATCTCTATGTGGCGGACAGCGGCAACCATGCTGTTCGACGTATAACCCCCAACCGCGATGTCGTCACGATCGCGGGAACGGGCATCGCAGGCGCTATGGATGGAACGGGAGATCTTGCGCAGTTTAACAACCCGGTCGGAATTGCCGTGTCGCCCAGCGGCGACCGAATCTATGTCTCGGAAGCTCTGGGGCATCGCATTCGCCGACTCACCTACAACAATAGTGGACCACGAGATCTGGCTTCCTCCTATCAGGTGGATACTATCGCAGGGACCGGAGCGGCAGGCTTTGTAGACGGACAGGGAAACACGGCTCAGTTCAACAGTCCTCGCCGCATGGCGATTACATCACGCTTTGGCTCCGATGATGCGCTCTATGTTGCCGATCTCTCCAATAATGCCATCCGACGTGTCAAGCTCGACTTCCTCACGACCGTCTCCACCGTTGCGGGAACCGGCACGGCAGGCACTACTGATGGTCCGGGAACACAGGCGCGCTTTACCAACCCGCAAGGCGTGGCTGTGATCGCAAGAGATAACGATAACTTGACGCTGTTTGTCACAGAACAGCACCAGGTTCGCGCCATCTATCCGCTGGCAGGAAGTGATCTTGCCTCACCCGGCGCGTACCGTGTGGTCACGCTGGCGGGAGCCGCCTCCACTGGAACCGCGGATGGTAACGGAACCGCCGCGCGCTTCTCCTCTCCGACCGGCATCTTCGCGGTCCCCGGCAACGGTCCTACAGCTACTATCTTTGTGGCGGACACCAATAACAACCGCATCCGAAAGGTCATCTCCGCCTCGAATCTCTTTACTGGCGGGCAATCCTCCGCTGTCGCGGAGGCGGTTCGCCTGACACAGTGGTTTGCCGAAGTGCCGAATCGCACAGGAAGCTGGTATATCCGTCTTCCGGATGATATCATCAACCAGAACTTCCAGTTCAGCATCCAGTTCCATGTCCCGCAGGGAATCTCCGGCTTCTCCTTCACGGCGCATGTGGAGGCGGACACCAATCTGATCAACCTGCCCGCCGTCGGCAACTCTTTCCTCACCACCCTGGGAGGAGACGGCCGTCCAGGGGCGCATAACGGTATCGGGAAGAGCGCGCAGTTCAATAGACCGTATGGCGTGGTCGCCGTTCCCGTCTATCTGCGAGACGCCTGGACACGTTACGGCTATCCGCGAATCCGCGCCTTCATCATTGACTCCGATAACCACCGCATCCGCTATCTGGACCAAAATGGAAACATCGGCGTCTTCGCGGGAACCACCCAGGGCTTTCTAGACAACACCGCGCTGGACGCTCAGTTCAACAGTCCTCGCGTCGGCGCGATTGGACCGGATGGTTCGCTCTATGTCGCAGACCTGTTTAATCGCCGGATACGCCGCCTGAGCCTGGGTCCATCTCAGGTTGTCGTCACCACTATCGTCGGCACAGGCGTCGCCGGGCAAGGAGACGGCACCGGCAATACCGCCACTGTCAACGTGGTGGAGGGGATGATCGTTGACAGCGGAGGAACGATCTACTTCACGGAATCGGGCAACCACTCGGTGAGACGGATTGAGTATCTCGGATTCGATCCGACCGTCGCCACCTCCTACCGGGTGACCACCATCGCCGGAGGAACCATCGGGTCGGCGAATGGAACCGGCGCCGCAGCGCAGTTCCGCAATCCGGCAGGAATTGTGGTGGACACAGACGGACGGCTCTATGTGGCGGACGCGCTGAACCACACCATCCGACAGCTTGCCCGCACCGCGAAAGCCAACGCCTATGTCGTGACCACTCTTGCTGGAACCGCTCTCACCTCCGGCACAACCGACGGTCTCGGAGCCGCCGCGCGCTTCAATACTCCCACTGGAGTCACGGTTGATTCGACCCACAACATCTACGTCGCGGATTTCGCCAATCACCGCATCCGTAGAATCAATCCGCTTGGTGCTGTGACTACCATTGTCGGCTCCTCCGCCGGATTCACCGATGGCGCCAATGGAGTCATGAACGGTCCAAGGCATGTCGCTATTGAGCAGTCGGGGAACCTCCTCTTCACCGACTTCAATAATCACAGCCTGCGCGCTGTGGAGCGAATCAATAACGAGGCAACCGCCGGGCCGATATCTTCGTTCTAAATATCGCCCAGTCAATGCACAACCTCCCGCTGCGCCGTGCTGGCAGCGGGAGGTTTTTATGTGTCGCTCTCATCCGGGGGACGGTCTGCTGCGCGCCGCTCCTCCATCCGTCGCTTGATGCGGGCTTCATGCCCGTTCTCCGTCGGCTCATAGAACGGCTGCGGAATCGCGCCCGGAGGAGCATACTCCTGCGGCACATAGCTTCCGGGAAAATCGTGCGGATAGAGATAGCCCTTTCCGTGTCCCATGCGCTTTCCGCCGGGATAGTGGCTGTCGCGCAGATGCAGCGGGACCGGCTTTGCGCCGTTTTTCTGCACCTCCTCCATCGCCCGACCGATTGCCACTGTTGAAGCGTTGCTCTTCGGGGCGGTAGCAAGATAGATCGTCGCCTGTGACAGCGTAAGCTGCGCCTCCGGCAGACCGACGAACATCACCGTTTGAGCAGCGGCATTCGCCACCACCAGCGCCAGGGGATCGGCGTTGCCGATGTCTTCGCTGGCGAGGATCAGCAGTCTCCGCGCAATGAACTTGATGTCCTCGCCTGCCGTCAGCATCTTCGCCAGCCAGTAGAGCGCGGCGTCCGGATCCGAGCCGCGCACCGATTTTATATAGGCGGAGATGGTGTCATAGTGTTCATCGCCTTCACGGTCATATGCCAGAACGCGCTGCTGTACCGCCTGCTCCACCGTTTCCAATGTTAGAAGGGCG
>CAYSDM010000039.1:0-50620 GCA_964429855.1 uncultured Chthonomonadaceae bacterium
AAAGGGGTATCCATCGCGGTGATCCAGTTATTTGCGTTCGTTTCAATTCCACGCTGGTTCGATTAAAAGAGAAAGTGCAAAAAAAGTGAAAAAAATTTTCAGGAAGTTTCAATTCCACGCTGGTTCGATTAAAAGTCTCAGATATTCGCAAGGAGAAGCAAGTGAGAAGATTGTTTCAATTCCACGCTGGTTCGATTAAAAGCGGGGCGAAAATCCTTGCCGTCTTTTAATCGAACCAGGTTTCAATTCCACGCTGGTTCGATTAAAAGAAGGAAGGAGTGATACGAATGGAAGCGAAGGTATACGTTTCAATTCCACGCTGGTTCGATTAAAAGGATCTTATCTACGTCGCCATCAGCGAGGACCCCGAGGTGTTTCAATTCCACGCTGGTTCGATTAAAAGCTGAATCATCTAGCGGCAGAGGCTCCTCTCGAAGCAACAGTTTCAATTCCACGCTGGTTCGATTAAAAGTCCCCGCACGGCGCGGAATATCCCTGCCGCCTGATAGGTTTCAATTCCACGCTGGTTCGATTAAAAGAGGAGGCTACGGGCGAGGGCGATGTCGTCGCGGAGGGGTTTCAATTCCACGCTGGTTCGATTAAAAGAATTTGCGCAGAGTCTAGCCGAAGAATCCTTCGACTGTTTCAATTCCACGCTGGTTCGATTAAAAGAAAAAAAGGAGGCGATAAGAGTGGAAGCTAAGGTATATGTTTCAATTCCACGCTGGTTCGATTAAAAGCAGTCGGCGGGCGAATATCTTCTGCACTGCTGCGACATCGTTTCAATTCCACGCTGGTTCGATTAAAAGTAATCTCTAGCTCCATCTTGTTGTGAACGTCTACCTCGTTTCAATTCCACGCTGGTTCGATTAAAAGAACCGTGATGGCGCGAAGAGTTTTGTCTTTAGACACGTTTCAATTCCACGCTGGTTCGATTAAAAGGATCGCGTCCGGGCGTTGTGCGCGCTGGAGGGGTATGGTTTCAATTCCACGCTGGTTCGATTAAAAGTTACAGATCGGCAGGAGATTACGACGGATGCAGACACGTTTCAATTCCACGCTGGTTCGATTAAAAGGTATATCTGCCGTAGTTGGAGACCAGGACGCATCCGTGTTTCAATTCCACGCTGGTTCGATTAAAAGACTTTCGCTGTCAGCGTGCCGCCTGTGCGCGCTGCGTGTTTCAATTCCACGCTGGTTCGATTAAAAGCAGAACGCTTGGCCGGATGCATAATCCACAGTTCCAGTTTCAATTCCACGCTGGTTCGATTAAAAGCGCTCTTTCAGATTGGACGGCATTTAAAACTGTTTACAGGTTTCAATTCCACGCTGGTTCGATTAAAAGGACGATCTACTATGCGCGTTCCTGCTGGATTGCAAAGTTTCAATTCCACGCTGGTTCGATTAAAAGTCGTGCGTCAGTTTTCTTCGCCGTCTCCGCCGGGTGGAGTTTCAATTCCACGCTGGTTCGATTAAAAGGTGGAAAGCGCGCGCGACAGACTTGGCGCACATGGTACGTTTCAATTCCACGCTGGTTCGATTAAAAGTTAGACTGTGTCGTCCCGGCGATTGTCTGCCATCCCAGTTTCAATTCCACGCTGGTTCGATTAAAAGGCCCGGCGGCGCATACGATCAACACCGGGTTAAGCCGTTTCAATTCCACGCTGGTTCGATTAAAAGTGGGGAAATGGCTGCGCGAGCGGGCGTTTCGGCTGCGTTTCAATTCCACGCTGGTTCGATTAAAAGATGAAGGCGCGGACTGCGCATCCGGATCTATATGCACGTTTCAATTCCACGCTGGTTCGATTAAAAGGCCTCCATCCTGCGACACCTGCCGCATGATATTCCCGCGTTTCAATTCCACGCTGGTTCGATTAAAAGCATATTGAGCAAGTACGAGGGGACGCGGCTGGGGCGGCGTTTCAATTCCACGCTGGTTCGATTAAAAGGCACCCACAATGCCGCGAACGCCCACCTGCGCCGTCAGGTTTCAATTCCACGCTGGTTCGATTAAAAGGCTTTCGCCCTCTGAAATGCTAACCCCGCTGTTTTCGCGTTTCAATTCCACGCTGGTTCGATTAAAAGTTTCCGGATGTGGTGTTGCTCGACAGTGCCGGACACCGTTTCAATTCCACGCTGGTTCGATTAAAAGCCTACATCTTGTGCAAAGAAAGGCTAAGCTCCCCATATACAGACCGCGGCTCTTTCATCCTCCATTCTACAACAATCCGCCGCGCTATGCAACCCCCGGAATAATAAAAAAAGAGTCGTCGGGCTCACGCTCAGCGAACCGCTACCGGAACCCGACGACTCTCGAAAACAGACTCTACAGCAGATTATTCGGCTCTCACTTCTTAACCCCGAGGCTGCGCGGAGCGGACGACTCCGCAAGCATCTCCGCGATGCGCCGACAGAACCAGTAGGTGATATCCGCCGTCCATACAACGCGCTCCGGTGACTCGCCCTGTAGAAGCTGCATAAATGCGTTGAGCATCCTTGCCTCCCTCGACGCCATTGTAACGAAGATCGCCGAAGGTTTCAAGCAGGGAATCGGGTTCTCTCTGCAGGCAGGATTTCCGTCTGCCATGTCGAAAACAGGCGCAAAGAGAGGAGAGCCCGGTGAATGCAATAGCGCATAGTTTTCTGACTGGCGTTCTGATGGCGCTCTCTGCAGCCATCCACGCCGACACGCCGAGATCATACACGCGCGAGGAAGGGCGGCTCATGGAGCGAAAAACGGAGGTCGCGATCCACGGCGACGCTTTCCATATCAACGGACAGCCCACCTACGCCGGGCGAAACTGGCAGGGAAGGCGAAT
The DNA here is from genome assembly GCA_964429855.1 of uncultured Chthonomonadaceae bacterium. GTDB lineage: Bacteria > Armatimonadota > Chthonomonadetes > Chthonomonadales > CAJBBX01 > CALLMM01. The sequence goes on from CAYSDM010000039.1 coordinate 2,820, forward strand.
CGAGGGGCTGCTGTTCAACAGCCGCATGGTGCAGGGCATCTTCGACGACCTGAACCCGCAGACCCGCCGCCTGTGGGCTTATCCCGATACCGGACAGTGGGATCCGGAGCGCAACACCCGCGAGTTTATCGCCGCAATGCCGGAGTGGCGGCGGCATGGCCTGCTCGCCTTCACCCTCAATCTTCAGGGCGGCAGTCCGCAGGGATACTCGCAGGAGCAGCCCTGGCATAACTCCGCTATCGCCGAAGATGGCAGCCTGCGTCCCGACTATTTGGCGCGTCTGGAGCGGATTCTGGATCGCGCCGATGAACTGGGCATGGCGGTCATACTGGGTGTCTTCTACTTCGGGCAGGATCAACGGCTCAAAGACGAGGCGGCGGTGATCCGGGCGCTGGAGAACGCGGTGGACTGGGTTCTGGCGCGGGGCTATCGGAATGTGCTGCTGGAGGTCAATAATGAGTGCAATGTGCGCTATGACCACCCGATCCTGCAGCCCGAGCGCGTGCATGAACTGATCGCGCGGGCAAAGAGCCGCCGGCAGGGAGGGCGCCGGCTGCTGGTCGGCACAAGCTATGGAGGCGGAACCATTCCCGGCGAGAACGTGGTTCGCGCCTCCGACTTCCTGCTGCTGCACGGCAACGGCGTCTCCGACCCGGAGAGGATCGCGGAGATGGTTCGTAAGACACGGCGCGTTCCGGGCTACCGCCCGATGCCCATCCTGTTCAACGAAGACGATCACTTTCACTTCGACCGACCGCGCAGCAATATGACCGCCGCCATCGGAGAATACGCCTCCTGGGGCTGCTTCGACTACCGGATGCAGGGCGAAGGCTACGACGAGGGGTATCAGAGCATGCCGGTCAACTGGGGACTCTCCAGCCTCCGTAAACGCGCCTTTTTCGAGAAGGTCGCCGAGGTGACCGGCTCCCTGACGAGAGGCAGCAGGGAGGTATTTCCCGGCGCCGAATGGGAGACGCGCGCGCCGGAGCAGGTCGGGCTGAACGTCGCCAAACTGGACGCGCTGCGCGATCTGGTGGGCGGGCGCGGATGCGTGGTGCGCGGCGGCTGTCTGGTCTATGCCTGGGGCGATCAGGCGAAGAGCGAGGACGTGGCTTCGGCGGTCAAGCCGATCATCAGTATGCTGCTGCTGATGGCGGTGCAGGAGGGGAAACTGAAGGGCGTGGACGAGAAGGTTGCCGATGCGGAGCCGCGCCTGCGTGATCTCAACGGCGGCAAAGACGCAGGTATCACCTGGCGTCATCTCGCTTCGCAGACCTCCGGCTATGGCTTGTCGGAAGCGCCGGGAACCGCCTGGGCGTACAACGACTACGCCCTTGCCCTCTACTATGATACGCTGATGGAGAAGGTATTTCGCGAGGACGGCACGCAGGCGTTCAGATCGCGTATTGCGGCTCCCCTTCAGTTTCAGGACGCATTCAGCATGGAGGCGTTTGGAGGAAGCGGCGCGAAAGGGCGGCTCGCTGTCTCAGTGCGGGACTTTGCCCGGATCGGTCTGCTCTGGCTGCGGGGCGGGCGGTGGCGTGACCGGCAGATTCTCGGGCAGGAGTTGGCGCATCTGGCGCTGGCAAGCCCCGTCCCCGCGAATCTGCCGCGTACAGCGGGGCGGGACGCCGATATGCTGCCGGGACAGCGCACACTCGGAGGCAGAAGAGACCAGACGCCGGTCGGTCCCGGAGTCTACTCCTTTAACTGGTGGCAGAACCGTCACGGTCCGCAGGGACAACGGCTCTGGCTCGACGCTCCCCCCGACACCTTTGCCGCCAGCGGACACTGGGGCAGGCGGATGCTCTGGATCATCCCCTCTCTGGATCTGGTTGTCTCCTGGAACGACGCGCAGATGGACGAGCAGAACAACGCGCCCGCCGATCCCGACGGCAAGGAGAATCGCGCCGTAAAGCTGATGCGGGAGGCGGCGCAAAGATGAAAATCCTTCTGCTGGCGTCTGCTGCTACTCTGCTGCTCACTGTCCTGTCCGCAGAAAGAGACCCTCAGAATCGGTCCGGACGCGCTCCTTACGGGACATGGAAGCTCGGTCCGCCCGCTGATCCCGGCTACTTTCCTATCGCGGTCTGGCTTCAGAACCCCGCCAACGCCGCGCGCTACAGAGCGGCAGGCATCAATCTCTACGTGGGGCTGTGGCAGGGACCAACGCAGGAGCAGCTCGCCGCATTGAAGGCGGCGGGAATGCCCGTCATCTGCGATCTGAACGCCGTCGGACTCAAACATCGGGACAATCCGATCATCGTGGGGTGGATGCATGGCGATGAGCCGGACAATGCGCAGCCGGTCTATGACGCGAAGACCGGAAAACAGACCGGCTGGGGACCGTGCATTCCGCCTACAAAGATTGTGGAGGAGTACCGCCGCCTGCGCCGGACAGATCCTTCGCGCCCCATCTTGCTGAACCTGGGACAGGGGGTCGCCAACGACTCCTGGATCGGGCGCGGCTCCGGCGCGAAGTTATCCGACTATGAGACCTATGTGCAGGGATGCGATATTGTCTCTTTCGATGTCTACCCGGCGGCGGACGGCTACCCGCTCTGGTATGTGCCGAAGGGCGTGGAGCGGCTGGTAAAGTGGACGCAGGGGAACAAGCCGGTCTGGAACTGCATCGAATGCACGCGCATCAACCACCCGCAGCGGAAAGCCACGCCGCAGCAGGTGCGCTCTGAGGTCTGGATGGCGCTCATTCACGGCTCTCGCGGCTTGATCTACTTTGTCCACTCGTTTCAACCGCAGTTCAACGAACATGCGCTGCTCGACGACCCGGAGATGCTGGCCGCCGTCACCGCGCTCAATCGCCAGATACACGCGCTTGCGCCGGTTCTCAACAGCCCGACTCTCGCAGGAGTCGCGCAAGTGAGATCCTCCGTTGCGGACGCGCCTATCGCCTGCATGGCGAAACGATACGACGGCGCGACCTACCTGTTTGCGGTTGGCATGCGAGACAGCAAGACCCGCGGTCAGTTTACCGTGACAGGGCTTCCTGAGATGGCTTCGGCGGAAGTTCTGGGAGAGGAGCGAACGCTCCCCGTCCGAAACGGGCGCTTTGAGGACGACTTCCCGCCCTACGGCGTGCATCTATACCGAATACGCTGAAACTTGTACCCGCTCTGTCTGCCGGAAGAGGAGCGCGGACGCCCGACGCCGAACATACCCGCCAGAGAGCTGGACGACGCGGAACTCTCCCGCGTCTCCTTCATCATGCAGGAGATCGAGAACGATGAGGCTCACGCAGGAACAGATCAGGCAGTTTCAGGAGCGCGGCTATGTGATTGTGCCGGGCTTTTTCTCAAAGCGCGAGGTGTCCGCCATCCGGGCGGAGGTGGATCGGTTAAAGCGGGAGGGGCATCTGCGCAACGTGGCGACCGACGGCGACGGCAAGACCCACTCGACCGTCAAGCAGAACCTGCAGCTCTGCCCGATGTCGGATCGGAGCGCGTTCTTCCGCGCCATGCCCTTCGCGCCGCAGGTGGCGGAGGCGGTGCGGGCGTTGATCGGCGATCCGGTCATGCTGCATCTGGATCAGGTCTTCCTCAAACCGGGTCGTCACGGCTCCGGAACCAACTGGCATCAGGACAACGCCTACTTCAAAATCGCCAATCCCCTCCTCGGAACCGCCATGTGGGTGGCCGTCCACGACGCCACCATTGCCAATGGCACGCTGCACCTGATCCCCGACGCCTTTCAGGAGCCGCTGGAGCACACCCGCGACGGAGACAGCGACCACCATATCCGCTGCTACCCTTCAGAAGAGCGGGCAATTGCCATCGAGATGGAAGCCGGGGGAGCCGCCTTCTTCTCCTACGGAACCCCGCACTGCACCAGAGCTAACACAACCGATCATGAGCGGGCGGGAGTCGCCTTCCACTTCCTGAACGGCAACGTGATTGGCGCCGACTACTTCCGCATCGAGGACCGGATGAAGCATCCCTATCTGAGCGGCCCCCTGGCGGATGGCGGGCTGTCCGCCTACGGGCAGGTCATCGCGGGAACCTGGGAGCAGGAGGTGGCGCGGGCGCTGGAGAGAGAGCAGCGCTCGCTCCCCGAAAATAGATAGTTCGCCCGTTGAGGCGGAGGCAAGGGAGAAACAGCGATGCGCGTGCGAATCAGTCATCTGGTCAACTCCCTCACACGGCAGGCGCTCTATGAAAACGTGTCCGGCTATGTGGGCAAGGAGACGGACTTCGCATCGCTGGAAGAGCAGGCGCGTAGTGTCTACGGTCTCCCTGCGCTCCATCGCTTCGATCTAGGCGAGAACGCCCGGGGATGCTCTCCCCGAGTGCGTGAGTTCTTCGACAGCCTCTCCCGTGCGGACTTGCTTCACTATCTCTCCGAATATCCGGAATCATCGCGCCGACTGAAAGAGCGACTCTCGAAACTCAACGACGTTCCTTCAGACTGGATCGCGCTGGGAACCGGGGTCGTCTCCTTCATTTCCATTCTCTGCCACACCTTCTATGAGTGGGGAGATCGGGTTCTACTGCCCACCCCGACCTTCTTCGTGATTGAGGAGTACGCTCTGCGCTCCGGCGCTCTGCCCATCTATCTGCCCCTCGCCCTGGAAGAAGGCTTTCGATGGACGCCGCGTATGACCGAACAGGTGATCCGTCAGATGCAGAGCGTCCCCACCAAAATGCTCTGGCTCTGTTCGCCCAATAACCCGACCGGGCAGGCTATTCCCGCCGCCGAAGTCGAAGCCATAGTGCAGGCGGCGGAAGAGACGTTCGCGATGGTCGTCGCGGATGAAGCATACGGAGAGTTCACGGATGACCTGCCAGGATTCGTTTCCGCGGCGCGTCTCTTGCCCCGCTACGAGAATCTGATCGTGCTTCGCAGCTTCTCCAAAGCGTATGGTCTTGCCGGAATGAGAATAGGATACGCCATGATGTCCTCAAAAGTCGTTCATGACGCCGTTGCGCGCCAGATGGAGTATTTTCCCGTTACCAAACTCTCCATTGAATTGGCGAGGGTCGCTGCGGAAGATCAGGACTACATCGTCCAGACGCGCCGGCACACGCGAGAAAGCTTCCAGGCGCTCGCGGAGGCGTTGACGAAAACGCCGGGTGTCGAGTTCGTTCCCACACAGTCCAACATCTTCCTCCTGCGCTTTAAGGGAGCCTCCACCGCCGCCTTCAAAGACGCTCTTCTGCGGCACGGAGTCCTGGCGGCGGATGCCGATGTTGAGGGACTGCGTGGACAGGGATGGGTTCGAATCACCTGCCGTGAACCCGCCGATAACGCCTTTCTGCTGCGCGCGCTGGAGAATCTTTCGATAGATTGACCCCTGAAGCGAGGATCGAGGGAGTAGCTTTTTATAACCTTGTGGAGAGAACTTCATACAGGTAATGGCAGTAGAATCAAGCGATTTGTTCTCCTTCAAGGCAACAGGACTGCATCGCGTGGCTGTCCTGTCGAGCGCAGCGAGACATCTTAAGATTCTTCGCTTCGCTCAGAATGACCACCGGGCAGCGCTGCGCTCAGAGTGACAGCCATCCAAATTGACGACGTAAAAGTAGGTTCAGGGAAGAGAGGAGCGTTATGAAACAGATATTACTGGCGGTGGATGGTTCGGACGGAGCCGATGTCGCGGCGCGCCATGCGATAGACTTTGCGAAGTTCAGCGGCGCCTCCATCGAAGGGTTGCATGTGGTCAGCCCGGGAGCGCTTCCAGCAGAGGATGAGTCGGTCGAGGTGACGGATGCCAGCGCGCATATGGAGGATGAGGAGAAGCTCGACCTGACCACGCGCACGGGAGAGCAGCTTCTCGACGAGGTGCGGCAGTGGACGCAGGAGGCGCAGGTTCCGTTCCTTGCGCATGTGGAGCGCGGGGAGGTGGTCAAAAGCATTCTCTTCTACAGCGACATGTGCGACATCACTGTAATGGGCGCGCAGGGCGAGAGCGCTCATCCAACCCGCCTGATCGGCGGCACAACCAGCCGCGTGGCGCTGGATGCGATCCGTCCCGTTCTTGTGACGCGAGGTCACTATCGCCCGCTGCGGCGCGTGCTGGTCGCCTATAATCGCACGGACGGCGCGGCGGACGCGCTGACCTTTGCCGCGCGATGGGCACACGCCGCGCAGTGGGAGCTAACGCTCGTGACCGGAGCCGATTATGAACCGGACGGGGAGCAGCTTCTCTCGCGGGCGAAGCGGTTTCTGGCAAACTGGGGCGTCTTTGCCAACAGCCGCGTCTCGGTTCCGGGTGATGGAACGCAGGCGGTCTTTCATGCCACGCAGGACCTTCAGCCGGACCTGATCCTGATCGGTTCACGGGGGCGCGGCTCGGTGGCGCGGCTGCTGCTGGGAAGCACCTCCAAAGAGGTTCTGGAGCAGTCGCCCTGCTCTGTGATGATCTTCCGTTAGATACCGGAGCGAACGCAATAGAGCGGCAAACGTCAGGAGGCGGCTACGGAGCCGCCTCCTTGGCGGCCGGAATCGCAGAGCGACGACGAAGCAGCCAGAGAACTGTCAGCGCGATGGGAAGCAATGCGACGCAGAAGACCTGCGCATGAGTCAGTCCGAGGATAAAAATCTGCGCGGTCGCGCCCTTGCGGAAGTTTTCATCTATGAATCGGTAGAGGCAGTAGAGCGCGATATATCCCAGGAAAATTTCGCCATCGCGGTGCGGACGGCGGCTCCAGCGATCCAGCAGGAAGAAAGTGAGCAGGCTCATGAGGGTCGCGTAGATCTGCGTGGGATGGCTGGCGGCAGTCGTATAGGAGACGCTCTCGTTTTCGAAATGGAAGCGCACTCCCCAGGGTAGATCGCAGGCATGCCCGTAGCAGCAGCCGTTCAGGAAACAGCCGATTCGCCCGATGGCGTATCCCAGCGCAAAGGCGGGCGCGATCAGATCCGCCAGTTCCAGAAAGCGATACTGATAGCGACGGCAGCACCAGTAAAGATAGATAAAGGCGAAGATGGGCGCGCCCAGAAAGGTGAGACCGCCGGTCCAGATTTTGAAGACATCCAGCGGATTCTGGCGAAACTCGCCCAGGTTGAGCAGCACATAGACGACCCGCGTTCCCAGTATCCCGATAAACAGCCCGATCAGGGACATATCGAAGATGCGCTCCGGCGAGATGACGCCGGGTTCGTCCGGCTTTCTGCCAGCCATGCGCCGCTGTGCGGTGCGCATCACATACCAGAGGGCAAGCAGAAACCCGATCAGAACCATGACGCCATAGGAGCGTATCGGGATCGGACCGATGTGGAAGAGGGTTGGATACATAGGCGGGTTCAGGAAGCCGGAGAGGGTTATGTCCGCCGCCGGGGATCGCAGCCTGCCGACTGCCCGGCGCGGGGCGGCACAGACCCGCAGAGCGTCATCCGGCGGCTTCTTCTCCTTTACGCCCCTCTCCCTCCTCAACGCGGACAGTTGCGGCAGGTCTCTTGAACAGGAAGTGCCAGGCGAGAATCAGGATTCCAAGGGTGATGGCAGAGTCGGCGATATTGAAAATGGGCCAGACATGAATATCGAAGAAGTCGCGCACATAGCCGAAGCGCACCCGGTCTATCAGGTTGCCGATGGCTCCGCCGAACGCCATCATCAGCGCCGCGCTAGCCCAGAAATCACGCCGCTGGAACCGGTGATAGGTTACCAGCAGCGCGATGACGGCGAGAGAGGCGACCAGCACGAAGTAGTGGTTTTTCGCCTGAAACAGACTGAATGCGCCTCCCGTATTATGGGTTGGCGTCAGCGACAACAGAGAGCCGAGCACCGGCACGCTCTGTCCGTAGGGAATCGCGCCCATGACCGCCTCTTTGGTAATCTGATCGGCGATCAGGATTACCAGCGCGGTCACATAGAACCAGACGCTCTTCACCGTCCCTCCATTCGGCTCTGACAGACAATGCAGAAGGTGGCGTAGGGAAGCGCCTCCAGTCTGCCTTCGGCGATCGGCTTGCCGCAGTGATCGCACAGACCGTAGGTTCCGTTCTCAACCTTCACCAGAGCGGTATTCACCTGCTCCAGCAGATCTTCCACATTCTCATTGAGCGCCAGATCCTTCTCGCGCTCGAACATCTCCGTTCCGGTATCTCCCGGATGGTTTATATCAAAATCAGCCAGTTCGCCCGAATCGGCGCTGAGGCCGCCATTCAGCCACGCCTTATCACTCTCCAGACGCTTCTTCTCATGCAGCAGCATCTGACGAAATTTCTCGATGTCAAGAGGAGGCATTTTCCCTTCCTTTTGCGCGGTTCGGCTTGCCGCCCTCCCGCGCAGCTATCAATCGCCGTTTTGCGGCAGTTTTTTTATCACGCCCGCACAGCGTCCGCAGAGGTCGCCGTAGGTAACATCGGTTCCAACATCGGTTTTAATCAGCCAGCAGCGCGCGCACTTCTGTCCCCTGGCAGGCTCCACCCGAATGGATGTTCCCTCCTCCGCCGTGCGGGCATTGGACAGAGCGACCTGCGAGACCTTGAAGATGACGGGCAGATGCTCCGCAAAAGGCTCCAGCGCGGTCGAGGTCTGCGAATCGGTCGCCAGTTCCACCCGCGCTTCCAGCGGGTTATTGATGCGCTTCTCCTGCTTCGCCGTCTCCACCGCCTGATTGACGCTCTGCCGGATCGCCAGCACCGGCTCCCAGCGCGCCAGCACCTGCGCATATCGCGACGGGTCGGCGGTCGGGATATCGGCTAACTGAACGCTGACCGGCTTATCCGGTATCTGAAGGTAGCCCCAGACCTCTTCCGCCGTGTGCGACAGGATGGGAGCCAGCAGACGCGCCAGCGTATGCGCCAGCGTATAGAGCGCGGTCAGGGCGGAACGCCGCTCCAGGCTGTCAGACGCCTCACAGTAGAGCCTGTCCTTCAGCACATCCATATAGAAGGCGCTCAGTTCCACCACGCAGAAGCTGCTGATCGTGTGGTAGACGCGATGGAACTCATAGACCTCATAGCCAGCGGTGCAAGCCTCCACCACGCGATCCAACTGCGCCAGCGCCCACCGATCCAGATCGAGCATCCGCTCTTCCGGCACGGCATCCCGCGTCGGATCAAAGGGTCGGCGCATCGGCTCACCCGCGCTGGAGTCCATCACATACAGATTGTTGACCAGAAACCGGAACGTGTTGCGGATGCGCCGGTAGGTCTCCCCGATCTGATCCAGCAGTTCCGCGGAACTGTTCACATCCTCAAAATAGTCGGTCGAGGAGACCCAGAGCCGCAGGATGTCAGCGCCGCTCTTTTCCATGACCTGCAGCGGTTCGATCACATTTCCAAGCGACTTGCTCATCTTTCGCCCCTGCTCGTCCACCGTAAAGCCGTTGGTAATGACGGCGTGGTAAGGGGGCGTGTTGTCCAGCCCGACCGAGATCATCAGCGAAGAGTTGAACCATCCTCGATGCTGATCCGATCCCTCCAGGTAGAGGTCGGCGGGGCGGCGCAGTTCGGGCCACTGCGGACTCTCCAGCACCGCCACATGGGTCGAGCCGGAGTCGAACCAGACATCCAGAATATCGGTCTCCTTATCGAATTTCGTACCGCCGCAGTGCGGACAGGCGAAATCGGCGGGCAGAATCTCCTCCGCCGGAACCGCGTACCAGGCGTCCGATCCCTCTCGCGACACCAGATCGCGCACGGAGTCTATCGCCCTCTTGCTGATGACCTCCCTGCCGCAGGATCGGCAGTAGAAAGCCGGGATGCCGACTCCCCAGGCGCGCTGTCGGCTCAGACACCAGTCGGGGCGATTCGCCACCATCGCGCTGATGCGGTTAATGCTGACCGCCGGGAACCAGTTCACCCCGTTGATCGCCTCCAGAGACCGCTGGCGGTGTCCTTCATGGTCAATGCTCATAAACCACTGCACGGTGGCGCGAAACAGCAGGGGGCTGTGGCAGCGCCAGCAGTGCGGATAGCTGTGATCGTAGCGGCTGTGGGCGAGCAGATGTGCCGCCTCCTTCAACGCCTCCAGCACCCTCTCATCCGCCTCTCCGGTCAGAATCCGCGCCCCTTCAAACGACGCGCCCGCCTGCGCCGTAAATGTTCCCGAGGCGTCCACCGGACACAGAACCTCCAGTCCGTAACGATTGCCGGTCTCGAAGTCCTCTTTGCCGTGTCCGGGAGCCGTATGGACGACGCCCGTTCCGTCCTCCATCGTCACATAGTTTGCCAGCACGACCGGCGAGGTGCGCGCAAAGAGCGGATGCTGCGCAATGATTCCCTCCAGCGCGCTTCCCTGCACCGTCTGTCGAACGGTATAATCGGCGCATCCGAGCGCCTCCATCACGCGCCCGACCAGCGCCTGCGCCAGCAGCCAGACCTCGCCGTCTGTTTCGACGAGGCTGTACTCGGCGTCGGGATGCACCGCCAGCGCGAGGTTCGCCGGTATCGTCCAGGGCGTGGTCGTCCAGATAATGATTGCGGCGTTTTGCGTCTCCGCAAACAGCCCTGTCGGGTCGCTCAACAGAGGAAATCGCACATAGATGCTGTTGGAGGTGTGCGGCTCATACTCCACTTCGGCGTCGGCGAGGGCGGTCTCGCACCGGGCGCACCAGAGAACCGGCTTGAGATCGCGGTAGATATACCCCTTCTCCGCCAGTCGCCCGAACACTTCCACGATCTTCGCCTCAAACTCCGTAGACATGGTCAGATAGGGATTATCCCAATCGCCGCGCACGCCGAGACGTTTGAACTGCTCCTTCTGCTTCTCCACCCATATGGCGGCATATTCGCGGCAGCGCTTGCGCATCGTCACCTTGTCCGGGCGAATGCCGGATGCCATGAACTCTCTGGAGACGTTGTTCTCTATCGGCATCCCGTGATTATCCCAGCCCGGCACATAGGGAGCGCAATACCCCTGCATCGTCCGGTACTTAACGATGATATCTTTGGCGATCTTATTGAGAGCGTGCCCCAGATGGATATTGGCGTTGGAGTAGGGAGGACCGTCGTGCAGAATGAAGGTTCCTCGCGGAGCGTCTTTCTCCAGTGAGAGACGATACAGACCGATGGCGTCCCAGTGTTTCTGAAGCGCGACCTCGCGCTCCGGCAGGTTGGCGCGCTGCGGCATCGCGTCGGGATCTTTGTCGCTCAGTGTGATATTCAGAGTCTTCTTGTAGTCCATAATCGTTTTTTTAACCTGCCCGCGACATCGAGAGGCATTCGCCTCAAGCAAGGGTTGTAAACGTCTCGTCCTCTCCTGCGCGCTACTTCCAGGTATAACTGGCGATCACCTTATCAAACTCGGTCGAGTAACGGGCAAAGGTTGCCGGCTCCGCGGCGAGCGTGATGACAAATAGCTGCCCGTCGCGAATACAGGTCCATTCGCGGATCTGAACCGGAGGATCGCCCGGTATCGAGAGCCGAACCATGCGCTCTACGGCGGGTAGACCGCCCAGCTTCCGTCGGCTTTCTTTCAGAATACGGTAGGATTTGGATCGAGATGCCTCGGTGCGCGTATGCCGCGCATACTCCTCCAGGGTCATATTTCCCAGCGGGCGCGTGACAATCGTGATGTTGGCGGTAAACGTGGCGGCGTTCGACGGCGTTTTCAGCGCTCGGTTGACGCGCTCCACAAACTCCCGATGCGACTCCGTTTTTCCCTGTGGCAATGTACGCGCAGGAACGCGGCGTGGTTCCATAAAGACCGCCACCGCATCCGGGTGGGCTTTCTGTATCCAGCCTGCGGGAGGAGTGAAGCCGAAACGGTAGGTAGGGTGGATAAAGGGAGCCTGCGCCTGCGCGACCGCCGTCAGCATGAGTAATAAGAGCGTCCCCGCAACGCTCCCCTTTCGCACACAGAACATCGTAATACCTCCTGCACTGTGAGGGGACAGGGACAGAATTTGAGCACAAATTTTACCTCTATTTACATGCCTGCGTCAACGCAGAGGGGCGCGCTCGCGCAAAGAAAGTGTAACTTTTCACGATCAGGTATTGTCAGGGCGCGGCGGTTCTGTTAGAGTATCCTCACGATACGCCATGATGCCGGGACTCTCGCGACGATTGCCCGGAAGCCGATCAGCGACAGGGAGGAGACGCCATGATAAATCTGGAAGAGCTGCCGATGCGTGTCGGCATCGGTCAGAACAGCGAGTTAAGCGAGGAGTACATGGCTTTTGCCGTGCAGTGCGGGATCAAAGATGTGCAGTTGAATACGCCCCGCCTGCCCGGAACCGAGCGATGGGAGTACGAAGACCTGAAGGGGCTGCGTGAGCGCGCCGAGTCGCATGGACTGCGCCTGATCTGTCTGGAGAATGTGCCGGTTTCGTTCTACGACAGGATTATGCTGGGGCTGCCGGGACGCGAACGGCAGTTAGAGAACATGATCGCCACAATCCGCAACATCGGCAGGGCGGGCATTCCGATCTTCGGGTATCACTGGATGCCCAATGGGGTCTGGCGCACCGATACCGCCGTCCCGATCCGCGGGGGCGCGCTCTCGACCGCCTTTGATTTCCAGAAGGTGAAGGATGCGCCGTTCTCTCACGGACGAATCTACACCGCAGAAGAGATGTGGGCGAACTACGACTGGTATCTGGAGCGCATTCTTCCTGTCTGCGAGGAGGCAGGCGTGCATATGGCGCTGCATCCGGACGATCCCCCCATTCCGATGCTGGCGGGAGTCGCCCGGCTTTTCGGGACGTTTGAGGGATTCCGGCAGGCGATAGACCGCCACAACAGCCCCATGCATGGACTGGACTACTGTCACGGCAACTGGTCGGCGATGCGCGCCGGTGCAGGCGTGATGGAGTCTATCGAGTGGTTCGGTCCGCGCGGACGGCTGCTCTATGTCCATCTGCGGGATGTGCAGGGAGGCGCGGACAACTTCACGGAGTGCTTTATTAACGAGGGCAACAACAACATCCTGGAGGTCGTCCGGGCGCTCAAGAAGTCCGGTTTCAAAGGGTTTTTGCTGGATGACCATGTGCCGCGCATGGTCAACGACTCGCCCTGGGGACATCGAGGACGCGCCTACGCCATCGGCTACCTGATGGCAATGGTGGAAGCGGTCAACGCGATGGATTGAGGGGGTCTTCCGACAATAGAACCGCCGCAGGGCAGACGCCCCGCGGCGGTTCGCTTTTATCGTTCGATCTCAGGCTACAAGCCCCTCCAGATAGCGATACCACGCCTCCATTCCCTCCCCGGAACGCGACGACAGTTCGAACTGCCGGGCGCGCGGGGCGACCTGCTGAATGTTGCGCCGCAGCGCCTCCATATCCGTGCCGACAGCGGCGGCAATGTCCATCTTGGTGATAAGCGCCACGTCGGCGCGCTCAAAGATCACCGGGTATTTCAGCGGCTTGTCCTCGCCCTCGGTGACCGAGACCAGAACAACTCGCGCCATCTCCCCCAGATCGTAGGAAGCCGGGCAGACGAGATTCCCCACATTCTCAATAATCAGCATCTGGAGCGGACGCAGATCCATCGCCTCCATCGCGCGGGCGATCATATTTGAATCGAGGTGGCAGTAGCCGCCGGTGGTGACCTGCACGACTGGCGCGCCCTTGTCCTGCAGCCGGCGCGCATCGTTATCGGTCTGAAGGTCGCCAACAATCACGCCTATTCGGATGCGGTCACGCAGTTCCGTCAGGGTGCGCTCCAGCAGCGCTGTCTTGCCGGAGCCGGGAGACGAGACGATATTGAGAACGCGCAAGCCGCTCTCCTGAAACCGTTTCCGGTGAAGAGCGGCTAATTCCGCGTTGCGCCCCAGTACCGATTCGCCGATCTCCACGACGATCCGGCTCTGCGCCCCATCCATAGTCAGACTCCTTCTGAGGCGGTTCAGTGCCGTTCCACCGCCAGTTCCACATAGGTCACGTCCAGTTCACGCCCCTGGCGGATCTCGGTGCGCCGGTTTCGGCACGTCGGGCACTCGTACCAGTATCCATCCGGCGTGAACTCGCGGTCACAGGCAGAGCAGTAGAGGACGAGAGGAACCGTCTCCACCACCAGTTTCGCGCTCTGTGCGGGCGTATCCTGCTTGAGCGCCTCAAATGCGAACTCCAGCGCATCCGGCACCACTCCCGACAACTCCCCGATGCGCAGCCCCAGCGCGCTGATACGATGCGCGCCCATGCGCTGCGCCCGTTCAATCGCGATCTCCAGCGCGCTCTGCATAATGCTGACCTCGTGCATTCCTTGCTTCTCCCTTTCCGTTCAGTCCATGCAAAAAAGCGTCCATCGTTTCGATGGCGGCAAGCACTCCTTCACGGGAGATGTCTGACAACGGCGAGCCGATGCGGAAATCTTCCGCCGGTATTGTGATTATATAGGCGGCGGGATTCGCCCGGTAAAGGACGGAAGCCATCATGAGCAGTCCGCAGGGATCAATATAGTGCGTCAGCGCAGCATGGGAAGGCGCGGGAGTCAGCGGAGCCATTCCCTGAAACGGCTCCCCGGAGGCGGAGGCGTCTATAAATACCACGCACTCCGCCTCCGCAATCTCGGCGGCAAGTTCCGGCATCAGTTGATGCACCGAGAGCGTCTTTACTCCCGGATACTGCCGTTCGGCAATCGCTTCGACCGCCAGCCGCCCCGCCGCATCATCTCCCCGCAGCGTATTACCATAACCGATAATCAGCCGCATCAGTTCCTGACAATCGTCTGGAGAATTTCTCCGCCGGGACTGACCAGAGTCACCTCCAGCGGCATCTGCCCGGCCGCATGGGTCGAGCAGCTGAGGCAGGGATCGTAGGTGCGAATAACCGCCTCCACCCGGTTCAGCATTCCCTCCGGAATCTCCGGTCCCCGGATATACTCTTTCGCCGCCTGCGTGATCCCCCGATTCATCGCCAGATTGTTATGTCCGGTCGCGATAATCAGGTTTGCCCAGGTTATCAGCCCGTCGTCGTCAATCCGGTAGTGATGGATGAGCGTGCCGCGCGGCGCTTCCGAGACGCCCACACCTTCCATCCGGTTCGGCTCGGCAAAGGCGCGGACGTGCGGGTTGAGGATATCCGGATCATCCAGCAGTTCGCGGATTCGCTCGATAGCATAGAGTATCTCGATCAGGCGCGCATAGTGGAAATGGAAGGAGCTGAAGCGTTCCTCTTTCGGCAGAGCGAGAAACTCCTGCAGTTCCGTGTCGGCGCGGGGCGTTCCGCACTTCTGCACGCTGTTCAGACGCGCCAGCGGTCCGACCCGGTAGAGTCCGCCGGGATAGCCGTGCGGTTTGAAGTAGGGGAACTTCAGATAAGACCAGTCCTCCACCGCCTCCCCGATAAACTCCTGATACTCGGCAGGATCGAAATCGGATACCACCAGCTTGCCGTCCGGCGCGGTGATCCGCAGCAGCCCGTCATAGTGCTCCAGTTCGCCGGTGGGAGTGACCAGCCCCATAAAGAGCGACGGGAAGTTGCCGAAATGGCTGACCTCTTCCGTGTAGTTCTTCAGCGCAGGCTTGAACCAGTGCAGTGTATGATGGATAATGGACATCGCCTCCGGCAGGATAGCGCGAATATCCTCGCGGCGCTCCGGCGTCAACGGGTCGCTGACACCGCCCGGAACCACCCACGCCGGATGGATGCGCTTTCCGCCCAGCCACTCGATAATCTGCTGCCCGAACTTGCGCAGACGAATGCCGTCGCGCGCGGTGTCCGGGTGGCTGGTCATCAAGCCGAAAACGTTGCGCTTATCCGGGGGCGAGTCCCATCCGAGCAGCAGGTCCGGAGCGGAGAGATGGAAGAAGCTGAGGGCGTGCGACTGAAGAAGCTGCGCCAGATTCATAATCCGACGCAGCTTTGCGCCGGTCTCCGGTATGCCGACCGCCAGCAGCGCATCGCAGGCTTTAGCGGAGGCGATCAGGTGACTCACCGGACAGATGCCGCAGATACGCGCCATCAGCGACGGCATCTCGTAGAAGGGACGCCCCTCGCAGAACTTCTCGAAACCGCGAAACTGGGTGATATGCAGCCGCGCTTCCGAGACCGTCTCATCATCCGCCATGTGAATGGTGATCTTGGCGTGTCCCTCGATGCGCGTAATGGGATCAATGGAAACCGTTTTACTCATGATATCTCTCTTGGTTACAGGTGCTTCGTATCTCTGGCAATCAGGAAGCGGATACGTCTCAGGCGGGATCGAGCTTTTTCTCCTCCTTTTTGAGAACAGGCGCTCCCTGGAAAAGGATGTCGGGCTTCTGGTAGGACGGATGCGCATACGCCTCCTGCATCTGTACGCATCCTTTTTTGCACGCCTCCACGCAGCAGGCGCACCCCACGCATTTGAACAGGTCGAAGGAGATGGTTTTGGAAGGACGATCCACCTCTATCGCTTTGGCGGGACAGCGCAAGCCGCAGGCTCCGCAGTAGACGCAGTCAGCAGTCTCGAATGCGACGGTCCCGCGCACTCCGGGGATCGAGGCGCGTCTCTGCGGCTCCAGGCGGGTGCTCGGTCGGGAGAAGAGATTGTTCATCACATGGCGCAGCATTCGCATTCGAGAACGATTCGCTTTCAGTTCAGCGTTCCGTGCAGCTTATGCACGGGTCAATGGAAAGAGTGATAACGGGCACGTCGGCAAACTCGCAGCCCGGCAGCATCGCCACCAGCGGCGGAACATTGGCGAACGTCGGCGTTCGTACCCGCATTCGTTCCAGTTTCTGGGAGCCGTTGGCAGCCACCAGATAGAGCAGTTCGCCGCGCGGCTGCTCTACCCGCGTCACGGTTTTACCATTGGGACGCCCGCGCGGTCTGGCGGCGATATCGCCGTCCGGCAGCCGCTGAATCGCCTGACGTATCAGTTCGATTCCCTGGTAACACTCCAGCGCGCGCACCTTTGCGCGGGCGTAACAGTCTCCGGCAGTCTCCACCACCGGCTTGAAATCCAGTTCATCATACGCCGCATAACCGGTCAGGCGAGTGTCTTCGGCGATCCCGCTGGCGCGCAGCACCGGACCGACCGCGCCGAGTTCGACCGCCTTTTCCGCCGTCAGAACGCCTTTCCCCACGAGCCGCTTCCGTACCGTGTAGTCATCCAGAAGCGCCGGGATCGAACGATCCAGCGCCCGCTCCACCTCTTTGAGAGTCTGCAGTATCTCCTCCAGATGCTCGTCGCTGATGTCGCGGCGAACCCCGCCGATACTGCAGGTGGAGATGATGATTCGGCTCCCTGCCGTCTTCTCAAACAGATCCATCACCATCTCGCGGTTGCGCCAGAACTCCATGAACAGGCTCTCATAGCCGAAAGCGTCGGCGAAGAGTCCCAGCCAGAGATGCTGACTCTGCAGCCGGTGAAGCTCTCCCCAGATCACCCGCAGGTAACGCGCGCGCGCCGGAACCTCGCAGGGAAGCAGTTTTTCGATGGCTTCGCAGTAGCACAGCGCATGCAGGAAGCTGCATATCCCGCAGATTCGCTCCACCAGAAAGACGTTCTGCACATAGTCCATCTTCTCAGCGGCTTTCTCTACCCCGCGATGAACATAGCCGATATGCGGAATCGCCTCCACAACCACCTCGTCCCTCATCACCAGCTTCAACTGGATCGGTTCGGGCAGTACCGGGTGCTGCGGACCAAACGGGATGACGGTTTTCAATGCCACGACGATTATCCCTCCATCCTGATCTTCACCATCGGCGTCGGTTCGTTGTCCTCCGTCAACAGCAGATGACCGTGATAGTCAATCGCAATCCCGGTGATATGAACCCCGAATAGCTCTTTGATCTCGTTCTCCACCAGAAAGGCGGCGAAGTAGATGTCGCTGATGCTGGGCACTTCGGCGTCGCGCGGCGCGAAGACCAGAAGATGCCGCATCGTCAGCTTCTCATCGAAATGGTAGTAGAGGGCGAAGGTTTCGCCCATATCCATGCAGGTAATGGTGATAAACCGCAGGCGTTGATCCCGACACCGCTGCACGGCATCGCGCAGAAGAGAGAGCGCGACCTCTTCGCACGCCTCGATATCGGGCAGAGCCGTTCCGCCGGGCGCTTCGCTCATCGCGTCTTCTCCGTTTCCGCCGTTTTCATCCGCTTCTCCGAACGCGGCTCCTCGCTGCGCTGTTCGACTCGCTCCATCGCCATCAGAACGCCCTCGGCAATCGCCTCCGGGCGGGGCGCGCAGCCCGGCACATAGACATCCACCGGGAGAATGCCGTCCACTCCTTTTAAAACATTATAGCACTCATGAAAAATCCCGCCGGAGAGGGCGCAGGCTCCCACCGCCACCACCGCGCGCGGTTCGGGCATCTGCTCATAGAGGTTCTTCAGCACGCGGGCGTTGCGCCGGTTGCAGGTTCCCGTGACCACCAGCACATCGGCATGTTTGGGGTTGCCCACGTTGATGATGCCGAATCGCTCGACATCGTAGACCGGCGTCAGACAGGCAAGCACCTCAATATCACAGCCATTGCACGCCCCCGCGTCGAAGTGAACGATCCAGGGAGATTTCTTCCGGCATATTTTTACAAAATTAAACATGACACATCCTGAATAGTCGGTTGTTTTCGGGCGGGCGTCTCTCCTAACGTCCCGCGATTCCATAGAGCAAGAACAGGTTCAGCAGGGAGGCTCCGATCCCGAACAGCCAGGTGACGCGGAGCATCCATCGCCAGGTCATGCGCGCCGTTATGTTGTCTATGACAATCACAGCGAAATAGCAGGCAAGCGCCAGCAGCGCGCCGCAAAAGAGATTCGTGTGCCAGAACAGCGCCGCAAACCCCAGCAGAAAGACCAACTCGTACCAGTGCGCGATCTCGATCAGCCCAAGCTGCGGACCGGAGAACTCCGTATAGATGCCGCGCACAAGCTCCTGATGAGCATGATGCGAGCCGGAGATGTCCATCGGCGATTTGTGCAGCTTGATCGCCATCACCAGTATCATCGTGATGACAAAGAGCGGAAGCGAATAGATCAATGGCTGCCGGAGCGACATCACGCTGCTGGCGGCGAAACTGCCAGTCTTCAGATAGACGGCGACCACCATCAACACCAGCAGCGGCTCATAGGCAAGCAGTTGAAGCACTTCGCGCTGGCTGCCCATCTGACTGTAGGGCGACTTCACGCTGAAGCCTCCCAGAATCAGCGCGACGCTTCCCAGCGCCAGCACGAAAAGCATCACCAGCATATCCATCCCCAGCGTCAAAAGCACCAGGCTCAGCGCCATCGAAGCCAGATAGACCGAAACGCTGACCGACTGAAAGCCGTTGACAACGAGCCTCTGCTTGGAAAACAGCTTCACCACATCGTAGAAAGGCTGCATCAGGGGCGGACCCGCGCGTTTTTGCATGCGCGCCGTCAGCTTTCGATCTACTCCTGTCAGTGCGCCTCCGACTATCGGGGCGATCAGCAGTACCGCCAGCGCAAGCAGGATGCGCTCTACTTCCATAGAGAAGCCGTCCCGAACAGCAGAATACACAACACAACGCCGACCGCCGTCATCCAGCGGCGGTGCGTCTCCTCGCCGACCCACGACTCAAAGTAGTAGCCGCTGATAAGCAGTTCGGTCTTCTCTTCTCCGGCGGCGCGGAAGGTGACGGTCGGCAGCCCGCTGACCTGCTCTCCGCAAAGATAGACCTCCCGCACCTGCGGCTTGCGCGCCCGCATGATCCAGAGCGGTATCAACACCGCCGCCAGCAGAGCCAGCGCAAACGGAAGCCAGGGAAATCGCAGCACCTCTCCCATCGGAATAGCCTGTGCCGTCGTCGGGCTGATCGCCTGATAGTACTGCGTCACCGCCGGAATCACAAGCTGCGTCAGAACCGGAACCACCAGCAGGCTGAAGATCACCGCGCCGGAGGTCAGCAGCAGCAGCGGAACCAGATACATGCTGTGCAGACGCTCGATCCCCCACCGGGGCGTGCTGGGAGCCGAGGTCAACAGGCGTCCCGTCCACTTCGTCCAGAAGACGACGGTCATCGTGCTGCCCAGAATCAGCAGAATCAACAGCACCGGCAGCTGAATCGAGGCTTCCAGCGCGACCAGTTTGGCGATCAATACTCCAAACGGTGGCAGCAGCATCGAGAGAATGCCGATCACCATCAGGCTGGTCGTGAGCGGCATGGTGCTGACAAGTCCCTGCATCTCTTCGATATCGCGGGTATGAATATGCTGCTCCACCACTCCGGTCGCCATAAACAGCATCCCTTTGGAGATGGAGTGAAAGATAATCAGCATCACCGCGCCGGTCATCGCCAGAGGCGTATTCAGCCCGACACAGGCGATAATCAGCCCCAGATTGGAGATGGTCGAATAGGCCAGCACCGCTTTGGCGTTGGTCTTGCCTATCGCCAGGAACGCGCCCGCCACAAACGAGAACCCGCCCACAAAGGCGACCATATCGCTCAGATAGGTGTTGTGGAACGCCGGAGCGAACCGAACGATCAGATAGACGCCTGCTTTGACCATCGTGCTGGAGTGCAGCAGCGCGGAGACCGGCGTCGGGGCGACCATCGCGCCCAGCAGCCAGTTCTGGAAGGGCATCTGCGCCGACTTGGTGAAGCCCGCCAGACAGAAGCAAGCCATCGGCAGAAGCAGCGCCGTCTGCGTCGCTGCGCCGCTCGCGCTGTTCGCCAGAACCTGCCGCACGGAGAGCGGCTCTCCTCTTCCCGCCAGCAGCAGAATCCCTGCAATCATCGCCACGCCCCCCAGAAGGTTCATCCAGAGCGCGCGATCCGCATTTCTCTGCGCCTCCTCCGTCCCGTCGTGACGGATCAGCATAAAGCTGCAGAGCGTGGTCAACTCCCAGAAGCAGGCAAGCCAGAGCAGATTGTCCGCCAGCAGAAGCCCGTTCATGGCTCCCAGAAAGAGCAGCAGGAAGAGGAAGAAACGGGGCTTTCGGCTGGTGTGAATCTGATGGCGCGCCTCATGATCGCGCATATAGGGAAGCGCGTAGGTGGCGATAATCATGCCGATGATCGAAACGATCAGAACCATGATGATCGCCAGCCAGTCCGCAATCAGCGGGGCGGATTCCGTATGCGGAGGCTTGATCCCCGCCTCCAGCCACAGGAAACCAAGCGCCTGAAGCAGAGCCAGCGAAAAGATCAGGGGACTGCGCCGTACAATGCCGAGTATGCAGAAGAGCAGCAGCAACGCGCCGTCCGCCAGGAAGATCAGTCTGTCCCAGGAGACTCCCGACAACGGCGGAGGCGTAAAGGGAAGAGAACGCTGCTCCATCGCTCCCCATAAAAAGAGCATCAGGGAGGCTCCGGTCACCACCCACGCCGTTAAAATGACGATTCCCACGCGCACGGCATTACGGCGCAAAGCGAAGACCATCAGCCCGGAAAGCGCGGGCAGCAATACCAGAATCCCGATCAGCGTGCCAGGGGAGACCGACCGGATCAGGTTTGCCACGTCCATGTACTGCATCTGCTTTCTAAGAGGTTATCTGAATCAACTCATCCCGAATCGCCGCCGCCGTCTTCTCGACGGCAGAACGCACGGATGGGGAGAGAGAGTCTCCATACGCAAAGTCCTTGCCCTCGATCCCGTAGATCACCCGGCGAGCGGGCGGGTAGCCCAGCGCACGGCTCAAGCCAAGCGCCTCCGCTACCCCAAGGGCATGAGTCGAGCCGCCAGAGCGCAGCGACATCGGAAGCGGCGAATCGGTTACATCCAGCCGAAACAGGGTTCCGGCTGCGGCGCCGGAGCAGACTGCATCCACAATATATAGCGGCTCTCCGGTCTTAAGGATCTCCAACAGGGCTGCCGCGTCACCGTCCTGCTCCAGAACCGTAACATCCGGCAAAGCCATCTCACGGAGCGCGCGGGCGACCGCCAGACCCGCGCCGTCGTCTCCCCGAAACCGATTGCCGATGCCGATCACATAGATCATGCGAGTCTTTCAACTCCCGCTCTCCGTCTGCCCCGTTGAAGACGGAAAGCGGGTATGTGAACCTACTCCCGTGTCACGTTCAGCTTGAGAAAATGCGTGGCGCAGGAGATGCAGGGGTCGTAGTTGCGAACAGCCTGCTCGCACTGCCAGGTTAACTCATCATCCGACAGGTGCATCACCGTCGGCACAAACTCGCGCAGGTCGTTCTCAATGGTCTTCTGGTTTTGCGAAGTCGGCGGGACGATCTTCGCGCTGGTAATCAGCCCCTGATCATCGAGCGTATAGCGATGATACAGAAGACCTCGCGGGGCTTCCGAGCAGCCGCAACCGGTGCTGGCTTTCGGCGTCATCGTCACCGCCGCCTCCGCCGGGCGGCTATACTGCGCGATGATTCGCAGCGCCTCTTCGCAGGCATAGAGCGTCTCAACAGCGCGCACGATGATGCTCTTGAACGGATTGAAGCACATCGGCGGCAGTCCGACTGACTGCGCGGCGGCCTGCGCCCGCGGAGTCAGCCGATCATAATTGAGGTTGTAGCGCGCCAGCGGTCCCACATGGTAGGCTCCGCGCTTTCGATGCGCGGAGTGAAGCGCGTTCGTGTAGGGAACGTGTTCTTCCATGAAGAACTCTTCGAACTCCCGGATGGCGATATCCAGCCCCCGGTTGGAGACCAGCCGCCCCTCGCAGAAGGGATATTCATCCGGGTGGCGCAGCGCGACGAACTCATAGGCACGCTCAAAATTGGGAAAGGGCAGCGTGGAGGACCAGCGTATCGTCTCCTCCGCCGCTTCCACCGCCCACTCAAGCGGCTCTACCAGTGTCTCCAGTTCGCGTTTTGTCGGCACGCGATAGAAGCCGCCCACGCGCACATTGATCGGATGGATCTCGCGTCCGCCGAGCAGCTGGACAATGTCGTTGCCGATCTTTTTCAGCTTCAGAGCGCGCTCCACCGCCTCCGGATGCGCGTGCGCCATCTGAATGGCGTCCTGAAACCCCAGAAAGTCCGGCGCGTGCAGCAGATAGATATGCAGCACATGGCTTTCGATCCACTCGCCGCAGTAGAGCAGGCGGCGCAGTTCGCGAAGCTGCCCCTCCACCTTCGCGCCGAAAGCATCCTCCATCGCATGCACCGAACTCATCTGGTAGGCGACCGGGCAGATTCCGCAGATACGGGCGGTGATATCGGGAGCTTCGCTGTAGTCGCGCCCGCGCATGAACGCCTCAAAGAAACGCGGCGGCTCGAATATCTTCAGGCGAACATCGTTAACGTTGCCGTCCTTGATCTTGATCTCCAGCGCCGTCTCCCCTTCCACACGGGCGAGATAGGGCACTCTAACTGCTCGATGGCTCATGAGCTTCACTCTCCCTTCGGAACGGCTCCGCGTAGGCGTTAAAGCTGCGGAACAGGCGGACAAGCTGCGGGTCGGAGACGCCATGCTGTTTCCACCAGTCCGCCAGAGAGGCCGGATTAGGACTCTCTTTCGGACCGAAACAGCCATAGCAGCCGCGATGGTAGGCGGGACAGAGCGCGCCGCATCCCGCGTGCGTCACCGGACCCAGGCAGGGCGTCCCGTTCGCCACCATCACGCAGACAACTCCCCGACGCTTGCACTCGGTGCAGACGCTGTGAGCGGGGGTGTTGGGCTTGCGTCCATGCAGCAGCGCGTTCAGCGCCTCCACCAGTTGATGCTTGTTGATCGGGCAGCCCCGCAGTTCAAAGTCCACGAAGACATGGTCCGCAATCGGGGTGGATTTATTGAGCGTCTCGATATAGTGCGGCGAGGCGTAGACGACCCGGTGAAACTCGCGCACGTCCTTGAAGTTGCGCAGCGCCTGAATGCCGCCCGCCGTCGCGCAAGCGCCGATGGTCACCAGAAACTTGGAGGCGCGGCGCACCTGATGAATGCGTTCGGCATCGTGCGGCGTCGTGATCGAGCCTTCGACCAGCGAAATATCGTAAGGACCCTTGAGAACCGCCCGCGACGCCTCCGGGAAATAGGCGATCTCGACCGCTCCGGCAACGGTCAGCAGCTCCTCCTCGCAGTCCAGCAGGCTGAGCTGGCAGCCATCGCAGGAGGCGAATTTCCAGACGGCGAGTCTGGGTTTTCTGGCTACTTCCATCTCACACCTCCCGCTTTCCGAAGAACGGCTCGATCACATCGTAGCGATAGACCGGACCATCCTTGCAGACAAACCAGGGACCGAACTGACAGTGACCGCAGATTCCGACCGCGCACTTCATATTCCGCTCCATCGAAAGGTAGATATTCTGCGCGTCCACGCCGCGTTTCTGCAGTTCCAGCACGGCGAAACGCATCATCACCTCCGGTCCACAGATAAAGGCGACAGTACTGAGCGGATCGAACGGGGCGCGGGAGATCAGCGCGGTCACCACCCCGACGTTGCCCCGCCAGCGGTCACTGGCGCGATCCACCGTCACATAGACCTCCAGATCGAAGTGAGAGCGCCACTTCTCCACCTCGCGGCGATAAAGAATATCATTGGGACTGCGGGTTCCGTAGAGAAGCACGATCTTGCCGTACTTCTGCCGCTCGTGGAGCATATTGTAGAGGGCGGTTCGCAGCGGAGCCAGCCCGATGCCTCCCGCCACAATCACCACATCGTTACCTGCCGCCTCTTCAACGGGCCACGCGCTGCCGAACGGTCCGCGCACGCCCAGCACGTCGCCGGGTTTGAGGCGGCGCATGGCGCGGGTCACCACCCCGACGGCGCGGGTGGTATGCACCAGCGTATCCGGACGCGAGGGATCGCCGCAGATAGAGATGGGAATCTCTCCCACGCCCAGCACATACAGCATATTGAACTGTCCCGGCTTGAAACGAAACGGCTTCGCGCCGTCGGCGGACTGAAGCTCCACCGTAAAGGTGTCTTCCGTCTCCTGTCGCACGCGATTCACCACATAGGGGCGCGGAAGCATGGGAGCGGCTTCGTGCGCCTCGATGACGGGCGGCTCCCACACCCCGGAGGCGTTCTCCAGCAGAGGAGTCGTCATTTTGGCTTCCTCTCCTTATGCCCGTACATATCGAGAAGCTGCAGGCGGGTCGCCTGAAGTCGCTCCTCCAGCACCAGCGTGAAACGCTTCAGCAGCTCATACCCCATCGCCGGATTATCGTCGCACTTCTTCCGCAGACAGGTTCCATCCAGCGCCAGCGCGCGGGTGACCTCCAGGGCGCGGGCGTCGAAACGCCATCGGTAGGGCGGAACCAGCCACGACCATCCCAGCACATCGCCTTCGCTGATGGTCTGAATGACGATGGGCCCCTGCTCCATATGAATCTCCAGCGCAACCCGGCCGTGTCGAAGCAGATAGAACCGATCCGCCTCCTCGCCTTCACGGAAAATCACCTGTCCTGGCTCAAAGACGACGTTGGTCGCGCATCCGGCAATGACCTGCACATACTCCGAAGCCAGCCCCTGCGTAAAGGGGTGATCCAGCAGAACGCGCTCAAGCGTTTTCATGGGTTTTCTCCTTTGAACCCCGAGACTTTCCTCGCAATGCGCGGACCTCCTCGGTGAGATCAATCGCGACCGGACACCAGGTGATGCACCGCCCGCACCCCACGCACCCGGACACGCCGAACTGATCGTGCCAGGTGGCGAGTTTGTGGGTCATCCACTGACGGTAGCGCGCCGCGGGAGAGTAGCGCACGCTGCCGCCCGTAATGTACGAGAAGTCCATCATAAAACACGAATCCCAATGGCGCCGTCGCTCGGCGTTTCTTCCCGCCAGATCCACGCGGTCTTCCACCGTCATGCAGAAGCAGGTCGGGCAGACCATCGTGCAGTTGCCGCAGGTGAGGCAGCGCGCTCCGACCTCCTCCCAGTGAGGATGTTCATAGCTGCGATAGAGAAGCTCTTTCAAACCCTCGGTGTCCATCGTCCGGCTCTGCTGCTGCGCGGTCTGCCTGCTGATCGCCCGCGCCTGCGCGATCTGCGCCTCGGTCGCGGGTTCATGCGGAATCTCTTTCAACAGTTCCGCGCCGCGCTCGGAACCGACTTCGACCAGAAAATGGTGCGCTCGCTTGCCGATAACCTCCGTCAGCGCCAGATCGTAGCCCGACTCCGCGCAGGGACCGGTTCCCATCGAAGCGCAGAAACAGGTTCCGCTCGCCTGCGCGCACTGAACGACAATGACAAAGAGGCGTTGCCGCCGCTCGGCATAGATCGGATCTACGTAGTTCTTGCCCAGAAAGACCCGATCCTGAACCGCAATCGCCTCCAGTTCGCACGGACGCACGCCCAGAAACGCCATCTTCGGCGCCTCCTCCGAATCCAGCATAAACTGCAGATTGCCATTCTCCCGCCGCGCGCGCCATAGCCGCAGATCGGGCGGGTGTAAGAACTGCTTCCAGGAGCGAGGTCCGACAACATAGCCGAAAAAGGCGTCATCCTCGCGCCGCCTCAGGCGATAGACGCCTCCCTCCTGTTCATCTGTCCATCCGACGGGCAGGTCTGAAACGGAACGTATCTCCTCCAGGACGACGGCGTTGTCGGATACCGTCGGTCCGATCACCTGGTAGTGCCGCGCATGCAGCGCCTCCAGCAGATGCTGGAGATCATCTGCCTGCAGGATGGCGGTCTCCTGCGTCTGCGAAGCGGATGTGCTCATGATGGTATTCCCTTCGCCTGCCGTCAGTGTCGGACGGCATAACTGTCGAGTAGCTGCCGGCGGGTTGCGAGAAGACGCTGATCCATCACCAGCGCAAATCTCTGTAGTAGTTCTGCGCTCAGGCTCTGCTCCTGATTCAGAAGCTCGCGCAGTCTGACAGCATCCACCTGTATCGCCTCGGTGCGCTCCTGCGCACGGGCATCAAACTTCCAGCGATAGGGCGGAACCAGCCAGGACCATCCCATGACCTCTCCGGGTCCGACCGTCTGCACCGTAATCGGTCCCGGCTCCAGATAGAAGATCTCCAGCGCGACGCTTCCGGTCAGGACAAGATAGAAGGCGTTCGCCTCCTGTCCCTCTCGAAAAATCATCTGCCGGGGCTGAAAATGAACATGCTGCGAACACTCCATAATGGTCTGAAGGTGCTCTGCGGACAGCCCTTCCGTAAAGGGATGCGTAACAAGAAGGCTCTCCAGCGGCTCCATGGTCGAACTCCTTTGTTGCCATCACCGTGGACCGGAGACGTTTGATCGCCGGTCCGGAATATGCCTCATGCGGGGGCGCATCGCTCCCGCGCCTTAAGCCGTCTCTTCCAACTGCATACCGGATACGTCCTTGACCAGCCACAACAGCAGGTCATGATCCACCTGCACCGTCTCTCCCTCTTTCAGCGGCTCGCTGCCCCGGCAGACGCCGCGGCCATCCGGAATAAATCCCCGTTTGACGTAGAGCCGCTGCGCCGGACCATACGCATCAAAAATGCCCACGCACAGCCCGGCGTATCTGCATCGCTGCGCGATCTCCTGTTCGGCGCGTTCCAGCATCAAGCCGCCCAGTCCACGCCCGCGATCAGTATATGCGATCTCGATATTCTGTATGAGCGGAATACCCGCCGCCGCAAAAGGCGGGTAGCGCGATTTCCAGCGTATCGTTACGATCCCGACCAGCCTTCCCTCCTCATAGCCCAGAATGGAGGTGCTGGAGCCGTCCGCGTGCTCCTGGAAGTTCTCTTCGATGACCGTCTCATCGCCGGAGAAGAACACCGGCTTCACCTCGCGCTTGACCGCCTCCAATTCATCAGGTAAAACGACACGGAAGGTAAGCATAGGATCACCCCTGGATAGATGTCTGTTCCTCGAAGATCAGGCTCCGAATCGAGTCCTCTGACTCAGGTCGGGCATACGTCCTTCCAGCAGTTCGCTGAGCACAAAGTGAATGGTGTCGGCGGAGGGAGGGCATCCCGGAACAAACACATCCACCGTCACGACCGAATGAATCGGTCGGGCGCGCGGCAGCAGGGGAGGAATCACCTGCGTGGGAGTCCTCGGCTGTATCGAGACGTTCTCCGAATAGGCGCGGTGAAGTATCGGCCCGACACCGAACGGATTGCGCATCCCCGGCACATTGGAGGTGACGGCGCAATCGCCCAGAGCGACCAGAACCCTGGTGCGTTCGCGCACCATCTTGATCTTGTGCAGATCCTCCTCGCTGCTGACGGCTCCCTCCACAATGGAGACATCCACCATATCCGGGAAGACCTTATTATCCACCAACGGGCTGTAGACCAGTTCGATCTTTTTGCCCACATCAATCAGCGCCTCGTCCATATCCAGAAACGACATATGGCAGCCGGAGCAGCCATCGAGCCAGACGGTGGCGACTTTCACGCGGCTCATCTCTTCACCTCCCGCATCACGGTCAGATAGGGTAGGAACTGGCGGCGTTTCTCCATCTCCGCCACCGACTTGCCCTTCTCAAACAGCGAGCCGGTCGGGCAGACATGGACGCATTTGCCGCATCCAGTGCAGGTCTCCGATTCGCCCCAGGGCTGCCCCAGATCGGTCACAACCCGCGCCTCCACGCCGCGCCCCATCACATCCCAGGTATGCGCCCCTTCGATCTCGTCGCAGACCCGCACGCAGCGCGTACACAGAACGCAGCGGTTCGGATCGTAGACGAACCGCTCATGCGAGGCGTCAATTTTCAGGCGGGGGGTCATATATGGCAGGTGCACATACTCCAACCCGCACTTCGAAGCAAGCCCTTGCAGGTCGCAGTGACCGTTGGAGACGCAGACAGAGCAGACATGATTGCGCTCCGCATAGAGCATCTCCAGAATCGTCCGGCGATAGTTCACAACACGCTCAGAGTG
The DNA here is from genome assembly GCA_964429855.1 of uncultured Chthonomonadaceae bacterium. Classification (GTDB taxonomy): domain Bacteria; phylum Armatimonadota; class Chthonomonadetes; order Chthonomonadales; family CAJBBX01; genus CALLMM01. The sequence continues at coordinate 31,341 of CAYSDM010000039.1, forward strand.
CGTGATGATCTCCATCCCCTCGGCGACGCGGGTCACGCAGGAAGGCACCAGACGCGGCGCGCCTTTGACTTCGACCACGCAGAGCCGACAGGCTCCGATATCTTTCAGTCCGGTCAGATGACACAGTCCCGGTATCTCGATGTCGTTCTCTTCCGCCGCCTGCATAATGGTCTGGTCGCTGCGCGCGCTGATTTCGACCCCGTTGATAACCAGAGTGACGACCTGATATAATGCCGTTCCATCAGGCATGGCTGAGAACTCCTTCTTTGATTGCTATCGGGCAGACGCCCGCCGGGCAGCGGCGCTCCTGGATATGCGCCAGGTACTCTTCGCGAAAATAGCGCAGGGTGCTGATGACCGGATTGGGCGCGGACTGTCCCAGTCCGCACAGGCTGGTATCGCGCACCATCTCGCAAAGCTCCTCCAGCAACGCCAGTTCCTCCATGGTTGCCTCACCGACGGAGATCTGATGGAGAAGGTTGTACATCTGCGCGGTTCCCACGCGACAGGGGATGCACTTTCCGCACGATTCCGACATGCAGAACTCCATGAAGTATTTCGCCACATCCACCATGCAGGAGCTATCGTCAATGACGATCATGCCGCCGGACCCCATGATGGAACCGACCCCCTTCAGCGAGTCGTAGTCCACCGGCATATCGAGATACTGCTCCGGGATACAGCCGCCGGAAGGACCGCCGGTCTGCACCGCCTTGAATCTGCGCCCGTTGGGGATGCCGCCGCCGATGTCGAAGACGATCTCGCGCAGCGTGATTCCCATCGGAACCTCGATCAATCCGGTATGCTCCACCGCGCCGGTCAGACAGAAGACCTTCGTTCCCTTGCTCCTCTCCGTGCCGATTCCGGCAAACCAGGCGGCTCCCTTACGGATGATGGTAGAGATGTTGGCGAATGTCTCCACGTTATTAATCAGCGTCGGGAAGCCCCAGAGTCCCGACTGCGCCGGATAGGGCGGGCGCGGGCGCGGCTGTCCGCGATGCCCCTCAATGGAGGCGATCAGCGCGGTCTCCTCGCCACAGACGAAGGCTCCGGCTCCCACGCGCACCTCGACATGGAAGCTGAAAGGGGTGCCGCCGATATTCTTGCCCAGCAGCCCGAGCCGCTCCGCGCGGTTGATCGCCGTCTTCAGCCGCTTGATGGCGCGCGGGTACTCGGCGCGCACGTAGATATAGCCCTGATCCGCGCCGACGGCATACGCCGCGATCGCCATGCCCTCCAGAACGCGATGCGGGTCGTCCTCCATTACCGAGCGATCCATAAACGCGCCGGGATCCCCCTCATCGCCGTTACAGATCACATACTTCTTCTCGCTGGACGCTTTGGCGACGGTGTTCCATTTCAGTCCGGTGGGGTAGCCCGCGCCTCCGCGTCCGCGCAGTCCGCTATGGGTGATTTCGGCGATCACCTCCGTTGTGGACATCTGCGAGACGGCGGTCAGCAGAGCGAGATAGCCCTCCGCCGCGATATACTCCTCGATCTGATCCGGGTTGATGACGCCGGAGTTTTCCAGAACGATCTTCTGCTGTCGGGTGAAAAACGGCAGGTCGGTCGGGCAGATATCTCCCCCCCGGGGACCCTCCTGCAGGCTCTCTAAAATCGTGGGGACATCCTCCGGCGTCACATGCTGGTAGAGGGTGTTGTGCTTATCTAACTTCACCAGCGGCCCGTTGGAGCAGAGACCCAGGCAGCCGACCTCCAGCCGGACCACGTCGCGGTCCAGCCCCATCTCTTTGCACTTTTCGGTGAGAGCCTGCAGCACGCGATCACTGAAGGAGGAGACGCAGCCAGTTCCCATACAGACCCGTATCTTCTGAGGCTGATCCTCTTTGACTTCCTGCTCCTGCTCCGCCATCTTTTGCAGTTCGTCGAGATTCATGGCTTCGATGCTCCGTTCTTTTGCGACGCGACCGGTTGACCGGTTAACTCTTTCAAACGCTCCAGAAGGCTCTCCGGCGTCACTTTAGGCGCGACAACGCCATCCAGCACGCACGCGGGCGCGAGACCGCAGGAGCCGATACAGCGCGCCTTCAGCACCGACATCTCGCCGTCGGGAGTCGTCTCTCCGGCGCGGATACCGTACTCCTTCTCCACCGTCTCCAGCAGCGTTCCCGCTCCTTTGATATAGCAGGAGGTTCCCATACAGACGACGCAGACATGTTTGCCCTGCGGCTTGAGGGCGAAGAAGTGATAGAAAGTCGCCACGCCATAGACCTTGCTCAGAGGAACGCGCAGGCTGGCGGCGGTGTAGCGCATGGAGTCTTCGTCCAGGTAGCCGAAGGTCTCCTGAATGGAGTGGAGCGTCTCGATCAGGGCATGAGGCGCATGTCCATTGCGGCGCATCGTCGCTTCCACGATACGCCATCGTTTATCATCAGAAGGCGGCGCAGGTTTGCTCAACAATCCTCGCATCCTGTTCTCCTTATTCGCTCAACCCCGAAGGGTGAATTGAGATGTTAAGTACGCTATACAACCAATGAGGAGAGGGTGCGTGCGCCAAGAGACTTGCACTCCTCTCCCCATGTTTGTGGTATTTTTCTCGGTCTTCGCTGACTAAGGATATCTGAAATCCTGCAGAAGTGGAAAAGGGCACGAAAGGCGCAGTTATCGTTAATTTTCGGAAACTTGCGAGGCTGTTCCTTTGTTATCTCATGCTAAATTGAGGATTTTTTCACAATCTATTATACCTCAACAGATGCGCGGCAACTGTTCCCCGCTGAGCATATCCACCACGCGATTGGCTCCAACACGGCTTCGCAGCGAGACCAGCCCCGGCTCGTCCGCCTCTACCTGCCCGATCCGCCGGGCATCCGCCGTCAGCGGACAGGCGCGCAGGATCTCCAGCGCGCGCTCCGCCTCCTCCTCCGGAACAAAGGCGATAAAGCGTCCCTCATTGGCGACGTAGAGCGGATCGAATCCGAGCAGTTCGCACGCGGCGCGTACATCCCCGCGTACCGGGATGTCGTCTTCACGAATGCGGATCATCACGCCCGCCGACTCCGCGATCTCCACCAGCGCGCTCGCCAACCCGCCGCGAGTCAGGTCGCGCATACAATGTACGGTTATTCCCGCCTCGATCAGACTCAGCGCCGGTTCCGCCACGGACGCGCAGTCGCTCTCAATCGCGCTCTCGAAGCTCAGTCCCTCGCGCTCGGTCATGATGGTGATGCCGTGCCGTCCAATGTCGCCGGAGAGCAGGATCGCGTCGCCGGGACGCACCTGCGCCGGGTTGAGAGTCAGCGCGTGTGTGATTAAGCCGATGCCCGCCGTGTTGATAAAGATGCCGTCTCCCTTGCCGCGATCCACCACTTTTGTATCGCCGGTGACGATCTGCACGCCCGCCGACTCCGCCGACTCTTTCATCGAGAGAACCACCTGCTGCAGCGTCTCGGTCGGCAGTCCCTCTTCCAGAATGAATCCTGCGCTGAGCCAGAGCGGACGCGCTCCGCCCATAGCCAGATCGTTGACCGTGCCGTTGACCGCCAGCGTCCCGATATTGCCGCCCGGAAAGAAGAGAGGCTGCACCACATAGGAGTCGGTCGTAAAAGCCAGGCGGGGCGGGGCGGCGTCGCTGGAGAGAGAGAGGATGGCGCTGTCGTGGCGGCTGTCGAGGATCGGGTTGCGGAAGGCGGGCGCAAAAAGCTGTTCAATCAGACGCTGCATCATTCTACCGCCGCCGCCATGCGCCATCAGAATGGTCTTCTGATCCGTGAGAGGCAGGGGGCAGATCCGGGTAAATTCACTCATGCAGGCTCTCCGCGCAGCGCGTACGATAGCGGTAGTAGGCGGCGCAGGCTCCTTCCGAAGAGACCATCGTCGCGCCAAGGGGATGATCGGGCGTGCAGCGCGTTCCAAAAGCCGGGCAGTTGGTCGGTTTCATCAATCCCTGCAGCACCAGCCCGCTCATACATTCCGAAGGCTCTTCCATGATGCAGTCCGCCACGCCGAAGCGTCGCTCCGCATCGAAAGCGGCATACTCAGGGCGCAGCCCCAGACCGCTGGCAGGAATCTGCCCGATTCCCCGCCATCGTCGCGGAACGACCTGAAAAACACGCTGGATCAGATGCTGCGCCGCCCGATTGCCCTCTTCGCGCACGGAGCGGGCATACTGGTTTTCCACCTCAGCGCGCCCCTCCTCCAGTTGCTTCACGCACATCAGCACACCCTGCAGAATGTCCAGCGGTTCAAACCCGGTCACTACAATCGGAATGCGATACCTCTCCGCCAGAGGATAGTACTCCTCCATCCCCATCACCGTACAGACATGCCCTGCCGCCAGAAAGCCGTTTATCCTGCATCCGGGGGAGTTCAGGATCGCCTCGATCGCGGGAGGAACCAGAACATGGGAGACCAGCACGCTGAAGTTGGTCAGCCCCATACGACGCGCCTGATGCACCGCCAGGGCGTTGGCGGGAGCCGTCGTCTCGAAACCGACGGCGAAGAAGACCACCTGCCGATCCGGCGTCTTCGCCGCCAGGGCTACGGCGTCCAGCGGCGAGTAGACGATCCGCACATCTCCTCCCGCCGCTTTGACGCCCAGCAGGTCGCGCTCCGCGCCGGGAACGCGCAGCATGTCGCCGAAAGAACAAAAAATCACTTCCGGACGGGAAGCGATCTCAAGAGCCTTCTCTATCATCTCCAGCGGGGTTACACAGACCGGGCAGCCCGGACCATGCACCAACTGCACATCTTCCGGCAGCATCTGATCCAGGCCGAATTTAATAATGGCGTGCGTCTGTCCCCCGCAGACCTCCATCAGAGTCCAGGAGCGGGTCGTAATGCGTTTAAGCGTCTCCGAAAACTGTGACGCGAGATCGGCATCCCGATACTCATCTATGAACTTCATGGTCCGCCTCCTCCAGCTCCTGCAGTTCATCCATCTGTTTCAGATAGGTGAATACCTGCTGCGCCTCCGCTTCATCCATAATGCTCAGGGCAAGGCCAACATGGACAATGACATAGTCGCCGAGCTGCACATCCGGTACGAGCGATAGATTCACCTGTCGAACAACGCCTCCAAAATCCACTCTTCCGCTGCGTGTGAAGTCTGCGGCGTCGTTCATACTGATCACTTTTCCGGGGATAGCCAGGCACATCGGCGCTACTCCTTGCTGCGCGTCTACGATGATGGGAACATCGAAGGAAGGGCATTTTGTCTATCAAAATATTAACCGAAATCGGGGAATGAATGTATCCGCTAAATGACGGATTATAAGGCGAGGAGGAGAAGATGAAGCGGATCTGCGTGTTTTGCGGGTCGAATATCGGCTCCCGACCGATCTATCGCGAGCGGGCACAGCGTCTTGGCGAAGCGCTGGCGCAGCGGGGGCTGGGACTGGTCTATGGCGGGGGGCGTGTGGGGCTGATGGGTGCGCTTGCCGATGCGGCGCTGGCGGCGGGCGGCGAGGTGATCGGCGTGATCCCGCATATGCTTTCGGCAAAGGAGATCGCGCACGGCGGCTTGACGCAGATGCATCTGGTCAGCACCATGCACGAACGCAAAGCGTTGATGGCAGACCTTGCCGACGCCTTTATCGCCCTGCCCGGCGGCTACGGCACGCTGGATGAACTGTGCGAAATTCTGACATGGGCGCAGTTGGGACTGCATCAGAAGCCCTGCGCGCTCTACAACATCGAGGGCTACTATGACCCTCTGTTGACACTGCTCGATCATGCGGCGGCGGAGAAGTTTCTGCGCCCGGAGCATCGCGCGCTGGTGCTGGTGGAGTACGATCTTCCGCGGCTGCTGGATCGGCTGCATCAATGGAGACCGCCCGCGCAGGAGCCGATCCTGAAGTGGATCGAACGGGAGGATATCTGAACGAGAAGGGCAGGAAATCTCTTACCGGGAGCGAAGCGATGGATCGGGCGCATGAGTATCGGACTGATATACAGACGGGGGGACGAATTCGCGGGCGACTTTCTGTTGTCGCAATAGCAAATTTATCTGCCCTTTACAACCCTGCGGAACAGGATTCCTGAAATAGACCGGAGGACCACACAATGACGCGGATAGCATGGCGATCAGGGATAGGAGTAATACTGGGGCTAATCTGTATACAGAGCATGGCGTTTACCCGCCATGCTCTTGCCGATTCCCGCCCCGCGCTGGGCATGAACCTGAACGGCCCCGCAGACTGGAATACGGAACTGCCTTTTGTGGATGTGTTTCGGCTCTCCCGTACATGGATCAGCCAGCGTGAGGGAGCCGCATGGGGACAGGGACCGGCGCTGTCGCTGGATGAGCGCGGCTGGATTCGGCGGCTGGAGCCGGGCTGCTACGCCGAAACGCCGCTCTGCACCATCGAAGGAGGACGCTACCCCTCCGGCAGATATACCGTCCTCTATGACGGCGAAGGCACGCTCGAAGCCTGGGGAGCCGCTCGATTAGTTTCGCAGTCGCCGGGACGCGCCGTTCTGGAGGTGGACTCCCGAAAAGGCGGCTTCTTCCTGCGGATTCGCGCCACCCAGCCGCAGAACTACCTCCGCAATATACGGGTCATCATGCCGGGATTTGAGAAGACCTGCCGGGAAAACCCCTTTCATCCGGCGTTTCTGAAACGCTGGCAGGGGATCGCCTGCCTGCGGTTCATGGACTGGATGAACACCAACAACTCGACGATCCGCCAATGGTCGGAGCGTCCTCGCCCGGACGATGCCACCTTTACCGCGCGCGGCGTGCCGCTGGAGGTAATGCTCGATCTATGCAACCGGCTTCAGGCGGACGCCTGGTTCTGTATGCCGCATCTGGCGGAGGATGACTATGTTCGCCGATTCGCGCAGATGGTTCGCGAGCGCCTTGCGCCCGGTCGCAAAGTCTATATCGAATACTCTAACGAGGTCTGGAACGGGCAGTTCGCACAGAGCCGATGGGCGGGTGAACAGGGTAGAAGGCTCGGTTTCGCCGAAAAGCCCTGGGAGGCTGCCTGGAAATACACCGCCTACCGCTCCGTCCAGATATTTCGCATCTGGGAGAGCGTCTTCGGAGGGCGTTCGCGGCTGGTGCGGGTGCTGCCCTCGCAAGCCGCCAACCCCTACGTCTCCGAACAGATCGTCTCCTTTCAGAACGCCTACCGTCAGGCAGACGCGCTGGCGGTCGCCCCTTATCTCTCCTGCAATGTCGCGCCAAACGGGACACCGGGACTGGCGGAGGCGGAACGATGGACGGCGGAACAGGCGCTGGACTACCTCGAACAGACCGCGCTGCCCGAAACCACGCGCTGGATTCGTGAGCAGAAACAGGTGGCGGATCGCTACAAACTCTCTCTCATCGCCTATGAGGGCGGTCAGCATATGGTCGGAGTCGGCGGGGCGGAGAACAGCGATAAATTGACCCGCACCCTGCATGCCGCCAACGCGCACCCGCGAATCGGGACGATCTATCGCCGCTACTACGCGGAGTGGACGCTGGCGAGAGGCGGGCTGTTCTGCTACTTCTCCTCCGTCGGGAACTGGAGCAAATGGGGAAGCTGGGGCATCCTGCAGTACTACGACGATCCTCCGAAGCAGTCTCCCAAGTTTATGGCGACGATGACCTGGGCAAAACAGTGCGGTCAGAAGGTGAACCTGCCCTGATCTCAGCCGAGAGAGACGAAAAGGCGCGTTCCCCCTGCCTGAACGCGCCCGACACTCTCCACAGGGTCAAGGCTGCTCCACCGCCAGAGGCTCTCCCGTCTCCAGCGACTGCGCCGCCGCCAGCGCCACCGCCAGCGTTCTCACCGAATCGGCATAACTGGACCGAATCCGGGACTGATCGCCCGCCGAAACCGCCTCCAGGAAGCCCTCCACCTCAGTGCGGTAGCAGTCATCCTGCTCCCGTATCTCGACCGGCTCCTCGCCGACCTTCCCGACCAGCCGATTATTCGCCATATCCCAGGTCAGCCGGAAATCCTCGCCGATGCAGTCCACCTCCCACACCCAGCCCTGATGCGACCAGTTGTGCAGGTGCGCGCCCAGCGCGCCGCTCGCGAAGCGATAGTTGACGGAAACCGTATCCTCCACCGTACATTCCGGGGAGAGTGTGGCAACCACATGTGCGCCGAAGGCGTGCACCCCGGTCATCTCATCCTGAGTCATGTAGCGCGCCACGTCAATCAGATGCACGCCCTGCTCGACAATGGCTCCCCCGGACTTCTCCTTGATGGAGAGCCAGGGAGGAATCCCTTTCCAGAAGAGAACAGGCCACGCGCCACGGATCAGGCAGGCGAGGAGTTTACGCCCCGCAATGCGGTTTCGCATCTCTTCGGAGATACGCGCCCAGCGATACATGAACCCGACCGCGTTGATGATCCCGGCACCGGCGATCACCTGCGCGCACTCCCGCGCCTCCTCCAGCGTGAAGGCGGGCGGCTTCTCGCAGAAAAGCGCGACACCCCGCGCCGCGATCTCACGAATAGGATCCAGCCGCACAAAATGGGGCGTGCAGAGAAAGACCGCGTCCAGATTTTCGCGATCCAGCATCTCCCGATAGTCGGCGTAGGCGTTTCCGCCACGCTCCCCCGCCGTCTTCTGCGCCTTGCTGATATCTATGTCCGCATAGGCAACGATCTCCGCCTTGCCGGAAGCCAGCACGTTTTTCGTATGCAGCAGTCCCGGCGATCCCAGACCGATCACGGCTGTTCGCATCTTCCACCTCTCTGTTTCGAAATGCCAGACGACCTGCGTCCATCACAAGCTTCCGATCCCGCCGGGAAATCTCCTCTGTTTTCTTCCATCACGCGATAAAGAGAAGCAAAAAAAGACCGGAGGCGCAGCGCCTCCGGTCTTTTTCAGAGTCGAAAAGAACGACTATTTGCCCGAGCACTCACCGGACTTCCTGGCATCCGGAGAGACCGCCAGCGAACCGGCATCTTTGGTCATGGGGCAGTCGCCGCAATCCTTCGACCTGGCTTCGGCGGAAGCGTTCTTGACCTCGCCCGTCATCGGGCAGTCGCCGCAGTCCATCTTCTTCTCGCTCACCGAAGCGGGCTGAAGAGAAGCAGCCTTCTTGGAAGGACAGTCGCCGCAGTCGGAGCCGGGCTTCTCGCTGACCGCTGCCGGTCCGACGGGAGCCGGACCTCTGCCATTGAAGCTGGCAAAGACGGCGATGCCGAAGATCAAAACGATGACGGAAAGAATGCCGATACGAAACAGAGCATTCGGTTTCTTCATGTGGAAAGGTTCCTCCTGTTCCGGATGCGCTCCGGCAAAGCGTTGTGTTTTTCTTTACGGAAAATAACGGTAGAATTGCTTCCAGAATTTATCTGCGCCCGTCAGTGACCGGGGCAGCTCGTGCAGTCATGCGACTTGACGGCGTAGGGACCGTCCGACGACTTGGAGGCTGCCCGGCTGTTACCGATGCTGGCTGCCAGCGCAACGCCCATCACCGCCAGGATCGCCGCCACCACACCCAGGCGATACAGACCATACACCCGCTTCATGCGTATCCTCGCAAAATTTAGAATAGCTAAACGTATTCAGCACCTACACTATAACCGATAGACGTGAGAAAAGGCAAGAGAAAAAATAACAGATTGCCATCAAGAGGATCTTCTTTTTTTGAGAAATGCGTCGGCTCAGACGATCCCTTTGAGAAAGACGCGGTCTGCGGAGGGCGAGAGCGTCAGCGTGCAGAGATCCCCGGCGCGCTCCGCAGTAACCGCCTCCCAGTGTTCGCGGTCTTCACTGAGGAACAGAGCGGAAGGGATCGGCGGCTCAATACGGATCGTGAGCAGCTTCTCATATGACCAGAGGAGTCCAATCAGCAGCGAAGGAATCTCTGGAGTTGGATCGGAGTCGGCGGGAGGAGCGGCGGAATCGGTTTCGGGAGGCGTCGGCGCAGGAGGGTCGGACAGAGGGCGGCAGGTCCACTCCGCCGCGCCGGTTTTACGGATCTCCTCTGCCAGCGCGCCGGTAAATCGCGCTTCAACCGCAGCCGGAGCCTCAACCAGCCCATAGGGGCAGGTCTTTTCGCCGACGCGCACCGCCCAGGCGGAATCGCCCCAGGAGTAGTGCCAGAACTCCTCGCGGCAGTTGGAGAACCCGGCATCCAGCATCGCCTGCACCTGAATCATCCGGTTCGCCTTCGCCTGCGGGTGAATGCGGTCTGTCCAGGTATATGCGGCGTCCCAGCCCTCCAGCGGCGAGGAGAGGTCCATCAACTCCCCATCCGGTCCCACCAGCGCCACATCCACCGCTCCGCCGGTACAGTGTCCGGGCGGCGCGGGTTGATCGTAGGGGGCGAAGAAGCGATTGGTTGCGCGGCGCAGCGCGGAGAGGGGCCATGCGGGATGCTCTTCCTTCATGCGTTGAAAGTAGCTGTCCCAGCCGCGCTGCTGCATTCGCAGGGTTCGCAGAGCCGTTCCCACGCGAAAGCAGTGACCGGGAGGCAGATTCTCCTGAGCGCGATTGAGCATCTCGGCGACCGTGCGGCGCAGATAGGAGCAGGACTCTTCGCGCACCTGTACATGGGGGCAGAAGTCGCGAATATCTACGAGCGGTTCGCCTGTTTCGAGGATTTTGACCCGGTTGAGCGCGGCTATGGGTTCCGGGGCGCCAATTTTCATCAGTCGTCCCGGTCTCCTTCATCTTCTTCCAGATCGTCTACAGCGCCAGAGCAGTCGGTGTAACGGCTGATCTCTTCTCCGCGAAAGACGTGCGCGACAAAGTCCTCACGTTCAAAGCGGGGCATATAGGAGGAGACGATATCGTCATCTACCTGCGCCAGAAGCTCCTCTTCATCGGAGACCGCCATATCCGCTTCAAAGATGATGGTGGCGTGGATGGTGTCATGGGCAAAGTGCAGGTCAACCTGACCGACTCGCCGATCCCCTTCCCAGATGAGGTAGATTTCCGAGGAGTGTGTGCGTACCAGCCGGGTAAGTTTGAAACGATTTTCCAACACGGATCCTCTCGAAGGCAGACACCGGGACGCAGACAACACGCCGACGCGCCGCAGGCAGCCCCGGTCAGGGACTGGCGCGCAGGCGCACTCGCTGCTATGCGGCGCGGCGCTCCGGCAGAGGATGCGATATCAGATCATGTCCGTTCTTGTCGGGGACGAAGACGACCTTTTTCTGCGGGGTGCGCACGTTCTGCGCCGCGTTCTGAATAGCGAGCGATACTCCCGGATAGACCGTCCCTGTCACTGCGATCTCCGCCTCAATGCGGGACTTCGCGCCCAGCAGCAGAGAGCGTTTCTCGGAATGCAGTTCGCTGACATGCGCCTCCAGCGCGCGCCGCTGCTCGACCAGTTGATGCACCATCTGTCGTTTCGCGGCAGGCATCGGATCGGCGCTGCCTGTCTGGAGCGGCCGTAAAGCCTGGGCAATTTTCCAAACTTTCGCCTCGCAGTCGGCAATCTCCTCCTCGACTTCCTTCATGCGAATCTGACATAGGTGATCTATCCCGACCTGTACCTGGGTCGGTTTCTGATCCGGCGATCCCAGCGTCACCGCGACCATGCCCTCCGCCGCATAGAGTTGCCCGCCGATAATAGCTGCCTCTTCCAGCGCGATGATCTTCTTGCGGGAGATGACATCACAGTGCAGCAGCAGTCCCTGCACATAGATATTGCCTTCGGAGATAACTCTGGCTCTTGCTGCCCGCGTCAGGAACACATCCCCGCGTGCGCGAATCTCTCCTCCGGCGACCGCTCCCTGCACCGCCACCGTTCCTTGCGCCCGCAGATTCGCCGCCTTCAGGTCTCCCATCAGAATAATGCCCCCGGAGAAGCGGTAGTCTGACGGTTGCAGACAGCCATGAATCATTTTGAAAGCATGAACATGCAGATGACAGCCGTGTATCTCCACAAAGCCATCCACTGCCGCAAAGTAGTTCAGCCGATCTTCCGAGACGCGCACCCCGACTTCGGGGATCAGGGTTGCCTCCATCACCGGATTGGGAAGCACCGTCTTCAGAGGCGTGGTCAGAGTTCTGCCGGGGACGCCGGGACGCGCCGGCGTGATGGTCGCCAGCGGCTGTCCCGCAACCACCAGACGCTCCTCTTCAAACGCGAAATAGTCGGGCAGACCATCGGGACGCTTCGGCAGAGGACGCGACAGCTTCTCCACATCCACCTTCCAGACGATCTGTCCGTTCGTGCCTTCCTGGGGAAGCGTTCCCTGCGCCACGACAATCCGATCTGCTTTCACGCCTTTCTGCAGGGCGAAGTGACAGGCGCGCTGGATGTCACTGTCTCGATAGCCGTAGACCACCCCGCGCTTGCGCAGGAAGTCCATCACATCCTGCGGGGTTACGGCTCTGCCTCCGCCTTTCGGGGGATGAATGGTCGCCATCGCCTGCGTTCGATCACTGTTGAACTCAAGCTCGATATAACCGTCCTCATTCGTTGACATGCATGGTTCTCCAGTCTCGCCCGGACACTGCCGGTACAACACACGCGAGCGTACTATCCCCGAAAAACCGGAGGACAGATGGGCGAGACAGTATCTTTTCGGACAAATCAGGACTTTTTTTCAGGTCTCAGGCGTCGAGCAGCGACTCAAGAAAGAGGGCTAGACCATCTTCATCGAAGGAGGGGGCGATCTGATCGGCTTCCGCCTGGATAGAGACAGAGGCGTTCTGCATGGCGACTCCCAGTCCTGCCCAGCGTATCATGGGCAGGTCGTTGTTGCCGTCGCCAATCGCGATGGTCTCTTCCCGAGCGATCCCTAGCCGCTCCGCCAGCAGCGCCAGCGCAACGCCCTTATCCGTCGCCGGGTTCATAAATTCCAGATACTCCGCATTGGTTTTGGTGATGTAGAGGGCGGAGCCAAATCGGCGGCGGAAATGCTCCAGCAGGCGATCCGTTGTCTCCGGGGTGTCTATGATGATCATTTTGGTCGGCTCAGACCCGCGCAGAGGTCGCAGATCTTCGATCACCTCCATTGGCGAGCCGGTCTGATGCACATAGAACTCTGCCCAGCGTCCGCGCTGCGCCACATAGAGGTGATCATCGAGATAGTAGTTTAGATGGAAACCGTTTTCGGCGCAGAATGCCGCGACTTCGGCGGCAGCCTCCGCCGGCACGCGCGCATGATGCCAGACCTCTCCGGTACGAGGATGCTTGACCATCGCGCCGTTATAGGAGATGATCGGCGCATCCAGTTCCAGTTCATGATAGAAGCGCGTGGTCGCCTCGTGCATTCTCCCGGAGGCGATCACGCAGACCACACCGCGCGCCGCCAGCGCCTGTACCGCGCGCGCATTGCGCGCCGGTATCCGGTGCTCCCGGTTGAGAAGCGTGCCGTCCAGGTCTATCGCCGCCAGACGATAGACCGGGGAGAGTCCCTCTTTACGCTCTGTCATTCCGGCTCCTCCACTTCCGCGCCGTCAGGACGGCTGTCTCTCTTTTCAGGGGCGGCTTCGGCGGCAGGCGGTATCGGAAGTGGACGGGTCTTTGAGACACCCGGCGGTAGTTGATAGATTGTCAGGCGACCGGGCGTTCCATCAGGCTCCCGGCTCTGCCAGAGGACCTGCCAGGAGGAGAGCATCTCCCGCAGACGCTTATCCACGCCGGGAGTGTCCGCCACCGTGCTGCCCACCGCCGCGTAACGAAAATTGCCCGCAGCGACCTGCTGTAGAAAAGATTCCCGCGCATTATTCGGGGGGATTCCCTGCACCTGCCACTCTTTCGACGCCAGACCGCTGTAGTAGACCATATACCAGCGTCCCACCGTTCCCCACTGCGATGCGAGCATCATGTCCCCGCGCTTCCAGCGTTCCGCCATAAACCGGGTCGCTTCGGGCCAGCGGGAGCGCAGGCTGCGCGCATCCATTCCCGAAAGCTTATAGGGATCGCAGCCTTTGAGCGCCAGCAGACAGGCGATTCCCATCACCGCATACCCTGCCGGACGATTCCAGACACTCACAGCCGCAAAGCAGAGTCCGCACATCAGAGTCAGTAGAGGCAGCGCGTGCGCCAGATACTCCGGACCGATCATATGCGCTTTGTGCGCCGCCAGCAGAACCACCCCGCTGAGCGTCAGAAGCACGCCCGTCGGAGGCGTCACCTTGCGGCGCGCCAGCAGAACCGCCGCCGTCAGCAGACCAACGGCGTAGAGAAGAAAGAACTCCCGGAAGAAACGGGCATACCAGTAGGCATAGGCCCAGCGCGGCGCGCGCGAGTAGGTTGTCCCCAGAATCGTTACGGGCCAGGAGTCGTCCGCCATCGCCATATAGTGGCGGAGCATCGTCGCCGCGCCTCCCATCAGTCCGACGGGCCAGAACAGAGAGACGATCAACAGAAAGACGCCCCCTCCGACCGCCAGCGCGCGGAAGATATGCCGACGCCGCACAGAGTCCCGAATGTCGGGAAAGAAGAGGAAGGGGGTCGCCAGCAGCGTCGCCAGCAGTACGACGAAAAACATCTCTGAGGTGATAAACATCCCTCCGAGCGCCGCGCATGCGCCAATCAGCCAGCCGACATGCCGCGTGCGGGCATACAGCATCAGGGGCAGCAGCAGAGCCAGAATCCAAAAGGTGATGAAAGACCAGGGAATCGCGTGCGAAGAGCTGCGTATCTGAGGAGGAGTCAACAGAACTACAACAGCGCAGGCAGCCGCCGTCCAGATGCCGGAACGCCCTCCGGTTTCCGGACGATGGAAGAGCGCCAGCCCGCACAGATAGACCAGACAGACCGCCAGACATCCGGCAATCACATGCGGCAGACGCAGGATACGCTCATTCATGCTGAAGCGAAGCATCAGCCCGGTGGCGTGGACGGTCAGCGGCGGGTGATAATGGCGCAGTTGCAGCAGCTTTGTCGGCTCGGAGGGAACGTCGGAGATGTCCCAGCGATTCGCCTGAAAGCCGCGCACCGCCGCAAACGCATAGCGCGCCTCGTCAAACCAGAGATCGCCCCGGCTATAGCTCCAGCGTATCGGAAAGGCGGCGAGGAAGAGAACCGCCAGAATCAGCGCATGATGCGGCCAGGAGAGACGACGCGCAGAGAGAAGGCTCTCCGAAGTCGTCTCCGTTACCGCCGAATCGGAATCCTTCTCCGTTTTAGAGAGGGAGGCGTTCGTGACGGGTGGTACGGGAGTAGAGTCCTCAGCAGGTGTCTTCATGGATTAAGGGAGGAGCGGCAGAGACGGGGTCTCCTTCCTCCGTCGCCGGGTGCGGGTCAAATCAGTTCGGCGGCGGTGATGATGCTCTCCGCGATCTCGCGCATCTTCTTGTTCTGATTACGCGCCTGGAAGTGAATGCGCTTGAATGCCTCCTCCTCCGTCAGCTTCATGCGATCCATCAGGATGCCTTTGGCGCGCTCGATCAGTTTGCGCGTCTCCAGCGCCTCTTTCAGGTCTGCAATCTCCTGTGACTGCGACTGGATCTGTCGGAAGCGGCGCACCGCCACCTCCAGAGCCGGAGCCAGATCCTCTTTGCGAAACGGCTTCATCAGATAGGCGACCGCGCCGGTCTCGCTGGCTTGCTCGATCAGTTCCTTATCGCTGAAAGCGGTCAGGAACAGCAGCGCGCAGGGTGTCTCCTCCATAATCTTTCGCGCCGCTTCAATGCCATCCATCTCGGGCATCCGAATGTCCATGATGATGACATCTGGCTTCGCGCTTTTTGCCGCCTCTATCGCCTGTATTCCATTTTCAACTTCCGCTACAACCTGATGACCGAGTTTTTCCAGACGCGCGCGTAAAATCGTGCGCGTTAACGATTCATCTTCCGCGATCAGGGTACGTAGGGCTTCCATTCGCGCTTCTCCTCGACGTACAGCAGGGTACGAGACACGCACATCATGATACGATTCATAATTGCACAGCGCGATTCCTACCGAAGTAGTCCCGTCTTAGAGTTCTTTTCCCAGGCGTTATTCAGGCAATCTCATCTCCTGCACAAATCGGTTAAACTCATCCACCAGGATCATCTTCGGCTGGACACGTTCATCCGTCAGAATGAAAGCGGTTATGATAACGCGATGCCCGACCTCCACCTTATGCGCGGCAGCGCCGTTGATGCAGATCGTTCCCGAGCCTCTTTTGCCAACCATCACATAGGTCTCCAGACGCTCCCCGTTATCCACATTCCATACGTGCACCAGTTCGCCGGGCAGCAGTCCGGCACGCTCGATCAGTTCACGGTCAATGGTGATGCTGCCTATATAGTCCACATTCGCTTCGGTAACGGTCGCACGATGAATCTTGCTTTTGAGCAGCGTGAGAAGACGCATGGCTTTCGTAACCTGCTCCATTCCAACGTTTCAGCACGTATCCGCGAGACGCATTCATGGAACCTTGCGCATTGTGCTGTTAACTATTGAGTATCGCACAATCTACGCTGAATAGTCAAATGAATTCTGAATACTCAGGTACGTTCCTCGCGCTGTTTGCAATAGTCGCAGCCAGACCTGAAAAAAACGTCCGCAGCGCGACACTTTCCTCCGAATTGTCCCGTCGTCTATCATAGAAGACCACATTCGGAGGACCTGTGATGGAAAGCGCTCTGATCGATTCACGCACCAGCTTGAAGGCAATCTGCTCCCGCAAAGACCTGTTCGAAGGCGTACAGACCGTTGGTCACGCCGTTTCGGGACGATCCGCCCTGCCGATCCTGAGTCATATTCTGGTTCAGTCCGAGGGAGAGACGCTGCGCCTGAGCGCCACTGACCTCGAACTGAGTATCTCCCTGACCATCCCGGCGCGCATTGAGGAGGAGGGCGGACTGACCGCGCCCGCCCGCCTGCTGACCGAACTGCTCAACACGCTCCCTGACGCCGACCTCGCCCTCTCCGTAGACCGCAGCCACGCCGTCCGCCTGCACTGCGAACGCTCCGACTATAAGCTGCTGGGACTGCCTGCGGAAGAGTATCCCAGACTGCCGGAAGTGAAGGATACCAACCGATTCGTCATCGCGCAGAGCCTGCTGCGCGAGATGATTAAACAGACCAGTTTCGCCGTCTCCACCGACGAAGCCCGCGCCATTCTGACCGGCATTCTCATGGTCTTTGAGGGCGAGACGCTGCGCTTTGTCGCCACCGACACCCACCGTCTGGCGGTTCGAACCGCAAAGGTGAAGGAGGGGCATGGCGCGCAGCAGGCGATCATTCCTGCCCGCGCCATGAACGAACTGATGCGCGTCCTCGACGACAACGAAGGCGATGTCACCGTCTGCCTGTCCGAAAATCAGGTGCTATTCGTGACGCCGGATGGCATCAGCGTGATCTCCCGTCTGATCGAGGGGCAGTTCCCCAACTGGCAGCGCGTTATCCCCACCAATCGCCTGCGCCGCCTGACCCTGCAGACGCTTCCCTTCCAGCGCGCCGTGCGACGCGCCTCCATTGTGGCGCGCAATGCCAATTATCGCGTGATTCTGCGCTCACTGGATGATAAACTGACCATCAATGCGGAGTCGAGTCTGGAGGGCGTCGCCTATGAAGAGGTGGAGGTTGTCCGCGAGGGGGATGATCTGGACATCGCCTTCAATGCCAAATACCTGCTGGATGTTCTCAGCGTGATCGAGGAAGAGGGGCTTTATCTCGACCTGACCGAGCCGTTGAAGCCGGGCGTTGTGCGTCCCATTCTGCCCGAATCGGAGGAGAATACCGGCGACTACCTCTGCGTGCTGATGCCGATGCAGATCCCGTAAACGCCATGTTTTCGCGTTTCTGTGAACGTTTTGCGCTGGAGATACCGATCATTCAGGCTCCGACCGGAAGCGTTGCCGGACCGGAACTGGCGGCGGCTGTCGCCAGCGCAGGCGCAATGGGAGCGATGGGCGTTACCTGGACGCCCCCGGAGATGATCGCGGAGCATATGCGTCAGGTGCGCGCCGTCACGGAGAAGCCCTTTCTGGTCAACTTCGCGCTGGCGTTTCCGCCGCGCGGTCTGCAAACCGCGCTGGAGGCGGGCGCGCCGGTCATCGCCTTCTCCTGGGGCGATCCGGCTCCCTATCTGCCACAGGTACGCGCAGCAGGCGCAAAGGTGGGCGTTCAGGCGGGAAACCTTGCCGGGGCGCGACGCGCCGCGCAACTCGGCGCGGACTTGCTCCTCTGTCAGGGAATCGAGGCGGGCGGTCATGTGCAGTCCTCCACTCGCCGGGACGCGCTGCTGCGGGAAGTTCGGGAGGAACTGGGCGCAGAGACGCTCCTCGTGGCAGCGGGAGGCATTGCCGACGCCGCAGACATCGCCCGCGCGCTGAACGCGGGAGCCGACGCGGTGATGATGGGAACCCGTTTCGTTGCCACCGTCGAAAGCCGCGCGCATCCGCAGTACAAAGACCGCCTGCTGCAAGCCGATTCCGAGGCGCAGACCTCCCTCACCGTCTGCTTTGAAGGAGGCTGGCCCTATGCCCCCCATCGAGTCCTGCGCAACGCGACGCTGGAGGCATGGGAGGCGGCCGGCTGCCCTCCCATCGGTCAGCGTCCCGGAGAGGGAGAGATTATCGCCTATGCAGCATCCGGCGATCCGATCTATCGTTACGAAGATGTCGCGCCGCGAATCGGACATACCGGCGCGGTGGCGCAGATGGCGCTCTACGCTGGAGCCGGGGTCGGGCGCATCACCGATCTGCCGAAAGCCGGAGAGTTGACCCATCGTTTATGGGCGGAGGCGCAGAGCCTCCTGCGCTCTGGAAGCCTCTGAAAGCAGTTCCCCCTCGCTCCATCATTTTTAGATGTATGGCGCGAGGGGGTATGTGAAGCCCACCAGGGGCGAGGGCAGACGGAGATTACTTTCAGTGCTTTCGGGACTTTGGCGAACCGCCAGAAGATGCCATCGCCGGCTGCGGCTTTAATGCCTGCGCCAACTGCCACAACATCCAGCCGACCACGCCCAGCCCCAGCACAAACAGAACCAGAAAAGCGATCATCGGCGACCACTGCGTATCCACGCGCATCTTCGCCGGATCGAAGAATCGCGCCAGCTCCACGTTTTGCAGCCATTGGCGGCTGACTGCGTTCAGCGCCAGTGTCACCACCTGCGCCGCCACCGCCGCCAGCGCGATACGTCCATCAGACGCTCTCTTGTGACCGAGCAGCATACAGAGCCAGACCAGACCAGGAGCGACCGCCGTCAATCCAAACAGAACGCTGACGCTGCTCTGCGCCGCCTGACGAAGCTCCGGGCTGAGCGCGCCGAACAGATACCAGCTTCCCATCGCCGCGAACCAGACCAGACCGACGGTATGCAGCAGAAAGGCGAACTTCGCCGCCCAGGCGCGGTACTCTTCCGTTTCGCGCTTTGCCAGAAAGACCGTGTCCACCAGAATATAGACCGCCGTCGTCATCAACGCCAGACCGAACATCATCAGCCAGCGCGGCAGCAGGGTCGGATCGC
>CAYSDM010000040.1:0-50500 GCA_964429855.1 uncultured Chthonomonadaceae bacterium
AGGTCCAGACCGTTCCCTGATGATAGGCGGCGTCCCTTTCCGCCGGAGAGCCTCCGTAGCGAGGGCGATAGGCGGGGTCTTCGGAAGAGAGCGTTCGCAGACCGAACGGCGTCAACAGATGCCGCTCCACCGTATCCACCACCGATTTCCGCTCTGCCGCCGTCAGGGGAGAGTGGGGCAGTCCGACGGCGAAAATCTGATTGGGACGGATGGCGGCGTCCGGTCCGTCCTCGCCGATCACATCGTAAAGTCCCTGACCGTCGGGGCGCACGAAGGCTTGCCGGAAACTCCTGGCTGTCCGGCACGCCTGTTTGGCATAGGGCTGCGGATCCTGCCCCAGCCTCTGCGCCAGAGTCTTCATGACACACAGCGCGTGGTACCAGAGCGCGTTGATCTCCACCGGCTTGCCGATACGCGGCGTAACGACCTGGTCTCCGACCCGCGCATCCATCCAGGTCAACTGCACTCCCGGCGCGCCGGCGCGCAGCAAGCCGTCCGCGGGGTCTACGCGGATCTCGTATCGCGTTCCCCGCAGATGCCACTCCACGCTGTCCTTCAGAATGCTCCACAACTCACGCGCCAGAGTCAACCCGTCTTCTGCCCGCTGTGTATACGCATAGACGGCATGAAAATACCAGAGCGTGGCGTCTACCGTGTTATATTCCGGCGTCTCGCCCTGATCGGGGAAGCGGTTAGGAAGCATTCCCTCGCTGAAAAAGGCGGCGTAGGAGGCGAGAATATCGCGGGCGACCTCGTGTCTGCCGGTCGCCAGGCACAGACCGGGAAGCGCGATCATCGTATCGCGCCCCCAGTCCGTGAACCAGTGATACCCGGCGATCACCGTGCTGCGGCGCAGGCGCGGCGCAGCTCCTTGCGGACGACAGACGGCCCGGTTGACGGCGGGGGCGTCCATGACGAACGCATCGGCAGCCAGCGCAAGGGCGCGCGTGAAATCGTCCCGGGCGTCGGCGCGGCGCAGAAGCTCCTCCTGTCGCTGCAGGAGCGCCTGCCATGCCGTTTCCGGCGCATCGGCGTCCTCTTCGATGGTGGCGGTGAGCGTCAGGCTCTCTCCGGGGCGAAGATCGGCGAGAAAGTGATTGGGACAGTAGAGGTCTTCCTGAAAGTCAAACCCGCGCTCCTGTTCGCGCGCGTGTTCGATCCGATAGTGCCAGTAGCCGGCGGATTCACAGCGCGTTCCCGGCGCAATCAGGCGCAGGGTCGGGGAGTCGGCGGTCGGCTGGAGGCGCGTCTCGCCCTCCATAACTGTCATCCGGCAGGGGAATCCCTCCCAGGGATGCATCTCGCGATGATAGTCCTTCCAGCAGGTCAGCGGGGAGAGCCGCAGGGTGACGGGGGAGGAGGCTTCCCGCAGGGTATATTGTAAATAGACGGCGTTGTGACCGCGCGCCATCCAGATTCGCTTTTCGAGCAGGATATCGGGGCGCGGGCGATAGAGAAAAGCTGGCGCAGGCAGGGCGCAGAAGCCCTCCAGATACTCAAACCCGCGCGGATGGACTGCGCCGGGATAGCGGTTTGCGCTCAGTTCGCAGGTCTCGTCGTTCCGCAGGAGCGCCTCCTCCACCTTCGAGAGCAGACACATCCTGCCGGTCGGGGGCGTCAATGCGGCGATCAGCAAGCCGTGATAGCG
The DNA here is from genome assembly GCA_964429855.1 of uncultured Chthonomonadaceae bacterium. Lineage (GTDB taxonomy): Bacteria > Armatimonadota > Chthonomonadetes > Chthonomonadales > CAJBBX01 > CALLMM01. Next base: position 1,649 of record CAYSDM010000040.1, read on the forward strand.
GCGCGTATTTGCCCCGGAGAGGCTGCCGGACGCATAACCGCCGATCCCGTTGGTTACCAGCCATTCCCGCTGCGACGCCTGCTCAAAATCCTGTAGTATTTCCGTTTTCATGATCTCTAATAACAATGCGCGTCTCCTCCCGGTTCCCGTTCATCTGCATTCTACGCGAAAACCGGCATTCCCTGTCGCCCGAACGCCTGCGCGCTCCAGCGCGGGCAGGATTTTCCCTTGATCTGCCGCGAAGAGTGCACCGGGAAGAGAGACGCGATTTCACAGGAGACGCAAGAGGAAAAACGGAGGGAATATGCGGGTAGATTTACAGGAGCGGGTCGCGCTGGTGACCGGAGCCGCGCAGGGGATCGGGAAGGCGATCGCCGATCTCTTTGCGGTGAACGGAGCGATTGTCTACTACGCTGATCTGGACATCGAAAAAGCCGGGGAGTCGGCTTCCGCCTGGAGCGATTGCGCTCCCCTGACCATGGATGTTACTCAGGAGGAGCAGGTCGCGGCGGGGATGCGGAGAGTTCAGGAGGAGCGCGGGCGGCTGGACATTCTGGTCAATAATGCGGGCGTGAACACGCTGGCGCACCGGGTAAACATAGACGCTTTTCCGCCTTCGGAGTGGGGGCGAATCCTGTCGGTAGATTTGACCGGGGTCTATCTGGTCAGCCGGGCTGCCGTTCCCCTGCTGCGCCTGTCTGATGCGGCGAGGATCATCAATATCGCCTCGGTGGCGGGTCTGGTTCCACTACGGCTTCAGTGCGCGTTTACCGCCGCGAAAGCCGGGGTGATCAATCTAACGCGCGCGATGGCTCTGGAGCTGGGGGCGGAGGGAATCCTGGTCAATGCCATCGCGCCGGGTTCGACGCTGACCCGGGGAACCGAGAAGCTGTTCTATGGCGAGGATGGGGTGTTCAAAACCTCCGTGCAGCAGATGCTGGCGCATATTCCCCTGGGGCGTCCGGGCAAGCCGGAAGAGATCGCGCAGGCCGCGCTCTTTCTGGCTGCGCCGGAAAGCAGTTACATCACGGGACACTGCCTGACGGTAGACGGGGGATGGACGGCAGGCTATCTGCGCGAGTTTTAGAAACGAAATCTGGAGGAGAACGATGGCAAAGATCACCGAATTCCAGGGCTATCCGAGCGACCGACCGCCGACCATTCCGAAACCGGAGACGCCTCCCGATCCGATGATCGTGACGGTGCAGGAGGGCGTGCCGGTGGTCTACCCGAACTGTCACGGGGTCGGGGTGCGGGTGGTGCATCCGGTCAATCCCAACGCGCCCGCGAAGAACATGGGGCTGGTGTTGTTCTATGTTCCGCCCCACGTGACGCTGACGCCGGGATCGCATGAGACGGAAGAGACCTATGTGATTCTGGAGGGAAGGGGAAAAATGACGTTCGCGCATTTCGAGCGCGAGGTGCAGAAGGGCGACTTTGTCTACCTGCCCCCCTGGTGCGTTCACGGCATCGAAAACACTGGAACCGAAACGCTGGTGGCGCTGATAGCCACCTCTCCCCCCAATCCATAGCGGGGCGCTGCAGCGCGTCTATTGCCAGAACTGGTAGGTCGGTACCTCCTGAATGATCCCGAAGATGTTCAGGAAGCTGCCCAGCACAAACTGACCGAGCATCAGCCCGATAAAAAATGGAATGGAGCGCTGGAACGCGATGCGACCGCCGTAACGCAGGATGACAACCTTCAAAACCCAGGCGAAAAACAGCGGAAGCCAGACCAGATTGATGGACCAGTTGGAGGTGACCGCATACGCCAGCGGGTGGAAGGGCCACCATGCAAAACGCACGCGCATCCACTGTAAAAAGAGGGCGGTTATGAAGCCGACACCGATGGCGACCGTCGCCGGGACGCTGCCGAATTTCGGCGTCTTGAGCCATCCCTCCAGCCGCGTATAGGCTTCCGGTCCAAACGTCATGGTGGACTTGGCGCGCGCGCCGTAGTCGTACATCAGGTGCAGCATCGCCCAGAAGGCGACGAAAGCCGCCAGGATTCCGAAGAGAGCCATCGCCCAGAACCATTTTCGGTAGTCGCTGTGACTCTGCTCCGCCAGCTTGAACGACTCCAGTTGATGCGGCATGGGGTGGGAGCGGTAGGCGCGGTTAAACCAGAAAAAGATGGAGAAGGCGACCAGTTGGGCAGGCGTGAAGGCGCGCGCGCCGACCGTTTCGGTCAGGATCCAGTCGGGTCCGGTGAAGTGCAGATCGTGTACCGGCGTTCCCATCTCGGCGCGCATACGGGTAACGGCGACCGCCAGCGCAAAGTAGATCAGGAAGAAGAGAATCGCCAGCCAGGGGGTCATGCCCATCAGCATCGAGAATCCCACCAGCCCGACCATGCCTGCCGCGATCCCCAGCAGCGCCATGCGATAGCGTATCGGCTCGGCGCGGTCATCTATTTCAGAGCGGCGTCCCAGCGCGCACCGAAGTACCTGCTTCAGGTAGCCCCGGCTCAGCCAGATGGAGAGAATGCAGAAGGCGATGTAGGCTCCGAACGCCTGATTGTTGTCGTAGGGGAAACGCGGATCCTGATCCCACGCCATCGCCACCGTTACGACTCGCTGCATCTTCCAGAAGAGGTAGAAGAACCAGCAGGAGAAGAGGAAGTCAAGGGGCATCAGCATCCCCAGACCGATGATGAAGGGATAGAACGAGAGGGGCGTCCAGCCGATGGCATTCCAGGGCTTCTGCGTGATCCATAGCTGCGCGTCGTAAAAACTGGAGCCGCGTCCCGGCGTGAAGATGGTGGGAATGCCGGGGTAGTAGACATTGAGGCTGTTCACCAGATCAATAAAGGAGGCAAGGCAGAACCCCATCCAGAAGAGTCGGTTGCGAAAAATGCCGCCTGCGTGGAAGGACTGATCGCTGGTGATCTGGAGGGGAAGCTGAATGATCGGGTAGGTCAATCGTTCATTGTCTGTCCACTGGCGGCGCAGGATCGCGTTGATGCAAAGCATGACAAAGAGCAGCAGTCCCATGAAGCCGCTCCAGACGAGGGCGACCGGGAGCCAGGCGCGAATATAGGCGCTCCGATAGAAGGTGTCGTTGCCGATGTAGTACCCGGCGATGATGTCTTTGTCTTTGACGAACGCCCAGGAGGGCAGCAGCTGGTTGAAGAGGGTGTCCCACTGGTTCGCGCTGTCGGCGTAACGGGTAGACCAGGTGAGCATCGGCACGAGAATCTGAAACATATCGTGTCCGCACAGGCAGGAGCCGATGGCAAGCACCGCATAGAGAAACAGCAGCTCTCCCCGTGTCAACGCCGCGCGCGGCAATCGGCGCGCCACCCAGCGATTGACCAGCGTCAGCATCAACAGAATGAAGATCAGGTTGAAGAAGAGGGAGATGGTGGTCGGGTGGGCGGAGTAGCGCACCACCTCCATCTGAACGATCCAGTAGGCGTTGATCGGCAGAAGGATAATCGCCAGGGCGACAGACCGCCAGGTGACCGCTTTCTGGCGCGTTGCGGCGGACGGAGCGCCGGCAGCCCTCTCTTGGGGCGGTGTCAAGGATGTCGAAGGATGCGGAAACGTTGCCATCGTTGACGGGGTCTTTCCTGGCATGGGAGCGAAGATACGTCATATTTCGGCAGTCATCGCCAGAGTCCTGCAAATTCGCAGAAAGGAACCGGAGGTCAGCGCGTCCGGCAGGCGCGGGATGGTTTCGGCTGCCAGCCCTGTTCGGAAAAGAGGCTGCGCGCAGATGTCCCGTGATCCCGGCGAATCAAGGAGGAATCCGGTCTCGGATAAGCAAAGAAGAGAGAGGACAGATCCGGACGATCACGTTATTGGCGAGGAGGGGATTGGAATGAGGAGGAGAGCGTTTTCCATTCTGTTAACAGGTTGTCTGCTGTTGACGCTGTGCGGCGCAAGCATCGGACAGGAGGCAGACGGTAGGATATGGCGCATCTCGGCGGGGGTCTTTCTCCCGACCAACGCGCCTTCCGGCACGACGGGCGACGCCGGTTACAGCGTCTCGGCGGGGGTGACGCTCCGGCAGGATACGCAGGGGCAGTGGCTCGGTTCGCTGCGCTACAGCCGCTATCGGCTCTCCAGCGGATCGGACATTGAACTGGTCAATCCGATGGTCGAATATCACTGGCGGTTCGGGGCGGATCAGCGCGTGTATGCGGGTCCGGGTCTGGGAATGATCTTTGGCAAGAACCGGGGCGGCGGAAATACCTCCAGCGTGGCTGTCAGTCTGGCTGCGGGCTATAACTTCTCCGCGCTGTTCGCGGAGGCGCGCTATGTGAGCGGCGTGAAGAAGGGTGAAAACGGCTTTATTCTATCGGTGGGCGGCCGGTTCTGACGTTCGACGGGAAGGAGGCAGAAACGATGTCGGAACAGATTATACGCGCCGCGCCGCGACAGAGCCTGCCGACCGCCTTCCACGCCATGACCAAACCCATCGGTCCGATCTGCAATCTCGACTGCAAGTACTGCTTCTATCTGGAGAAGGAGGAGATGTATACGCAGGAGGGGCGGCGCGAACGCCCTTCCTGGCAGATGCCCGATGAGACGCTGGAGAGCTATATCCGCCAGTATATCGAGCAGCAGGATGCGCCGGAGATCAGTTTTGCCTGGCAGGGCGGCGAGCCGACCCTGCTCGGCGCGCGCTTCTTCCGGCGGGTGGTCGAACTGCAGCAAAAGTACGCCGGGGGAAAGCGCATTCTGAACGCGCTGCAGACCAACGGAACCCTGCTGGATGACGAGTGGGGAGCGTTTCTAGCAGAAAACAGTTTTCTGATCGGCTTGAGTATAGACGGTCCCCGCGAACTGCACGACTCCTATCGGGTGGATAAGCGCGGGAGACCGACGTTTGACGCCGTCATGCAGGGGTTGAGAGTTCTCAAAAAGCATGGCGTCGAGTTCAACACCCTCACCGTCGTTCACCGCCGCAACGCGCTGCAGCCGCGCGAGGTCTACCGTTTCCTCAAAGAGATCGGCTCCGGTTTCCTGCAGTTCATTCCGCTGGTGGAGCGCGCCGCGCCTGGGCCGCTTTCGTCCGGGCGCGGGCTGATTCCGTTGACGCTGGCAGCCCCGCCAAAAGCGACCGAAGAGCGCGCCCCCGTCACCGAGTGGAGCGTGCGCCCGGAGGACTGGGGAGCCTTTCTGACCACGATCTTTGAGGAGTGGGTTCGGCGTGATGTAGGACGGGTTTTTGTGCAGCATTTCGATGTAGCGCTTGGCATCTGGGCGGGAGCGGGTTCCGCGCTCTGCGTCTTTGCGGAGACCTGCGGCAGGGCGGTGGCGGTGGAGCATAACGGGGATGTCTACGCCTGCGATCACTACGTCTATCCGGAGTACCGGCTGGGCAATTTGCGGGAAAAGACGCTGGCGGAGATGATCGCTTCCCCGAAACAGGTGCAGTTCGGTCAGGACAAAGCCGACACGCTGCCAAACTACTGCCGCCAGTGTTCGGTAAGGTTTGCCTGCAACGGAGAGTGCCCGAAACACCGCTTCCTGCGAACGCCGGACGGCGAGTACGGCTTAAACTACCTTTGCGCGGGCTATAAACGATTCTTCACGCATATTGATCCTTATATGCAGACAATGGCTTCCCTTCTGCAGGCGCGGCGCGCCCCGGCGGAGATCATGCGAATGATCGCAGAGAAGGAGCGGCAACAGGCGAATCCGCTGGTATCGTCCCGAACTGTCGGGCGCAACGATCCGTGCCCCTGCGGAAGCGGCAGGAAATATAAACAGTGTTGTCTGGGGAGACGATGATGCGCCCCAACATACTCTATCTTCATTCTCACGACACAGGGCGTTATCTTCAGCCGTATGGTCATGCGGTCTCCACGCCGAATCTTCAGCGGCTGGCGGAGGAGGGCGTTCTGCTGCGGCAGGCTTTCTGCGCCGCGCCGACCTGCTCTCCCTCGCGCGCCGCTCTGCTGACGGGACAGTGCGCCCACTCCTGCGGGATGCTGGGGCTGGCGCACCGGGGCTTTTTTCTGAACGATCCGGCGCAGCATCTTGCGCGGACTCTGCGCGATGCCGGTTACTTCACCGGTCTGTGCGGTTTTCAGCATGTGATGCCGCCGGAGGAGCAGGCGCAGGCGGAAGCCGGATACGCGGCGGTGTTAGGGACGCCCCTCAATGCGGAGCAGGCGGCGGCGCAGTTTCTGGAGAGCGCGCCGAAGGAACCTTACTTTCTGGATGTCGGCTTTTTTGAGACTCACCGGGTCGGCGTCTGGCATCATGCGGACGGTCCTCGCGGCGACCCGCGCTATACGCGCCCGCCCGCGCCTCTGCCGGACACCCCGCAGACCCGGCAGGATATGGCGGACTTCTCTGTGAGCGCGACGATCCTGGACAGGAAGATCGGGACGGTTCTGGAGGCGCTGGCGCGCAGCGGACAGGGGGAGAATACTCTTGTTCTCTACACCACCGATCACGGCATCGCCTTTCCGGGCATGAAGTGCAACCTGACCGATCACGGCATTGGCGTCTCCTGGATTATGCGCTGGCCGCGGCAATGGGACGGCGGGCAGGCGCTAGATTCGCTGATCTCTCAGATTGATCTCTTCCCCACGCTCTGCGACTATCTGGAGAGCGCGCCGCCGCCCTGGCTGCAGGGGAAGTCGCTGCGCCCGATTCTGGAAGGGCAGGCGGAAGAGGTGAACGAAGAGATATTCGCCGAGGTGACGTTCCATGCCGCCTTTGAGCCGATGCGCGCCGCGCGTACCCGGCGATACAAATATATCCGCCGCTTCGATCCGCTCTCTTGCCCGACGCTGCCCAACTGCGACGACTCCGCCAGCAAAGACCTGCTTCTGGCGCACGGATGGCGCGAGCGCGCCCCGGAAACCGAGCAGCTTTTCGATCTGATCTTTGACCCGAACGAGTCGCATAACGTGATTGCAGACTCTCGATACGAAGCGGCGCGGACGGAGATGCGGGCGCGGCTGGACGACTGGATGCGTCGCACGAACGATCCGTTGCTGCGGGAGCGCCTGCCGATTCCGCCGGGCGCGCGGGTCAATGCGCGAGACGGTCTTTCGCCCTGTGAGGAGACACAGAGCGCGGTAGAGACTGCGTGAAGCGCACAGAAGATCTCAGCCGAAAAGCGGACTGTGAGCATCGCGAAGAGTGTCCTCCCCGGCAGCAGAGTTCTGCCGGGGAGATTCAGGATGCGACTGGCTGCCTGTTAGCCCCCATCCGCCTCTTCGATCTGCTGGAGCATCACGCCGAGAACCTGCTGCGCTGCCAGCGGCAGCGCCGTTCCCGGTCCAAAGATGCCGACGACCCCCTGATCGTAGAGGTACTGATAGTCCTGCGGCGGAACGACTCCGCCGACCACCACCAGAATATCTTCGCGCTCCCGCGCCGCCAGTTCCCGGATCAACTGCGGCACGAGCGTGTTGTGACCGGCTGCCAGCGAACTGACGCCCACCACATGCACATCGTTCTCCACCGCCTGACGCGCCACCTCGGCCGGGGTCTGGAAGAGCGGTCCCACATCCACGTCCCAGCCCAGATCGGCGAAGGCGGTGGCGACCGCCTTTTCGCCCCGGTCATGCCCGTCCTGCCCCATCTTGGCGACCAGAATGCGAGGACGGCGACCGTCCGCCTCCGCAAACGAATCCGCCAGACGGCGCGCCTTCAGAATATCGTCGCTCTCGCCCGCTTCGGCGATATAGACGCCGCTGGAAGCCGTCGCCGTCGCCTGATAACGTCCGTAGACCTTCTCCAGCGCGTCGCTGATCTCGCCCAGCGTGGCGCGCCGCCGCGCCGCCTCCACGCTCAACGCCAGCAGATTGCCCTCGCCGCTCTCCGCGCACTGAGTCAGCGCGGCAAGCGCCTCCGCCACCGCAGCCGCGTCCCGCGCCGCCTTCACCTCCTGCAGACGCGCCAACTGCTTTTCGCGCACCGCCGTATTGTCAATGCTCAGAATGTCAATCGGCTGCTCGCGGTCAAGCCGGAAGCGGTTGACGCCGACAATCACATCCTTGCCGCTGTCAATCCGCGCCTGTTTGCGCGCCGCCGCCTCCTCGATCCGCTGTTTCGGAACGCCCGTCTCAATCGCCTTCGCCATGCCGCCCAACTCCTCGATCTCCTGTATGAGACTCCAGGCGCGATGGGCGATCTCGTGCGTCAGCCGCTCTACGTAGTAGCTGCCCCCGTAGGGGTCTACGAAACGGGTAATGCCCGTCTCCTCCTGCAGCACAAGCTGCGTGTTACGGGCGATTCGCGCTGAAAACTCCGTCGGCAGGGCGATGGCTTCATCCAGCGCGTTGGTGTGCAGGCTCTGCGTATGCCCGAGCGCGGCGGTCAACGCCTCGATGCAGGTGCGCATCACGTTGTTGAACGGGTCCTGCTCCGTCAGCGACCAGCCGCTGGTCTGGCTGTGCGTCCTCAGCGCCATGCTTTTGGGGTTTTTCGGGTTAAACTGCTTCACAAGCTTCGCCCACAGCAGGCGCGCCGCGCGCATTTTGGCGACCTCCATGAAGTGGTTCATCCCGATATCCCAGAAGAAGCTGATGCGCGGCGCGAAGTCGTCCACGCTCAACCCGGCGGCGATGCCGGTCCGCAGATACTCGACGCCGTCCGCCAGCGTATAGGCAAGCTCGATATCGCTGGTTGCGCCCGCCTCCTGCATATGATAGCCGCTGACGCTGATACAGTTGAACTTCGGCATGTGCCGGGCGCAGTAGGCAAAGATGTCACCGATAATGCGCATACTCGGCTGCGGGGGATAGATGTAGGTGTTGCGTACCATGAACTCTTTGAGAATATCGTTCTGAATGGTTCCGCTGAGCCTGTCGGGCGTCACGCCCTGCTCCTGCGCCGCCACGATATAGAACGCCATCACGGGCAGCACCGCGCCATTCATGGTCATGGAGACGCTCATCTGATCGAGCGGTATCTGATCGAAGAGGATCTTCATATCCTCTACGGTGTCAATGGCGACGCCGGCTTTGCCGACATCCCCGACAACCCGCTCATGATCGCTGTCGTATCCCCGGTGGGTCGGCAGGTCAAAGGCGACGCTCAACCCCTTCTGTCCCATCGCCAGATTGGCGCGGTAGAAGGCGTTGGACTCCTCCGCCGTGCTGAATCCCGCGTACTGGCGGATCGTCCAGGGCTGCAGGGCGTACATGGTGGAGTAGGGACCCCGCAGATAGGGCGGCAGCCCGGCGGCATACTCCAGATGCTCCAGCCCCTCCAGGTCATCGGCGGTGTAGCGGGTCTTGACCGGAATATGCTCCGGCGTCTGCCATACCGTGCCGGACGCGCCGGAGGTCTCTTCAAAGGTATATTTCAAATCGTGGAAGGTTGGTCTCATGATGCGTTTCCTGTCTTCTGCGGATTCAGCGGCTCGTTCAGCGGAATAGGCGGGATGCCGAACAGCGCGTGATACCGTTCCAGCGTCTCCAGCAGGTCGAGCCGCAGATGCACGAAGTCGCGCACGCCGAGAGATTTCAGTTCTTCCAGGGAATCCTGCGGGTAGCCCGCCACGATCAGATAGAGATCGGACTGGAGGGCGCGCGCCAGATCGGGGTACTCCGGGTCGCTGCTGCACAGAACCAGCGCATCGGCTCCCGCCGCCAGCGCCGCCTCTGCCGCCTCCTGCGGGGTCTGGAAAGTGCCCTCCTGCACGTCGTAGCCGCCCGCTCCGAAGAACCCCAGACAGAATCCGGCGCGGGCGCGCCGCATGACCGGGTCTCCGAGCATCGCCAGGTAGACCAGCGGACGTTTGCCGCCTAGAGCGACATGCCGCTCCACGCGCAGCCGCAGATGCTCGAAGGGCCAGCCTGGTCGGAACGGATCGAGGGAGGTGCTCGGAACACTCTTCTCGCCCATCCAGGCTTCTACATCGTCTCCTGCGGCAAAAGTCTCCAGAAGATGAGAGAGTGTCGCGCCTGCGCGTATCTGTTTTACCGGCTCTTTCGGCTGGACATCGGCCAGACGCTGCTCCTTCAGGTTCGGATAGACGGTCGTGCCGACGATGGTTCTTCGGCGGCTGCTGACCTGTTTTGCGCGCTGCATCCGCACGCGATCCAGTTCGGAGGAGATGGTTCCGTTGTTCCACGCCGCCACAAATCCGCCCGCCGCCTCCATGCACCGGAACAGCCCCCAGGCATTATCACAGTAGCTTCGGGTCAGCGATTCGACCGTGTAACTGCCGCCCAGCGGGTCCGCCACCTTCGCCAGATACGCCTCCTCCCTCAGCAGCGTCTCTGTGTTGCGCGCCAGATGCTCGCTGAATTCGTCGGGAGTATGATAGCCCTGATCGTAGGCAGCGACCGTCAGCGAATCGACTCCCGCCACCACCGCCGCCATCGCCTCCACCGTCGCCCGCAGCAGATTGTTATAGGGATCATAGACCGTCTTATTGCTGCTGGTCGTGATGGCGTGGATTTTCGGACGCGCCTGCGTAACTCCAAACGCCTCCAGCACATTCCGTGTCAGCAGGCGCGCGGCGCGCAGCTTGGCAATCTCCAGAAAGTAGTTTGTGCCGACCCCGAATCGCATTTCGCACCGCGAGACGATATGCGACAGCGCGGCTTCCGGCGAGTCGGCTCCCGGAACGGTGATCCTGCCGTCCTCCAGCCCCTGCTTCAGCGCGGTCAGGTAGTCGGCGAACAGCGACATCGTGAAGGCAAGCTCCTGCGCCAGACTTGCGCCCGCCTTCTCCATGAACGCGCCGCGAACAGTCAGCAGTCCAAAATGGGGCATCTGCGCCGTCAGGAATCGAACTCTGTCAAACAGCTCCGTCTCCCAGGTATCGAGCGGAGCCTCCGTCCAGCCCGCGCACCGATCCATAATCGGGTCGAGGTCTACGCTGCCGCGCAGTTGATCCAGCCCCAGTCCGCGCCGTTTCGCCTCGTTGACCAGCATCGCCAGCACATGGGGCGAGAGCGGTCCGCTGATCCAGTGGATGGGAACCGCCTCGATATAGATTCCCTCCAGTAACCGGCGGATCTGCTCCTGTGTGTGCAGGCGCGGTCCAATGGGGTAGGTATAGAACGCCAACTCCTCTGCGCCCCGGTTCAGGCTGCTGAGCGCATGGGCAGACGCGGCGGAGATATCCGGCTCGCGTATCTCCTCGCGCATCACCCAGGCGTTGCCGTCGGCGCGATAGCCGCGCAGCACTCCGGCACGCTCCGCCGGAAGGTCTTGGGCGCGGTAGAACGGCTTCAGTTTGATCCCGTCGAGTGTGACGCTGACCAGCTTTTTCTCAAAGTCGGCGCCCTTCAGGTCTTTCTGCACGACCTCCATCCACTGCTCGGTGGAGATCGGCGGGAACTCCTCAAAGAGCCTCATGGCGCCTGCTCCCCGCCCTCCTGTACAAACTCGTACAGGACTCCCAGCGCGCCGTCCGTCGTATGGCTTTTAGGGTGCAGGAAGAAGACGGTCGCTCCGCTGCCTCCCGGACGCGGCGCGTCGTCAATCAGGTTGAACCCCGCCTCTTTGAGCGAATCGAACGCCTCCTGCGCGCTGGCGACTTTGAAGGCGACGTGCGCCAGTCCTCCGCGTCCGCCCTGCTTTTCGATCTGTTTCGCGACCGGAGAGTCCTGGTTGAGCGGCTCCAGAAGCTGAATCTTGTTTCCGCTTTCGCCCACCTGCAGCATCACCTCGCGCACAAGGTCTTTGCCGTAGACCTCCTCGCGGTGAATGACCCGAAAGCCCATCTTCTCGTAGAGCGCGATCTGGGCGTCCATCTGCCCCGTCGGCACGGAGATCGCGACATGGTCAATCAACTCTATATGGGTGCTCATCTTGTTTACCTCGTTCCACGGGCAGCCGACTATTCGAACTCGATCAGAAGCTGCCCCTGTTTGACGGCGGTTCCGACCGCCACATCAATGGATTTCACCCTGCCGGAGACCGGAGAGGTGATCGTGGTGAACATCTTCATGGCTTCGAGCACCAGAACCGGCTGCTCGATTTCGACCTCCTGCCCGACCTCGACCGTCACCTCCGACACCACGCCCGCCAGCGGGCTGCGGCAGGCTTTGCTCTCATCGGCAGGCTGTCTGCCGCTGGAACTTCCGCCGCTTGGCGCGCTGGCGCGAGGCGCGGAGGCGCCGCCTCCGGCTCCTCCCGTCGCCACATAACGCACGGCGACCGGCGATTCGGCTTCCGCCACCTCTACTTCGACTTCGTATTTTTTACCTTCAACGGTTATTATGAGTCTCACCGATCTCTCCTCAAAGCGGTATCAGGCCGTGTTTCTTGGCGGGGCGCAGTTCGCGCTTGGTCTGAAGGCTCTCCAGCGCACGGGCGACGGCGATGCGGGTCTGATTCGGCTCGATCACATCGTCCACGATTCGATGCGCCCCGGCGACATAGGGGGTGCTGAAGGTGTTGCGGTACTGCTCCGTAAACTGCTTGCGCGCCGCCGCCTTATCCTCCGCCTGCTCGATCTCGCGCTTGAAAACAATCTCTGCCGCGCCCTCCGCGCCCATCACCGCCACCTCGGCGGTAGGCCAGGCAAAGACGCGATCCGCGCCCAGGTCGCGCCCGCACATCGCCACATAGGCGCCGCCATATGCCTTGCGCAAAATGACGCTCACCTTCGGAACGGTCGCTGCCGCATATGCAAACAGCACCTTTGCGCCGTGCCGGATGATTCCGCCGTACTCCTGGCTGACTCCCGGCAGAAAGCCCGGCGTATCAATCAGGGTCAGCAGGGAGATGTTGAAGGCGTTGCAGAATCGAATGAAGCGCGCCGCCTTATCGCTGGAGTTGATATCCAGAACGCCCGCGTATACCTTCGGCTGATTGGCGATGACGCCAACGGTGCGACCGGCGACCCGCCCGAACCCTATGACGATGTTTTCGGCAAAGGTCTCCTGCACCTCCAGAAAGTCGCCGTAGTCCACCAGGCGCAGAATAACGTCGCGCACATCATACGGCTGCTTCGGGTCTTCCGGGATCACCTCATCCAGCGCCGGTTCCGGCTCCAGACTGTACTCTCCCGGAAGCAGCGGCGGGTCTTCCAGATTGTTGCTGGGCAGGAAACTGAGCAGCCGCTTGCAGATTCCGATCGCGTGTTCATCGTTCTCCGCCACGAAGTGAACCACGCCGGAGTAGTTCATCTGCGCCTCCGCGCCTCCCAACTCCTCCGCCGACACCACCTCGCCCGTCACCTGCTTGATGACCTGCGGACCGGTGATGAACATCTGCGCCTGCCTGGTCTGAATGATGAAGTCGGTCAGCGCCGGGGAGTAGGCGGCTCCTCCCGCGCAGGGACCGCAGATCAGCGAAATCTGGGGAACCACGCCGCTCAATTCGACGTTGGCGTAGAAGACTTTGGCATATCCGCTCAGGGAATCGATCCCCTCCTGAATACGCGCGCCGCCTGAGTCGTTGATAAAGAGGAAGGGGGTTCCGGTGCGCAGCGAGCCGCGCATCGCGTCCACAATCTTCAGGCAGTGCACTTCGCCCGCAGAGCCTCCGAAGACCGTGAAATCCTGGCTGGCAAGGTGAACATAGCGCCCGTCTACGGTTCCAACGCCCGTCACGACCCCATCCGCCGGAGCCTCTTTTCCTGCCATGCCGAAGAAGGTGCAGCGATGCTCCGCAAAGACCGAAAGCTCCTGAAAGCTGTTCGGATCCATGATATGATCTACGCGCTCGCGCGCCGTGAGTTTTCCGCTCGCGTGCTGCCGATCAATGCGATCCTGCCCGCCGCCAAGCATCAATTTATGTTTTATCTGCCGTAATTCGGCAATTCTTTCCTGCTGGTTGCCGGATGGCATTCGTCAATCTCCTTTATGTCATGCGTTCCGATAGTACGTCGTCAAGATAGTCTGGATGGCAGTCATTCTGAGCGCAGCCCGGCCGTCATTTTGAGCGAAGCGAAGAATCTTAAGATGTCTCGCTGCGCTCGACAGGACAGCGTTTGTCGCTGCGCTCGACAGGACTGCCGGGCGATGCACCCCTCCTACCTTGACGATCTACCAGGGTCTCTGTAACTCGATCACCCAGACGGGTCTATCTGCCGGGATCTTCAGCGCGCCGTCCGAGCCGACGACGCCCGTCCCGATCTCCTTCCTATGCCAGTCACGTAGAGTATAGCGCATTCCGCGCAACATCGGCGCGATCACCGTCGCCTTGACCCGCGCCACCTGCACCGGCATCTCTCCGGCGGCCGCTCTTCCGCCATTGTCCTGCGCCAGTTTAAAGCCTCTATTGAAGCTGGAACTGACCAGCGCGAGCAGGGCGCGCCGGCAGGAAGCCAGCGGCTGCCCGTCCTGTGAGGTCAGGGCGAAGCCGATATACCGCTCCTCCGCCAACCCTTCGGAGCAGGGCATTTTTGCAGGCACGATCACCTGCACATCGCGCAGGATCACGCCGTTTTGGAAGCGTATTTCGGAGCCGTAGTTCGCCATGAATCCGGTAAACGCGGCGGCGGCGGGCGCGTCCATCGTCAAGCCGCCCCGCTGAATGTCAAAAGTGATCTGCGGCGTGGGGCGGATGATGGTGTGAAGCGCCTGCGCCAGCGGATTGACCATCGGTCCCTTCACCTCATCCCCTTCGCGGGAAGGATCAATCCAGATTCGGACGCCGTGCTGATAGGTTGTCGGCAGCATATTCAGCCCGACCTTTCCGTAAGACCCCGCATAGTCCATCGAAACCGGGTCATAGAGGCTGCGGCGTCCATAGATAAAGGTGGTGGGGTTCGGCGCAGGCGACAGTAAGCCGTTGCGGAACATATACGCTGCCGACCGCATCATGGCGTTCTGCACCTCGTCGTAGGTATAGTGGTAGCCCTGCGGATGACCGCCGGTCGTGACATCCATCGGCTTATCGAAGGGGCGCGGACTGGTGGTGATGTCCGGCACGCTTCCCCAGTAGTGCCAGCAGATGGCATCCCAGTCCTGAATGGCTGCCAGCGCGAGGAGGCGCAGCGGAAACTCCGCCCGATATTTTGCGGGCTGCATGATCTGCGTTTCGTAGCAGAGGTAGGGCTTCCCGGCGACGCGGTTATGTTCCAGCCAGGGCACATCCTGCGCGATGCGGGGCCACTCCTCCAGCCCGCTGTACCAGGGAAAACGCTGGTTGAGCGGATTCATCGAAGTTCCGTTGATATAGGCGTCATGCGCCACCGCCTCCGCGTTCTGGTGCAGATACTGCGACTGAATCTCGTAGCCGATCCCGGTGTCGTAGACGATGGGAGACAGGCGCGCGCTATTGCCCAGACTTTTCAGATAGTCGCCCAGCCGCTTTTTGTGCGCCAGCTGCATCTGTAGAAAGAACTCCAAAACGTCGGCTCCCCGCCAGTAGCTGAAGTCGTCACGGGTATACTGCTGCTTGCCGACCGACTCGGCTGCCTCCAACTGTCGGCGCGCCTGCGCGTCCATCCCCGCGCCGTCCAGTTTCACCCCCTGATTCAGAGGGGCGATCCGAACGGTCCCCTTCTCCAGACTCTCGCCGGGCAACAGAAAGCCCCACTTTGCGATCAGCTTCTCCTCGCTGCCGTACTTCTCGCGCAGGTAGGCGTGCCAGCGCGCGCTCAGCGTCTGCTGAAAGTAAGCGGGAAGTCCCTGCCAGAGTCCGCTGACCATCTTGCTGATCCACCACTCTTCGTTGGTCAGTTCCCAGATAGCAAAGACGGGATCGTCCGCCCAGCGCAGCCCCGTGTGGTGGTTCATCCGGTTCAGCCGCCGCTCGATCAACTTGCGCTGAGCCGCCTCCATGCGCGGGTCCCAGACGCGGGCGATCCAGAGGTAGCCGAACCCCTGCTGTTTCGCCTCCTCCACCGCCCGCTGCCAGGCGTCCGCCGTCACAGGGTCGCCTGCGAGCGGCGCATCCTCCACGCGCACCTCCGCCCAGGAGACGCTCGGAACCCAGATGCGCATCCCGCGCTTTTTGGCTACGGAGACGAAGTAGTCCAGCACATCGGAGTTGGAGCCGTCGCCCTTCTGGTACTCCGATCCCGCATCGCTCCAGAGGCGAATGCCGTTGAATCCTAAGTCTAAAAAGCGCTGAATGAGGGCGTCGGCATCGGCATAGGCGCGGGAGCGCTTCTGCTCACGCACTTGAGGGCTGTCGCCCGGCTGAATGCTGGCGAAATTGGGGAATCCTCCGATCACACACCAGAGGCGCAACCGTTTCCCGTTGACAGAGAGATGCCCGTTCTGCACGGTGACATATTCGCTGTCCGGGGGAAGGTTTTGAGCGGCGGAAGGCAAACGGGAGACGCGGGGGTTCTCTGCGACGACACTGCCACATGCTAAAAGAAACGCTGCGGAGAACAGCAGAGCGAGCCGTCTCATCCGTTGTTTATTTCCTTTCCATAGAGGTTATGCGCCTAAAGAGAGCGATAGTGTCAGAACAGAACGCATCGCTGCGCGACCGGTATCTGCGGGGCAGACCGCCGTGTCTGCCCCGAAGCTCAGAATACAAGCAGCTTAGATCAGGATTCCCGTTATCAGGGGCTGTATACAGTATGTCGGGGGTATCAGAAGCGCATCATCGTCGAAGCAGTCTGACAGAATCCTGTGAACGGATGCCGGCAGGCGCGGACTACCAGCCGCGCATACGCGGCATCCGGTGCGACGCCGCCACGGTCACCCGTCCCTGCGTGCGCCAGGCGTTCTCCTCATCGCTGACGCGGCGGACGATCCTGATTGTGGCGCGCTTGCCGAGATAGGCGGCGACCGCCGCCGCAATGACGTGGAGCGTCTCCTCCGAGATCTCTTCCGGCGCGCCGTTTCCGACCGCGGACACCGCCGCCTGAAGCTGGCGGATCTGTGCCTGAAGCGCGGAAATCTGCGCCTTCAGCGCCTCGAACTCTTCGCGGGTGATCGCTGCTTCGCTCATGCCGGAGACACCGTCACTTTCGTCTTCTTGCCGTTGATGGTCACCTCGTAATCAATGGGAGCCGCCAGATAGCCGGGATGTCCCGGATCAACGGCGGCATCCGCCTTTGGCTCCGAGGGGTCTTTGCCCACATTGATGGGGCCGTTAGCGCGCTCCCGGAAGAACTTTGGCGCGACCTGCGGGAACATCGCGTAAGTCAGCACATCCTCATCGCTGCCGTTGTTCCCCTCCAGTTTGAGGGTCTCTTCCTGCAGCTTCTCCCACTCCGGTTTCAACAGGTCAGCAGGCCGACAGGTGATCTCCTCCTTCCTGGCAAACTCCTTCGCTTTGGCGACCACCTCCGGGTCTTTCTCATCGTCGGTCTTGCCGTAGTAGCCGAGCATCAGATCGCTGAACTCGCCGGTCATCACCTTATAGGGTCCCATCATCACGTTGAAGACCGCCTGCGTGCCGACGATCTGGCTGGAGGGGGTGACGAGCGGCGGATAACCGGCGGCTTTGCGGACTCGCGGAACCTCCTCCAGCACCTCTTTCATCCGGTCGCCCTGTCCCTGCTGCTTTAACTGGCTCTCCATATTCGAGAGCATTCCCCCCGGAATCTGGCTGGCGAAGATTTCGGTCTCCACGCCGGTATAGTCGGTCAGGAACTCCCGGTAGCGTGGTCGGATTTTAGCGAAGTGATCTCGCGCCTTATAGATCATCTCCAGATTCAGCCGGGTATCGTAGCCGGTTCCCTCCAGCATCTCCACCAGGCTCTCAGTGGGATTATGCCCCGGTCCCAGACTCAGCGAACTGACGGAGGTATCCACGATGTCGGCTCCCGCCTCTATCGCCTTCATCAGGCTCACCAGCGTTACGCCGGTGGTGGAGTGGACATGCACATGGACCAGCACATCCTGCCCGCACTTCTCTTTGATGCCTTTGACCAGATCATACGCGGGCTGCGGCTTCAGCAATGCCGCCATATCCTTGATACAGATGGAGTCAACGCCCATCTCCACCAGCTTCTGCGCCATCGCGACGAACTTTTCGACCGTATGCACGGGCGAAATGGTGTAGCATATGGTTCCCTGCGCGTGTTTGCCGGTGCGTTTGACTGCCTTGAGCGCGGTCTGGAGGTTGCGGACATCGTTGAGCGCATCGAAGACGCGGAACACATCCATCCCGTTCTCCGCCGCCTTCTCGACAAACCGGCTGACGACCGAGTCCTCGTAGTGGCGATAGCCCAGCAGGTTCTGACCGCGCAGAAGCATCTGCGTGCGGGTATTGGGCAGGAGCTTCTTGAAGGCGCGAAGACGCTCCCAGGGATCTTCATTGAGGAAACGGATACAGGAGTCGTAGGTAGCGCCTCCCCAGCACTCCAGGGACCAGTATCCGGCTTTATCAAGGTATTCACAGGCGGGAACCATGTCCTCCAGCGCCATACGGGTCGCCATCAGACTCTGGTGCGCGTCGCGAAGAATCACATCGGTAACTTCGACTAATCTTCCCATCGGATAGACTTCTCCTGACATGCAGACGTAAACTATCACTAACTGATCTACGCAGGTTACCTTGCCTTTTGCTTCCTGCCGCCTGTCCATCAGACGCTCAGACCGGTAACCGCGTAGACCTGCATGATAATTATACTCTCTCTTCGATCGCCGACGTGTCCCCTGAAAGACGGATACAGCAGGATTTGGAACTATCCGCCGCGCGCCGCCGCAATCACATAGACCGCGCGCGCCCCGCCATCCGTCAAAGCGCGGGCGCACTCGTTGCAGGTGTGCAGGGTGGTAATCACATCGTCCACAAGCAGCGCCGCACGCCCCTGAAGAAGAGAGGGATCGGGCGCAGTGAAGGCGTCGCGGACATTGTCTGCCCGGCGAGAAGCGTGCAGTTCCACCTGCGGACGGGTGCGCCGGTTTCGGCGCAGCGCGTTACGTTGAACCTCTATTCCCCAGGCTTCCCCGACCGCCTGCGCCAGCAGTTCCGACTGATTGAAGCCGCGTTCGCGCTGCCGCGAGGGGTGCAGGGGAACCGGAACCAGCATATCTATCCTGTCCGGCGCAAAAATCTCCTTTCCCAGCGTCTCCGCCATAAATGCCCCCAGCGGCGGCGCGAGTTTTCGTCGCCGTTCATACTTCAGGCGTAGGATCGCCTCTCGAAGCTGCCCGTCGAAATGTCCGGCGGCGCGGGCGGCTGAAAAATAGTACGGCGCGCTGTTCCGGCAGGAGGCGCAGAGAAGGCGATCCGCCCCGGCTTCTCCTCCGACCGACGCGCCGCACCGCGAACAGGTCGGCGGCAACAGGATCGAAAACTGCTCCCGGCACGCTCTGCACAGCGCATCCTCTCCCATCCTTGCACAGACCAGACACTTGGGAGGATAGAGAAGATCCAGCAGACCGTCCCGGAGAGCGGTCAGCGGTGTCAGAAGGCGGCGTGTTGAAGGTGGAGCGTTCATGGTCTAATCCGTGCCAGTTCGGACAAGCCTTTCAGCATCGTGTGAGCAACGCAGGCAACAGATACCATTATACCTGTATGCACAGATACCTTCATAGAGATGCTCTCGCTCTCCTTCAAGGTAGAAGGGCTGCATCGCCTGGCTGTCCTGTCGAGCGCAGCGAGACATCTTAAGATTCTTCGCTTCGCTCAGAATGACAGCCGGGTTGGGCTGTGCTCAGAATGACAGCCATCCAGACTATCTTGACGACGTATTAGGAGGATCGCGAGATAAAATCGTCATGCAGGACTGGCATGAATGGTTAATCGTACAGGAGGTTTTGCAGGAGAACATGCCTTCGGCTGTCAAACTAAAGCCTACAGGCGTCAAACGGCTCAGGAGGAGTCTGCTTCCATGAAACATGCTATCCGTCTTCTTTCGATCTTAACGCTGTCCTGTCTCACGCTTGTCGGTTTCAGTCAGACTGCTGACGCGCCGGGGCGTCAGACCCATCTGATCGCGATGCGGGACGGAACCAGACTGGCGACCGATGTCTATCTGCCTTCCGGTTCGGGACCGTTCCCGGTGATTCTTCTGCGGACTCCCTACGATAAAAATATCGGAGGAGGGATCGGGGCGGACGGCGTTCGGCGCGGCTACGCTGTCGTCATTCAGGATACGCGCGGACGCAACGCCTCCGAAGGGCAGAACCTTCCCTTTGAGGGCGACGGATGGTGGGAGGGTCGGCAGGACGGCTACGACACATTGGAGTGGATCGCCGCGCAGCCCTGGTGCAACGGAAAGATCGGCACGATGGGCGGCTCCGCGCTGGGCATCACGCAGCTTCTTGCCGCCGGAACCGGCACGTCCCGAATCTCCGCGCAGGTGATCCATGTGGCGGCTCCCAACATGTACCATCATGGCGTCTTTCCGGGCGGCATCTTCAAAAAGGCGATGATCGAGGACTGGCTGCGGGCCACGCGCCACAGCCCGGACGCGCTGAAGATGTGGACGAGTCACCCGGTCTACGACGCCTACTGGCGCGAGCGCGATCTAGAGCGGCGGTACGAGAAGGTCAACGCGCCCGCGGTGCATGTCGGCGGATGGTACGATATCTTCGCGCAGGGAACGATAGACTCTTTTCTAGGCTACCAGAAGAAGGGCGGTCCGAAGGCGCGGGGCCGGCAGAAGCTGATTATGGGACCCTGGACGCATGGGATTTTTCAGGATAAAGCCGGGCAGTTGACCTTTCCCAACGGCAAGCGGCCGCCCAATCAGTTGGAGGACGCCTGGAGATGGTTTGATGCGAACCTGAAGGGAGAGAACAACGGCATCCTGGAGGCTCCCGCCGTCACCTACTATGTTATGGGCGACACGACCGCCCCGCAGGCTCCCGGCAACCTCTGGCGCACCGCCGATCAGTGGCCCCCCTTTCCGACGAAGGCGACCCCTTACTATCTGCAGCAGGGACGCGCGCTCTCCCCGAAACGTCCCGGCTCCAAGGCGAAGGGAGCGTTGACCTACACCTACGATCCGAAGAATCCCGTTCCCTCTGTCGGGGGTCCACAGTTGACGATCCCTGCCGGTCCGATGGATCAGCGCTCTATCGAAGCGAGACCGGATGTTCTGGTCTTTACCGGCGCGCCGTTGACGGAGCCGCTGGAGGTGACCGGGCGCGTCCGCGCTGTTCTGTACGCCTCCAGCAGCGCGCCGGACACCGATTTGGTCGTCAAGCTGTGCGATGTCTATCCCGATGGACGCTCTATCAATGTCTGCGAGGGGCAGTTGCGCGCCCGATTCCGCGAGTCGTTCACGCAGGAGAAGCCGCTCAAGCCGGGACAGGTCTATCGCTTTGAAGTAGACCTCTGGTCTACCAGCATCATCTTCAACAAAGGTCACCGCCTGCGCGTGCTGGTCACCTCCAGCAGTTCGCCCGGCAGCGATCCGAACCCCAACACCGGGGAGCCGTTGCGCGCCAGCGACCGCACACAGCCGGCGCGCAACACGCTCTACTACGACGGCAAGCGTCCCTCCCATATCCTGCTGCCGGTTCCGGTGAAAAAGGCTCCGTGATCGCTGAATCCAGCCGTCGAAGCGTCGCCGATTGTGGAGATGAACCGGTTCGCGTTTTTCGTATGTTCGAGTGGAGAGGAGCTAGTCGGTGTCTATTCCACAGGAACACACTCCGTCCCTCGATTCAGGATGGGACAGGCTTCAACTGAAATATCTGATTGACGAGTTAATCACAATTCGCCAAGCGATGCTCGATTCGGAAGCGCACTATCAGACGCTGGAATCGCGGCTGTTTGAGACGCATCGGGAGAGTGCACGCAATCTGCTTCACTATCTGACTCTGCGCCGACATGACATTCGGGAACTGCAGTCAACCCTGGCCTCCCTGGGACTTTCATCCCTGGGACGGGCTGAGTCGCATGTTCTTGACAGCCTGAACGCCGTGTTGAAAATCCTGCACCATCTAGCCAGAAGACCCTGGCAGATCGGGGATTCACGCTATCCTGTCATCAGCTATGCACAGGGGCGCAGGCTGTTAGATCAGCATGCGCAGCTTCTTCTTGGACCGGAGCCTCCACAACGCCGCGTTCGGATCATGGTCACAATGCCCTCTGAGGCGGCAGACAACGCGGTTTTAATGCGCGATCTACTGGTTCACGGCATGGACTGTATTCGTATCAACTGCGCTCATGACAGCCCGGAGGTCTGGCAGCGCATGATTGACAACCTGCGTCGCGCGGAACAGGAGACGGGTAGACGCTGCCGGGTGCTGGCCGACCTGCCCGGTCCGAAGCTGCGTACCGGTCCCATGGCTGAGAGGCCGCAGCCAGTCCGATGGCGCCCCAGACCGGACCGCGTGAACCGCGGCATGATTCCGGCGCGTGTCTGGCTCTATCCCATCGGCAGCGACACCTTACCGCCAATGGCAGGAGACGCCGCGCTGCCGGTTCCGGAAGATTGGCTGGAGAGCCTATCCGTCGGCGACCGCATTGAGATGGTAGATTCCTTCGGGACGCCAATCTACCTGGATGTGGTGGAGGAAGCCTCTGAGGGGAAATGGGCGATCTCCTATCAACGCGCACAGATCGATTCCGGCGCTCCCCTTTCGGTGCGACGCGATCACGAAACGAGGGAGGGCGCTCTGTCGAAAGCGTCTGTCGGAGAGCTTCCGAGCGCGGCAACTCCTATCCTGCTCTTTGAGGGCGATACCCTGATTCTGACACGCGAGCAGATCCCCGGTTCCAACGCTGTGTATGATTCGGAAGGCAACCTGTCGGCTCCTGCGCGTATCGGATGTACGCTTCCGGAGGTATTTCAGGACTCTCGCCCCGGCGAGAGAATCTGGCTGGATGACGGGAAGATCGGAGGCGTCATCCTTTCGGTGACCCCGGATGAGATCGCCGTCCGAATCACGCATGCCCGGATCAAGGGAGAAAAACTACGCGCAGAGAAGGGCATCAATCTTCCGGACACTCGGCTTCGCACTCCCTCACTGACCGAGTATGATCGCGAGATACTGCCGTTTATCGCGCATCACGCCGACCTGGTCGGGCTCTCCTTCGTGCAGAGCGGTGAGGATGTGGACACGCTGGAGAATCGGCTGATTGAACTGGGAGGAACGCGGCTGGGGATCGTACTGAAGATAGAGACGCAGCGCGCCTTTGAACGTCTGCCGGAGTTGATGTTATCGGCCATGCGCACCGACTGCGCGGGCGTAATGATTGCGCGGGGCGATCTGGCGGTAGAATGCGGATACGAGCGACTGGCGGAGGTGCAGGAGGAGATACTCTGGATATGTGAGGCGGCGCATATGCCGGTGATCTGGGCGACTCAGGTGCTGGAATCGCTGGCGCAGGCAGGGTTGCCCTCACGCGCTGAAATTACCGATGCGGCGATGGCCGTGCGCGCCGAGTGCGTAATGCTCAACAAGGGACCGCATATTGTGGATGCCGTTCACATGCTGGACGACATTCTACGCCGCATGCAGACGCACCAGCAGAAGAAGGTCTCGCTCCTGCGGCAGCTTCGCGCATGGGAACTGAACCGGGAAGCGGAGGACTGATCTCCCGCCCTCCGCTTTCCTGTCTACCTGCCGGTCTCGCAGACAGCCACCATCTCCACATCCCCGACGGCTGCCGCCTGTGCATAGAGCGCCCAGAAGACCTCTCCATTCACCTCGTCCACCTCGCCGTTGGCGGAGACGATCTTCCCCGGCAGTTTGACCGTGAATGCCATCGCCACCAGACTGGCGGGTTCATCGTCCTCTTTCTTGGGCGGGGCGTTCGGATTGGTCTTCTCCTGTGTCAGCGCCTGCGTCGACTCCAGGGTTTGACCGACGATCTTGCGGGTGATGGTCATCCGGCTCTCGTCCGACAACTGCGTTCCGAACTTCTGCTTGAGCGCCTCGTTCATCACCAGCGAGGCCTGACGCCGGAGTTTCCGCTCCGCCAGTTCAGGATGCATCACCAACTGCGACAGGAGCGGGTCTCCCGGACCAAACAGCATCCGCCACAGCCCCTTCATGGCGATCTGCGCGACCTCGCGGACATTGGCTTGCGTCGCCAGATTCGCGGGAAGCGCCTCCCTGATCGCCGTCAGCATCTTCGGGTCCGGGTTCATCAGTTCTTTTGGACGCTCGCCCTGCCAGCGCAGCGTCTCGCGATACTCCCAGCGTCCCGGAGCGATCTGCCGGAGCGTCACGGAGTTGACGATCAGCCGCCCCATCGGAGCCTTGCCCTTCGCTTTGAGCGCCATATCCTGCTGCGCGGCGGTACCGGCGGGGAACGTTCGCTTCGCCGTGATAATCAGTTCGTTGTCTTTTTTTTCGCGGGTGACCTTCCATGCCGCGCCGCCGGGAAGCTCGAAAAGGGTTTCGATGGTCGGTCCCATCGCAATCGCTCCCTCGCCCTCCGCCGGAGCCGGACCGCGAAACGTTAATGTGCGCGTAAAAGAGCCGTCCGGCTTCACCTCGGTTACCGTACTGGTTCTGCCGCAGCCGATCAGAAAAAGCGTCGCCGCCGCCGCTAACGCCGCTTTGAAACTTCCTGTCATCTTCTGCCTCCTTAGAACTGTCTGATGTCGCCCTGCCGCCTTTTCACGCTTCGATCCGCTCCAGACCGCGCAGGTAGGGACGCAACGCTTCCGGCACGGTAACGCTGCCATCGGCGTTCTGGTAGTTCTCCAGCACCGCGATCATCACGCGGGGCAGCGCGAGACCGGAACCGTTGAGCGTGTGGACGAACTCCGGTCTGGCTCCCGGCTCCGGGCGGTAGCGGATATTGGCGCGGCGCGCCTGAAAAGCGTGGAAGTTGGAGCAGGAGGAGACCTCCAGCCATTCGCCGCCGTTCTCGCCGCATGCCGGAGACCAAAGCTCCAGGTCGTACTTGCTGGCGGCGGTAAACGACAGATCGCCGGCGCACATCTGAACTATCCGGTAAGGAATTTTCAAATTACGGGCGACATCCTCGGCGTTGTCCAGCAGCGACGCCAGTTCCGCTGAAGACTCCTCCGGGCGACACAGCTTAACCATCTCCACCTTGTCAAACTGATGCCCGCGCTTGATCCCGCGCACATCGCGCCCGGCAGACATCTTTTCGCGGCGGAAACAGGGCGTGTAGGAGACATAGCGCAGCGGCAGCGCGCTCGCCTCCAGTATCTCGTCCCGATGAAGATTGGTGACCGGCACTTCGGCGGTCGGGATCAGCCAGAAGTCGTCTTCCACATCGCGATAGAGGTTGTCACCGAACTTGGGAAGCTGTCCGGTTCCGACCAGACAGTGCTCCCGGACGACATAGGGCGGATATATCTCGGTGTAACCATGCTGTGTGATATGCAGATCGAGCATGAAGGTGATGAGGGCGCGCTGAAGCGCCGCGCCCATGCCTTTGAGCACATAGAATCGCGAGCCGCTGATCTTTACTCCGCGCTCGATGTCCAGGATTTCCAGCGCCGCGCCGATCTCCCAGTGCGGTCTGGGCGTAAAGTCGAAGGAACGCGGTTCGCCGACCACGCGCACGACCACGTTTTCGCGATCATCCTTTCCGGGAGGAACTTCGGGGTCGGGCAGATTGGGAAGCGACAGCATCAACTCCTGCTGTTCGGCGTTGACCTGATTCAGACGGGCTTCTCGCTCCGCAATGGCGTCGCCGAGCAGGCGCATCTCGTTTTTTCGCGCCTCCCGTTCCGCCTCGTCCTTGAGCCTGCCGATCTCTTTCGATCCGGCATTGCGCCGGGCGCGCATCTCGCTTACCTCCGTTTCGAGGCGGCGGCGCTCCTCATCGAAAGCCAGCGTCTGATCTACCATCTGCGGGTCTGCGCCCACCTTCTCCAGACCCGCTTTTACCAGTTCGGGCTGTTCACGAATCAAGCGAATATCCAGCATGGGACTCTCCCATCTTTGTAGTCGGAATGTGTGCGGAGAAGGTTTCGACGGTAGATCGGCTGTTTCCTGCCCGGCAACGGCTGCCGCCGCTCTGTCTGGCATCTGCAGCCCGAAGCCGCGCACAAGGAGAAGCCTCCCGCATCGGCGAAAACAGAGCCATGACGCTGCGGTTTCCGTCCTGCGCCGGGACAAAGGCGTCAGGCGACGCCCGGCAGCGTCCGAATGAACGGCGCATCCTTCGCGCCGACAGAGAGGAGACGGCAATTGTCATACGCGGGATTTGATATTACAGGCAGGGTCGCGCTGATCACGGGAGGAACCAGCGGGCTGGGGCGCGCCATTGCGCTCGGAATGGCGCAAGCCGGGGCGCGCGTCTTTATCGGCTCCTCCAGCACGGAGAAGGTGCTGGATGGGATCGCTGCGCTGATGGCGGTCGGAGAGGGACATGGCGGATTCGCCCTGAATGTCGCCGATCCCGCTTCGGTGCAGGAGGCTTTCGGCAAGGTGCGCGAGGAGGCGGGACGGCTGGATATTCTCGTGAACGCAGCAGGAATCACGCATCGCGCCCCCGCGCTGGACATGAAGCTGGAAGACTGGAAGCGGGTGCTGAACGTCAATCTGACCGGCACATTCCTCTGCTGTCAGGCGGCGGCGCGCATGATGAAGGAGCAGGAGACCGGGGGAGCCATCATCAATATCGCCAGTCTGGGCAGCTATGTCTCTCTTTCGCTGGTTGCCGCTTACGGAGCGAGCAAAGCGGCGGTCGTTCAGTTGACCCAGACTCTGGCGACTGAGTGGGCGCAGTATAGGATCCGGGTCAACGCCATCGCGCCGGGAGTCTTCCCCACCCCCCTAAACCGCCATCTCATCGAAGGCACGCCGCGCGGGCAGTGGTTCCTCCATCATACGCCGCTCGGACGCTTCGGCAGTCCGGAAGAGCTTGTCGGCGCAGCCATCTTTCTGGCGTCGCCTGCCGCCTCCTATGTGACCGGCGAGACGCTGGCGGTGGATGGGGGGTTTCTGAGCCTGGGCGTACCGACCCATCCACCGAGCAGCGCCGGGGAGACGCCTTCGGGAGCCTCTCATAAGCCGGATTAGCGCATCATGGCGCCCGACATCGGAGCGTTTTCCGGCTGGAGGGTATTCGCCGTCTTGACGCCGCTGCCGGTTTTGCCCAACTGCTGAAGGAGCGCCGCCGCCGTCGGCGCGTCTTTCGGACTGAAGGCGGGATTGAGGCTGAGCGCGCGATAGAGATAGCGCTGCGCCGCCGAGGTTTCGCCCAGTTTATAGCGGATCATACCGGCATGAAACAGAATGCGGGCGTCGGGAGTTTTCTGGCTCATCGCCCGCTCGATCATCTCGGCGGCTTCGCGCAGGCGACCGTTTTTATAGTAGCACCAGGCGAGCGTGTCGGCGGCAAGGACGTTTTTGCGCGTCTTATACTCCTCCTCCGCCATCCGCAGAGCCTCGGGCAAGTTGCGGTCACGGTCCGCGTAGAATCGCGCCAGCAGCATATCGCCCTGAATGCCGTTCGCCTTATTCATCCGGTGGATCGCTTCGACCGTGGCGAACTGCTTCTGCGCTTCCGCATTCTGTCCGGTCAGTTCATACAGCTCTCCGAGCGCGATCACGGTCTCCAGTTGAGGCGCAATCGCGGCTGCCTTCCGGTAGTATTCAACCGCTTCGGGAAACGCCTTTTGCGCCGCTCTGAGCCGTCCCATAGCCGCCAGCAGGTGATAGTTGTCGGGGGTCTGCTTGAGCGCCGCCTTCAGGGTGTTCTCCGCCGCCAGCAGATTGCCGTTGCTCAGAAACATCTGCGCCATCTGCGCGCGGCACCATGCCGTATTCTCCGCATAGGGACCGCCTGCCTGAATCGCCTTCAGCATCAGCCAGACCGCTTTGCGATAGTCGCCGGTTACAAACAGCAGATGCGCTCCCCGGCTGTAGGAGGCGATGTCCGGGCGCGTGTCCATCATCTTCTGATAGTGCGTGAACGCCTCCTCGTAGTTGCCCATCTCCAGCGCGGCGTCTCCGAGCAAACCGTAGGCGGCGGCGTTTTTCGGATCGAGGGAGATGGCTCTATTCGCCCATTCGATACTCTTCTCGAACTCATGGCGCGCCCCGAAGACCCACGCCTTGCCGCTGACTGCCGCGCCGTTCTTCGCGTTGAGCGCGAGAGCGCGGTCGTAGGCGCGGTCTGCATGGGTGTAGTAGCTGGCGTCTGCGGTCTCGCGCGCTTTCTGCATCAGGGCGTCGCCCAGGTTCGCCCATGCGCCGTCGTCTTCCGGTTTCTGCTGCGCCTGCGCCTTCCATCGCTCCACTTCTCTATCCACCGCGCTGGCGGAGGGAGCCGACGGGATCGCCGCGATAGTCTCCCCCGGCAAAAGCGGCGCGTATCCCTGTCGGCGCGCGATCTCGCGCTGAAATCCCCAGAGGCAGAGGGAGAAGACGCCCACCGTTACTCCTGCCATTATCCGTCTGGCGCGAAAAGATACTCGCGGCATGATCGCTCTCCTTGAAATGTGTCGTGTCTGAAATCGGAGGAACAGGGCGGGGATGAGTCCGCCCCGTCCTACCTTGAGTCAATCTATTCCGTTTCAACCACTGTCTGTCTGGGTGCAGGTCGTCGGATCAGCGTCATGGCTGAAGGCAGCGCGGCGGGAAGCCGCCGACCTGCGCGCTGAACCGCTTTACGGCTCCGGGTCGTGCCGCTTGGAGGTTCCGCTGTTGGGAGTCGCCGCATACGGGAAGACCGTATGGTAGGGCTGGTCGTTGGCGTTGGCGTTGTCGCTGATGGGAATGATCTGCTGGAAGGTCGGTCCGCTGGCGACTGCCGTTAGCGCGATGTCTACCACGTCATCGCCCAGACGCCGACCATTGGGCCAGCCCGAAGGAATGCTGGCATTCTGCGACGCGCTGTGAACCGTGTCGCCGCCGAGGAAGCTCAGCCGGTTGAAGCTCGCTTCGCCCGCCACCGGAACCGGACCGGTCGAAGTATCTACCCGCAGCACGTCGGGAATGTAGATGCCGACCAGATCGGCGCGATTTTTGGTCTGCAGGGGCGCCTGTCCGGTCGGGTCTCCGAAGACCACGAAGTTAATCAGGAATGCCACTTCGGGATTCTGGGCGTACTTCTTGAACTGCGCGCCGTCCGCCAGCGGGGAGGTTCGATTGTAATTATCCTTGTCGCGCAGCGCCACCAGCACCTCGTTGAAGAGCGGGTTGCCCATTCGGTTCACCTGAATCCAGGGACCGCTGTTGACCGGCGCCGCATCGGAGAGGCGCAGGGAGACTCGCGGACGGCTCACAGAGGCATAGACGCCGATGGTCGAACTGTTCTGCAAGGGAAGCTGGTCCACCGGGATCTGAATGGTGAAGACCTGCACGTTGAAGCCCTTGAAATCATCCACGCCCCTGTTGTCGGTCTTCAGAATGCGCGGATTCAACAGGTCGAATATGCCCGGCGTATCTGCATAAAAGCCGTCTTCACGCGGTCCGGCAAAGACCGTCTCGCCGGAAGGCAGGTTGAAGATCGTCTGCTGCGTGTAGCGATCCAGTCCGGCAAAGCTGGTCGCGCCGGAGATGGGACGCCCCTGCGCGTCGTTATAGAAAGGCGTGGCGCGCTCCCCGACGTTCGGCGGAGGGCAGAGCAGCCCGCTTCCGATCACCGTCGTCTTGCTGCCGACCACGCGGGAGACCATATAGGTCTGGGTGTAGTTCTGACGGGCGTCGCCGACATTCTGGATCGGACCGGCTTCGGTTCCCAGACCGTACGAGAGGATGGTGTCGAGATTCTTATAGCCGCTCTCCGGGGGCGAGAATCGGAAATCGTACCGCATTCGCGTCGCGCCGGTTGCGGGATCGGCGATATGGATGCTGTAGAGCGCGTCGTTGGAGAACTTCTCGTACATCACCCCGTCGCCCGGATTGGCGAACGGACGCACGGCGACCAGCACATTCAACACCTTCTTTCCGTCGGTCGGACGATTGCGGATAAAGGCATAGACATCGGTAATGTTCGCCTGTGGATCGAGCTTGATCAGCGGGGCGTCGCTGTGGCTGGCGGCTTTCGCGGTCAGGCCGGGAACCAGGAGCGCTGCCCCTGCCGCAAACAGGGCGGCAAGTCTTGCATGTCTCATCTTGGATTATTCTCCTTCATGGTGAGCTATGAGCGCGCTTTCAGCGCGCAATGGTTACGAAAAGCGGTCGCGCAATCGTGAGCGTCGCCGCCACCAGATCAGCCCCGTTACCGTCAGCGCGCCCAGCATCGCCAGGCTGCCCGGCTCCGGCACGGGAGCCGAGGCGACTCCGGAAAACGCCTTCAGACCGTTCACATCGAGCGCGGAAAACCGCGCCCATCCGGGACGAAGCGGACTCTGGAAATGAAACCCCGAATAGGCTTGCCCGGCTTCGAACATCGTCCCTCCGTTGTCCGGATCCGCCGGGGCAAAGGAGAGCAGCCCATTTCCACTGTCATAGATCAACTGGAATCCGTCCGGCGCTCCCGGGTTCAGCGCGACATCTGCGCCCGCGACCGTCTGAATCGTGATCAGCGACAGATCGCTGAGGGTGTTGTTGGTCAGGGTGTAGTGATAGTGGTAAAGACTGCCATCCCAGGTAATCTCCGGCGTGAGGAGCACCTGCCCTCGCGCCGCTCCCGGAAGAAGCCACAGAGCCAGCGCTGCCGCCAGCATCAACAGGTTCAGGCTTCCTCTTCGCATGGAACACTCTCCTTTCTGAATGCGGGATATGCTATCTCATGTCTCACGGCGTCGTTCTTGCGTGGACAATCTCATTCTATCGGGGAGAGGTTACGGGGAGGTTACACGGGATTAAATATGCGGTTAACAATCAAAAAGGGAGAACAGAGGGTTATCGGCTTGAAAACCCGTCGGGGCGCGCGGATGCACATCCCGATGGTAAACAATGTAAGGTATAGTACGCGGACCTGTTTCCAGCGAATGAAACCGCTACTTGACAGGGGAGATGCTTTGAATCAGGGCTTTCGGCGGGCGCGTATCTGCGCCAGTTTCTCCTCCACCGAGAAACCAAGCGACTCTCCCGCCGCGTACTTGCGCTTTGCCGATAGGATCGCCTGTTCGATGCCCGGAGGGATTTTCTCGCCCGTCCACCAGTTCATCGCCTCGCCATAGACCCACACACAGCCTTCGGAGGTCGTCAGGGCATAGTAGAGGTTATGCTCGAACCAGCGCGCCCGCTCCTGCGGCGTTAAGTCCAGCGCCTGTTTTTTCAGGTAGTCCGGGAAACTCAGCGCTTGCGCCCAGTTGCCCACGCAGTAGTCAATCGAGACGGCGTGACCGATCCGGCACTGCGTCGCATATTTCGCATGAAGCGAGGCGGGAACAAACGCCGGCGCCTCCTGGCGAAGCGTATGGTAGACGCGGAATTAGTCCAGCGGAGAGGTATAGTAGTAGGCGTCCTCGTTACCATCCACCAGTGTAACACCGGGAGCCATCGCGTCCAGCATTCCGACCGTGAACGGAACATGCAGTCCCCACCAAACTTCGGAAAGCGCTTTCTCCAGGTCGCCTTTCCCCCGCAGAGGAAGCAGACGCGCGCTGAAGGGAGAGCCGTCCTGAAAGTCGGAGAACTGGCGCAGAGAGAGGATCGTCAGACCGGGAAACTCCTCCTGAAGCGCCGTCATGAACTGCGCGCCGCGCTTTCGTATATCAGAGACAGGGTTTTCAAGATTCTTACCCCCATTGCAGGATTATCCGGCGATCCACGCCATACAGATCGCCGAGTCGAGTCCCCAGCGATATTTTCCAGGACTGCCCTCGTAGAGCATCACAAAGCCTTCCGGCGTCTCGTATAGCGCCGGAAACCAGATCGCGCCGCCGTCCGGCGCGCCTTTAGGTCCCGTTCCGAAGAGCGGATTGCCGGGATGCCGCTCCCAGCGCAGCAGGTCGCGGGAACGCGCCAGCCCGAAGAAGTCCGGTTCATCCGCAAGATAGGCGCTGCCCCCGTAGAGCATATAGAACCCGTCCCCGTCGCGGGAGAGTCGCGCCGTCGTGATAGAGAGCGCATCCCATTGCTCCGGCTCGCCGCGAAAGATCGGCTCCTCCTGCACCGGCGTGAAATGGAGTCCATCGTCCGAAACCGCCAGCAGCAGTTCATAGTCGCCCGACGGATTGGTCTTCTGATAGAGCAGGTAGAGACGATCCTTCCAGACGATGGCATCGGGAGCGCGCCCGTCCATCACCTTGCCGAGTTTCTCGAAATGCTCGCCGTCCTCGCTGACCGCCAGCCCGACGCTGTCCGGTCCGGCACCGATAGCGGAGTAGTAGAGCCATACCCGATTCTGAAAGACGACCGCCGCCGGGTCGAGAACATCCTGACAGTCGAACTCCCCCTCCCTCCCGACATCAATAGCAGAGTCTGCGCCGTTCAAATCCGAGATGCGCAGATCCCCCGGCGCAAGAGCCAGTACGGCCGCCGCCGCGATCCGGTCGTGATACGCGCCGGGATTGTCGGGCGTCACGCCGTTGCCCCGGTAGTAGATCAGCAGGCGGTCGCGGAACGAAAGCAGGTCAGGGTTTGCCGTCCAGCGGGATTTCCAGCCGGTTCCGGCAGGCGGCAGGATGGGATTGCCGGAATGACGCCGCCATGCCAGACAGTTAGCGCGCCAGTCTTCGGAAAACAGGTTCCAGAAACGCTGGTTCATGGTTCGATCTTCCTTTCGCGCATGCGAAATAGCCGGGTTCATTTTGGAGACTATAGCACAGGCGGCTTTCGACGTAAAGGGCTGAGAAACTGCGAAACAGCGCGTGTTCTCTTTTCCGCATTGCGTTGGCTGAAGAGAGTCTATTCAGCACAGATAATGGATGCCCGGGAAGGCATCCTCCCATCTCATCAGCGCGCGAACTCATGATCGAAAGGAGTCTACTATGCCTCGCGTTGTCCATTTTGAACTGCCCGCTCAGGACCCGGAGCGAGCCGCCGCCTTCTATTCCAGCGTGTTTGGGTGGAAGTTCCAGAAGTGGGACGGACCGATGGAGTACTGGATGGTCATCACCGGCGAAGAGGGAATGCCGGGGATCAACGGCGGTCTGATGCGAGAAGATCCCAACTACCCGCCACGCACGCCCGTGAACACCGTTGACGTCTCCTCAGTGGATGAGTATGTGGCGAAGATCACGCAGGCGGGAGGAGCCGTCGCCGTCCCGAAGATGGCGATTGCCGGCGTGGGCTACCTGGCATACTGCACGGATACCGAGGGCGTTCTCTTCGGCATCATGCAGGACGATCCCAGCGCGAAATAGCGCTGGACAGCGGGCGTCCGGGCAGTGGAGAGCCTGGACGCCCGCCTTCTATCGCTTAATGGCGCTGCGTGATCGTCAGCCAGATCGCTGAACCGAGTACCAGCGCGCCTCCGATCAGAGTGCCGAAGGTCAGAGCCTCGCCGAACAGAATCGCCCCGGCAAGCGCCGTGTAGACGATCTGCGACAGGGACATCAGCACTCCCTCCGACGTGCGAACATACTTGTAGCTGTAGGTCAGAAGTATCTGCGCCACGACGCTGGAACAAGCCATCCCCAGCAGCAACCCCCAGGCGGCAGGAGAGAGGCGCCACGTCATCGGCTGAGAGAGACCGAAAAGCAGCGAGATCGGGATTCCGATCATGGAGAAGTAGAAGAAGATGCTCCAGGCGGTTTCGGTGCGGCGCAGCTTGCGAATGGTGGTGATGGCGGTTCCCGCCATCATGCCGGAGAGCAGCCCGTAGAGGTCGCCGATTCGCAGCGAGCCGAACTCCGGGCGCGTGATGCAGACAATGCCGCAGATCGCCGCCAGGATCGCCGCGATGGCGCGTCCGTTCAGGTGTTCGCGAAGCGTGAGCGCGGAGCAGAGCGGGGCAAAGATGATCGAGGTGTAGTTGAGCAGTACCGCATGGGTCAGCGATGTGTGGTGTATGCTCATGAAGAAGAGATAGACCGCCAGCCCTCCGCTGACTCCGCGCCAGACCAGACTCCACCGATCATGACCGATCAGTTGGGCGCGGGGATTCCACAGCAGCGGCAGCATGACCAGCGCGCCGAAGACGAATCGAAAGAGGGTGACCTGCGAAGCGGGAAGCGTCTGTCCCAGCGCCTTCGTACAGACGGTCATCGCCGCAAACAGCATGGAGGAGAGCAGTATCGCCGCAATCGCCGGAGCGCGGCGGGGCAGTTCGGGGTGAAAGATATGATCGGCGCCGGAGTCGGAGGAGCCGGTTCGCGATGGCTCATTTTCTGGCAGCACGGTCATCTCTTGCCGCGCCGATAGAGATAGAAGATCGGATCTGCCGGAGGGGCGGGAAAAGCGCGGACAAACCGATATTCGCCGCCAAGGATCGGCTCTCCTGTCGCGCCGATCTCCGGCTCCAGTTTCTTCCGCTCCCCTTCTCTCAGCAGCAGCAGATCCGGTTGAAAACGCCGAACCATCTCCCCCAGCGGCTGCGCGATCTCCGGTCGGTAGCAGGGCAGCGTCTCCGGCGACACCAGCCCGATAATATCCAGCACCGGACGGCGAGAGTAGTAGCCGATGTAGCCGATCGGCTCCAGCATCACCCGCTCCTGAGCCTCTGTGTTCTCTGCCAGCCACAATCCCAGCGGACGGCGCACCGAGTCCTCAAGAACCTGCGCCGCCGCAATGTCGCGCTCAACTCCCGGAAGCCGCGCCAGGAGCGCGGCCGCCGTCAGAGCCAGCAGCGTCAGGGCGGCGGTGCGCGCGCGAGTCGGGGGTAAGGAGACGCCTTGCCCCGATCCGACCAACCGCCAGCGTCTGAAGCCCTGATGAAACAGAGTCGCCATCCCCAGACTGACCAGCAGGTAGTAGATCGGCAGCGGGGGCAGAAAGTACCAGGCGAACGCCGGAACTTTCGAGAAGAGGATCGCCGCATAGTAGAGGGCAAGCCAGACAAGCGGGGCGCGCAGGGCGGAACAGTAGCGCAGCGTGATATATGCGCCGATCAGAGCAAAAAGAAAAAGAGCCTTCTGCGGCGCGCCGCCCAGAAACTGATGGCGCAGGTCGCCCAGATTCGGCAGAGCCTCCGGGCGCAGGCGGTCATAGACCGCGAGCTTTGCCTGCAGCGAGACGGGAACGGGAGAGCCGAAATAGGCGGTCGCGAAGATTACCCAGGGCAGGATGATCGCCATCCCGACCAGAATCGCCTTCCAGGGAATCCGCCGCTCCCGCCAGACCCATCCGACGGTCAGCAGCAACGCCAGAAGCAGACCATCAATCCGAAGGAGAAACAGCAGCGCCAGCGACACATACATCGCCACCGGCTTGCGCTGTGCAAAGGCATAGATCGCGCAGAGACCCGCCAGCGTGACCAGGCCGGTCTCCATGCCGCCGATGCTGACGCTGAGGGGGGTGGAGGCGGTCGCATAGAGGAGAGCCGCCAGACAGCCGACCAGAGGACGCCCCAGCCGCGCCAGCAGGCGCGCCAGCAGAAAACAGGCGGCTCCGTCCGCCAGAATATTGAGGGTCTTACCGAAGAGGGCGGCATCCAGAGAGAGGAGCGACGCCAGAGCCAGCAGAAGCGTATAGAGGGGGGTCGTCGTGCCGAGGACGCGCTCGTGGAGATTGTAGACAAAGCCTGCGCCCGAAGCCAGATTCTCCGCATAACGCAGGGTGATATAGAAATCTTCCGTGCCGCTGCCGGTCCTCGCCAGGATGATCAGGCGCGCCGCCACTGCTGCCGCCGCAATCGCGGCGGACAGGCGATATGCGGCACGATCTTCCGACAAGGAGTCTGCGGGACGCTCCTCCGCATCCGAGGAAGGGCGCTGCGATTTAGCCTGCGGAGAGAGCCTCATGCACCCAGTCCAGATGATCCAGCGGCATCAGACCATAGTGGTAGAACTGCACTCCGTCCACACCCGATTCGCGCACCTGCGTCACGCGATCCGTCAACTCTTTCGCGGAGCGCACGAACGGCGCAATCGCCTGTAAACCCGCGAAGACCGGGATGCCTCCGCGCCGGATCACCACGTCGGATACCATCTCGTGAATACGGGACTTTTCCCGATGGAACGCCTGAATCAACAGGCAATCCGTCCACTCTCGCGCCTGAGAAAGCGTCACGCCCGCCGCCGCGCCGGTCGCCAGCGGCGAACCGCTGACCATGACACTGAGTTTCTGCCGCTCCTGGATCAGCCAGTATGCCTCTTCCAGCAGGGTCAGCACCGCCTCATCCCGCGCCGCCAGGATGCCCTCCGCCTGTGTCAGTCCCAGAATATCCGCCAGCACATCCAACGGATCCTCTTCGGAGGAGTGGTAGCGTCCGGCAAAATAGCCCCGCATCTCGCGCACAACCGCCTCGCGCGCATGGGCGGCGTCCACCCCGTTTTGCTGCATATGCTTCACGCAGTGCGGACAGAAGCACAGGGAGAGCAGAAACCGATGCACCTCATCCAGTTCGACCCCGGATTTACTGTGGTGACCGGTGTGCTCCATGCCCATATACCCCAGAGATTCCAGTTCAATCGTATCGAGGTTTTCACGCCCCGCCAGCGACTGTATCAGCCCCAGCGTATAGGCGCGCACGCGCGGATTGGCGGGACAGAGTCCAAAGGGATAGAGGTCTCCGAAAGCGTTTTCGAGCGTACAGTCGGGGAAGGCGGTTCCCAGGCGGGTGTTGTGATGCAGCACCGTCCAGGCGTGCACCTTGAGACCGCGCTTCTTCGCGGCGCGGCAGACCTGCGTCAGCGGGTCTTCTTCCTGATCCGTCACCAGCGCCGAGACCGCCGGGCGCAGCCCCTCCTCTGCAAAGAAACGCTCCACCGGACGAAAATAGATCACGCCGCCCTCGCCATGCGCCACTGCGCGGCGGGGATTGTGCGGACACAGAGCGCGGACAGAGTGATAGGCTGCCGCCAGAGAGATGCCTTCCAGTCCCGCATCGGCGATGCGTCCGACGACGGTATCCACGCCCTCATCCAGAAAGTCCCAGGGATAAGCCCAGATCGCTGAGTACATGATTTCCCCTTGATCGTATGACGTGCGTCCGTAGATCGCGCGAAGAGTGTCAGCGAAACTTCCAGATCAGGTTGGCTCCCCGATCCTGCGCCAGAATGGAGGCTGCCGAATAGACTTTTGCATGACCATCGGCAAAGATCAGAGACCCCTTGCCCTGATTATTGCCGTCGGCGAAGTGCCGACAGAAGAGCGGCTTCAAACGGGCTGGAGGCAGCGGACTTCCCGCTACCAGATCGCGATCCGCCGCCAGCGGGGTAGAGAGCCGGATATCCTGTAGATTCCGCGCCCCCTGATCGGGGTCAAACACATAGCCGCGATACTTCTCGGCGGTCGGTCCGGAGGGCGTATCTGCCAGCAATACCGTGCGCGCCGTCTCATCCAGAGCAGCCACCGAAACGACGGAGGTCGGCGCCTCCACGCCAGCCGGATCGTAGGCGGTCAGTCCGTTATAGCCGATGGAGGCGTAGCCGCGCAGCGACCAGTTGGCGGCGAACTGCGTATTCATGGCGCTGGCGCAGAGAAAGATTCCCTGATTGCGAACATAGGGCTGCACCATTGCGGGCCAGATTCGCGTCGGCTCCTGGAGGGGAACGGCATAGTTGGTGGCGGGCAGGATCGTCTCATCATAGTCCTGCATATAGAGCGCGTTCCCCATCGCCAGTTGACGGGCATGGGCAAGGCACTGCGCCTGCCGCGCGCGCTCACGCGCCTGCGCAAAAACAGGAAACAGGATCGCCGCCAGTATCGCGATAATGGCGATCACGACGAGCAGTTCAATCAGTGTAAAGGCATTCCGAGGCGATGCGCGCATGTGATCTCCCGGTATCAGACTCCCACGATTCGGCGGGCATAGCTGCCGACCAGCGGATAGGTAGACCATTCGCCCCGATAGGCGCGCACGCCGTGCATGATCGCCAGCGCCAGATTAGTACCAAACAGAAGTATCGAAAACACGAACGCGCTGATCATCATCACAAAGAAAGCGGGCGGCGGGCTGGGACTGTTTGAGGCTGTGACGATGCTGGAGAAGAACAGAATCATCATGACGATCCAGAAGACAAAGCTGACCGCGAGAACGACCAGCTGCCACAGGATCGCCTGCAGCGCATGGAAGGCGACAAACGGCGACTCATGGCGCTTGAGAAAGTAGAGCACCAGCGGAGCGATGATGCCGGCAAACATCTGCATCACATGCGCGAGCATAGCCATCGTGCATTCATCCTGTCGCGGCGGCGGAAGGTAGGGATTGTGCATGGCGTTCGTCCTTCGCGAGTGAACGGAGTAGGGGATGTAGCGGCGGGCGTTATTCCGCGCTCATCTATCGGATTCTGCTGCCTGTCGAAGAGCCAGAAACGCCTCTGTTTACGGTTGGCTAACGGCACTGTCAGGCTCACGGAGAACCAGTTCCTGGTATGTATCGAAATATCTGGTTCGCGATCTATGAAAAAGGTGCAAAAAGTGTCGCAGGGAGCTTATACATTCGAGAACCGCTATCTCCGTTCCTTCTGTTCGCTCATAACATCCTGCCGCATAAGCCCTGACCTCCTCGCGGATTATGTCGGTCGTAATAAAAATATAGTTGTGAATGCGGTGTCGGGAGAGGGCGATCTTGTCCAGAGCGCGGTCTATATCCTCTACGGTGACCTGCCTCATTTTCATCTCATAGACCGTTACGACATGATCGTCGTTTTCAAGGCACACCTGCACATCGCCAGAAGCCCCCGTCTGTTCATCTGCCGCAGTATGGCTTTGCAGCGGCAGAAAGCGCTCTCCCAGTTTCTCGCCGACGGATTGATAAGCCGCCGCAATCACCAGGACGGGCAATCTGCTGGAATTCCTGCAATTCAGATGTTGCTCGCCTGATTCTCATCACGCATCACGATAAGAACGCGGACAATTTCGGTAAGCAGATCCTCCGGACTCACTTTTCCCAGATGCGCATCGTCCAGCAGTTGCAGAGCGTCTCGATAGACCTGGCGGGGTCTTCCAATCAGTTCCAGGTCTGTCGTGAGGGGGCTGTCGAGCATCGCGAATGAAGCGAGTGATGTACTTCTCATCGTACGCTCGCCCGGAAAAGGAATCGTCTCCGCCTATTTCCGTATAAGGCTTTCGGGGATCTACTTCGGGACGATCCAGCTTAGCCAGTAAGCAGGCCAGGAGAAGGCGCGTACATGCGCGATTGCGAATCTGTCGGCAAACGCCCTCCACCCTATGGCGGATATCTTGATCTGCGATCGCGGAATGAGAAGGATCGGAGGAGGCTCGCTCCAGGACGCTATGCAGGATTGCATCCGGTCGGGTCATGCGTTATCCAAAAAGCCTTCCGGACTGATACGCGGTCGGATCATAGTTCGTCCATAAAACTTCCGTGCGCGTATCTCTGGTTGAATGGATGGTTTTTGTCGGTCCAACGTTCTTGTACCATTCAGGCGTCGGATACTGCGCATTCATCAGGTCACAATCATAGCCGGAAACGGCGACGAGTCCCTGAACAGAGTTTAGACAGTCCGCCAGCCGACAGTGCTCCGTATCGCTCATCTCACAGGCATAGGCGCTGTGATCGCCCCGTGTCTCATGAACATAGGGAGGATCACAATAGAAAAGCGTGTCCGGCGAGTCATACAGGTTAATCACTTCGACAGCCTGTCTGTTTTCAATCTGGACGCGCAGAAGACGGAGCGTGATTTCGGGCAAGTCTTCCACCGCGCCAAGCCAGCGCGAAACGGCTCCCGCCATGCCAGAGCGACTGGTGCTAATGCAGTTCGCCCAACGTCCCAGCGACGCGGACTGCGCCAATCCTGTACGAACCTGTCGGGCGCGCACGTAGAATCTTCTTGCGCGCTCCAGGGGGTCCAGGTCCGTATCTATTTCACAGGCTACCGCGAACTCTTCGCGAGAAAAAGGGGTTAATGCAATCGCTCGGATCAGGCGATCCGGCTCATCGCGCAGAACGCGGAAAAAGGTAGTCACTTCACCATCAATATCGTTGTAGGTCTCGACGGAGGACGGCTCACGATTCAGAAGGACGGCCGCCGATCCCCCGAACGGCTCACAGTAGTGATGACAGGAAGGAAGAAGAGGAAGAAGCCAATCGAGGTGTGAGTACTTCCCGCCATACCAGCCAAAGGCGAGGATCTTTCTGGCGCTTCGTTTGATGATAGATGCGGGTGTACCACTCCTTTTTGACACGATTGACTCTCCCGAAGAAGATCATGCGAAGATCACAGAGAAAGGTCTTGCGCCTGTCCTGCCCGGCAGTCTATAAGATATAGCGGCTCAGGTCTTCGTCTCTGGCGATGCTCTCCAGACGCTGGTTGACATACTCGGCGTCAATGCGAACATACTTATCGGTCAGGTCGGGGGCGGAGAAAGAGAGCTCCTCCAGCAGCCGCTCCATCACCGTATGCAGGCGGCGCGCCCCGATATTCTCCATGCGTCGGTTCACCTGCGCGGCGATATGCGAGAGGGCGTCAATGGAATCGGGGGTGAACTCCAGCGTTACCCCTTCCGTCGCCAGCAGCGCCGTGTACTGTCGGATCAGGGCGTTTTTCGGCTCGGTCAGAATGCGCTTGAAGTCGTCTTCGGTCAGGCTCTCCAGTTCGACCCGGATCGGCAGGCGCCCCTGCAGCTCCGGGATCAGGTCGGAGGGCTTGGAGACGTGGAACGCGCCGGCGGCGATGAAGAGGATGTGATCGGTGCGCACCGTGCCGTATTTGGTGGCGACGGTTGAGCCTTCGATGATCGGGAGCAGGTCACGCTGAACGCCCTCGCGGGAGACATCCGGTCCACTGCCGCCCTCTTTGCCCGCGATCTTGTCCAGTTCATCCACAAAGATGATCCCGCTCTGCTCGGCGCGTTCAATCGCATCCCGCACGATGGCATCCTGATCTATCAGGTTTCGCGCCTCCTCCTGCGCGAGAATCTGCCGCGCTTCCCGGACGGAGACGGTGCGCTGCTTTTTGGTGCGATTCATCATGTTGCCGAATGCGCTCTGCAGGTCCATCCCCATCTCTTCCAGTCCCTGCGGCGAGAAGACCTGCACGAAGGGAGCCTGCGTCTGCTCCACCTCGATATCTATCCGATCCTCATCGCGCGCGCCGGACTTCACCTGATCGCGCAGACGCGCGCGAATGCGCTCCTCGCGCTCATACTGGCGGTTCTCCTCTTCGCTGTCCGGCTCCTCGGAGGGAGGACGCGCCGACGCGGAGCCGCTGCTGAAGAGCGAGCCGAACGCCTGGCGGAACATCTCCGCGCTGTCCGGCTCCTCATCCCGCCGACGCTTACGGCGGCGCTGCGGCTGGAGAATATCCACAATACGCTCTACCGCCCGCGCATCCGCCGCCTCCTGCACCTCGGCGATCTTCTCGCTCTCGATCATCCGCACCGAAATCTGCACCAGGTCGCGCACCATCGAATCCACGTCGCGTCCCACGTAGCCGACCTCGGTAAACTTGGTCGCTTCCACCTTGACAAAGGGGGCGCGCGCCAGATTCGCCAGACGCCGCGCGATCTCCGTCTTGCCGACCCCTGTCGGCCCGATCATCAGGATATTCTTCGGGATCACCTCCTCCCGAAGGTCTTCTCCCAGCAGTCGGCGGCGATAACGATTGCGCAGCGCAATGGCGACGGCGCGTTTGGCGTCCTTCTGCCCGACGATATACTTATCCAACTCCTGCACGATTTGACTGGGTGTCAACTCTTCCATCGTAAAATGATCCTCTGCCGCCTTCTGATGTACTCGTGATTATAGCATAATCCCGGAAGAAGGCGCTGAGCAGACTGCGCGGCGTTCTACCGCGCGGCATCCTCCTCGCCGGGAACAGGCGTTCCCCTTCCTCCGGTACGCATCTGTATATATCGGAGCGCGATCCTTCGCCAGAGAGAGGGAAACAGGTCAAAAAACGCCAGTGTCAACGGGGGAACCGGGATGAAGTAGACCTTCTCGCGGGGATGCTGAGCGCAGCGGAGGATACGCGCAGCGACAGAGCGGGCGGAGGCGATACCGACACGCGGCATCGGCGCATCCGGTATCTTTTTTTGCATCGCGTCAAAAAACTCGGTCCCGGTAAAGCCGGGCATCATCACCGAGACCCGAATTCCCGTCCCGTGCAGTTCCATCGCCAGCGCCTCGCTCAATCCATTCACCGCAAACTTGGCGGCGGAGTAGGCGGCTCCGAGCGGCATGGCAAAACGTCCCGCCATGCTGGAGATATTGATGATATGTCCGCGTCCCTGCCGCCGCATCTGCTGCAGCGCAACCTGACAGCCGTGAAACGCGCCCATATAGTTCACCGCCCAGATACGCTCCATCTCCTCCGGCGTGGTCTGTTCCACGCTGGCAGCCAGTCCCGAACCGGCGTTATTGATCCAGACATCCACACGCCCGAAATGCTCCAGAGTCGCATCCAGAAGTCGCTGCATTAATGCCCGATCCGAGACATCGGTCTGTACCGCCAGGCATTTGCCGCCTTTCGCCTCGATCTCCTGCCGGATCGCCTCCAGCCGCTCCAGCCTCCGCGCCGCAATCACCACATGCGCGCCTGCCTCCGAAAACAGCCGCGCACACTCGCTTCCGATTCCCGCCGACGCGCCGGTAATGACCACCACGCGATTCTTCAACGCTCTTCGCATTCGCGTCCCCTCCGACACAGAGAGAATTCCCCTCCGCCCTTCACAGTATAGATTACGTGGATTATCTTTGGTAGAACATCCGGCTGGATATGGAATGTTTGTAAAGATAACCATGACTGCCGCCCGGACATCGCATAGATGCCCGCACAGGCGCTGCGTGAGTGGAACTG
This sequence comes from uncultured Chthonomonadaceae bacterium, assembly GCA_964429855.1. Taxonomy (GTDB): domain Bacteria; phylum Armatimonadota; class Chthonomonadetes; order Chthonomonadales; family CAJBBX01; genus CALLMM01. Next base: position 44,042 of record CAYSDM010000040.1, read on the forward strand.
CGGATTGGAGACGAGCTATGCCCAGTGCAGAACGCCGAATCGAGCCGCGCGCCGATGTGCGCTGGCCGGTTCGCATTCATCATCCGAAAAGCGGGTGCTTTGAGGGAGAGGTATCCAACATCAGCCTCTATAACGTGCTTTTTGTCACCTCTGCCCGCCTGGAAGCCGGCGAAGGGGTTCAGTTGGAGATCGAGATCGAGTCGGGGCGTTGGATTCAGTGCATCACGCGAATCGTTCGCCTGGAACCGGCCTCGCGGCGACGCTACGCCTATGGCGCGATCATTCTACACTTCGCCGGGAGCTATCGCGAGATACTGATGAGTAAGCTCAAAGCGATGCATCGCGAATCCGGTCAGGGAACCAGTCAGGCAGCCTGAGGAGCCCTATCCGATTTCATGATGAGCGCGGATAGAAGAATCTATCCGGGAGGTTCCGACATATGCCCAGATCAGACCGCCGCATCCGGTCGCGCGTAGATGTGCATTGGCCGGTGCGCATCCATCATCCGAAGCTGGACTGCGTTCTTGGGGAGGTGATTAATATCAGCATGACCAATGTGCTGTTCACCTCCACATCCCGATATGAGCCGGGCGAGTCTGTACAGTTGGAGATACAGATCGCGCCGGATGTCTGGGTGCACTGCATTGCGCGGATACGGCGGAGCGAGCCAGGTTCTCGCCGTCGCACCGCCTATGGCGCGATGATTCTACACTTCACCGGTCGTAATCAAGAAGTGTTGGAAGACCGGCTTATCCTCCTGTGCAGAGGGACAGAGGCGGGATATACGCCCGCATAGCCCTGAGACGTAAAAAAAAGACAGACCCGCAGAATGCCGCGTATGGAAGATCGCGGCGTTCTGCCGGTCTGCTTTTTGTGTCTGAAACCCGTTGCGTATTCGGGCTGGCTATGCGCCGGAAGCGGGGGGCGCGGTTTTGCGATGCCGTGAGCGGCTGCCCGAAGAGGCGGGAACCGCTTTTGCCGCCTTTGCCGCCTTCACCTCCGCCTGCTGCCGGGTCTCTTCTCGCTTGCGCATACGGCGCAGCTCTTTCTGACGAATTCGCATGGATGTCTCCTCAACTCCGATCCTGTCTATGTGACCGCCGGACGCCTCTCCCGGCAGACTCTTCGTTTCCGAACCGTGAGTATAACCAATCCTTCCCCATTTGTCAAATTGCATCGAAAAAACGCAGGGAATCGCCAGGGGATGCAGAACAATGAGGGTGTTCCTCACGAGGAAAAGCGAAGATCGTGTTTTTCCGCATCTGCGGCGGAAAGGGGAGTCTTATGCAGTATCGCGTTCTGGGAAGAACTGGCATTCGGGTGAGCGAGATCGGTTTCGGCGCCTGGGGAATTGGCGGCGGATGGGGTGTGCAGGACGACCGCGAGGCGGAGCGCGCCCTGCTGCGGGCGTATGAACGGGGCGTCACCTTCTACGATACGGCGATGGGTTACGGCAGCGGACACAGCGAACGGCTGATCGGTCAGACGCTGAAGGCGGTGCGCGATAAGATCATCATCGCCTCCAAAATATCTCCGAAAACGTTCCGCTGGCCCGTACTGCCGCATGAACCGCTGCACGAAACATTCCCGGCAGACTGGATCATCGAGTGCACCGAGAAGAGCCTGCGCAATCTGGGAACCGACTATCTGGATGTGCAGCAGCTTCACGCCTGGACCGACTCGTACACGCTGCTCTCTGACTGGTACGAGGCGTTCACCCGCCTGCAGGAGCAGGGGAAGATCCGCGCTTTCGGCATCTCCGCCAACGACTGGGACCCCTACGGTCCGGTCCATCTGGCGCGTTCCGGGCGCGTTCACTCCATACAGGTGATCTATAATATCTTTGAACAGCGCCCCGCCGAACAGCTCCTGCCCGCCGCGCAGGAGAGCGGCGTCGGCATTATCGTCCGTGTCCCCTTCGAAGAGGGGCTGCTCACTGGAAAGATGGGACCGGACCACCCGTTTGAGGAGGGCGACTGGCGGCGAGACTGGCTGACGCCGGATCGTCTGGAGGAGGCGGCGCGTCGAGTCCAACCGCTGGAGGCTTTTCTGGCTCCCGATAGACCCACTCTTGCCGCGCTCGCGCTCAAATTCTGCCTGAGTCATCCAGCCGTCTCCACCGTGATTCCGGGAATGCGCCGGGTGCGTCATGTCGAGGAGAACTGCGCGGTCTCGGACGGAATGCTCCTGACCGATTCGGAGGTGACGGCGCTCCGGGAACACGCCTTCGTCCATGGATGGAGCTATCCCTGGAGCCAGAAACCATAGACCGCTGAAGGAAAAAAAGGAGAGGCTGCTTCCGCGTGGCAAAAAGAAAAAGAAAGTCCCCCGCAGAGACGGAGACGGTTCAAACATCCCCCGGCGAACGGCAAGGCATTCGCCGGGGGCAGGCTCTTGCCGTTGCGCTGTCCGCCGCGCTCTGTATCACCCTGACGATCTACTATCTGTTTCGCCCCGATCTCTGCGCCGCCGTCACCGTCTTCCCGGTCTGGTTCTGGCTTTTTCCGGGCTTGCTGCTTCTGGCGGTCGGCTACCACCGCGCCCACCGACGCTGGTTTGCCGCCGCGCTGTGTCTGTGGCTCTTCTATCTGACCCTGCTCGCCGAAGAGCCGAAGAGCCTGATCCGCTCCCTGGGGCCTGTCTCTTCGGACTGGGAAGCGGCACGACAGCGGGGAGAGGGGATGCGCGTCGTCTCGCTCAACTGCGCGGGAGGCAGTCCGGAGGCGGCGCTGGAGATAGCCGCCTACAATCCGGACATTGTTTTATTGCAGGAGTCGCCGCCGCGCAAGGAGGTAGAGGAGATCGGGCGCAGGTTGTTTGGCGAACAGGCGGCGACTCTGTGGGGACTGGACGCCTCTATTGTGGCGCGGGGCAGTCTGGAGCCGCGTGCACTTCCCCGCGCGCTCCAGAGTTACTGCGCGCAGGCGCGTCTCCGGCTGCCGAACGGCTTTCAGACGGAGGTTTTCAGCCTGCGCCTGCAACCGGTTCCTTTTCGCGCCGATCTGTGGAATCCCGACTGCTGGCGCACCATGATGCGGGATCGCCGTCAGCGCCGCCTGCAGTTACAGGCGGTCGTCCATCGCATTGCCGCGACTCCGGCTCCGGTTCCGGTCATCCTGGGCGGCGACTTCAACGCGCCCCAGGGCGACGCCATCTTCCAAAGCCTGCGCCCGCGCCTGCGGGACGCGTTCTCGGCGGCGGGACGCGGATGGGGGAACACCATCACGGCGGACTACCCGGTACTGCGAATAGATCAGATATGGGTGAGTGACCGTTTCCATCCCGTCAGCGTCGTCGCCCGTCGCCTGCAGAACTCCGACCATCGTCTGGTTATCTGCGACCTGCTGCCTGTCTCCTCTTCGAGCACGCGATGAAGTCGCGGCGGTTGGCAGGAACTGCGAGTGCCGCCAGGGAAATTATCATTGCATCTGTTTGATGATACGGGGTACAGGCATCTCACTTATCTACCAGGCAGAGAGAGTAATATGTCGAAATCAGATGAAAAGATGATTGATCGCCGCCAGTTTCTGCGCCTGACGGCAGGCGGGGTCCTGGCGGCCGGAGCGGGGGGGCTTGCCGGCTGCGGCGGAGGCTTAAATGCAGGAGGCGGAAATGGAGGAGGGGGAGGCGGAGGCGACCTGACGCCAGAGCAGATCGCAGGCGCGCTGGAGGCGACCCGCGCCTTCCTTGACGGAATGCCCGTCGTAGAACAGGACGAGATGCATCGGCGGCTGCTGACGTTCCTGCGCGCCCGCACCGAGATTATACACACGGGCGAAACGAGGGATGCTGTCTGGGCGGTCTTCCGCAACGGCTTCCCCTACGCTGTCTTCACCAATCGGGGCGTCAAGGCGGGCGAGGCGAATCTCACACCGGATGAGCAGGATGCGATCGGACGGGCAGCGGGCTACGAGCTGCCGCGAGGCACGCTGGCGGCGCGGCTCTATAACGCAATGGGACCCGGGTTTAAAAACGAGCCGGCGATCATCGGCGGCGTGCTGAACCGAAAAGGATACGTTCCAACCGTGCTGCGGGCGGATCTTGAGTCGCTTCGGAACATAGGGCAGCCCGGCGTCTTCTACTACTCGGGACATGGCGGCGAGGTGGACGTCCCCAAACTGGACGCGCAGGGCAAGCTGATCTTCGGACCGGATAAGCTGCCGATCATGGAGCCTTCCTTCGGGCTTTCGACGGCGACGGCGTACAACAAAGAGGCGGCGTTAAAGTATGCGGCGGAGATACTGGCAGGGCTTTTGGGCGCTGCCTCCTGCGTCGAAGACATCGTCAATAACCGCTACGTCTACGCGGACCGCTTCCTGATCACCAGCCGCTGGGTGCGGCGCTTCTGGAGCTTCAGCCAGGACAGCCTGGTCTGGATCAGCGCCTGCTCCAGCGCCAGTGGAGAGGCGAACAGTCTGGTTGCCGCCTGCAAGGCAAAAGGCGCAGGAATGTATGTCGGCTGGAGCGACTGGGTTGAGGGCAGCCACGCCGTGCAGGTCAGCAAGTTCGTTATAGACCGCCTGCTGGGAACGAACGTGCTGGCGCCGGTAGAGAACCCCAAACAGCGTCCGTTCCCCTATACGGAGGTATACAACGACCTGCGCCGGCGCGGTCTGCACTCCCGTCCGACGCTCTCCCCCAACACCGGCAACCCGATTGCGGGACGCACCACCCAGGTCATCTTCACCGCCGGCCCGGGCAGCCAGTTCGGGCTGCTGGCTCCCTCCATCTCCTTTGTGCGGATAGATGAGGCCAACGATGAGGCGGTGCTCTACGGCATCTTCGGCGAGCCGCCGGCGGATGAGCGCGCCGTGCTGATCGGCGGGCTGGAAGCTGCGGTGATCGAGTGGACGAAAGACAGGGTGCGCGTCCGCCTTCCTCGCACGGGAACCGGCTCCTCAGGCGATGTGGAGGTGCAGGTGCGGGCGCATCGGAGCAACATACGCCGCATCACGGAGTGGAACCTGCAGATGCGGTACCGGTTCCAAGATCGGGATCGGCCTTCGCTGAATATCCAGGGACCTGTGCGGCTGCGTTTCCGGGCGGATGTGGGCGAGTACCGCGAGACGCCGGGCGCGCGCCCGAAGAAGGCGCTGCGCTACGCCATGCTGACTCGCGACTCAGGCGCAGACCTGACAGCCAGCGGCAGGTATTCCGAAGGCAAGTGTACCACTACCTGGGAGGGGCAGTCCCTGGTACCCCCCTATGGGTATCAGGGAGACGATCCCAACCCGGGTCTCAGCCATATGGTGAAGATAGACGGGATAGATCGGAAGCTGTCGGTCGGTCTAGCGCTCGGTCTGTTTCCGCCGTCGCCCTGGAAGCAGCGTACCGTCTGTCCCGATGGAACTATCATTGTCGATCTGGCGCCGGCGTTCGGACTGCTGATGGAGATCGTCCAGTATGGAGACCCGCTCGATGAGTCCCAGATCGGGGTGGTGCTGCCGTCGCTGGTTCTTGCGCTCAACAACGCCTGGGGCATCTCCGCCGGCGTGTTTGAGGATAACCAGGGACTAATTCGGCTGGAGTGGGACGCGGCGAACCCGACCTCTCCGCCAGACCCGGACGCAGCGCGCTCCCCCCGATAGCAGCCACAGAGGAAGGATACCGAGGCAACGTTCAAACCGCTTCGGTATGCTTATTATATCTCGTAGTCCAGCGCCAGCACCGACTCTCGCAGCGGCAGGATCAGGTTCTGCACCACTTCCTGATGCGCGGGATGGGGTCCGTAGGCGTCCAGCGCGGCGCGGTCGGCAAACCGGACGACCAGCCCGTGCTGAAATCCCTGCGCGCGCTCACAGAAGTTCTCGCCGCAGGTTAGCTCCACAATGCCGGGTATCTTCTCCGGCAGTTCCCGCAGCGCCGACATCACCCGCTCGATCTGCTCCTCTGTCGCCTCCGGCTTCCACTTGAATAGAACGACGTGCATCACCTGCCCTTTGACAGGACTCATCGCGGTACATACCCTTTCCGATAGAAAACAGCTACCCGTGCCTGTAGAAACCACCCACTCTTTCGTAATCTGCGCGGGAAGTTCCTTTTCGACGATCTCGCCTATACCTTCCGGCAGCCATAGCCCGTCTTCCCCCGGGCGCTTCACAAAAAGTGCAATTCCTGAAATAAAATTAATCTTGCTTTAAGCATCATTTAATTTATCGTCGTTAAGATTTAGAGAGCCTGACAACAGGCAGGCACTTCAGACAGGAAAGGAGGTGAAAACGATGAGCGACGCCACCCACGCCAATCAGGAGAAGCTGCTGGCAAATCAGGATACTCTGATGGCGAACCAGAAATCGCTTCTGGCGAATCAGGAGATCATCAAGGACAATCAGGCGGCGATCAAGGCGAACCAGGAAGATATACTCGCGAACCAGAAAGCGATCCTTGCCAATCAGGAAGCGATCCTGAAGAATCAGGAGAAGCTCCTCGCCAAATAGAAAGACCCCGTCATACCTGTGA
>CAYSDM010000041.1:0-49699 GCA_964429855.1 uncultured Chthonomonadaceae bacterium
ACGCCTGCGGCTTCGCCCGCTACCGCTCCACCGCGTCGGAAGTGGCGCGCTACTGTACTACCGGGCTGTTCTTCGCGCAACGGTTCTACTATCCGGGAGACTATAGGTCACACTGGACAAGTGAATACCCATACTGGATGAGATTCAAGTTAACACAGTACTATAACACCCCTGGCTGGGTTGCAGGCAACTGCGTGGATGTGTCGGACTTCCTCTGCATCTGCCTGCGGGCGCTGGGGCTGGATTTCGTGGTCGCTCAGTTCCGAAACAACCTCTCCACGCCGTCAATGGTGACCAATCCGATCTGCCTGATAGGGAGCGATCCCACACAGGATTCATCCTATCAGAGCCTGCCGAACCCCTTCAATCCACCATTTGACAAACCCTGGGGTATGCACCAGTTCGCCCTCTCTCCCTGGGGGGGAGCGGTGTACGATGTCTGCGCGGCACAGAAGTTCGACCTTCTCGGCAACAGCTACCGAAACCCTCCATTTGACTGGAATCTCTACGGTTTCTGGCAGACAGCGCCCAACCTGGGTCTGGTCTACTCTCCTACTGGAAGTATGCCCGTCCTCAGCGAGGGTCCTTACACCCCAACCGTGCAGTGAGTACGAAAGGAGCGAAACGATGAAAAGCGAATTCTGTGTCCTGCTCTTCTGTGCCGTCCTGCTTCTGTGCGCGTCCGGTGGATCCCCGCAGACCCCTACCAGCCGCCCGGCGCGACAAGCCCTTCAGAAAGAGTATGACCTGTTCACCACAAAACCCGGATACCAACCGGGCATTTTCACACCGACGCTCGAAATGGTCGAGGGAGGAGTGGTTCTCTCCGGTTCCATGGTTCGCAAGCGGGATGCGCTGCAGATACGTATCGAGGTCGGCATCGGAGACACTCTGCAGAAGGCAATCGAGATGAGAGATACTTTCTTCAAGACATGTCAGGCGTATCCGGATCGAGGCTGGCGCAGCGGTCGGAAGGTGGCGCAGGAGATGTGGGAGTCCACCCACTATCGGGAACCCTCCGACAGTTGGTACATTGTCGCCAGAGACGGACGCGCCTTTGTTGTCATCCGTCTCCACTACCCGCTTGCCGGTCATTCGGGAGGCAGACCGGTGTTTCGCAAGTTCTCCGCTTCTGATCTGCGGATGGCGGAGAACATGGCGATCGGCATCCTTCAGCGACTGACGCAGATGGGATACACCCGCCGATCCGCGAAGAAGCCCGCGGACTGATGGTAAGCGATCTTCTCGGAAAAGAGGGCGGGCGGCTCTGTACAGAGCCGCCCGCGTCATAGAATGCTCTGTAGCCCTCTATTTGCCCATCCGGCGCAGCGCCTCCAGCGAACGACGGCAGACATCAAAACCGAAGCCGTCCGCGCCGCCCTCCTCCACCACATACCACTCGGTGGCGTGCTGCGTCTCGCAGAGCCGGAAAATCTCGGGCCAGTCCGCCTCTCCCTCGCCGATCACGGCGTCCGGTCCGCCGCCAAACTCCTTCAGATGCACGGAGCGGGCGCGTCCGGGGAACTTCCGCAGCGCCGCCATCGGGTCGCCGCCGCCGCTCACGCAGTTGCCGATGTCCATCTGCATCACCACCTCTGGGCGCGTCTGGCTGAACAGATGATCCCAGGCGGTCTCTCCCTCGATCTTCACAAAGTCGAAACCGTGCGCGTGATAGCCGGTCTGCATTCCCTCCGGCGCGAGCTTCTCCGCCGCTTCGTTGAGAATCGCCGCCAGTTCTCGAATGCCCTCGATGCTCGACATCCGCGCCTTGTCCGCCGCCACGATCAGGAACTTATTCCCCAGTTCCCGGTTCAGCGCGATGGTGCGCGCCAGGTTGTCGCCCTGCAGCGCCCCGGTCATCAGGTGCATCCCGCAGCACTTCAACCCGTTCTCGTCCAGCAGCGCGCGCAGCTGCGTACCGGAAAAGCCCATCCACTCCTCTTTATCGCCGCCATAGCCCCACGGCTCCACGCCCGCATAGCCCAGTCCCGCCACCGCCTTCAGGGTCGCCGGAAGGTCTTTCTGGCACTCGCCGCGCACCGAATATAGCTGCAAACCGATCGGTATCTTCGACATCGTTTTCCTCTCTTTCATCGCCGTCCCGCCGCAGAGTCCTGACTCCGCGAACTCTCTTCTCTCAGTTCCACACCGAACCGCCGCGAGTCCTTCTCAAACGGCAACAGCGGCTATTTTCGGGCAAAGAGATAGGCGCGACGGCTGGGATGCTCTACCCCTTCATAGGGCGCGCGCTCTATCGCCTCCTCGATCACAAAGCCCGCTTCCTGCAGATACGCCTCCAGTTCCCGGGTCTGAAAGAAGAGAAAGTCCATCGAGACCGCGCGTCCCCACATCTCCTCCAGATGCATATCCTCCTCGCCCAGATGAAACGCCGCCAGCAGCAGCCCTTCCGGCTTCAGAACGCGCCATAGTTCCCGCAAAGCCGCCGCCATCCGTGCGCGGGGAATATGGATCAGCGAGTAGAAAGCCGCGATTCCAGCCCAGGACTCCGACACCGCCTCCAGCGACAGAATATTCCCCGCCTGAAAGGGGATGTCCGGGTTCAACCGTCTTGCCTGCTCCACCATTCTCGCAGAGAGGTCTACTCCCATCACGGAGGCTCCTCGATCACGCAGATAACGCGCCACATGACCCGGTCCGCAGCCGAGATCGCAGACGGTTCCCCGGTCGCGCACCCGATCCGCCAGCCGATCCAGAAGCTGCCGATCCAGCGGCTTGCCGTCCAGTTCATGATAGATGCGCGTCACATACTCTTCCGCAATCGAATCGTAACTGGACTGAAGGCGAATCAGATACTCCTCCATCACGCCTCCTCAACCGCGCGAAAACCGCGGACAGACCATACGCCGCCGGTACACCCCGAGACCCCGGCGCGGACGCAAGCGAGCTGCCAGAATGGGCCGTCAAGCGAGCCGTCACAACCACTTGATGAGAAGGCGGCGCGTCTCCATCCGGAAGCGTTGGGGAGCAGTCGCGGTGCGGGTTCAACTCTTTGGTGAATGGCCAACGTTTTAGGCTCATCTGGGTAGCTCTTTGTCTATTAGGATACCACCTTAATTTCCTGTCTCAGATCCCGCCCGCAGTTCATGGCCTCCGCTTTTAGTGAACTGGCGGAAGCGTGAATGTGCTTATCAGCATCGATTCGCGAAGCGTTCGGAACGCCCGGATGACGGTGTTCCGGCGAAGACGATAGTTGTTCTCAAACCGGCGTGAAAGCGTCCTCATGTCTCCTATCATAGGACGTATCCGGGAGATGGCGGTCACTTCATGACGGTTGGTACCAATATCTACAGGAGTGAACTCCAGAAATTGAGACGTAAAGATCCCGCCCTGAGTTTAACATCGGATATACACTTTCCTACCCCGAAGCAATAGCGCAAAGAGGATGAAATTCCCCGTTGCGTTTCTGGCCTGATTCCTTAGCCCCAGAGGTATCATCTAAATTGTGGAGATAAAAGAGATGACCGAGCAAGAAGTCCATCAGTTTGATACGCTTGGAGCCGCGACTATCAATACGCCCTTAACCGCGCAAGAGATCGCCGCCGCCAACGACGAGATTGACCGACTACTGCCCTTTCGTGAGGGGAACTTTCGTGATAGTCTGACCTGCAGCTACTACGAACCTGCCTTATTGGACATTATTCAGCATCCGTTTTTTGAGGAAGCGGCCTGTCAGGTCTTGCGAGCGGATCGTGTCTACTTTTTCCAGACCGCCATCGTGACCGCCCACCCGGAGCCGAACAAACTGTTTAGTTTCTGGCAGCATGTGGATATTCAGTATCGGCTCTCCGACTTCCAGGCGACCCCTAAGAACATTCTATGCAGCTTCTTCTTGTGGCTGACCAATGTGAATGAGAGGCGCGCTCCGATGATGTTTCGTCCGGGTAGCCATCTGCTGCTGGCAGAGATGCGCGAACGCGATCCTGACTGGACAGATATCGTTCCGCGTGTCGCCCCGGTCGCGATGGAGAACCTACCCATACTCCCCTACGCCGAACCGATACCGATCGTGGCGAAGGCTGGTCAGGTAAGCGTGCTGACGACAGCAGCGGTGCATGGCGCATCCGTGAATGTGGACACCGAACCTCGCCGAAACTTAGTCTTCACCTTCACCGCCGAAAATGTGACGATCAGCCTGCCGCCTGCAGAAGAGGACAATAAGCGCGCCTATCACAACGCTCTACGCCACCGCCTTCGCCCGGAACGTCGGCATCTCCTGCCCGCATAAATGTCGTGTAGATTGGACGCTTCTCGCTCCATGGTGGTTCATCCGGCGAATCAGGCAAGTCGGATGCAACCATTGTGACTGACCATGCAGGCACACCAGAAAATACCATTTCGCTTCGCCACTTTCTGCTCTCCGCTTCCCTGGCGACGACCACGCTGGGCTTTGAACCGCTGGCGGACATGGCGTCATCGGCACGGGATGCCCCTGTCCGGGCAAGCGCTCCAGGATCATTACGATGAACAACGCCTGCGGCGTCTCGTACTGGAAGTGGAACCCGCCCGGCAGCGCGTGGTATGCTCAGCATCTGTGGGAGCGTTTCGCCTTTGGCCGCGACCTGGATTACCTGCGCCAGATCGCCTATCCTGTGCTCAAGGAGGTCTGCCAGTTCTGGCAAGACCACCTGAAGCGGCGGACGGACGGCACGCTCGTTACCCCTGACGGCTGGTCTCCCGAGCACGGCCCGGAGGACGAAGGCGCGACCTATGATCAGGAGGTCGTCTACAACCTCTTCACCAACACGATCGAGGCCGCCGATGCCCTGGGCGATGACAAAGAGTTCCGTAATCACATCGGCTGAAGCAGCACGGGTTTCCCTGCAGGCTCGTGGCGACAAGAGTACCGGCTGGAGCCGCGCCTGGAAGATTAACTTCCTGGAAGATTAACTTCCTGGAAGATTAACTTCTGGGCCAGGCTCTGGGACGGCGATCACGCCTACACCATGCTGCGAAGCCTGCTCAACGTGGTCCGCGAAACCAGGACCATCTACGGCGAGAGCGGCGGCGGCGTCAATCCGAACCTGTTCGACTCCCATCCTCCCTTCCAGAGTGATGGCAATTTCGGCGCGACGGCTGGCTTTTGCGAAATGCTGATGCAAAGCCACACGGTACGATCCATCTGCTCCCCGCGCTCCCTCGAGCGTGGCCGACCGGCAAGGTCACCGGCATATGCGCGCGGGGCGGCTTCGAAGTGGATATGAACTGGGCTGACGCCCGCCTGACCAGGGTAGTGATCCGTTCCAGGTCGGGCCTGCCCTGCCGGGTCGTTTACGGTGACAGTACCTGGGAATTCAACACCAGGGCCGGGAAGTCATATCCCCTCCCAGGTGTTCTGTAAGGTGCGGACACGGATTCCGAAAAGGATCCATCGTCCATGAGATGAACTCACTCCCACCTCAGTGGCGACTATTCAGCAATATCCGACGACAGGTCGGCAAGCTGAGTGTCCACCTATGTGCCGAGTAGCCTGCGGGAGCGCTCGGTCCCGCCTGATACACCGCTGTGTTCGCCTCTCGCGCCTGTGTCCTCATGCGAAGGAGAGAGTATGGGAGATTCAGACTTCAGCCCGTCACTTTCGCCACGCGAACGACGGTATTGACGCCATAGGGGTAGCCAGTCGCGTGCAGCACGAACTTACCGTCCTTGCGCTCTGTCTTCAGCTTCTCTCCACTGTCCATCCAGACAGCATTGACATAGTTCTCCGGCACGCCGGAGAACGCCCGCGCACCCGGCCCGCGTGTCTCATTGCCATGGGCGCGCGTGTCGGCGACGGCGGTTAACTCGAAGACGAACAGGTAGAGGTCATCGCCGACCTGCAGCCCGTAGTCATACTCGTCGCCCTGTACGCCGATGGATTTCCCCTCATAAATTGGCCCGGTATCACCGCCGTGCAGGCGTATCCAGTCGCCGACCCGCGCCAGCGCTGCGGCTTCGTAGTCAGGCAGCGCACCGGTCGCTGTTGGCCCGACGTTCATCAGCAGGTTCGCGCCTGCGCCCCGGCAGATACAGAGGTTCTCGATGACGTGTGCGGGAGAGAGATAGTTGAAATCGTTGTTGGCGATGCCCCAGTGAAAGTTCATCGTGTGGCACATCTCGCCCGCGACATACTTTTTCCAGCCGCGCCGGTCAGGCGGAGTCGGGCGTCCGCGTTCGAAGGTGGTGCTGTCAATTTCAGGGTTGCCTAACTTGCCTTCTGCGCCTATTCCCGTGTTGTTAATAATCATGGCGCCGGGCTGATGCTTACGAATGACGGCGTAGAGCGCGTCCTCTTCCCAGTTTTCGTCGGGCTTCGACCAGTTGCCATCGAACCAGAATCCGCCGATGGGTCCGTAGTATGTGCAGAGGATCTCTATCGAGTCGCGCAGGTATTTCAGATAGGCTTTGAAATCCTTCGCCGTGAAGGTCTTCATCAGTTTCATGTACTCGTCGGTAGAGATACCATAGTTGTTCTTCGCCCACTCTCCTTTGCCGATTTGCGAGTAGAGTCCCCAGTGGAGGAACAATCCGAATGCCAGTTTCTCAAAGCGGGCGATGCGCGGTTCGGGAGTGGGAATGGCGGCGGTCTGCATGGGGGAGTTCTCCTTTGAGTGAGCCTTCGTGGTATCTGCCGCGAGGATAACTCCACCCATCGTGAAGGCTACAGCAGATTGGATTACCTCGCGACGCGAATACATAGACAATCCTTTCGGATTGTGATGGGATCGTGCAGGAAATCGGACAGGGAATCATCCATTTCGAACAGGCATAACTGCGGTTATGGTATGCCAGGGACTCGCAACGCATGACGGAATAGACACGTGTTCGACCGAACACGTGTTAGATTTCTTGTTTACCCATTCGATACGAGACGCTCAGGGCGTCCGCCCTGAGCGTCTGCGATCTGCGAAGGGTCAGCGATAGTCGCGATAGGAGTTGATTACCACCGTTCGGCTAACTTCATCGTAATAGGCGGTTCCTCCCGCAGCCCATCCCGCAAACTGCATCGGGACGAAGACCTCGCCATTGCGAATCTCGGCGGCGGCAGGCAGCAGCCGCCGTTCCCCGCGCAGCATCGCCACCCGGCTCCCCACTCCCAATCGCAGCGAGCCGCCGCGCGCCACGATCATCTGCCGGGATGCGTCATACCGATAGTCGAAACGCCCTGCTCGCGCAAGCGCCTCCAACGGAACCATGACCACATTATCGCGCAGGTAGGGCTTCGTCGGTCCAAGCGGCACATTGCGATTATCCAGCAGAATGGCGATATGCCTGCCGAAGCCGCGATCCTCGTTTTTCCATCGGCGCCGGCCGCTTCCGCGACGATCAAAGATATCCTCTTTGCGATCCGTCTCGCGATCCCATTCGCGATCTCGATTTCTCTCCCGGTCCCGATCATACTCACGCTCTCGATCCGAGTCGCGGTTCCGATCCCAGTCCCGCTCTCGATCTTGATCCGTCTCTCTATCGCGACGGTCGCCGTAGTAGTCGTCTCCATAGTAACGGTCAGTCGTGAAGGTCAGCGCGCGATCCAGCCGCACGCCGATCTCTGTTCCGCGCTTAAGGTTGACATCTCCCGGCTTATCTTTCTTGAGTTCGTTGAAAAGATAACCCGCCGCCGCGCCAAGCAGCGTATTCTGAAAGGTGTCCTTGCTGCGAGTCAGGGCGGAGATCAGCAGTCCGGCTCCCGCGCCGATCCCGATCATCTTCAGCCGATCCCGGCTTTTGTCGGTCGTCGCCACCAGCCGTCCCGACTCGGTGCGGCGCACGCTGCGCGCATCCAGCCCGATAACGCTGCCGTTCAGCCCTTCCGACTCCCCGCTCGGATAGCATATTCGCCGAAACTCCAGATCGAGAATGCCTGGCTTGCCGTCCATCGCCGGAAGCGACTCCGCCACCACGCCCTCCACCCGCGTGCCGTAGGGCAGTCCGCCGTCGTCCCGTCCTTCGCGCACCGTTCCGCTGAATCGGTCGCCCGGCTGCGCGGTGCGGCTATTTAAAGCGGTCTCCAGTCGTATCGGAACCACTGTCCAGGTCGGCAGCGTGACGCGCCGCGTATCCGCCTGCGCGCTCTGGGCGCTGAGAACAATCCCTGCTGCCGCCAGCGCCAGCAGTCGGCAGCGACCACTCTGTCCACTCCATCCGCTTCTCATCGGTTTGCACCTCCTGCTCACCAATAACGCCGCCGATTTGACAGCGTGACAGCGTGAATAGTCGGCGCATACAGGGGATTTTTCGCCGTGAGGACTACCAGAGATTCCAGTCATGAGTCAGCAGCACATAGATTCCAAGACCGAGGTTGGTGACGGCGTGCATCACCACGCAAGCGAACAGACTGCGTGTCTGCTTCAGCAGCAGGGCGATAGCCACTCCGTAGAGAAGAGCCGCCAGCCACTCCGGATGCATCGCCGCAAAGATCGCGGAGACAATGAAGAGGGCGCTCCAGGAGAAGGTTCCGAGGGGGATCGCCTCCCAGCGGGAATCGGTGAAGTAGCGCAGGAGGAAGGAGCGCCAGAATAGCTCCTCCATCAGCGGAACCATCAGCGCAAGACCGTAGAGACGGACGCAGAGGAAGAAAATGCGCTGTGAATCGCTCTCGATCTGTTTGAACGGATCAAAACCGATTCGCTGTCCGAACACCGCGTAGGGAACCCACCGGCTGACCGCCACCCAGACCGCCAGCATCGCCAGTCCCGCCAGCGCTGCCGGAAGCAGATGTCGCGCCTCAAATCGGATATCCTTCCAGACGCTCCGGCAGACGAAAAGAAGGAGAGAGACCAGCGCGACCTTGCCCGTGTAGACCCAGATGTAGTGCGCTGTAAAGCGCGACTCCAGATAGGAGACCGCCAGAAACGCCGCCATCGGGATCACGTAGAGAAGCCAGCGTTGACGGGAGGGAGCGGGGATAGGTTCGGGAATATCAGAAGGGGTCTGCGCCATGCTGTTGCCGGTCTCCTGCGTCTGATATAGGGTCTCTATGCATTATCGGCGGCGGAGGAGGGAGTCTGCACCGTCTCTGGCTCGGAAGCAGCGCCTCCTCGCAGCGCCAGCAGCACGCCCCCAAGGAGAACCACCGCGCCCGCGCCTTGCAGCCAGGAGATCCGCTCCCCCAAAACAGCCCATGCCAGTCCCGCCGCAAAGATCGGCTCCAGCAGCGTGGATGCCGCCACCAGTCCCGCCGGGAAGTGCCTGAGCGACCAGTTAATAGCAGTATGTCCGAGAAGTTGCGGAATCAACGCCAATCCGAAGATCGTCGCCCATGCTGCGCTGGAGGCAGGCAGAAGCGCGGGGATTCCTTCCCACAGCACAACGACAGGCAGGAGGGAGGCCGCCGCCGTCGAGTATGTCCACGCGACGACTCGCCAGGTTCCCAGCCGGGACTGTAGATCCTCCACCAGAAGCAGATAGGCGGCGACGAAGACTGCTCCCGCCACCGCCTGAAGGTCTCCCAGAAGCGCGGAGCCGTCTCCCTGCGGCGGAAGCGATCCCGCGTCGGCTCCCTGCGTCACCAGCCAGACTCCGACGGCGGCAACCGCCAGCCCCATCCAGAACGCCGCCTTCAGGCGATGTCCCAGCAGAAACCTTCCGCCCAGCCCCGCCCAGAGCGGCCCGGTCGCCACCAGCAGGGTCGAACGCGCCACCGAGACATGCTGCAAGGAGGCAAACCAGGCGACAAAGTGCAGCCCCAGACAGATCCCCGCAACCATCAGACGCGCCAGCGTGCAGCCATCTATCCGAGGCGGTCGGCGGTCTCGACGCGCTGCCGCCAGGTTCAGTGCAATCAGCAGAATCAGGGAGGCAATGGTCAGCCGCCACGCCGACATCGCTGTCGCGCTCAGTCCCGCCGCCAGACCGGCGCGCGCCATCAGCGCGGCAGAGCCGACGGCAAGCTGCGCCCCGAACAGAACCGGAAAACGCAGAGAGCGGGCAGAGAGTCGGCTCATACGACCACCGGACGAAAGCCGCTCCAGTCGCCCACGTAGAGCACCTCCTCCTCCAGCGTCACCCCGAACATCCTCCGCACCCGCTCCCGGACGATCTCCGCCAGTGTTCGAATATCGGCCGCGGTCGCGCCGCCCCGATTGATCACAAAGTTGGCATGACGACGGCTGATCTGCGCGCCGCCGACCGTCAGCCCCTTGCACCCGGCCGCCGCGCTCAGAAAGCCCGCCGGAACGACCCCCGCCTCCTTCATCGGCGCAGGCAGGTCGGGCAGTCGTGCCGCCAGATCGCGGTCGTTTACATTCTTGAAGAAGCTGCCCGCCGATGGATACCAGGGCTGTTTGTAGATGCGCTGACGCTGGTTCTCGCGGGCGCGCTGCAGGATCTGACAGCGCGGTTTAGGCTCCAGTCTCAGCGTAACGCGCAGGATCGTCGCCGGAGGATGCCCCGGATGGCGCAGGCGACTGTCACGATAGGAGAACTCCATCCACTCCGGACCGACCGTCTTGCGCTCTCCCCCCTCCACCACCTCCATCGAGACCACCAGATCGCAGATATTCTGACGGTAGGCTCCGGCATTGGATACCAGCGCGCCGCCTACCGTGCCGGGAATGCCCACCGCAAACTCCAGCCCGCCTAACTGCGACTGCAGCGCCTTCAGAAAGAGCCGCATGAACGGATAGCCTGTATCCACAGAGGTCAACGGACCGATCTCGCACTCCTGGCAGAGATTATGCGCCACCAGACCGCGCACGCCCCGATCGCTGATGCAGACGTTGCTGCCGCCGCCAAGAAGAAAATAGGGGGTGTGGCTGCGCTGCGCCGCGAGGGTGACCGCCGCCAGGTCTTCCACATGCAGGGCGCGAAAATAGAGGTCGGCGGGTCCGCCCACGCGCAGCGTGGCATACCGCCAGAGCGGTTCATTCGGGAGCAGGGCGTCCCGCAGCGAAGGCTGAAGATAGGAAAGCAGTGTCTCGCCGGCGCGCATGGTGCTACAGTGTAGCACGCGCGCCGACCGGAATCAAAGCGTTTTCCGCCAGAAACCTGCCTCTGCAGCATTCCGCCAATGGGGCGTGAACCTTTCTGTCCGATATGTGCACTAACAGATAGAAATCCATAAACAGCCCGGCGTGGAGGGAGACCATTTCCTTTCTCGCGGTTGTGTGGTTTAATGTGTCTACCCGATGAACGAGGAGGTTAACGAGGAGATGAGACTCTACCGAATGCTGCTGCCTGCGCTGATGCTGGCATGGGCAGGCGCGCCTGGCGTGGCGCAGGAGGCGGCGAAATCCGGCAAGCCGACCGGCGTGTCGTTGACAATCTATAATCAAAATTTTGCGCTGGTCAAAGACCGGCGCGCCATCGAGTTGAACGCGGGGCGCAACGCGCTGGTGATCGAGGACGTGGCGGCGCTGATTGACCCCACTTCCGTCCATTTTAAGTCCCTGACCGCGCCGAACACGGTCGCCGTGCGCGAACAGAACTATCAGTACGATCTGATCAACCCGACCACCCTGCTGAATAAGTCCGTCGGCAAGCGAGTCCTCATCCGCCAGAATCTCGGCAACGGTCAGTCGCGGGAGGTTGCTGGAACCATTGTGACGCCGGTCAGCGTCGCGGTGGCGCAGACCGGGGACGACGGCGGCGGAACCAACACCGCCTACAACGGGCTGGTGATCCGCACCGATGACGGGAAGCTGATCCTCAATCCTTCCGGCGAAATTTCCCTGCTGGAGATGCCTTCCGGCTTGATCCCCCGTCCGCAGTTGCTCTGGCTGGTGGACGCGACTCAGGCGGGCAAGCACGAAGCGGAGGTCTCCTACATGACCCAGGGGGTCACCTGGAAAGCCGACTATGTGGTCGTGCTCGCCAGCGACGATAAATCGGTGGACATCACCGGATGGGTCACGCTGGATAATAAGAGCGGAGCGACCTATGAGAACGCCAACCTGCAGTTGATCGCGGGCGATGTGCGGCGCGTGCAGCCTCCCGGCGCATTCGGCGGGAGAAGAGCCCCTCAGGCGGCGGAGATGAAGGCGGATGGCGCCGCGCCGCAGTTCCAGCAGGAGGAGCTTTTTGAATACAAGCTCTACACGCTGGACGGAACCACCACCATCCGCAACAACGAACAGAAACAGATGACCCTGCTCAGCGCGAATAAGGCTCCGGCGAACAAACGTTTCATCTACGACGGTCGTAAACAGTTCTGGGGCATCTACAACCCGGAGGGCTACTTCCCCGGCGAAGGCTACGACACCAGCCAGTACAAGAAGGTCAATATCATCGTCGAGGTCAAGAACGCCAAGCCCAATCTCGGCATCCCGCTGCCGAAAGGCAAGATGCGCCTGTATAAGGCTGACAGCCGCGGCAGCCTGCAGTTTGTGGGCGAGGATCAGATTGACCACACGCCGCAGAACGAGACCGTGCGCCTCTATGTCGGCGACGCCTTCGACATTGTCGGCGAGCATAAGCGCATGAACTTCCGGCGTATCTCCGACCGCGAAGTGGAAGAGACCTTCGAGATCGTGGTACGCAATCGCGGCAAGAATGCCGCCGCCGTCTCGATTATCGAACACGCCTGGCTGGACTGGCGCGTTACCGCCAAAAGCCACGATTTCATCAAAAAGGATGCCCGCACACTGGAGTTCCCGGTCAATATCGCCCCGGACGGAGAGGCGAAAGTGACCTACACCCTCCGCACCCGCTGGTAAGGGGCGCAGCACAGGATTGAGGCATAAACAGGGTGACCGGACGCAGGTCGCCCTGTTTCGTTTTGTAACCTTCCGCGCAGCAGGCGCGTCTAAAGGGTATGCCGAACGGTGAAGCGGCTAACAATCCAAAGAAGTCAGGTATGCAAGAGCAGAGTTACGCGCTGGAGTGGGGAACGCGTATGAACGGGGAGCGTACCGCCAATGCGAGCGATGCGGATGAGGGACTCATCGCGCGTTTTCTGGCGGGTGATCGGTCTGCGTTCGATTCGCTGTTCCTTAAATACCAGGACTACGTTTATAATATTGTTTATGGAATTATCGGAAAGGAGGAGGAGGCGCGCGACATCACGCAGGATGTCTTCCTGCAGGTGCATCGCGCTCTGCCCTCCTTTCGTCGCGGCTCTCGCTTCGCCACCTGGCTCTACCGTATCGCGGTTAATCGCGCCGTAGATGCCGCCCGGAGCCAGCGTCGCTGGCGATGGCTGCCTCTGGTCGAGACACTGAAAGCCGAGAAGAGTCCCATAGAAAGCCCGGAGCAGGCGGCGGAGCGTCATTCCAACCACGATACCGTGCAGAAAGTATTGCTGAATATTCCGGTGCAGCACCGCGAAATACTGGTGCTGCGCTATTTTCAGGACTTATCCATAGAAGAGATAGCCGAAGTGCTGGGCTGTTCGGAACAGGCGGCAAAGGTGCGCCTGCATCGGGCAAGGCTCCACTTCAAGGAGAAGTACCTTGCGATCTACGGACGCGAAGAGCGAACGCCTGAGTCGCTGTAACGATGTGCATCTGCTGCTCTCCGCCTATGTGGAGGGAGAGCTTACGACAGCGGAGAATCGCCGGGTCGCCGGTCATCTGTCCCTCTGCGCGGCCTGCCGCCAGGAAGAGGCGCAGTACCGGCTGGCTCTATCGCCCCTGCGCGCGCCGACGCGCCGAACGGCTCCCGCCGACCTCCATGCCGGTTTCTATGCCCGGCTGTCGCGCAGCGAGACGCGGGCGAGACGCTCCCGTATGCAGCTTCGATGGGCGGCGGCGATGGGCGCGCTGCTTCTGGTCGTTACCTCCGGCGCTTCCGTCTGGAGAGCGCAGATTCAGCGAAAGAGTTCCGTCTCCCAGCCGACGCCGGTCGTGAATATATCCCGGAACAACCGCAGCGTTTCGGAGAATCGTGTCACGCCGCGCGGTACGATCACCATGAAAGGCTCCGTTCCCACCGAAGAGACGACGCAGAATAGGGTCGTCTGGAATGATCCCTCCCGACAGGCTTCCGGATCGGAGTCCGCGAAGACGAATCAGAATAAGATAAACAGCGGCAGACAGCCCGCCTACAACTCGTTCCTGGATGTTCGGGACAGACAGGGCAACACCGCCCGGGAACTGATCAAGAAACGACGCCGGCAGAATCTGCCGGAGCATGACCGTCAGGCGATTCTGGCTTCCGCCAATCCCCGGGAGGAATCGCGCCGGAATACAGACGCCGCCATCTGGAGGGGCAGAAAGGTACGCATGGAGCCGACGCTGGATGTGCGCGTGGGGGTCGGCAACGCCGTCACCACCGTCCAGGGAGAACGCGGTCTGGACGCCGACGGCAATCTGGCTCTGATCCGTATGCGCGTCAGCACCCGCGAAGAGGCGAATCCCGAGACGCCCGATTCAGCCAGTCCCGCCCGTCGGCGGGAGAATGAGTAGAGTATCTTCCGCGCAGGAGTCAAAGTCATGAAACGCGCTTTTGCGGCGCTTCTTATTGCGCTCTTATCTATCCATCCTGCCGTGGGCCGGTTACAGGCAGATGAAATACCGGGAGTCGTTCCCAATCGCTCCGCCTCCGGGCAGAGCGGCACCTCCATTATCGAGACCGGTAAAACGGCGGACGGCAAAGCCGTCTATTCGGTGCGCGCCTATAATGTGGACATCGCGGAGCTTCTCGGCGGGCTGTTTCGTCAGACCGGCGAGGAGTGCGTGATAGATCAGGACGTGAGCGGACCGATCACGCTGGCGATCAAGGACGCCACGATAGACCAGATTCTGGAGCGGGTGCAGGCTTCGGCGCGCCCGGCAATCAAGATCACGCGGGGCAAGTTTACCCGAGTATCGCTGCTGCTCGATCCGCGTATCGCCGACGCCATGACCAATCGGACGCTTCAGGGCAACCGGGTAAACAGCCTCAACGTTCCCAATGCCAGCGGCCTCGGCTACAATCAGATCGTGAATCAGCAGTCGCCTCTGCTCAACCGCCCCGTTACGCTCAATATTCCCGACAGTCGGCCCATTCCGTTGAGCGCGGCTCTCCAGATGATTCAGGGGCAGACCCAGGTGCCGATTCGCCTGGACTCGCGCATCCCCTCCAACGTCGGCTTCGTCGGACAGATGACGCAGGTTCCGCTCTCGCTGGTGCTGGAGACGATCACCCGGATCGGGGCATTCAAGTGGATACAGCAGCCCGATGGATCGCTGTTGATTGCGCCGAGTGACCGGCTGACCCTCTTTATCGCCGAATCCGCGCTGGGAAATGCTCCGTGCAATCGCTGTAATCAACTGGTGCTCTCCTCCTGGAAGTTCTGTCCGCACTGCGGTCAGACCGCCGCGCGGGCTAAATCCGGCATACAGACGAACCCGCGCCGCAATCCGCGGTAGACCGAAGAGATTACGGAGGGCAGGCGCGATGCGCCTGCCCTCTTTTTTCTGCCCTGTCAAAAGTCAGGGATATACCCATACCCCGGTTATCCTCTCCCCCCTCTCCAATCTCCGTTTCGCGCCCTTCCCAAAGCCCGATGCGCTCCCTCGCGGCACGGGATATCCTAAAGCATGTTTCCCACTAGCCTGCCCCTGTCAGAATGCGAACGCCTGTGAACCCGGAAGAACCGAACACAGATGTCCCCTTGCGCGTTCTGCTGGTAGACGATTCTCCCTGTGTGCGGGAGGCGTTGAAATGGGCTTTAGAGGAGGCTGCCGACCTGATGGTTGTCGGCGAGGCGGAAGATGGCGAACAGGCGGTACGGTCCGCGCAGGCGTTAAACGTGGAGGTCGTTATCCTCGACATCGAGATTCCCCGCCTGAACGGATTTTCGGTCAGCATCCGTCTGAAAAAGCTGAATCCCCCGCCAGTGATCGTCTTTCTCAGCGTACACGGCGATCCGGAGACGCGCCGACGCGGGAGGGAGGCGGGAGGCGACGCTTTCTTTGAGAAAGGAACCGGATGGGCGGCGCTGCTGCAGCAGGTGCGCCGCAGTCTGGAAGCGAGAGGCGGTTCGCTCCGGGGAGAGACGGAGTCAGACCGGTAAACAGTGGAAAAGGATATTGTTGTCACACGGAAAAAGGAGAGAATGGACGATGATTCGCACACGTAAGACCGCCGGTCTGGCGGTGACAGGACTTCTGATACTGCTGACGACGGCTGCCGGGTCGCAGACTATCTTCAACGGAAACGGGTTGAGCGGTCCTGGCAGCGCCTCCTCCGCCTTCGATGCCATGAAAGCGGCTATCGGCGGCGTTAGAAACACTTCGCCGACCCCGCAGAACGGCGGTTTTCGCATTATTAACTGGGATGCGGTGCGTCTGGATGGAACCGACGCCAACCCCGCGACCCGCGTGCTGGTTCCCAATCATATCGTGGGGATTCCCACGAATCGTTTCCAGGGAGCCGGGGTTCAGTTTGAAGAGGAGTATGCTGTCGGCGATAACGGCTTCGCCAACGCGAATTCCGGCGTAGACTACGGCGGACAGAACCCCTTCTTCAGCCCGACAAAAACCTTCGTGATGTTCGACGACGACAACCGTTTCGACGATCGGCTGATCGAGATGCGCTTCACCTTCGCGGGAACACAGAATCAGGCGGGAACGCGAGGCTTCGGCGCGATCTTTCAGGATGTCGAAAAAGCGGGCACAAGCTCCATAGAGTTCTTCAGCCGCAAGAAGAGCCTGGGCAAGTGGTTTGTCGAACCCGGTCAGAACGGCGACATCCAGTTTCTGGGCGTTCTATTCAACGATCCCATCGTGACGGACGTGGTGCTGACGGTCGGCGAGAAGGCGATATTCAGTCTGGAGGGGGGAAATCTGCTGACCGGCCCGGCGGACAATCCTGCCAGCGGATTCGATCTGGCGATCACCGATGACTTTCTGTTTGCCGAGCCGACTCAACATGTGCCGGAGCCTTCCGCCCTGGCGCTGCTCGCCTGCTGCGGGATGGCTTTTGCCGTCGGTTTTGGTCGCCGCCTGCGACGCAGCAAACGCGCGTAACTCTCTCTTTCCATCCGCAATCTCCTCGGATACCCCGATGCTCATCGCAGGGCATCGGGCTTTTTTTTACTATACATCTGTTCACACAGACAAAATATGGTATACTATTTATGTAGAAATTCATTTTCCGCTTTTCGAGACGAATGCCCAGTAAAGAGATGTAGAGATCGTAATCCGTTCTATCTCAGGGAGGTTTACAACCATGACTACCAGACAGGTGAACACCCCGGCCGTCTCCGGCGGTACGGGACGCGGCGGGCGCAAGGCAGCCCCGCCCGAAAGCGAACTGCTCGCGCCGGTAGAGACGCCGGAGGAGACCGACTCCGATATGTCCGCCTCGCGAGTCGCCGAAACGGCTCTGACAGCCGAAGCGCGCGGCGTAGAAGCGCGGCAGTCGGAGGAGACAAAACCGATAGAACCCAGCAAGCGGCGTATGCCCGATAACCTGCGTCGTTTCCTCATCCGGCTGCAGGGAGGCAAGTACTATCTGCCCGCCGCTTATCGCGTGGTCTGGTTCCGCGATGAGTTCCCCGACTGGGGCATCCTCACCGAGATCACCGAGGGTGGGCAGGAAGCCGGTTTCGCCACCGTGAAAGCGACGATCTTCAACGCGGAAGGGCGTCTGATCGCCACCGGGCATAAGACCGAAACCCGGCAGGACTTTCCGGCGGGATGGGTGGAGAAGGCGGAGAGCGGCGCGGTCTCGCGCGCGCTGGCGCTGTGCGGATTCGGCACGCAGTTCATGCCCGAACTCGATGACGACGGCAGCCGTCCGGCGGACAGCCCTCAGCCGATCAGCGGTCGGAGCGACTGGAGCTATCGTCCGCGAGAGACCGATTCCCCCGCCGGTCGCGCCCGCGAAGAGGAGCGAAAGCGACCCGATATGGACATTCCGGCGAACGGGCAGCCTGCCGCGGAAACCGCCGCGAGACCGGGCGTAAAGCTGGAGGCGACAGCGATCTGGGAGGGACCGGGACAGTGCCCGCGCTGCCATGCCCCGGAAGGCAAGCGGCATGGCAAGCCCTGCATCGCCTGAACCACGTTCTTTCATTGCCGTGAAAAAGACTTCCCTCGCTCCTTTTCAAGACGAAGGGAGCGAGGGAAGAGAGATATTGGGGGATCCTTAACAAGGAACCGCCTTTTACGCCAGAGAAGTAGGATACCGACGGCAGGAATTCGCTCCGCCGACCGATTCTAACACGCCTTTTCACGGAGGTATCCGATGTCTCTTCTCTTCCGTTTTCGATATATCTCTCTGCTCGCCGCTCTGCTTCTCCTCAGCCTCTCCGCGCAGGCTATTCGACAGACCACTCTCTCCGATGACTTTTCACGCTACCCGGAGGGCAGTGACGCCGCCGCCGTCTGGGATACGGGAGCCATCGGCTGGAGCGTGCGTGGACAGGCGTTGAGCAGCGAAGGATCCGGACGCTCTCTTGCGCTGCCTCTTGCCGCCCCGCATACGCGAAAAATCGTCTTGGAAGCCGTTGTGCGACCACAGCGCGCCACCCATACCGAATGGAAACTGGCGGGGCTGGTTTTGCTTCGCGATGATGGAAACTACTGGCATCTCGCGCTGGGCGAACGCCCCGACAGCCTGGGTAAAAGCCATTTCGTCGAACTGACCGAGATGTACCGGGGTCGCTGGCTGGCCAACTTTGAGGGCGAGACGCGCCTGACAATCAAAGAGGATGCCGGCTCTGACTTCGTCTGGCAGTACCATCAGCCCTACCGCCTGCGACTGGAGGTCACCGGGCAGGAGATTCGCGGAGAGGTTCTGGACATGGAGGGAGCGGTGCGGGTTCGCAAGGTCTTCGCCTTCGAGGGTCGTCCCGCCGTTACCTCCGGACGCCCCGCGCTGTTTACCGGCAGCATGGCGGCCTCCTTCGATGACTTTCGCGCCGAAATACGGGAGATTGCGCCTCCGCCTCCCGCGCCTGTCTATCCGGCGTACACTCCCCTGAATCCCGGGCCCATACGCGGAAAGCGCACCGGTTACTTCCACGTCGAACAGATAAAGGGGCGCTGGTGGCTCATTGACCCGCAGGGACGGCTCTTCTACGCCGTCGGAACCGACCATGTGAACTATAACGTGCACTGGTGCGAGAAGCTCGGATATGCGCCCTATCATCGCAACGTCGCGGCGAAGTTCGGCAGCGAGGAGAAGTGGGCGGCGGATGCCGTCGCCCGTCTGAAGAGGTGGGGTTTTAACGCGCTGGGAGCCGGAAACAGCCCCTCTACCCGCCATCGGGGACTGGCATACACAGAGTTTCTCTCGCTCGGAACTAACTTCACCGCCATCAGCGACATCGCCCCGCGCACCACCTGGACCGGCTTTCCCGATGTCTTTCATCCCCGCTTTGCCCGATGGTGCGAGCAGGAGGCGAAACGCCTCTGCGCCCCGCTCCGAAACGATCCCTGGCTGCTCGGTTATTTCCATGACAATGAACTGGAGTGGTATGGCAAGAACGCTTCCGAAACCGGACTGGTGGATGAGACCATGAAGAAACCTGCTGACCATCCGGCAAAGAAGGCATGGATCGCCTTTTTGAAAAAGCGTTATCCTGCCATCGGCGCCTTCAACCGCGCCTGGGGCGTTCGGGTTGCGGACTGGGAGACGCTGGCGCAGTCCGTTCAGCCGATCCTGCCGGAGACCGCCGGCGGAAAGAAGGATCGCCGCGAATTTGTGCTGCTGATCGCAGACCGCTATTTTTCGATCACCGCCGCCGCCATCCGCAAAGCCGACCCCAACCATATGACGCTGGGCAGTCGATTCGCCGGAACCGCACCGCTTGGCATCTTCGCCGCCGCCGGACGCCACTGCGACATCGTAACCGTCAACTACTACGGTCAGGTGGACCTCGAGCGACGACTCAGCCCGGACATGCCGCAGGCGATGCGCCGTTACTATGCGGAGGCGAAACGCCCGATGATGATCACCGAGTGGAGCTTCCCTGCGCTGGATGCCGGTCTGCCGAGCCAGCACGGGGCGGGTCAGCGCGTCGCCACGCAGAAGGATCGAGCGCGCTGTTACAGCATCTATCAGCGCGCGCTTTTCAGCCTGCCGTTTATGGTCGGCTCCAACTTCTTTATGTGGGTGGACGAGCCGGCGCTCGGAATCTCCAGCACCTTCCCGGAGGACAGCAACTACGGGCTGGTGGATGTGAACGACAATCCCTGGAAGGAGTTAACGCAGACGGCTTCTCGCATCAATCGTATGGCGCTGCCTCTGCATGCGGGCGATACGACGGAGATTCGCGTGGAGGCGCGAGAGGGACGCGGCCGGACTGCGGAGATCATCATCCGCAATCGCGGCAGGCGCGCGGCGACGGTTCCGGTGAGCCTCTGGATTCAGGGAAAGGAGCAGACCCTTCCGCTTTCGCTGAGAGCGGGGCAGACCATCACGCGACGATTTCCGGTGCGCGGCGCGGCGTTTATCGCGGTAGAAGCCGACCCGGAAGAAAGAACTGCGGAGGCGGACCAGAGCGACAACTATGCCGAACTGGTCGTCCTTCCGCAAAAGCTGCCGCACCCAGCCATATTTATCGTCAACCCCTCCGCCCAGACTCTGACCAATGTCCCGGCGGCGGTTTCGCTGACCGGTCTGCGCGGCGACTGGAGCGCGGGAGCCGTCGGAGGGCAGTCCGTGACGGCGCAGATAGACTACCTTCCAGAAGGGGCGGAGATGGCGCTGCGTATCCCCCGACTCGCCCCGCGCAACGTGCTGACCGTGCCGCTCAGGCCGGATCATCCCCCTGCCTCCCAACGTCAATCGGGCGGGGACCGCGCCCTGACTCTGCCCGGACCGCTGCGGCTGGAGCGCGATCGGGGTTCCGGCGACTTCTTCGACCGCGTGCTGCTGGGCGATCTGCCGTTGGGACGCTTTCGCGCCCTGATTCAGGAGACCGGGAAGCAGTCTCTCTGGAGCCTCCCCAACCGGATGGAGCGGATCGAACAGTGGGAAGGTCCGGCGCGCACTCTGCTGCGGATGACCGCCTCGTTGACCTCCCCATCGGAGCGGGATGTGAAGACCGAGGTCAGCGCCGAAGGCGCTTACGCGCCCATGCAGAACCGACCGCATCCGTTCAGAACGGTCTACCAGATCACACGATGGCACGGCGAAGCGTGGTTCGCAGCGCGCTTCCTCAGTCTGGAGAATACCGACTCCTCTCCCTGGCTGTTTGCCGCCTACTTCTACTATCCCGTCTCGGCGATCGGCGGGAAGGCGGAGGACGACCAGCCGCGCAACATCCTCGGCGCGCCGATCTGGCATGATGCTGCCGAAGGCGCTTCCTATGGCGCCCTGGTAGACATGCGCTCTCTACGCGCCTACTTCTGGAAGGACCAGCCGGACAGCGCCTCCCAGCATCCGGACATCTATCGCACTGTTCAAAAGCGCCTGCTGCCGGGGCAGGTCTTTCGGGCGACCGCCGCCGACCCGGAGGTTCTCTTCTTGGGAACGCATGCGACCGACACAAATCCCGGCGGGGAGGTTCTGTCGCGGCTGCGCGCGCTGGCGCGCGTTCGGGCGATTCTTCGGATCCGCTAGAACCGATAGCCGAAGCCGACGGTCAGGTAGTTAAACCAGGCAAAGGTATAGACCCGATCGTTATCCGCGCCGCCTTCGAGCGTCCGGTAGCCGAAGGTCAGCGTCCAGTCGGGATGAAGGGCATATCCCAGGCTCAAGCCCAGATCGAAGGCGCGCCCCTGCGGAGCCGCCAGCCCGTCGAAGTCCACCAGCAGGATCCAGCGGTCGTTCAGGCGATAGTCGCCGCTGAGATGCAGCAGGGGAACTACGCCCAGATCGTTCTTCGCGGCGGCGACGTTCCCCTGCCGGAGCGCGATTCGCGCCTCGCGGACTTTCAGGGTCAGTCCGGCGCGCCAGTCCGCCCGATGGTCCTGATGAAAGCGATACCAGTAGGTCGCCCGATAGGAGTTGAACTTATAGCTGCCCTCGGTCGGCGTGCCGCTCTGAAAGTTCGCGCCTTCAAACGTAACGTCTTTATCCAGCGCGCCGGTTTCGGTCAGACCAAAGGGCGCGACCACAAAGCGAAGCCCGGTACGCGCATTCAGATCATACAACAGCATCAGCCGCAGATGGGGGTAGGGACCCGAATCAGTCAGCTTCGCTAACGAGAAACGGGTTCCGGTGTCTCCGGGAATCTGTGTGTCGTTGCGGTTCTGCCAGGCAGCTCCCGTCTCCAGAAACAGACGATAGCGCGTCGGCTTCTCCTCCGCGCAGATCGGCGCGGCAAGGTTCAACAGTCCCAGAGCTGCCGCTGCGCCGATCAGGTGTCCCAATCGCATAGTTCTCTCTTTCCGTAAATCATAGTTCCCTATTCCCTACGACACATCCGGGAAATCTGCACCCGAACTGCATACCTGTTTCAGGCAGGACACGAGTCGGAGGATGCGGAACAGAAAACCAGCCCAACGCATGGAGGAGCGACCGATGCAGGAGACCATGACCAGTCATGAGCGATTCGCCCGGATGTTCGCGCACCGGGAGGCGGATCGCATTCCCGTAATAGATGAACCCTGGGCCGCCACCATCGAACGCTGGCAGCAGGAGGGGATGCCTGTCGGAGCCGATTTCCGGGACTTTTTCGGGCTGGACAAGACGGCGCATATCGGCGTAGACCTCAGCCCGCGCTACCCCGTTCGGGTGATTGAGGAGACCGACGAGTACCGTATCCATACCAGCGCCTACGGCGTCACCATGAAGGACTGGAAGCACGCGGGAGGCGTCCCGGAGTTCCTGGACTTTACGATCAAAGACCCGGAAAGCTGGGCGCAGGCGAAAGCCCGCATGACGCCCTCGGAGGATCGGATTCCCTGGGACTACCTGAAAGCCAACTATCGGCGATGGCGTGAAGAGGGACGCTGGATTATGGGCGGTCTCTGGTTCGGCTTTGACATCACGCACTCCTGGACGGTCGGGACGGAGCGGGTCCTGCTGGCCATCGTGGAACAGCCGGAGTGGCTGATGGACATCTTCAGCCACTTTCTGGAACTGAATCTCACGCTGCTGGACAGGGTCTGGGAGGAGGGATACACCTTCGACAGCGTGATGTGGCCCGACGATATGGGCTTCAAGCATAATCAGTTCTTCTCCCTGCGAACGTATCGCCAGATTCTGAAGCCGTTCCACAAACGCGCGGTGGAGTGGGCGCATGCGAAAGGCGTGAAGGCGCATCTACACTCCTGCGGCGACATCAATCCGTTTGTGCCGGAACTGGTCGAGATCGGGTTAGATGCGCTCAATCCGCTGGAGGTGAAAGCGGGGATGAATCCGGCGCAGTTGAAGGAGACCTTCGGAGACCTGCTGGTGCTGCACGGGGGCATCAACGCGGTGCTGTGGGACGATCTGGACGCCATCGAAGCCGAGATGCGCCGGGTGATCCCCATCGTCAAGGAGAACGGGGGCTACATCTTCTCCTCCGATCACTCCGTCCCCTCCTCGGTGAGTCTGGAGGGATTCCGCCGGATCGTGAACCTGGCGAAGGAACTGGGGAGCTATTGAAGGTCTGCCTCTGTAGACAGGTGACAGACGCCGTTTTTAGGGTATCCTGCATATGGAGTTCCGAAACCGGCGCCGGTTCAGACCGCCCCGTTCCGGGCGGTCTTTTCCCTTTTCGGGGTCGGTCGTCACCGTGAACCACATCGTGAACCAGGGTCTTACTATGAATCTCTACCAGCAGCGAATTGCTCGCCTTCAGCAGGCGATGCAGGCAGAAGGTCTATCCGCTGCCGTCTTTGCGCCCACCGACAATATGCGCTATCTGACCGGCTGGGCGGAGCCGGGACATGAGCGGCTGATCGCCCTCTTCGTGCCCGCGCAGGGTGATCCCGTGTTTGTTCTCACCTCCCTCAACGTCGAGCAGGCGCGTCATAATCCCGCCGGGATCGCCGATGTGCGCGCCTGGTACGATGCGACCGGCTGGCAGGAGACCGTTCGCCAACTGTTGACGGGGTGGCGGATGGATGGCGGAATCGCGGTAGATGACGAGATGCAGAGCGTTCATATGCTGGGACTTCAGCAGATATGTCCACACTCGCGTTATGTGGCGGCAGGCGACCTGATGGCTTCGCTGCGGCAGATCAAAACGTCCGAGGAGCTCGACGCGCTCTCCCGCTCCGCCGCCGTCACCGATGCCGTCTACGCGGAGTGCCTGCCCCTGCTGCGCGAGGGAATGACGGAGTTAGAGCTTCAGGAGAGCATCGCGCTGGCATATAAGAAGCGCGGAACCGCTCCGGCGTTCGCCATCGTCTGCTTCGGTCCTAACAGCGCCCTGCCCCACCACCACACCGGAGATACCCGCCTGAAACGCGGCGATATTGTCATCCTGGACATCGGCTGCGTGATTGACGGCTACTACTCGGATATCACCCGCACCCTCGCCTTCGGAGAGCCGGAGCCGGAGGCGAAGCGAGTCTATGAGATCGTCTTTCGGGCGCACCGCGCCGCGTTCGACGCCGTTCGCCCCGGACAGACCTGCGAAGCGGTAGATCGGGCGGCGCGCGCCGTCATCGAGCAGGAAGGTTACGGGCAGCAGTTTATTCACCGCACCGGACACGGGATCGGTCTTTCCGGGCATGAGCCGCCGAGTATTGTTGAAGGAAACGCCATGCCTCTGCGCGAGACGATGTGTTTCAGCGTGGAACCCGGCATCTATATGCCGGGACGGTTCGGCATACGGATCGAGAATATCGTCACCGTCACCGAATCCGCCGCGCGCTATCTGAACGCCGCCCCGCCCGCGACTTTGCCGGTGGTGAGTTAGGATATCACCCGCGCATACGTTTCGGCTGTCGGAGAGTCGGCAGGAGAAGAACATGATTTCAAGTGCGCTTCAAAAACTGGTGAACGGGCAGCACCTCAGCGAGAGCGAAGCGACCGAAGTGATGACGGCGATTATGAACGGGGAGACCACGCACGCGCAGATCGGCGCGCTGCTGGCGGCGCTTCGCACCAAGCGCGAAACGGTGGATGAGCTGACCGGATTTGCGCGGGTGATGCGCGAGCGGTCGGTTCGGGTTTTTGCGCATCGCCGTCCGTTAATTGATACCTGCGGAACGGGCGGAGACGCCTGCGACACCTTCAATATCTCTACGGCATCTGCGTTTGTGGTCGCGGCGGCGGGAATCGGCATCGCCAAACACGGCAATCGGGCGGTCACCAGCAAATGCGGCAGCGCGGATGTGCTGGAGGCGCTCGGTGTCAACCTGGATTTGACGCCCGAACAGGTGGCGCAGTGCATAGATACCGTCGGGGTCGGTTTTATGTTCGCGCCGCGACACCATCCCGCCATGAAGCATGTCGCGCAGCCACGCCGGGAACTGGGGATTCGCACGGTCTTCAACATTCTCGGACCGCTGACCAATCCCGCCGGGGCTACCCGGCAGTTGATCGGCGTGTTCGATCCCGACCTATGCCCCAAAATGGCGGAGACGCTGGGGCGACTGGGATGCGAAGAGGCGATGGTCGTGCATGGAATGGACGGTCTGGATGAGATATCAACCGTCGGTCCGACTCGTATCAGCACACTGCATCGCGGGCGAGTCACCACCGATACCCGCATTCCGGCGGAGTTCTTTCTCGTTCCCGCAACCCTGAACGAGATTCGCGGCGGCGAGACGCCGATGGAGAATGCCGGGATACTCACAGCCGTTCTGAAGGGCGAGACCGGCGCGCGGCGCGACATCGTCTCCGTCAATGCGGCTGCCGGCTTAATCCTGGGAGGCATGGCGGAAAGCTGGCGCGACGGTCTGGGGCTGGCGCATCGGATGATTGACTCCGGCAAAGCCCTCGCCATCCTGAACGATCTGATCGCTTTTACCGCACAGTTTCGTGCCGAATCATAAGTGAGCGCGTCGTGTGAGGTTTTTGCAAGTGCAGTTGCCCCGACGCCAGAATATGCCACTCCTATTCCCCTCGCTATTCTGACTGCGATGGTTGAGCCTCCATGCGACCTCGAAGTCTGCATCCTGCGTGACATTTCCGGCATATCGCCGTAATATAGAAGGGGATTGTTCATTATCTGAATGTGGAAGCAGGTTGGGGAGCTATGTTTCCACCGTAGAACCGTCTCTGCCAACTTCCAGGTCTATGTATGGCGGACAGGGGTCCGCCGTCGTCCGAAATAAGGTGAAGCTAAATGAGTGTACTGTCTGAAATTCTCGCTGATAAGCGAACCGAAGTCTACTGCTCCCGAAAACGGGTTCCGGCGTCCGAACTGGAGAAGCGGATCGCCGATATGGCTCCCCCACGCGACTTTCTGGGCGCGCTGTTGAACGCGCCGATCCCGGCGTTGATCGCGGAGGTAAAGAAAGCCTCTCCCTCCAAAGGCGTGATTCGCGCCGACTTCGACCCGGTGGAGATCGCGAAGGTTATGGCGGGCAACGGCGCCGCCTGCCTTTCCGTTCTCACCGACGAACCCCACTTTCAGGGTCATCTCTCCTATCTGCGCGCAATACGCGATGTCGTAGACCTTCCGCTGCTGCGCAAGGACTTCATCATAGATGAGTATCAACTGCTGGAGGCGCGCGCGGCAGGCGCGGACGCGGTCTTGTTGATCGTCGCTGCGCTGTCGGAAGGTGACCTGAAGACATTGATTGACGCCTCTCGCGCGCTGAACCTGACCGTGCTGATCGAAGTCCATAATGCTGAGGAGCTTGCGGAGGCGCTGGCAACCGATGCGCGACTGATCGGCATCAATAATCGAGACCTGCATCAGTTCCGAACCACCCTGCAGACCACCCTTGATCTGATGCCGCACATTCCTGCCGACCGGATTGTGGTCAGCGAGAGCGGCATCAATCAGCGCGCTGACGTGGAGAAGCTGGCGGCGGCAGGGGTGCGCGTGGTGCTGGTCGGCGAATCTCTGATGCGGGAACCGGATATCGCCGTCAAAATGCATCAACTGCTGGGAACCTGAAGAATCGCTCCTCAACGGGGCGGCAGGCATCATCCATCTCTACGGCGTTTACCGCCCCGACATCCTGTCATAGAACGCCGCCGGATGGCATATCTCATAGAGGAAAACCCCCGGCGGTCACGGAAAAATAAGGTATCGTACCGGCGCGATGAATCAACAGGCTTCGATGGCTGAAGGCGACGCTGAATGACACGTATCAAAATCTGCGGCATAACGAATATGGAAGACGCTCGCGCAGCCATAGACTATGGCGCGGACGCCCTGGGTTTTATCTTTGTCCGCGAATCGCCGCGCTACGTCGGCGAGAACCCGCACACGCTGCGTATTCTGGAGCTTATCCCGCCGTTTGTCAGCAAGGTGGCGGTGTGCGTTTCGCCGGGTCAGTTGATCGGGGCGCACCACGAAGAGTATTTTGACACCGTTCAGTTCTACACGCACGACGGACACAACCGCATTCTGATGGAGAAGTGCCTGCTTCAGGCGGTGCGGGTCAAAGACTCGACCAGCCTGGACATGATCGAGGACTCCATTCATATCTATCAGCCTCACGCGCTGGTGCTGGACACCTTTGTGCGGGATAAGCTGGGCGGCTCCGGGCAGACCTTCAACTGGGATCTCGCGGTCGAGGCGAAACAGCGTTTCGGACTGCCCGTTATCCTCGCCGGCGGCTTGAACCCGGACAATGTGACCGATGCGATCGAAGCCGTTCATCCCTACGCTGTGGATGTCTCCAGCGGTATCGAGGCGGCTCCAGGCTATAAGGATCACCGGAAACTGCGCGCCTTTATTCAGGCGGTTCGCCATTTCGACGCCCACAACGCCGTTGCAGAGGAACGACAGCCATGAAGCCGGGATTAGCCTGGACGCTGGCGCTGTTTCTGACAGCAGGCTCCCTCTACCTGCTTTTTATCTACATTCCCGGAGGACGCTCCGAACTGGCGCGACGCGGCATCAGGGCGACTGGTACGGTTCAGTTGAAAGACAGTCGCCCCAGTCAGGACGGCGGCTTGATCTATACGATCACTTTTATCTTTGCCGACTCGATGAAGAAGAATCATCGCGTGGAGCGCAGAGCCTACGATCTGGGGCTGTGGGATCGGCTGAAGGTCAATCAGGATATCCGCATCTACTACCTGCCGGAGAATCCGGAGGTCGCCTCCTTTGAGGGCGGCGAGTTGATGTCTTCACCCGCATCCGGCTCGCTCCGCTACATCGCCTGGAGCGCGCTGATCGCCAGCCTCTACTTCTGGTATCAGGTCTACAGACACCTCAAGTCCCCCCGGTCGCCGGGAAGCCCCCCTCCGGCGAAAAAGCCGAAGATCACCAGAACCCGGTGATCTGATCGGGGAACGAACGCAATGTAAGGATGGAGAGAGTGAACAATAAGGCTAAATGCGTGGGAGTTCTCACCGCAGGAGGAGACAGCCCCGGACTGAACGCTGCCCTGCGCGGACTGGGAAAGACCGCCATCGGGGTCTACGGAATGCAGGTAATCGGCTTCCGGGACGGTTTTCGCGGTCTGATGGAGAATCGCACCGTCCATCTAGAGGATGCCACGCTCTCCGGCATCTTGACGACCGGCGGAACCATCCTCGGAACCAGCCGGGACAAGCCCAATCGTATGCCCATCGGCGGCAAGCTGATGGATATGACCGATGTGATGGTAGACACCTACCATAAACATCTGCTCGATGTGCTGATCTGCATGGGAGGCGGCGGAACCCAGAAGAACGCCTTTCTGCTGGCAAAAAAAGGTCTCAATATCATCACGCTTCCCAAGACGATTGATAACGATGTCGCCATGACCGATGTGACTTTCGGTTTCGATACCGCGCTCGGGATCGCGACTGACGCCATTGACCGCCTGCACAGCACCGCGCACAGCCATCACCGGATCATCATCGTCGAGGTGATGGGACATAACGCCGGATGGCTGGCGCTGGGAGCCGGTATCGCCGGCGGAGCCGACGTGATTCTGATCCCGGAGATACCCTATCAGGTGGAGATCATCGCCGAAGCGATCCGCAAACGCAGCCGGGAGGGAAAGAACTTCAGCATCGTGGCGGTCTCCGAAGGAGCGATGTCCTGCGAGGAGTACCGGATTCGCAAAGCGCTGGAGGAAAAACTGGCAGCCGCCGGCGGCAAATCGGCGAAAAAAGAGATCGAGAGCAAGCTGCTGGAACTGGAGACTCAGCGAACCGGACACGCCTTCGTGCTGGCGCAGCAGTTGGAGGCGATGACCAATCTGGAGGCGCGAGTCACGATTCTGGGCTATCTGCAGCGCGGAGGCACTCCTTCCGCCGCAGACCGGCTGCTGGCGACCCGACTGGGCACGGCAGCGGTCGAGTTAATTCAACAGGGCGTCAGCGGCGTGATGCTGGCGGTGCGCGGCGACCGGGTGGAGCCGATTCCGCTGGAAGAGGTGGTCGGTAAGCGAAAACTGGTTCCGCTGGATCATCCCTGGGTGCAGAGCGCGCGCAACGTCGGCGTCTGCCTGGGGGATTAAAACTCTCGCCTGCTCCTCTCCAACGCCAATTGCGGGTACACTGAATACCTTATCCTGCTCCCGTATGCAGCAGAAAAAACGATCCGGCATGCTGCCCTCGCGAATGGATCACGGGCAGCATGGAAGGCGCGTCTTCCGCGCTGAAAGGCGCGTCTTCCGCGCTGAAAGGCGCGAAAACCGCCTGCAGGGGTTTGCCGCGAGTCGCCTTCGGAGACTCTGCGCCGTGGTTACCGCGGATCTATCTGCCCGACACAACGCTGCATAGACGCGAATGATCAAAGATTCCAACAGGACTCTCCTGCAACTGAGGACGACCATGACGATGCAAGCCGCGCGCCTTCCCGATTCGCTCGGACACTTCGGGCTTTTCGGCGGGCGCTATGTTCCCGAAACCCTGATACCCGCTCTGGATGAACTGACCGCCGAATATGCGCGGGCGCAGGCAGACCCCGATTTCCGCGCCGATCTGCAACACTACTTCCGCGACTTCGTCGGGAGACCGACTCCGCTCTACTACGCGCAACGGCTGACCGAGGCGCTGGGCGGCGCGAAAATCTACATCAAGCGCGAAGACCTGTGCCACACTGGCGCGCATAAGATCAATAACGCCATCGGGCAGGCGCTTCTGGCGCGGCGCATGAAAAAAGAGCGGATCATCGCAGAGACCGGAGCGGGACAGCACGGCGTGGCGACCGCCACCGCCTGCGCCCGTTTCGGACTGGGGTGCGAGGTCTATATGGGCGAGGAGGATATGCATCGGCAGGCGCTCAACGTCTACCGGATGAAGCTGCTCGGAGCCAGAGTCGCCTGTGTTACCAGCGGCACGCGCACCCTCAAAGACGCCACCAGCGAGGCGATTCGCGACTGGGTGACCAACGTTCGCAACACGCACTATATCATCGGCTCGGTGGTCGGTCCTCATCCCTACCCCATGATCGTGCGCGATTTTCAGTCCGTCATCGGGCAGGAGACGCGCCTTCAGATTCAGGAGCGCGAGGGACGGCTGCCGGATGCGGTGGTCGCCTGCGTGGGCGGCGGTTCGAACGCGATGGGCATCTTCTATCCGTTCATTGAGGATACGAGCGTGCGGCTGATCGGCGTGGAGGCGGCGGGACGAGGCATAGAGACGGGCGAACACTGCGCCACGCTGACGGCGGGAGAGCCGGGCGTGCTGCATGGCTGCAAGTCCTATCTTCTGCAGGATGAAAACGGACAGATCGCTCCCTCGCACTCCATCTCTGCCGGGCTGGACTATCCCGGCGTGGGACCGGAACACAGCTACCTGAAACAGACCGGACGCGCCGAATATGTCTCCATCACCGATTCGGAGGCGCTGGACGCCTTCCAGTTCCTCGCGCAGACCGAAGGACTGATCCCGGCGCTAGAGTGCGCGCACGGGATCGCGCATCTGCGTAAGATCGTTCCGCAGATGTCCCCCGATCAGATTGTCGTCTTCAATCTCTCCGGGCGCGGCGACAAGGATATGGAGACCGCCGCCCGCGAACTGAAGATGAGCCTGTGATCGCGGCTACACGCTGGAAGCCACCCTCCGAAATCAAGATACAGCCAATGACGGCTTCCTGCGTCATACGCTGGTTTTCTCACTGATCCCGGAAGAGTATGGAGCTTTGACCTGATGACCCGACTGACCGAACGCTTTACCGCCCTGAAAGAGCGTGGAGAGAAGGCGCTGATCGTCTATGTCACCGTCGGCGATCCGTCGCCGGAGCGCACCGTCGAAATCGCTCTGGCGCTGGATCGGGCAGGCGTGGATGTGATCGAACTGGGCATTCCCTTCTCCGACCCTCTGGCGGACGGTCCCAGTATTCAGTCCGCCTCGTTTCGCGCCCTGCAAAACGGCGTGAACGTGCCGCGCGTGCTGGAGGCGGTGCGCGCCATTCGGAAGCAGAGCGACATTCCTCTGGTGCTGTTTACCTACTATAATCCCGTGTTCCGGTACGGAGTGGAGCGTTTTGCGCGAGATGCTTCGGAGTCGGGAGCGGACGGCGGTCTGCTGGTGGATCTGACTCCGGAAGAGGCGGAGGAGTGGCTCACGGCGGCGCGCGCCCACTCGCTGGACACGATCTTTCTGCTCGCGCCAACCAGCACGGTGGAGCGAATCGGCGTCGTGGCATCGCTCTCCACCGGTTTTATCTACTGCGTCTCCCGTACCGGGGTCACGGGAACGCGGGACGACGTTCCGCCCGATGTGCTGGAGATGGTTCAGCGCGTGCGCGCCCAATCCTCCCTGCCGATCAGCGTCGGGTTCGGCATCTCGCGCCCGGAACATGTCCGCAGCGTTGGAGCCTATGCCGACGGCGTGGTTGTCGGCAGCGCCATGGTGAACCTGATCGCGGAGCAGGGCGACAGCCCCGGCGTGGTGGAGGCGGCGCAGTCGTTTGCCGAATCGTTGAAAGAGGCTACACGATAAGAGAGGATCGGACACTTCTCGATGAGCGAACAACACGACCTGAAAGTCTTTTCCGCCACCGCCAACACGGAACTGGCGCAGGCGATTGTAGACTGGTTGAAGATTCCCCTCGGAAGGCTGAAAATCACGCGGTTCGTGGACGGCGAAGCCTATGTCAAATTTGATGAGAGCGTGCGCGGCGCCGATGCCTATGTCATCCAACCGACCTGTCCGCCGGTAGACCAGAACCTGATGGAGCTTCTGATCTGTCTGGACGCGCTGCACCGCGCCTCCGCCTGGCGCGTCACCGCCGTCATCCCCTACTATGGCTATGCGCGACAGGAGAAGAAGGACGCTCCCCGCGAGGCGATCACCGCGAAACTCGTCGCCGACCTGATCACCACTGCCGGAGCGCAGCGCGTGATGTGCATGGACCTGCACGCCGACGCGATACAGGGCTTCTTTAACGTCCCGGTAGACCATCTGACCGCCCTCAATCTGCTGGCAAAATACCTGACTCAGAAACAGATGGAAGATATCGTGGTCGTCTCGCCGGATGAGGGGCGCGTCAAGAAGGCGCGAAAGGTGGCAAGCGATCTAAACGCGCCGCTGGCAGTCGGATACAAGCACCATCCCCTGCATCAGGCGACCGAGGTGACGCATCTGGCGGGCGATGTTCGCGGCAAAACCCCGGTGATTATCGAGGATATGATCTCTTCGGGCGGCAGTATGGTGGAGGCGGTGGAGATGCTGCTGGCGCACGGCTGCAACCCGGAGATCCATATCGCCTGCACGCATGGCATCTTCGCAGGCAAGGCGGTCGAGCGGCTGACCTCACGCCCGGAGATCGCGGAGATCATCACCACCGACACAATTCCGCTGCCTCCCGAAAAGCGTCACCCGAAGATCAAGACCCTCTCGGTCGCCACGCTCTTCGGGGAGGCGATCTATCGCGCCAACCACGACCTCTCGATCACCTCGCTGTTTGACTGAGAAAGCCGCGCGGTTGTATGCCGAGCGGCTTTCCTGTTATCGTCTCTGCGGGTCTGCCAGTCCGTTCCACCAGCCGTTATCAAGCTGACCGTCCCGGTTGTAGTCGTCCATCTGCGTCAGGCGCATCGCCTTCGAGTGACCGTCGCAGAAGGTGACGCTGACCATCCCGCTGTGCCTGCCGGCGGGTACAGCGCGGCATCCCCAGACTCCCGGTCCCGATGCGCCGCTGCCGCATTCGCTCCCGCTCCCGTAGAATCCGGCTCCCGGAGTTGTCGGACGGCTGCCGCGCGCCGAGGGAAGAGGCGGGTCTATCGCATACTGTCCGGCAACCACCTCCCCGCTGTCGCGCACAACCCCCGCCGTATCCGCGATGGCAATGGTCTCTGCCGGCGCAGAGATAGCGGCGTCTACGGCGAAATGCGGAAAGCGCGTATTTCCCAGATACTGATAGTTATAGCCGTATCCGCCATAGAAAGAACGGATATTATGCGCAAACGCCTTTCCGAAGACCGAAATCGGCGCGCTTGGACAGAGAAACAGGGACTCATTCTTCACATAGGGGAAGATATAGTCGGGCCAGCGTGTGCGGGGATTGACACTCGACGGCGAGGAGTGGGTCGGATAGGCGTCAAAGTCCTGCACATACATCGCGAGCGCCATGCCCTGCTGTCTCAGGTTAGAGACGCAGGCGCTCTG
Source organism: uncultured Chthonomonadaceae bacterium (assembly GCA_964429855.1). Lineage (GTDB taxonomy): Bacteria > Armatimonadota > Chthonomonadetes > Chthonomonadales > CAJBBX01 > CALLMM01. The sequence continues at coordinate 33,427 of CAYSDM010000041.1, forward strand.
TCTGGCTTTCTCCCGCGCCTGGGCGAAGACAGGGAACAGGATCGCCGCGAGAATGGCGATAATGGCAATTACTACAAGCAGCTCAATGAGCGTAAATCCGGATCGGCGTAAAGCCTGATCGGGCTGGATTGTTCGGCGCACAGTATCTCTCCTTGTTTCGGGGAATGGGTTAGACAGTGAACATCTATATTTATTCTAGCAACGCTAAATATAAATGTCAACATGTCTGCAAAAAATTTATAGGTTAGACTAAAATTTATTTTCATGTCACCCATGCCCTGTCCTATCCGACAGGGAAAAGCCCGCGCCTTTGCTCTTCGTGTCATAATAGAGATGGCGTTAGCGTTTATCATGAAGAGGTGCTTCTGTGAGCGATGAACTGCGTTTTGACCACTACTACCCCTATGAGGAGTTGACCCGCCATATTCAGACTCTGGCGGCGCTGCGTCCGGATCTGGCGCGTGTGGAGAGCATCGGCAAGAGTTACGAAGGGCGCGATGTCTGGTGCGTCATCGTCACCAATACCGCCACCGGACCGGATACCGAGAAACCGGCGGTCTGGATTGACGGAAACATTCACGCGACCGAGGTCTCCGCCGCCTCCGCCTGCATCTATTTTCTGCGGAAGCTGCTGACCGAGTACGGAAGCGACCCGGAGATCACGCGCTGTCTGGACACCCGAACCTTCTATGTGGTTCCCCGCGCCAACCCGGACGGGGCGGAACTCTATTTTGCCGAGAAGCCGAAGTTCCTGCGCTCCAGCGTTCGCCCCTACCCCTACGATGAAGAGCCGATCGAGGGGCTGAAGCGCGAAGATATAGATGGGGACGGACGTTTTCTGTTTATGCGAATCCCCGACCCGAACGGTCCCTGGAAGATTCACCCGGAGGAGCCGCGCCTGCTGGTTCGCCGGGATCCGACCGAAACCGGAGGCGCCTACTATCGCCTCCTGCCCGAAGGCACGCTGGAGAACTGGGACGGCGTGACGCTCCGCATACAGCCCAACAAAGAGGGACTCGACCTGAACCGCAACTTCCCGGCGCACTGGCGTCAGGAAGCCGAACAGTATGGAGCCGGTCCCTACCCGACCAGCGAGCCGGAGGTTCGCAACATGGTCGCCTTCATCACGAGTCACCCCAATATCACCAGCGCCGTCACGTTCCATACCTACAGCGGCGTTCTGCTGCGTCCTTACGGCACTCAGAGCGACGAGGCATTTCCGGCAGAAGACCTCTGGACCTATCAGAAGATCGGGGAGAAAGGCAAGGAGTTAACCGGCTACCCGGCGATTTCGGTCTACCACGACTTCAAATACCATCCCAAAGAGGTAATCACCGGCGTCTTTGACGACTGGTGCTACGATCATCTGGGCATCTATGCCTGGACGGTGGAGATCTGGTCGCCGCAGCGGATGGCAGGCATCGCCTCTTTCGGACCGGATAAGCCCGACGGCGGCTACAAGTTCATTGACTGGTATCGGGATCATCCGCTGGAAGAAGACCTGAAGATGCTGAAGTGGAACGACGAGGGACTTGAGGGGAAAGGCTTTGTGGACTGGTATCCGTGCGAGCATCCGCAGCTTGGGAAGATCGAACTGGGCGGATGGGACGCCCTCTACGCCTTCCGCAACCCGCCTCCTCCCTTCATCGAGCAGGAGGTTTCGCGCTTCCCGCAGTGGCTTGTGTGGCAGGCGTTGATCGCTCCGCAGTTGCAACTGCACTCATTCGAAGTCATGCCGCTCGGACAGCCGACAGAGGACGGACGCAGCGCCTATCGCGTGCGGATGGTGGTGGATAACGTGGGCTGGCTGCCGACCTATGTGACTCGCAAGGCGGTGGAGCGTAAGGCAGTGCGAGGGCTGGTCGCGGAGATCGAGACGCCGGAGGGCGCGACGCTGGAGACCGGGCGAAAGCGCGAAGAGGTCGGGCAGATTGAGGGACGCGCCTATAAACCCCCCAGCCCCTACGGATGGAGTTCCGATCCCACCGATCACCGGGTGAAACTTGAGTGGGTGGTACGCGCAAAGCCAGGCGAGACGGTTCGAGTCGTCGCAAAGCATGAGCGCGCCGGCGTGGTGCGCGCAGAAGCCGCTCTGCCGTAAGAAACCACTCCTCGCGCGCATTCCGGGCAGGCAAAATGCCTGCCCGGATTCTTTTGACCTAATTCGCGGGGACTCCTCCGCCGGAGCGGGTCTATACGAAGAGAGTCAACGGGTTCTCCAGAATCTCCTTTAATCGCTGGAGAAATCGCGCCCCCGGAACGCCGTCCAGCACGCGATGATCGAACGAAAGGCAGAGATTCATCATGGAGCGGATGACCACCTCTTTCTGCAGGACAACCGGCTTCTCCGCGATCCGGCATACCCCCAGAATGCACGACTGCGGGGGAACGATGATCGGATCGAACACGTCTATCCCGAAAACCCCCAGGTTGGTGATCGTGAAGGTTCCGCCGGAGAGATCGTCCGGCGTCTGCTTCCCGGATCGGCAGCGCTCCACCAGCGCCTTCAGTTCCAGAGAGATATGACCGAGCGGCTTCGTGTCCGCCTGCCGGATTACCGGAACCAGCAAGCCGGTGTCGGTCGCCACCGCGATTCCGATGTTCTTATCGGCGTAGAGGCGAATCTCGTCCCCGACCAGCGCGGCATTGCAGAGCGGATGTTCGGTCAGCGCATACGCCGACGCCTTGATCAGCAGATCGGTATAGGTGAGTTTGGTCTGATACGCCTGCTGAACAGCCGCCTGAAGACGGGAGAACAGAGCGACCGTCTCGGTCATGTCCACTTCGAGGGTGAGCGTCACATGCGGCGCGGTCTGACGGGACTTCGTCACATTGTCCGCGATGATCTTCCGCAAACCGCGCAGCGGGATAACCTCTCGAGTCGCCGGTTCGCCCGACGCCGGAGCCGCGTCTTTTCCTGCCGGAACTGGTTCCGGCGCAGCTTTCGTCTCTTCCGCCAGCCGCCGCACATCCTCGGCGCGTACCCGGCTGCCGGGAAGTCCCAGCGCAAGCTCCTCCAGATTAACCCCCATCTCGTCGGCGATTTTTGCCGCAAGCGGCGTGACTCGCGCCTTTCCTGCCTGCGCGGTCTTCTGCTCCTCCAGATAGGCTAAAATATCCTTCTCCACCACGCGCCCCCCGGGACCGGTTCCGCGTCCCGCAAGGGCTGCCGTGGAGACGCCATGCTCATCCGCCAGCCGATGCGCGCGCGGAGAGAGAAAGACGCCTCCCGTAGAGGAGGGGGAGACTGTCGGCGTCGCTGTTGCGACGGGCGCAGCGGAGGCAGCCGCAGGAGATGCGGTTACGGTTGGTTCCGGCGCAGCCATCGCCGGGGCGGAGCCTGCACCAGCCAGAAGAGCCTCTATCGGCTCCTCCGCGCTTCCGATGATCGCAATCGGCGTATTGATCGGAACGGTCTCGTTCACCGGAGTCAGTATCTTACGGAGCACGCCTTCTGTGGACGACTCGACCTCGATATTCGCCTTGTCTGACATGATTTCCAGAAGGATCTCGCCCTTTTTTATCGAATCACCCTCCTGCTTGAACCATTGGAGGACCGTTCCCTCCTCCATCGTCTGTCCCAGCATGGGCATTTTGAACAGATATGCCATAAGTCTACACTCCCCCGATTCCGTTGGTTCAGATTCCACTGTATACAGAGATACATTAGGGACGGAGTATCGGCTTTCCTGCCTCTCGGAAGTCGCCTTCGTCCTGCACAGGATACCAGTTAATGCAAATTTAACATTCCGTCCGCACAGGCATATCTCCTGGATCAGGTAAGATAAAACGAAAGAGATGACTATCTGTCGCTTCGTTCAATACAGGAAGGAAGACACACTCCATGAAGCAGCCGTTCCAGAGGAGAGGCTTCACGCTTATTGAGCTTCTCGTCGTGATCGCAATCATTGCGATCCTGGCTGCCATTCTGTTCCCGGTATTCGCCCAGGCGCGAGAGAAGGCGCGCGCCATCGCGTGTCTGAGCAATACCAAGCAGATCGGCACCGCCATGATGATGTATGCACAGGACTATGACGAAACGCTGGTTCCCTATCGCAATCGCTCCATCAATCCGTATGCAGACGACCCTCGCCTGGGCTCCAGCACTAAACGAACCACCTTCTTCAACCAGCTTCTTAACCCCTACGTGAAGAACGACGGAGTCTTCCGCTGTCCGTCTAATCCGCGCGGTTGGGTTAACTTTGATAACAGTCCTTTCGGCAATCCGGCATTCTTCTCGTATGGCGGACAGAACTCCTACGGCGTCAGTAACTACGTCTTCCGACCGCACTTCGGCATGCAGCTTGCGGTTCTGCCGGAGCCAGCGAACACAGTCGGGATGGTGGACGCCATGTACTACAATGTGCTTCCCCGCGGACCGGCGGGCGCGCCCTGTCGTCTGGCGGGAGAGACCTACGGCGCTGGCTCCTCCGCAGAAGACCCGACCACCAGCTACTATCCCCGCTACTGGAAGAACATCGGCAACTCCTACATCAACTTCGATGGTCCGGAGCCGACCACCGCAGAAGCCGAGGCGCTGGGCAAGCGGCGTCACTCGGAGCAGATCAATGTGATCTGGCTGGACGGTCATGCCAAGTCCATGAACTACATGACCCTTATCACTGACTCCGGCCTGACGGTCGGCAGCAGCGCCAGCATCTGGGACCCCTACAAGCGGGGCTGCCAGTAGAACACCGGCTTTACGCAGTCTGAGACGGAGCGACCGCAATGGTCGCTCCGTTTTTATTTTCCTTGCAGGAGACCTTCCGGCGACAGGCAAAGTTAAAGAGACAGTACTGCTCACAGGCGAGGAGATGCGATGCGTGAAGGCTGGATGCTGACCCTGGGTCTGCTGTTTTTGACGATGGCGTGCGCGGCAATGGGGGATATGCCGAAGCTGCAGATCATCGGCGACTGGAAGGTGTACGTTCCACCGGGCAGGATGAAGATCGGGGTCAAAGAGGTTCAGATCACCCGATCCGCGACCCTGACCATTTCGCCTCCGACACGCATGGAGGTTCGTGACGAGAAGTACGACTCGCTGCCGCTATTCGATCCGAAGGCGGCTCCCTGGATTCAGGGCGCGAGGCTGCGGCAACTGATCACCTTTGAGACAACCGCGCCCGATATGCTGCTGCCGGAGACTCTGGTTCTCAAATCCGGCCCCGGAGACGCAATCCGCTACACACTCAACAAAGACTACGGACTGGAGGCGCGCTGGGCGACTTTCGGGCGGCAGCCGGACGGAAGGATCGGCGAAGGTCAGCCTGTCTGGGCGGACTACGTCTGTGAATGGCATCGGATCGATTCCATTGTGGCGGATCGGCGCGGTGAGGTCTCCCTTCGAGCCGGAAAGCCGCATAATGCCACTCCCCTCCCTCCCGACATCGCGACGCAGGAGATGCGGCTGGCGAATATCTGGGTTCCGGGTCGCCTGCCGAAACTGACGGAAGAGAATCTCTACCCCATCCTCGAAACGGACTTTCCGAAGTCCCGGCGCGCCGGAGCGCCTCCGGCATCGCGTCTGCTGCCCCGTACCTGGGCGAAACTTCACAGCGGCGAGCCGTTGCACATCCTCGCATGGGGCGACAGCGTTACCGCCGGAGGGCAGGCAAGCAGCGTGGAGCGGCGGTATCAGAACCGCTTTTTCGCGCATCTGCAGCAGGCGTTTCCCAACGCAACGCTGCGTCTGACGACGGCGGGATGGGGCGGGCGCAACAGCGACAGCTTTCTGAAGGAGCCTCCCGGCGCAGAGTTCAACTTCGAGCGCGCCGTCATCCAGCCGCGCCCTGATCTGATTGTGATGGAGTTTGTCAATGACGCCTGGATGACCCCGGAGATAGTGGAGGAGAAGTACTCCTATCTACAGAAACGGTTTGAGGAGATCGGCGCGGAGTGGATCATCCTGACGCCGCACTTTGTGCGCCCGGACTGGATGAACGCCCGCTCCCTGCGCATAGTGGAGGATCCGCGTCCCTATGTGGCGGGTCTGCGGCAGTTCGCGGCAAAGCATAACGTGGCGCTCGCCGACGCCTCGCTGCGCTGGGGGCGCCTTCTCAATCAGGGTATCCCCTACATCACCCTTCTGAGCAACAGCATTAACCATCCCGATGATCGCGGACATGACCTGTTCGCGCTGGCGTTGATGGATCTGTTTCGATAGCGTCACACTCACTCTTTTTTCGAAAGGATAACAATAGATGGCTCTCAAGATCGGCATTATTGGTTGTCGCGGCATTGGAATGACCCACGCCAACGCCTACAAACAGGATGAGCTGGCGGATCTGGTTGCGGTCTGCGATGTGGTGAAGGAGCGGGCAGACGCGATGGCGGAGAAGTTCGGGGTCCGGGTCTACTACAACCTGTCGGAGATGCTTCGCAGCGAAGAACTGGACATCGTGGATGTCACCACCGGCGGCTTTGAGAACGGAAGCTGGCACTATGAACCGGCGATGGAGGCGATGGAAGCCGGAAAGCATGTGCTGGTCGAGAAGCCGCTCTCCAACGATGTGGGCGAAGCGCGGCAGATGGTCGCCAAAGCCGCCGAAAAGAACGTCTATCTTGGATGCAACCTCAATCACTATTTCACGCCGCCTGCGGAGAAGGCGAAAGAGTATATGAACGCCGGCCAGATCGGCGAACTGGTCTACTGCCTGCACAAGATGGGCTTCTCTGCCGGAGAGGAGACCTACCATCCCCATAAATCCTCCCGGTTCTGGAACCTGCCCTACGCCCACCTGAAAGCCTTCCTCTCCCATCCCTTCAGCGTGATGCGCCACTTCTGCGGCGACATCACCCATGTTCAGGCGTTCGTCAATCGCCCCGGCTTCCGCCGTCGTGTCAACGATGTGATGCTCTCAACCGTCAGCATCCATGTACGATTTGCCAACGACTGCGTGGGCTATCTGCTGAGTCAGCGGGGCGACGCGACCTATGGACTGGGCGGCTGGTGGAGCATCGAGGTCGCGGGAACGCACGGAACCTTCTGCATCGAAAACTGCATCGAGAAGATCACCTTCTGGCCCGCGCCCGGCACAGGCAAGGCAGGCGACCCCTCGAAGATGTCCGGTGGAAGCGCGGATGGACCGGAGGTGACCAGCACCGGCATCACCGACTTCAGCCAGACCTTCCCGCTCCGTCTCCACGCCTTTCTGGAGGACGTCACCAACGGCGTACCCAGGGAGGACATTCGCGCCTCCGGGCGCGACGCGCTGGCGGCGCTGGAGTATACCTGGGCCGTGATGGAGTCCTATGAACAGGGCGGCGCGCTGGTGCGTCCGCATCCGCTGCCGCCGCTTCATGGCGATCCGAAAACCCTGCTGGATTAGGAACGGGATTCACGGTGAATACCAGACGACATTGCAGGAGGACCCTGGCGGTCCTCCTGCTGGGGAGCATAATCGGAATGCTGAATACCGCCTCGGCGCAGACGCCGGAACTCGACCCCAGGAGGGTGAAACTCTTTCCGAAAGCCGCTCTGCGCGCACAGCCCTTCTCACTGAAAGAGGTGCGCCTGCTGGACGGTCCATTTAAGATCGCAATGGAGCGGAACGGAAAGTATCTGCTGGCGCTGGAGGCGGACAGACTGCTGTGCTGGTTCCGCAAGAATGCCGGACTGGAGCCGAAAGCCCCGGTCTACGGCGGATGGGAGACGCAGGGAGTCGCCGGACATACGCTCGGACACTATCTGACCGCCTGCGCGCAGATGTATGCGGCTTCCGGCGACGCGCGCTATAAACAGCGCGTGGACTATATCGTAGAGGAGTTGACCGCCTGCCAGGAGAAGCGCGGCGACGGCTATGTCGGCGCAATACCGGACGGCGACCGCGTTTTCCGGGAGATCGCGGAGGGCAATATTCGCTCTCAGGGATTCGACCTGAACGGAATCTGGGTTCCCTGGTACACGCTGCACAAGCTGTTCGCCGGGCTGATAGACAGCTACCTCTACGCCGACAACCCGAAAGCGCTGACGGTGGCGGTCAAGCTGGCGGACTGGACAGATCGGACTACCGCAAAACTGACCCCGGAACAGTGGCAGCAGATGCTTGCCTGCGAACACGGCGGCATGAACGAATCCATGACGCTGCTCTACGCCATTACCGGTAAATCCGAATATCTGGACCTGGCGCGCAAATTCCACCATCGCGCTGTTCTGGACCCGATGGAACAAAAAGAGGAGCGGCTTGCCGGACTGCACGGCAATACGCAGGTTCCCAAAGTGATCGGCTGTGCGCGTCAGTACGAACTTACCGGAGAGGAGCGTTATCGAACGATTGCCTCCTTCTTCTGGGACTCGGTGGCGCATCACCATCTCTATGCCATCGGCGGTTTTACCTCCGCCGAACACTTCGGACCGCCCAACCGACTCGCAGACCGCCTCTCCACCACCACCGCCGAGACCTGCAAAACCTACAACCTTCTGAAACTGACCCGGCATCTCTTCTGCTGGAATCCCTCCGTCGAGTACGCCGACTACTACGAGCGCGCGCTCTACAACCATATTCTGGCTTCGCAGAACCCCGATGATGGCATGGTCTGCTACTATATGCCCCTTCAGCCCGGCGCATTCAAAACTTACAGTACGCCGGAGGACTCCTTCTGGTGCTGCGTCGGAACGGGAATCGAAAACCACACGAAATACGCTGACAGCATCTACTTCCATGACGCGCAGAGTCTCTATGTGAACCTGTTCATCCCGTCGGAACTGCGCTGGAAGGAGATGGGGCTGACCCTGCGGCAGGAGACCCGCTTCCCGGAGGAGAATGCGACGCGGCTTACCCTCGCCTGCGAAAAGCCGATCACCCTGTCTCTGCGTATCCGCTATCCTGCATGGGCGGCGGGTCCGCTTCAAGTGAAGATCAACGGCAGAAGGCAGAAGGCGGACGGCAAACCGGGCAGCTATCTGGAACTGAAACGCGCCTGGAAAAACGGCGACCGAATCGAGATAACGCTCCTGATGAGTCTGCGACAGGAGGCGATGCCCGACAATCCGAACCGGGTGGCTCTGCTCTATGGACCGATTGTGCTGGCAGGCGCGCTGGGTTCGCAGGATCGGGAGGCTCCGCGCATTCCCGTCTTCGTTACCAACGGCAGACCGCTGGATCAGTGGGTCAAACCGGTTCCCGGTAAGACGCTGACCTATCAGACTCAGGGGGTCGGCCGCCCTGCCGATGTGACGCTGATCCCCTACTACGCGCTGCATCATCAGCGTTGCAGCGTCTACTGGGACCTCTTCACCGAAACGGAATGGGAGAAGCGGGAAGCGGAGTATCGGGCGGAACAGGAGCGTCTGCGGGAACTGGAACGGCGCACGGTGGATGTGCTGGCGATTGGCGAGATGCAGCCGGAGCGCGATCATAACCTGCAGGGCGAAAAGACCGGCGCGGGCGACTTTCAGGGGCGCAAATGGCGGCACGCCATAGACGGCGGCTGGTTCTCCTTCGAGATGAAGGTGTTGCCCGATCAGCCGACAGACCTGGTTTTGACCTACTGGGGCAGCGACTCCGGCGCGCGCGAGTTCGATATACTGGTGGACGGCGAGAAGATCGCCACGCAGGTTCTGAACAATAACCTGCCGGATCGCTTCTTCGACGTGACACACCCGCTGCCGGAGTCGCTGACACGCGGAAAGCAGAAGGTGACGATCCGCCTTCAGGCGCATCCGAATCGCTGGGCAGGCGGGCTGTTTGGCTGCCGGGTCGTCCGACGATAAGCGGCGCTCTCACCTGTCATGGCGAGGAGGCCGCTTTGCACCGAGAAACGAGAAGAGCGATGTCCACTTTTTTCAGATGCCTGCTGATACTGCTGTTTATCATTCCGGCGAACGCAGCGCGTTCGCAGAGGGAGGCTGCTATTAACACCCATGTGCCTGAAAATCTCTATCGCGGAGAACTGGTCACCTATCCGGGACAGTGGAGCTTTCAGCTTGGCAAGTCCGCGATTATTCTGGTCAGCGATCAGGAACTGGAGGCGCTCTCCGACCCCGACAAGGTGCTCAATCTGAGCCTCACCTTTGATCGGCAGGAAGGCAGCCTTCGACAGGTCTGCGAGCGCGCAAAGGCGGCAGGACATCCCACGCTCATTCTGGCGTTCGACCACTTCTTCAGTCAGTATCGTCCGGGGCAGGCGGGACCGCGCCGCCTGACGCCCGATATGGACGAATATATACAGCGTATCGCCGCCGTCAGCAGATTCGCGCAGCAGTACGGGCTGGGGCTGGAGCTAAGCCTGCTCAGCCCGCTGGAGATCGGTCCGGCTTACGCTCGCGAAACGGGCGAGTCGGGGATCTGGATGCACTACCGCAAAGGGCTGCGCGATCCGAAGACCGGCGCGTTCAGCGTAGACCTGTGGCAGCAGCGACGATGGGCGAATAATAAGGGAATCATCTCGGTGGAAGACGCCGGGGTGCGCGCCTTCGCTTTCCGCGAGACCGCGATTCGCGGGACCCCGTATCGGGTCGTGGACCCAAAATCCATCGTCGAGATCAGCGATTCGGCAAAGGTGGAGGTGATGAACTCGCCTGCGCCGGACGCCTCCGAAGCGCGCATACGCATCTACGGTCAGGGGCATTCGGAGATCGGAGACCTGAATCGCGTGCTGGTGGTGCAGGTCTATAAGACGCCGGAGATGGACTACTTCAGCGAGAAGGCGCTTCCCTATCTGATGAAACTGGTGGATCGCTATGCGGACGCGGGCGTGAAGCTGAACGCGCTCTACTCCGACGAGATGCACATCCAGCAGGACTGGGGATATTTCGACCATCACGACCATGGCGAATTCGCCATGCGCTACGTTACGCCGGGGCTGGCGCGCCGATTCGCCGAACTCTACGGTGAACAGTATCGCGACTTCGCCCGTTACCTGATCTACTTCTGCTACGGGCAGGAGGACTTCGCCAGCAACCTGAGCGCGAAAGAGGGCGCGATGCACGTCTTCGGCAGCACGCCGGAGGCGATCCGCCAGACCGCGCTTTTTAGAGCGCGCTACTACCATCTCTTACAGGATGGCGTGGTAGACCTGTTTACAAAGGCGAAACGCCATGCCGAGAAGCGGATGGGGCATCAGCTGGAGTCGCGGGCGCACGCCACCTGGGCAGAAAGCCCCACCATTGACTACTGGCGCACCGGGTCGGAAAACCTCTACCGGCACGCCTACGAATACACCTCCAATTTCGTCTGGTCGAACACCGTTCATCAAGCCGCCTCCGCCTGCTACGACTACTTCTCGTGGGGCGATTTTCTGACCGGAAACGGCAACGATCATGCCGAATGCGGCTGGCTGGACCGTAACTATATCGGGCTGTCGCTCGCCTGCTCGACCGGGATCATCAACGAGGTTCCCTACTCTTACGGCGCGCACTGGGGAATGCCTGCGCAACTCAGCCGCCGTCGTCAGTCACTCGTCAACACCTTCGGCGCGGCAGGTTCCCCGCTCTACGGCATCGTGCAGAATATGGAGCATCGCGATGTAGAGGTGCTGATGCTCTATCCGATGGATCTGGTGGCGGTGGAGGAGCGTTTTGGAAGCTGGATGACCCAGTACGCCTACGCCAACACCATCACGCAGGCGAAGCTGCTGCAACTGGGCAAGATCGTGACAGCGAAAAACGCCGCCGGCGCGACCGTCCCCGCAATTGAGTTGGGAGGAAGGCGGTTCACCACGCTGGCGACTACCTTCGAGCCGTTCCCCTCGAAAAAGCTGCTCACTCTGATGCGCCGTTTCGCGGAGGCGGGCGGACGGGTGATCTGGACGGGACCGCCCCCGGTCATCTCCGCCGAAGGAGAGCCTGTTCTGAACGAGTGGCAGAACCTGTTCGGGGTGGATTATCAGCCGGAACAGAACGAGGGACGGCTGGCTCCCGGTAAACGGATCGAGTTTTTCGGAACGCTGAAGGGCGTCGAGGCGCAGACGATTCTGACCGACTTTCTGGTGGATCGTCTCTACGGGGTGACGCCGAAGAAGGGAACGGAGACCGTTGCCGTCGTCAGAGGAACGGCGGTTGGGACGCACCGCGCGCTCTCCGGCGGCGGGACGCTGACCTTCCTGGGCTACCGCCCCCGCGACGATCAGTCACGCAGCCTGGGTTATGAGAGCCGCAACTGGTTTGAGATTTTAAGCGCGCTCGGAGCCTATCCGGGAACCGGGCGCTGGAAAAACGTCAACGACAATACGGAACATCTCTCCCGAACTACAGACTACCTCGCCTGCCGATTTCCCAACGGAGCCGTCGCCATCGCCCGTCACTTCCGCGACACAGAAGAGAACTGGCACGGCGGATTCGCCCGCGATCCGAAGCAGGATGAAGCCTATCTGAAGAGCAATCCGCCTCCTTCCGAGTGGATCAGCCTGCAGGACTTCCGGGTCAACGGTCACCGGGTTAGCTACGAGGGCGAGCACTTTGCCTTCCGTCTGAACGCAAAGGGGCAGTTGATCGCCTTCGCGGGGACTCGCTGCCGGAAGATCGCCATCAACGGCAAAGAGACGGTCTTTGCCGATCAGGAGATGCCGCAGCTTGCCTGGGCTCCTGTGCCGGAAGGGAGGCGCGTTGCGGGAGGAGCCGTGATGCAAATGCTGGTCTATGGAACCGGAACGCTCCGAATTCCAACCACCGATCTGCCGCAGAATATGGTGTTTGTCACAGAGGGCGTGACGCCGGGCAGCCGCGGAGAGCCGATCCCCGCGCGGCGCGAGAACAGCGCGTTCGTCCTCGCCATCACCGACAAACAGGCTGGACGCTGGATATACGGCGTTCCCGGCAAGTAGAGAAGGTCAGGGAAGAGGCAGACAACCAATGTCTGTCTGCTTCCCTCTGTCAGTAGCTTCCCAGTTCCTTCGCCAGATTTACGATCCGGCGGAATCCCTCCAGACTCACCGAGGAGGGGACGGAGTGATCGGAGGAGAAGATGTAGCCCCCGTTCTCCTTGACGATGGGGATCACCCGGCGCATCTCGGCTTCGATGGCGTCCGGATCGTCCCACAGCACCGCGTTGATGCCCCCATGTAGCAGCAGCTTATCGCCGAACGTCTGTTTTAGCTGTACGGCGTCCATTCCCGCCTTCACCTCCAGCGGATTGAGTCCGTCCACGCCCATCTCCACCAGATCGGGCACGAACTGCTGCACATAGCCGCAGGAGTGTAGATGCGCCGTGATGCCTCTGGCATGCGCCCAGTCTATTGCCTTCTGTTGCGCCGGACGGAGCAGGGAGCGATAGGTTCTGAGCGAGAAGAAGGGCTTATGCTTGTAGCCCATATCATCACACCAGAAGAGGCTGTCGAATCTGTAGCCGGCATCCCAGACGCGATCCAGAAGCTCCAGGCTCAGGTCGCAGCAGTAGTCGAACATCTCCTTGCACCACTCCGGCTGCTCGTGCAGGGCCTCCAGCAGGTCGGTCATGTCCACGAAGGCGTGCGTGGCGTCAAAGCCGAACCAGGCGTGCGCCTGAATCCAGTATCCCTCTTCGCGCCAGGTCTTATAGTTCGCCTTCAGATAGTCCCAGTTGATGCGATCGTCAGAGGGAGTCATCCGCTCTTTTGCAGCGCGCCAGGTGTCCGGGTCTTTGATAGTGAACTCCAGATACTGCGGCACCGAGGCGGCGTGTCTCCAGTTTTTCAGGGTGACGCCCCAACTGTCGCGATAGATGACAAACTCCTCGGTCTCTTCCTGAACGCCGCCGGGATAACGAGGACCGTTGTCCACGCCGATTCCCGCCACCTTATCCAGCCCGAAATAGTCCACATAACTGACATCTTTCGGCATTCCTTCCCGCTGCCACCGCTCGATGGTGGCTCCCCAGGGACTATCTATCACCGGAATCCGATCCGCCTCCTGATGGGCGAACATGCGTTGAAATCGTTCATACGAGGTCATGGTTTTTCCTTTTCAGATCTTCCGCAGACGGCAGAAGGAGACCGATTCGCTATCTCCTTCAATCTCTCTGTTGATGGCAGGTTGCCATCGGGCTATAATGGACGACATCCGCCGAAACTCTTCCCGGTCACTCACTCTTTTTAGGCAGCGATGTCTGTGATCTCCTTCACGATTTCATTACTGACACTGGCAATCTGGCTCTACCTGTGGCTGCGACATGCCGCCTTCTGGCGCATTGAACGCAACGCTCCTCCTGCGGAACCGGACTGCCTGCCCTCTCTCGTCGTCATCATCCCGGCGCGAAATGAGGAGGCGACGCTGCCGGAGACCCTGCGCTCGCTCTGGCGGCAGAACTACCCGGGGACATTTCGCATCGTGGTGGTAGACGATCACAGCGAGGATCGCACAGCGAAAATAGCGCGGCAGATCGCGCAGGAGATGGGACGGGAAGACGATCTGACTCTGCTGACGGCGGAGCCGCTTCCGCCGGACTGGACCGGGAAGGTCTGGGCAATGCAGCAGGGATGGACTCGCGGCGTTCCCGCTGACGATCCAGCGCGCTATATACTCTTCAGCGACGCCGATATAGTGCATGGCCAAGACGCGCTGCGCGAACTGGCGAGTCGCGCTGAAGCTGACCGCCTCGATCTGGTCTCCTTCATGGTGCGGCTGCGATGCGAGAATACGGCGGAGCGGCTGATGATTCCGGCGTTCGTCTTCTTCTTTCGGATGCTCTACCCGTTCCGGCGGATCAACAATCCGGCGGACAGGCTGGCGGGTGCGGCGGGAGGCGCGATGCTGGCGCGGCGAGAGGCTCTGGATCGTATGGAAGGGCTGACGAGGATACGACGCGCTCTGATTGACGACTGTGCGCTGGCGCAGGAGATCAAGCGCAGCGGGCATCGAATCTGGATCGGACTGAGCGAAACCTCGTTCAGCAGCCGCCGCTACGAGACTCTGCGAGACATCCTTCAGATGATCGCCCGCTGCGCCTACGCCCAGTTGAATAACTCCCCGATGCGGCTGGCAGCCTGCGTCGCCGGTCTCTTCCTGACCTTCCTCGCGCCTCCCCTGCTTCTCGGTCTGGCATCTGGCGAAGCGGCGATTCTCGGCGGACTGACATGGCTGCTGATGAGCCTGCTCTATCTGCCGATGGTTCGGTTCTACCGTCAATCGCCGCTCTGGTCGTCCCTGCTTCCGCTGACCGCGCTGCTCTACCTGTGGGCGACGATCCTCTCCGGCTGGCGCTATCATCGCCGACAGGGAGGACAGTGGAAGGGTCGCCGCTACGCCCCCTTCGATTCCTGACGCGAGAGACATTTTTCCGTCGCAGACCGCGCACAGACGTAAACCTTCGATTTCATGCCGGTATTTCTCACAGCGTTGGTCTATCCTATGGGGGAGAAGTACGATGCGTGTTCGATCACAGGCGAACGGGGTCACCGTCAAAGCCTACGCGGGAACCAGCGGCGTGATGCTCGGAATGAACATTCAGGAGAGCAAGCGCGCCGGTCTGCTGGGATTTGCCATACAGCGCAAAGCGGGGGATGAGCCGGGTTTTCTCTGGCTGGATAACCTGCTGTCATTTCCGGGATCGGGAAAGGCTCCCGGCGAGCGGACTCCGACCAACGCCGCGCCGGTGCAGAAGTTTCGCTGGTCGGACTATCGTGTTCTTCCCGGTCAGCGCTATGAATACATCGTGCGTCCGGTCTATGGCACGCCGGAGAAGCCCCTGCTGGAGGAGGGACCGCTGGCTGCCGTGAACACGGCGCCACTGGATACGGGCGAGCATCGAATTATTGTTAATCGCGCCGCCGCCGCCAGTCAGGCGTTCGCATGGAAGTTCAAAGAGGTCTATGAGGCGCTGGAGGACGCGAAAAAAGAGGGCAAACTCTACCAGTACGAGCCGCCCACCAGCGTCAAACAGTGGCTCAGCCGGGGCGTTCAGGAGCAGATTCTCGGCTTTCTGGATCGCGCCGTCGGTTCCCGCTGGGCGCTGGATATCGCGATCTATGAGTATGAACTGGACGACATCGTGCGGGCGGTGGAAGCTGCCGCCCGGCGCGGAGCCATGGTGCGGCTGGTCTATCACGCGAAAGAAGGCGATCACCAGACAGAAGCCAACGAGAAGAGTCTGGAGGGGCTGAAGGGGCTGCCGAATGTACTGATTATTCCCCGCAAAACCAGCGCCATCTTCCACAACAAATTTATCATCTTGAGCCGCCGGGAGGGCGGGCAGCGAATGCCGCAGGCCGTTCTCTGCGGCTCCACCAACTTTACCTATAACGGGGTCTACTGTCAGGCGAACGTCGTCCATCAGATCGAGCGCGCCGATGTGACAGGCTCCTATCTGGGACTGTTCGAGACGCTCTTCTCCGGCGCGTCGCCCTCCGAGACGAAAGCCTA
>CAYSDM010000042.1:0-10195 GCA_964429855.1 uncultured Chthonomonadaceae bacterium
GCGTGGGCGTGTAGTTCCAGTCCGAAATCAGTCGCGGTCCGGCGGCAGGATGCAGGTCCCAGGCGGTCCAGTGCCACTCGTTCTCTTTCAGCGCGTGAAGAACCTGCCGTACCCAGGTTTCCCCGGACACGCCCCGGTATGCTCTACTCTCCGATCCGAACTCGCTGACGATGATCGGATACCTCTCCGAGGCGCGTTTCATCTTCGCGATCCACTGCTCCACCGTGTCGCCCTTGAACGGATAGAAGTGGTTGGCATAGATGATCCCGTTGCCTTTCGGGTCATCCAGCGCTCTCCCCTCCAGAAAGCCGGACATGTCGTAAGCCCAGTCCAGCCCCCCGATAATCACTACATTTTTCGCGCCTGTGCCGCGAACCGTCTCCAGAAGCGTCTGCATTCCCACTGCCTCAAAGGTGCTGGCGTATCCCCGCTGCCGATCCCGCTCAGTCACCTTCCCCCCCTTCTGCCACACCTCCCAGGAGATGTCGTGCGTTTCGTTGTAGAGATCGAAGAGGACAGCAGGATGGTTTTTGTAGGCTTTCGCGCACTCCTTCCAGAAGGCGACGCTCTGCTGATCGGGCATGGAGTGCTGGCCGATCTGCTGGCCCCATACGCCCGCGTTTGACCAGTGCAGGTCGAGAATGACATAGCAGCCCTGACGGCTGCAGGCGTCTACCACCTGTTTTACCAGTTCGCGATAGGCTTTTCCCTCGTCCTTCTGTTCAGGAGCCTTGCCGAACCAGCGATCCTGCGACAGAGGAAGGCGGATATGGTTCACCTTCCACTCCTGTATCGCATGATTGACGGTCTGCAGAATGCGTCCCTCGCCATCGCTGGTCCACTCCATACTCGCCGTGTTCACACCACGCAGCGTCACCGGCTCTTTGCGGGCGTTGATCAGCCGGTTTCCAATCACCTTCAGCGTCAGCGGTCTGGAAGAGGGACTCCGCTGCGCCTGCCCTTCTTCTTTCATGCTCATCATCCCTGAACCTATCAAGAGAACGCCTGCGTATCGCAGGACGGTCTGTATTATTGAGCGTTTCATGGCGTCGCTTTCCTCCAGAATGGCGATCCCCGGACTCCTCTCCCGGCGCAAAACAGCGGAGACGTTACACTACCGTCAGAGGCAGATGCGGTTCAGGAGGCAGTACCACGCGAACAGGATCGCCGATACAGACTTCTCCGCCGATGATCACGATTCCCATGATCCCGCACTTGCGAATCAGATTTCCCTGCGCGTCGCGATCCAGCGTCGCCGCCATCAACCCTTCGCATAGACGATTCAACTGGGCACAGGGATCGCGTAATCCCGTCACCTCCACGACCGCCTCCGCACCGAGATGCAGTCGCGCTCCGGCTGGCAGTTCCAGCAGATTCACGCCCCGCGTAGTGATATTCTCTCCCATCTGTCCGGCGGAGACATCAAAGCCCGCCTGACGCAACTCATCATGCAGTTCGCCATGGATCAGATGAACCTGCCGTAGATTGGGCGAATCGGGGTCTTTTGCGGCACGCGACCGATGCTTGACCGTCCTTCCCATATGCGCGTCGCCTTCCACCCCCAGCCCCTCCAGAAGCCGGATACTTGTCTGAGCGGCTTTGCTGAAGGAGTGCGTTTCGCTTCGGCAAACCGCTTCCACCCTTCCCATCATTATCTTTTTCCTCCTGTTGGCGTGTTCTATCAGTTGCCGGAGACGCTGTCTACGCGCTGAAAAATAAGTTTCCATCTCTCGATCTGTTCTGCCGGGAGGATCGGTCCCAGCAGGGAGTCGGCATTCTCCTGCAGATGCGCCGTGTCCCCGGTTCCGGACAGGATTACATCAAGCCCCGGCTCCTCCCGACAGAAGCGATAGGCGATACTTGTTAACCCTGTGGAGGAGACCTCTTCCCCGAAGATTTGCAATGGATGATCCGGGTCGAAGGAGTCGCTCTCCAGCAATCCCTGCTCGGCGAGGCTTCGCAGCAGTTCGCTCAATACATCGGGGCGGCTGAAGGCGCGTCGAACGGCGAACATACAGAGAGTCCCGATCCCTTTCGCCTGCGTTTGCGGGAAAACCCTTTCTCTTGCCGACTGGTTCAGAAGGTTGAAACCGACCATCATCACCTCCCAGCAGTCGTCTTTCAGGGCGCGTTCCAGCATACGGTGTTGAGGATCAGAGGCGAAGGCTTCCGTGATTCCGAGATAGCGAATCTTTCCCTCTTCGCGAAGCTGTATCATGGCTGGAACCAGTTCAGAAGCGGCTTCTTCGTAGTGGTTCGCCGGGACGCCGTGCAGATGCAGAATGTCCACATAGTCCGTTTGAAGTCGCTGAAGGCAGGCATGGGCGCGTTCCCGAAGCTGCGCGGCGGTTATGCGTTGACCGTCTCGCACCGGCGAGATTTTCGTGGAAAGAATCACCGATTCCCGCGGGATCTCAGTCAGCGCCTTTCCGACGGCGGTCTCTGTCCCGTAGCCTTCGGCGGTATCAATAAAGTTCACGCCCAGCGAGAGCGCGCCGCGCACCACCGCGATCGCGTTCTCTTCGCTCTTTCCGGTCGCCAGCCCCAGACGACTGTGCCCGCCGCATCCCAGTCCCATCACGCTTGCCTTCAACCCGGTGCGTCCAAGCATTCTGTACTGCATACGCCTGCCTCCCGATCCAGACAAGGAATGCAGCCTCTTTCTACAGAACTGAACAGATGTCCTCTGAGCGGGGTTTTACGTCTTCTTAACCATTGCCGGGGAACGTCACTATCATGGAGAGACACATGGACGATTTGATCGGAAGACCCGTTCGGATCGTGAGCATCTGCTTTCGCGACGGCTCGCGTCCCTTAGAGGAGATCGCCGAGATCGTAGATCGGGAAGGCGCAGGGGGATGCGATCTGATCGTTCTGCCGGAATCGTGGACCGGACATACGCCGGAGACGCTGGAGGGTCCCTCCGTGACAGTTCTTTCGGCGCTGGCGAGAAGGCATCACACCTGTATCGTCTGCCCGATAGATCGTCAGGACGGAGAGAGACGGCTGAATACGGCGATACTGCTGGAGCGCGACGGCAGTATCGCCTGTCTCTACGACAAAGTCTATCCCTACTGGAGCGAATTCGACTATGACACGCCCACCTCGGCAGGCGGCGATGCTCCGGTCTATGCGGCGGACTTCGGGCGTATCGGCATGGCGATCTGCTTTGACGTGAACTTCCCGGCAGTCTGGGAACTTCTGGCGCAGCAGAACGCGGAGATTGTCATCTGGCCCAGCGCCTACTCCGCCGGCTCTTCGCTCCAGGCGCATGCCATCAATCACCACTACTACATTGTGACGGCAACCGCCGCCTGCCACTGTCTCGTCTACGATATCACCGGAGAGCAAATCCTGAACGAACGTACCCCGAACCTGCATATCAGCCGACTGACTCTCGATCTGGATCGGGGAATATATCATCAGAATTTTAATATGGAACACAGGGAGCGTCTTTTACGCGAGCGTTCAGAAGACATCTGCGAAGAGAAGTGGATGGAGGACGAGCAGTGGTTCGTTCTGAAAGCGAAACGTCCCGGTATCCATGCACGACAGTTAGCGCGGGAATACGGTCTGGAGGAGCTTCGAGACTACCTTCAGCGAAGCCGGGTCGCGATTGATGAGATGCGTGGCTCTCCCTTTCCGCCGTGCTTTGCGGCGTCGTGAGGAGATGGAGAGAATGCGCTTTTACGGGTTATTCACAGCGCTCTCGCTCTTCATCGCCGAAACGATTCGCAGGATGCGCGCAGCCCGCTTCGCGCCAGGATCACGCAGCCGAGAATCGTCTGGAAGCAGTTTGTCGGCGCGGATGGATGGATCTACTGTATTGCGTAACGAGGAGCAAGATGACTTTTTCCCTCTGTACCATCGGCTGCGGAAGCATGGCGTCTCATGCGCACGGTCCCGCCTATGCAAAATACGCCGCCGAACACCCGGATACGAATCTGGCAGCCTGCTGTGACCTGAACGCGGAGCGGGCAGAGATGTTTCGCGCGCGTTTCGGCTATCAGCGGTGCTATACCGACATTGCCGCCATGCTGAAGGAGGAGACGCCGGACGCCGTCTGCCTGATCGCGCCAATTGCGTTGACCTGTGAACTGGCGTGTCCGATTCTCGAAAAGGGGATTCCCGTGCTGATGGAGAAGCCGCCCGGGCAGAGCGTCGCGGAGATAGACCGGATGATTGCGGCGGCGGAGGTCGGAAACGCGCCATCACAGGTGGCATTCAACCGCCGGACGATCCCGCTGCTTGTGCGGCTGAAGCGGCTGCTGGAGGAGGTCGCTCCCGGGGCAATTCAGCATCTTCGCCTGGAGTTCACGCGCACCGGACGCGCTGATCCCGATTTCTCCACGACAGCGATTCACGGAATAGATACGGCGCGTTTTCTGGTCGGAAGCGACTATCAGGAGATACGCTTTCACTATCAGCCTCTTCCTCAATTCGGAGAGGGGGTCGCAAATGTCTTTCTCGAAGCTCTCTTTCAGAACGGAGTCACGGGCCACCTGCACTTCTGCCCGATGGCGGGAGAGATCGCGGAACGCATAACCCTCCAGGCGGACGATCAGACGTTCCACCTTCACCTGCCAATCTGGAATGCGCTCGATTTTCCGGGACGCCTGCGGCATCTGCGACAAAATGCCTGTCTCCTCGACACGCCCTGCGAGATTGCGGCGAATGGCGGCGAAGGATTTGAGATCAACGGGTTCTATGGAGAAAACGCCGCGTTCCTGGATGCTATCCGCGCAGGGAAACCACCGGCTCCCGATCTGAAACAGGCACGGCAGTCGGTCGAGGTGATGGAGCGCTATCGTCTGCGCGAAGAGTGGTATCGTCCTGTGCGCTAAATTAAGTCAGGAAATGATGCGGCGCGCAGGGCGGCGTCGTGGTCGAATATCTCCTCACGGGACAGTCCTGCCGCCTCATACATCGCGAAAATGTTCTCATCAGGAGTCTCCGGAGGAACGGTATGCAAGGCGGCGAGCATATATCCTCATGAAGAGCGGTCGGTCGGTTGTCGCGCAAGCGCTGCGCGCACGCGCTCTCTGGAGTTCATGACACGGTCGCCCTATCTGCTCTCATCTCTCGCTGCGGGAGGAAATTTCCGGCGGCGCAGTCGTTTCAGAGTGTCGGGATTCGCCACGCCGGAGGGACCGGAGCGCAGCCAGTCACGAGCGATCTTGCGGATCTCCTCCAGGTTCGCCCCTCCCACGCCGATCAGCGAGTAGTAGATGCCTCGCTCCGATTCCTCGTTGGGAAGCGCAAAGAAGTCCATGCCCGCCGGAGAGAAGTGGTTCGGGTAGAACGGCAGCGTAACGGCTTCCACCGGATGTCCCTGACTGTTCAGCCAGCCGATGGGCCAGTGGTCCCAGGAGGAGGAGACCCAGCCGACCCCGCCGGTATCGGTATGACTGTGCTCCTTAATCCGGGTGAAGTCGTGCCGAAAACCGGAGGCGTCGCCGAAGATGCAGAACGGCGAACCGTCCCGCATAGGTATCACCAGCGCCACCCCTGGAGCGTCGTCTATCTCCCTCCAGTCGGCTCCCTCCCGCCGCGCCGTGCCGCTCCAGACCTCGCCCGTCGTTCGCTTCCAGTAGACATCGTAACGTTTCGTACTGAATGGATCGAGCGCTGCCAGCGCATGGCTCTCTCCCGTCTTCGGAACCGTGGCTAACACATCGAACCACAGCTTCCCGACCGGACACAGCCCGATCATCTCTATCGGCTCACGGGTATATCCCCGATAGTCTCCGGACATCAGCGTCCGGTAGACCTGTCGGCGTAGAATCAAGCCGTTCAGATAGGCCCAGAAATCCTCCGTTGCCCGGTACGCCATCGTCCCGGAATCCATATTCACGCCGAAATAGGTCCAGCGCATCCAGACCCGCGACGGGCCGTTCTCTACCACCTCCACATAGCTGTTGCGCTCTTTACGTCCAAAGTCGTTGAAAAGCTCCGCCCATCCCTCGTTCCCCTCCAGAAACTGATAGCACAGTCCCGCTCCCGAAGGAAACTCGAACCAGGGACAGTAACTTCCCTCATGAGAAAAAACAAAGCGGTAGGGCAGCCCTTCCCAGCGAATCACGAAGGCGCGCCGGGGATTTCCGTCCGCATGGGGCGGCGAGGGGAACTCTCCTCGATACCCGCCGAAGACATAGTCGCTGACCTCCGCCACCGAAACCCCGGTCACCTCTTTCCGAGACCACTCCTGCATGGTCATCGGGAGCGGGCGGGCATGATCGGGCGAGAGTGTCAGACGCTGTATAGACAGGTTCGCCGTCGTCGTCTTCCCCGATGTAACTTCCACCGTCAACGTCGGGTAACCTTTTGCGGAGGAGACGGTTACCTGATACCTGCCGGGAGCCAGATTCTCGATCTGGTACTTTCCGCTGTAGGCGGCGGTTACAGTTACGCTATTGCCGGACGACTCATGCGCGGCGCGCACCTGCGCGTTGGGAAATGTCGCCCCGCAGCCTGCCAAGACCGTCCCGCATATGGAGCCTGTCTCCGGTGAAGACGCCTGCAGAGAGAGCGTGCCCAGCAAGAGAAGACCCGGTATAGATGCCATCAGCAAAGGTTCCATCGTTTTCACTCCTGTCCCTTTGCCTGAGTATTCGACGCTGTTCGGCGTTAATACTTCGAGCTTCTCACTCTATCTTTCGTAATCATCTCTCCAAGCCGGCGAAGGCGGAAGGGAACCCACGCTCCGGAACTGGGTATCCAGTGCGAGCCATCTCCGTACAGATCCAGCCGAACCATACAGTCGCATTTCTGAAGCTGCTGCATCTCAAAACGCGGTTCGGGACTGATCTTCACGCTCACGGCGTCCTGCGCGAACTCCACCAGATTCAGGTCCGCGCTGTCGCCCCTTATCTGTTTCATGGTTCGGCTCTGGAAATCCACCATCAGTTCGGCATGATGCTCCTTTTTATTAAAGATCGAATCGAATCGAATATACAGCTTCGACCTCGGCTGCATCAGTCCCAGATGAATGCCCAGCTTCCCGTAGTCGTCGTTTCGGGCGAAGAGCGTAAAACTCGCGGTCAGATTGAGCAGCGCATTGACCTGATGATCCAGTCCTCCCGGCTTATCCTCATTCCAGTCGGCGAACTTGCCGTCAGACCAGGATTCCGAGCCGCTGCCGGAGCGGTAGTTCTCTCCCCATACGCAGTGTTTGACAAATACCTCCAGGTCCGATTCGCTGGTCAGCCAGGAGAGAAGCCATCCGGCAGCCACAAGTATCGCGCCCAGTACCTCCAGAACCACTCCCACGCCGGCCCACATCGTGTGCGCCCCGGCAATGCCCACCGCGCAGCCAATCGCAATCAAGGCGGAACCGCCGCTGACCATCCCGTAGCCGACGGCGGCGCTGTAGTCTCCTCGATTGACCATCGAACTGGCGTCGCGGACCGCCGTAACCGCGTCAATGACGGCGGACACCATCGAAACCTTCCGCAGCGTCATCTCCTTCATTTTCATCAGGACGCCGAAGGCGGTGACCGTATCCAGCGCGGAGCCTACCAGCCCGATGGCAGCCCATATCTTGTCTTCGGTTCCGGTTGCCTCCAGAAGACCCTCCAGCGCCAGTCCCAGATTGAGAACCTCCACAACCACCGTGACGCGAGTCAGAAATCCGGTAAACTTGTCGGCGGTGATCCAGTTTCGCCAACCATCCGGCTGATACGTTATTTCCGTGTAGCGTATTTTTGTCTGTCGCCCGTTCCGTCCGACTCTCACTCCCTCATCAACGCTCACCAGATGGGTCAACGTCCGAAACTCGACCTTAAACAGCGGAACTCGCGCCAGATTGTTGATGGATTTTACCAGCTTCTCGACCGCCTGACCGCCTCCCTTTCGCTCCTCCAGCGCAACCATCAGAATCTCTTTCCAGACCGAAAAGCCTGCGGCATAGCCCTTTCGCCATGCCTGAAACTTCGGTCCGGAGGGCTGCCCGTCTTCCAGGAGAAACGGATGCAGGAAATAGGCTTTGTCCTGCAGCGCTTTCTGCAGGAAGACTTTGCCCGGACCGGTCTCCGACAGACGATCTATGCACTGGGAGTAGGCCGCCAGAAAGGCGGGAAAATCGTCCGTCTGAAAGGGAACAATATCTACATCCTCCAGGATGGTATAGCTCTCGTTCACAAACTTCATGATCTTTGAATCCATCCAGGCGGCTAGATCGCGGGCGACAATATCCACATCCTTGAGCTTCTGAGTGATCTTCGCGTCATAGTCGCTCAGGAAACGGCGCATCAGTATCTCGCCGTTCTGGGAAAACTCATCTTTCAGACTGAGCTTATCCCCTCTGTCATGCGCCATAATCGAGGTGATCACCTCCGCCAGCATCTTTTTCTTGAGGCGGTTCTGTGTGCGCTGTATCTGCGCTTTGTCTTTCATATCGGTGGTGACGGAGACCCAGCTTACCGCGCGATCCCGAAGCTGCTGCATAACGCGATTCAAACTGATACCATAGAGAAGATGGTCGTCTACCGTTACAAAGTCGAAAATATCCAGCGCAGACTGCTGATCCGGTTTTGGTTCGAAGCCTTTCTCCTGCGTGTTGTCCATACTGAACATCTTTGGATCGTTCAGGTCTATGACGCGCAGCAGCTTCCAGTACTCCTCCGTCTCCAGCGCCTTGATACTCTTGAGCGCAAGGCGCGTCCCGCTGATATAGAAGGTGTAGTAGGCGCGTTTTCCGTTGATCGTATGGGGAAGCGTCAGCGCGAAGGATGGTTCTTTGGAAGGTTCCGGACGGGCATAGCGCTCCTTATCCCGCGCCTTCTTCATGTCCACCGGATGATAGCTACCCGTATCACTCGCACGATACTCTGCATACCAGGTGATCTTGTCTCCCAGCTTCTGAAAAATGTATATCCATCGGCTCTTTACCATCTTTGTCTTGATGGTAATCCATGTTGGGGGAAGCGGCTCGTTGCGGTAGCCGCCGTCTCGCGGGTCTCCCGGATTGTTGGGATCGTAGACTCTTCGCGTATTTGGCGGATCAATATCCCCGACCTCGCGGTCGTAGGGAGGAAGATACTCCGCTGTCCGATACCGAAGGCTGAAGAGACGGCTCATGATGGTAACAGGCGCTTTCTCTTTAACGCCCGTGTTGCCCTGATTCTGATCTTTCTCGCCGCCCATATGCGGTTATCTCCTTACGCAAGGTCTTTTTTCGTCGCGAATGGATCCGGCAGGATATACATGGCAGGATCAAGCGCGTGATCGGTTGCGTCGTGCGCCAGCAGCGGATCGTCCGAATGCAGCTTCGGATGCGGCGTCAGCGTGGTCTGTCCTTCTGTTTTCACGCTCTCCGGTTCTGGCGTCTCGTCGCCGTGATCGTGCAGAGTCGCATAGGGAACACCTTCAAACACCGGAATCTCGATCCCCGGCGCCAGAATGTGATAGAGCGAATAGGTCCCGGAGGGAACCACCTCGGTAAAGCGCAGTTTCAACTGCGTCTCGCCCAACGGAACCGACTCCGACCGTTTCAAGACATGCTCATACAGCCCCTCGTCGCTCCTTAATCGGTAGCTGTCTTTCAGGTTCGATTTACGCTGCCCGACATCCAGAAGCACCACCACCGTCGCCAGCTTCCGCACGACCAGCGTATTCCCATGAGTCAGTCCGCGCGCAGTGCGCGACACAGAATGCGAGTTATCCATGCCCTGTTCCTATGCGGCGTCATGCCGCAGGCGCAGTTTGTTCACGGTCTGCGGGTCCATTTTGCCGGTGACCGGCAGACCTGCCGCGCTCTGAAATCGTTTGATCGCCTGCTCCGTTTTCGGTCCGAGGATTCCATCCACATAGCCGCAGGAGAATCCCAGATTGTTCAACCGCGCCTGAACGCCGGAGACCTCTTCCACCGGATCGAGGTGTCCAACCGTCAAAGGAATACGAATAACCTCATCCTCATTATCATCTTCCAGCCACAGCATCACCTCTGCCTGTGTCGCGCTGGCGGGTATATTCTGTTCCAGCAGCCCCTCTTTGCTGGTGCGTCCGTTATTGATCGTGTTGTTGATCTTCAGCGCATAACGACAATCCGCATAAGGCTTCTCTTCTTCATTCAGCAAAAATAGTCGCAGCAGTACAGTCGGCGTGGCAATCTGAAAGCGATGCTTCTGCGCCGTGTTGCGCGTCTCGCGCTTCTCCTGCTTGTCCGGAATAAAGAGACAGTCTCCAGGCAGCAGTA
>CAYSDM010000042.1:10205-48194 GCA_964429855.1 uncultured Chthonomonadaceae bacterium
CAGTATATTCGGGTTGGGTCGCTTTCGCTTCAGATGCGCGTTCTTCGGATGGTCATAGATGGCGCGATAGTCCGAAAAACCATATCTGGTGGAGATACTGGAGAGACACTCTCCCTGAAGCACTTTGTGATAGGCTGCCATCGTGATCACTCCGTATACTGTTTCGAGGTTATCCCGTCTTAACTGCACACAGTATACAAAAGCGATCCTTCCACTATCCTTTCATGCGCTAATTAATCCTTTCAACGGCTCATCTCCTCTTAAAAAAACCCTCCCTTTCAGAAAATCGTGGCTCTTCAGGGCATCAAGACGGCGATGAGGGTCGAACAGGAGGCAGGAACGTCTCGCTTCTGCGATGCGAACCAATCACTGTGCTTGTCGCCTCCCTGAAGGCGGCAGAGGACGGCGACGGATTTATTGCGCGATTGGTGGAGACCCGCGGAGTCGCGACCAGTGCAAAGGTAACCGGCCCGGAAGGGTATCCTCCGATTCAGGCGAGCCTGCGCCCCTTTGAAATTCAGTCATGGCGCTGGAGAAAAGAGGCTCCGCCCGTCAAAGTCAATCTGCAGGAAGATGCCGTTGTATAGCGGGGATCGGTTTCGATAAAGCATCGGGGAGCAGCGTTGTTTCATGCCGCTCCCCGGGCGTTATCTCTCTTCGCGCATCAGAAAGCCGTTCCGCTTCCTGACATCCAGGAACTCCGGCCGCCGGGCTTGATTCCGAAGGCGCGGTTCCAGTAAAAGTAAGCTCCTGCATCCTCCAGAGTCATCAGTTGGCGCAGTTCGGAAAGCGCGCCGTCTATCTCGGTTGAGGAAGCCAGCCCGAATGCCAGCAGCTTCTCCCGCGCTCCCTCCACATTTCCGATCAGATTCTGCACCCAGGGAACGAAGGTCGGCTGCCCGGCGTGATGAATCTCCGGCTGAATGCTGAGCGCGATCTCCGAAAAACCGGCTTGCCGAAAGAGCGTAAAGAGCCGCTTGCCGACCTGCGCATCTCCGCCTAATCGTCGCTGGAGTTCTACAAATCGCTCCCAGATGTCATCCCACTGCGGGCAGTCCGGGTCAAAGGCGTTGACCAGAATGTTATTCTCCTGGGCATAGGCTCTTCCGCCCGGTTTCAGCACGCGGAACATCTCTCGCGCCACCTGCGCCGGATCCGTCACATGCTCCAGAAGATAACGGCAGTAGACCAGATCGAAACGGCTCTCCTCAAAGGGCAGCTGATGCGCATCCCCCTGCACGAATTTCAGCGCGGGCGTATCGGCGGGGGATTCCGCAAGCTGCTCTGCAGATCGCTCTACGCCGATCACCTCCCCTTCCGGCACACGCGCCGCCACCTCCCGCGCCAGAATTCCCAACCCGCTTCCAACCTCCAGCACGGAGTCGGTCGGTCGAAGATCGAGCCACGCCAGAAAGGGGGGATTGGTCAGACGGTTCAGGAGCGCCAGACGCGCCTGCTCCTCCGGGTCGGTTCCATGAATGTAGGTGACGGCATCGAAGTCGGACGATGGCTTCATGGCAATGTGGAGATCAGAAGAGATGAACCGGGGCTGACCGGAGAGATTCCCCCTCTCAGCCTCGTTTTGCCCGCTACTCTCGCGGATAGATCGCCACCTTCACGGCGGTGTTGCCGTTGGTCAGCGATTTCAGGACGCCGGGCAGTTCCTGTAAAGAGGCGCGCTGCTGGATCAGGGTTTTGACGGGAACCAGCCCATCTGAAATCAGATGCAGCGCCTGCCGGACGGTGGAGGGCGTGTGATGGAAGGTTCCTTTGATGGTCAGTTCGTCGTAGTGCAGGCGATGGGTGTCCAGACGGGCGAAGGTGTCTTTCGGGCAGCCGCCAAACAGGTTTATCACCGCGCCTTTGCGACCCATCTGAATGGCGCGCTCCCAGACATCCGGCAGACCGACGCACTCGATCACCTTATCCGGTCCGCGCCCCCCATTGGCATATCGCCGCACCGACTCCACAATGTCGGCTTCCTGACCGGAGCGCAGCAGCACGTCCGCGCCCATCTCGCGGGCGATCTCCAGCCGATCCGGGCGGCGACCCACCGCAATCACCTTCGCGCCTGCCAGTTTGCACAGCCGCATGAAGAGCAGTCCGATCTGTCCGGCTCCAATCACCGCCACCGTGTCATCGGGCTGGACCTGCGTATCCTCCATGCCGCGCACCACGCAGGCAAGCGGCTCCACCATCGCCGCCTCTTCAAAGCTCAGGTGATCGGGAATCGCCAGCAGATTCTTCTTTACAACCCGCTCCGGCAGCGTGAGATACTCTGCATACGCGCCGTTCACAAACAGCAGGTCCTCGCACTGAGCATACATCCCGCGCTCGCAGTAGAAACAGGAGTCGCAGGGAGCCGAGTTCGCCGCGACCACCCGCATTCCCACTCGCCAGGGCTGGCTGTCGCTCGACAGAGTTCCTGCGAGCGCGCCGACTGTCTCAATCTCCCCGGCAAACTCATGCCCGAAGACGAACGGAAGGGTAATCATCCGGGCATGGTAGCCGCGCCGATAGACCTTCAGGTCGGTGCCACAGGTCAGAGCCGCGCAGATTCGCAGGCGCACTTCTCCCGGTTGAACCTCCGGCTGCGGGACCTGCTCCACCCGAACATCCTCTTTTCCATAGAGCCGGGCTGCCAGCATGGAGGCGTCAATGAGCGCATATTGCGCTTCGAGGTCGGTCATAGTTGTACCATTATTTTCAGGGAGTGGTCACGGGGAGAGATCGCCAGCGCCAGCGCCTCGCCGATCTCTTCCAGGGGAAACCGATGGGTTATCAGGTCGCGCACATTCAGCGCGCGTGAAAAGACCAGTTCCGCCGACTGATCCTGCAGAGTGATGTCGGAACTGTAGCTTCCGATCAGGTCTTTTTCCAGCATACAGACGCTTCCCGCGTCTACCTGAAGCGGATCTCCCAGACGTGTCTGCGCGAACAACAGAACCTTTCCTCCGGGACGCACCGCCTCGAAAGCCTGCGCCGCTACGGCGTTGCTGGCGACGGCGACAATGGCGAGGTCGGCTCCGCGTCCCTGCGTGCGGGAACGCGCCTCATTAACAAAATTGGAACGCTCCGGTGCAAAGGCGGCAGTCGCTCCCATCCGCATCGCTGTCTCGCGGCGATACTCCAGCGGGTCTACCGCGTAGACTTCGGCCCCTCGCCAGTGTGCAAGCTGCGTGAACAGCAGTCCGATCTGCCCCTGCCCGAACACCGCCACGCTCTGCCCCGCCCGCACATCCGCGCGATAGATCGCCTTCAGACAGGTGTTAACCGGCTCGACAAAGGTCGCCTCTTCCAGACTGACCGTCTCCGGAACGCGCACCATGCCGCGCTCCACGATCCAGTCCATAACGCGGATATATTCGGCGAATCCGCCTCCGGCCGGCTCGAATCCGGCGGTCGTTCCGGTCTTCTTGTAGGTGGGGCACTGAGCGAAAGCGCGCTGCGCGCAGTAGTAGCATTCCATACAGGGGACATGATGCATGACGACCACGCGGTCGCCGACGCTCCAGCCGGTAACCTCCGCGCCGACGGCGGCGATGGTTCCCGCCATCTCATGCCCGAAGATTCGCGGCGGCGGAGTTAAGCCGTACTGAATCTTCTTGATATCCGTCCCGCAGACGCCGCACGAGGCGATACGTACCAGCGCTTCGCGCGCTCCCAACTCCGGGATCGGGAGTCGCTCCACTCGCACATCGTTCACGCCGCGATAGACGGCGGCGCGCATTTCGGCGTCGTTCGCCAATACGTATCTCTTCCCTGACAGATTCGAATTCGGAGAAAATTATAGCCTTTTGAAACCACAGTGTCAACCTGATGGCAGGCAGGAACTCTCCTCGCAAGCGGGAAAATGTAAGAGAATATTATCCGGGAAAGTCGGTTCGCCCTGCAGAACAGACCCAGCAGGATTACGAACTGACAAACCGGCTCTCTCGGGGTAAAATAGAATCTGAAGGAAACGCCAAAGACCGGCGTGGAGTAAGACACATGACGGACATTCTGACCTGGCAGGAGTTCTTCGACGACCACGCGCCGCACTATCTGAAGAACTCTTTCACGCAGAACACCTGGGCGGAAGTCGCTTTCCTCCTCGAACTGCTGCAACTGCCCTCCGAAAGCCGACTGCTGGATATAGGCTGCGGAGTGGGTCGGCACTCCGTCGCGCTCGCGCAACGTGGTTACCGTATGACCGGCGTAGACATCTCCGCCGGAATGCTGGCGGAAGCGCGAAAAGCGGCAGACGCCGCCGGCGTGGAGATAGAGTGGATTCAAGAGGACGCGACACAGTTCACGTCCTCTTTTCTATTTGATGGGGCTGTCTGTCTTTGCGAAGGCGCATTCTGCCTGATCGGGCAGAACGAAGACCCCGCTGTACACGACTATGCCATCCTTCGCAACATCTCTCGCGCTCTGAAACCGGGAGCGCCCTTTGTTTTAAACGCGCTCAACGCCCTGGCG
Organism: uncultured Chthonomonadaceae bacterium; assembly: GCA_964429855.1. Lineage (GTDB taxonomy): Bacteria > Armatimonadota > Chthonomonadetes > Chthonomonadales > CAJBBX01 > CALLMM01. The sequence goes on from CAYSDM010000042.1 coordinate 14,667, forward strand.
ACGATCCGTCAGTACACGCAGGCGGATGTGGAGAGCGGGCGATTCGATCCCGTTCTGATGGTGGAGACCTCTCTGGATGAGATGGACCGTCCCGAAGGCAGGAAGAGAGTCCCCCTGCGTGTAAAGCGTTATGTCCCCCCGGAGCTTCTCAGCCTGCTAAAACAGGCAGGATTTTCCCCTGAGCATGTCTGGGGAGGTACAGCAGGCAGATGGGGACGACGCCCCATTGACCTGGACGAAGTTGAGATCATGGTAGTGGCGCGTAAGCAGACAGACCCGAAGCCCGATCTTCCCTGAAGAGGGCATTTTCTGGAGGAGCGAGTCCGCCTAGAAAGGCGCACCGATGTTTCGCATACGATTTCATGGTCGCGGCGGTCAGGGCATGAAGACCGCAGCGAATCTTCTGAGCCGGGCTTTTTTTCTCGAAGGCTACGAGATTCAGGATGCCCCGCGCTATGGCTCAGAACGGCGCGGCGCGCCGATTTTCGCCTATGTGCGCGCCGCGAAAGAGCCAATCCTGGAGCGAGGAGCCATCACACGCCCGGACCTGATCCTGGTTGCAGACGACTCCCTGATTCACAACCCCTCGGCAGGCGTGCTTCAAAACGTAAACTCCCAAACCATTCTGCTGATTCACAGCGAGGTTCCCGGCGCAGAGTGGAAAGAACGACTGCAGTTTCCCGGAACCGTCATCGGGCTGCCAATTTCGGCAGTCGCTAAGTCCGGCGCGCAGATTCCCGTCGTCAGCGCAAGCTGCACCGGCGCGGCGGCGGGGTTGGTGGGCGTGATACATCGCGAGACGCTGGAGCCTGCGCTCCGGGAAGAGTTGACCCGGCTGGGAGAGAGCGTTATCGCGCAGAATCTGGAGACGGCGCTGGCGGCTTTCGACGCAATGCAGCCCTTTGCGGGCTGTGTGCAGGAGGGAGGCGCGCTCTCCGCAGAAGACTACGCGCCGCCGGACTGGATCGAGATTCCTTACGAGGACTCCACGATCTCCGCGCCTATCATCTATCGCACCGCCACCAGCGAACAGATACAGACCGGATTCTGGCGCACCCGCAGACCGTTGATTGACTATTCACACTGCAACCGCTGCTCCTGGGTCTGCAGCACCTTCTGCCCCGACAGCGCGATTCATGTGGATCCCGACCGCACGCCCCACATAGATTACGAACACTGCAAAGGCTGCATGATCTGCCTGGCGGTCTGCCCACCGCACGCCATTCATATGGAAAAGGAGCCGTCCGCGCCGATAGAAGGGGCTGCGCGATGAAAAGAACACTGCTGACGGGCAATGGAGCCGCCGCCTGGGGCGCGCGACTGGCGGAGGCGGACTATGTTCCCGCCTTCCCGATTACGCCGCAGACGGAGATTATCGAGGCGCTGGCGGGATGGTCAGACCGGGGCGAGATGGCAGGTCGGGTGGTGACTCTCGATTCCGAACACTCCATGCTGACCGCCGCCGCATCTGCCGCAGCCACCGGTGTGCGCGTATTTACCGCCACCTCCAGTCAGGGACTCCTTTATGGCATGGAGATGATCTATACCGCTGCAGGCTGGCGCGCTCCCTTTGTGATGGTCAACGTTTCTCGCGCGCTTGCCTCTCCGATCACGCTGGAGGCGGATCACACCGACATTCTTGCGGCGCGCGACAGCGGTTTTCTTCAGATTCACTGCGCCACCTGCCAGGAGGTTCTGGACAGCGTTCTCATGGCGTATCGTCTGGCGGAACATCCGAAAGTGCGTCTGCCCGCCATCGTGAATCTGGACGGCTTCTATCTCTCCTTCACCCGCGAGCCGGTCGAAATCCCCGAGATGGAACAGGTTCGCCGGTTTCTACCTCCGTTCGATCCCGGCAATGTCGCCTTTCGCGCGGACCGTCCCGCCAGTCAGGCGGCGCTGGTGCTGGGAGGCTCGCTCTACTCCTACTTCCGTTACGAGGCGCATCTGGCGACCCTGCAGGCGCTCCCCGCTTACGAAGAGACGGCACAGGCGTTTCAGGAGGAGACGGGACGCTACTATCCGGCGGTGGAGGCCTATCGCATGGAGGATGCGGAGTATGTCTTCTTTCTGATGGGAGCCTACGCGACCAAAGCCAAAGACGCCGTGAACCTTCTGCGGGAACGGGGCATGCGGATCGGGGTAGTTCGTCCCCGTCTGCTGCGCCCCTACCCTGCCCGCATCCTGCAGGAACTTCTGCGCGGTCGTCGCGCCGTCGCGGTGATTGATCAAAATCTCTCGATGGGCATGGGAGGCGTTCTCTATTCGGAACTGGCTTCCACGCTCTATGGAATGAAGGATGCGCCGATGCTGGTAAGCTATATCGGCGGTCTGGGCGGGCGCGACATCAGCACCGAAGAGCTTTTCACGATGGCGTCGCAGACACGGCAGGCAGCCGAATCGGGCAATACGCCGGAACCGCGACTGCTCTATACCGCCGAGGAGCTTCGGGAGGTGCGGAAGATGCAGGCGATTGCCGGGATGAATCTAGTTTAGCGCGTGGAGGACGATGAAGATGAGTGAAAGCGCTATTAAAAGCATGAAGAACCTTCCGCAGGAGCATATTCTGGGAGAAGGAACCTCTCTGTGCGCGGGCTGCGGCGGTCTGGGCGTGCTGCATCAGATTTACGATATGCTGGGCGAGAAGACCGTGATTGTCAACGCCGCCGGGTGCATGACCTCGCTGGCGATCTATCCCTACACCCCGTTTCGCGGCTCGTGGCTCTATACGGCGATGGCGTCCGCCGCCTCCGGGGCGCAGGGCATTCGCGATGCGCTGGATATGCAGATCGCGCAGGGGCGTCTGCCGAAAGAGGACGATCTGACGGTGGTCGCGCTGGCGGGAGACGGCTCCTCCTATGGCATGGGGCTTTCGGCAACCTCTTCCGCCATCGAGCGCAACCTCGATTTTCTCTACATCTGTTACGATAATGAAGGGTACGGAAACACCGGACAGCAGTTCTCCGCCGCCACGCCCTGGGGAGCGCGCACCACCACCAGCCGGGGCGGGCATCACGGCAAGAAAAAAGATCTGTTTGCCATCTGGACCGCGCATCATCCCGTCTATGCCGCCACCATTATCGGTTCGGAGCCGCTCGATCTGGCGCGCAAGGTTGAGAAGGCGATCAGCTTGCGCGGACCGCGTCTTCTGCTGGCGATGGCTCCCTGCCCTACCGGATGGGGTTACGATCCGCAGGAGACGGTGGAGATCGGCAGGCTGGCGGTTCGGTGCGGGATATGGCCCCTGAAAGAGTTTGAGGATGGCGCTCTGACCCATACGCGCATCCCGCAGCCGCGCATTCCGGTAGAAGAGTACCTGCAGAAGCAGTCCCGCTTCCGACACCTGTTTAAGCCTCAGCGCAATGCGGAAGCGATCGCGCATATTCAGGCAGATGTGGATCGCTACTGGTCAAATGTCACATAATATTCCTGTGCTGAACCCGAAGAAAACGCTGGAACGAGCAGGCTGAATGCATCCGACACAGAGACCGCGCATTCAGATATGCTGTATCGCGAGTGTGGAGGAGGCATGGCTGGCAATCCGCGGCGGCGCTTCCGCGCTGGGACAGGTATCACAGATGCCCGGCGGTCACGGCATGATCCCGGAAGCGTTGATCGCCGAAATTGCCCGCAGGTTCCCCCATCCGTCGCCACTATTCTTCTTACCAGCCTCCAGAACGCCGATGAGATCATCGCGCAGCAGCGTCGCGCCAGGTGCAGTACGGTTCAAATGTGCGACCGGCTGCGGGAAGGCGCGTATGCCGACCTGCGACGCGCCCTGCCGGGCATTGCGCTTGTGCAGGCGATCCATATGTATGGAATGGGAATCGGTGGAGGAGGCAAAACGGATCGCCCCGGAGGTGGACACGCTCCTGCTCGATTCCGGCAATCCTGATCTGGCAGTAAAAGAGTTGGGCGGAACCGGGCGCAGGCACGACTGGCGTATCAGCGCCGCCATCCGCGCCGGGGTGGATAAGCCGATCTTTCTGGCAGGCGGTCTGAATCCCGATAGCGTTCAGGAAGCCATTCAGAAGGCAGCGCCTTTCGGACTGGACATCTGCAGCGGAGTCCGCCGAGAAGGAAAGCTGAATGCGACGCTTCTCGCCCGCTTTTTTAACGCGCTACCGCAGGGAGTACTCAGATGAGCGCAAAACGAATCCTGATGATCGTCGGAGACTTTGTAGAAGACTACGAGGCTATGGTTCCCTTTCAGGCGTTGCGGATGGTGGGGCATCAGGTGCATGTGGTCTGTCCGGGCAAAACCGCCGGACAGACGGTTCGCACCGCCATCCACGACTTTGAGGGCGACCAGACCTACAGTGAAAAGCCTGGTCATAACTTCACCCTGAATGCAGCTTTCGCGGAAATTGACCCGCAGGCGTATGACGCGCTGGTTCTTCCCGGAGGACGCGCTCCGGAGTATCTGCGCCTGAATCCGCAGGTGCTCTCCCTCGTCCAGCACTTTTCCGAATCCGATAAACCGATTGCCGCGATCTGTCACGGCTTGCAGATATTAACGGCTGCCGGAGCGCTGGACGGCAAGACCTGCACCGCCTATCCCGCTGTTGGACCGGAGGTCTCGCGGGCAGGCGGAAACTATGTTGAAATCCCGGTGGATCAGGCGCATGTGGACGGAAATCTGGTCAGCGCGCCCGCATGGCCCGCCCACCCTGAGTGGCTGTCGAAGTTTCTGAGTGTGCTTGGCACTCGTATTGAACCCTAACATAAAGCGCGTTCCGGCATCTGCATATGCACGACCGGAACGCCATTTTCCCGGAGTATAACATGAAACCCTGGCAGGAGATCTATAAAGAACGACTGATGAGCGCGGAACGGGCGGTCTCGATGATTAAGTCCGGTCAGCGTGTCTTTATCGGCAGCAACTGCGCGGAGCCGCAGACGCTGGTGGAAGCCATCAGCGCGCGCGGCGACAAGCTTGCCGACACCGAGATCGTCCATATTCTGACACTGGGAATTGCCCCCTATTCGGAGGCGCGTTTCCAGAACCATTTCCGACACAACGCCTTCTTCATCGGCGCGAACGTTCGCGATGCGATCAATGAGTGCCGTGCTGACTATACCCCCATCTTCCTTTCAGAAGTCCCCGCGCTCTTTCGCAGGGGTCAGATATCTCTGGACTACGCGCTGATCCAGGTCTCCCCGCCCGACGCGCACGGATACTGCAGCCTCGGCGTCTCGGTGGATGTGGTCAAAGCAGCCAGCGAAAGCGCGCGTCATATCATCGCGGAAGTGAACCGGCAGACGCCGCGCACGCTGGGAGACAGCTTCGTTCATGTCAATCAGATTGCGGCGTTTGTGGAGAGTGACCGTCCCATGCTGGAGCTTCAACCCCCCAAACAGACAGAGGTGACGCAGCGGATCGGACGCTTCATCGGCGACCTGATCGAAGACGGCTCGACGCTGCAGATGGGTATCGGCGCGATTCCAGATGCCGTTCTCGCCAGCCTGAGCGATAAGCAGGACCTCGGCATCCACACCGAGATGTTCAGCGACGGCGTGATTCCGCTGGTCGAATCGGGGATCATCAACTGTCGGCGCAAAACGCTGCACCCCGGCAAGATCATTGTCTCCTTCAGCATGGGCACACGCAGACTCTACGACTTCCTCGACAACAATCCGATGGTCGAGTTCCATCCGACCGAGTATGTCAATGATCCTTTCATCATCGCGCAGAATCGGCAGATGGTGGCGATCAACGCCGCGATTGAGGTAGACCTGACAGGACAGGTCTGCGCCGACTCGGTGGGAGAGCGGTTCTACAGCGGGATCGGCGGGCAGGTGGATTTCATTCGAGGCGCGGCGCGCAGCGAGGGAGGCAAACCGATCATCGCACTGCCATCTACCGCCACCCTTCGCGACGGAACAGTTCTCTCGCGGATCGTGCCGACACTTAAGCCGGGCGCAGGCGTCGTCACCTCACGCGGCGATGTACACTATATCGTGACCGAATGGGGCGTCGCCTATCTGCACGGCAAGAGCATTCGCGAACGCGCCATGGCGCTCATCTCGATTGCGCATCCCGATTTCCGCAGCGAACTGCTTGCCTCCGCCAAAGAGCGCAAGCTGGTCATGCCGAACCTGCCCGACTCCGCGCTGGTTCCGCGCTACCCCGAAGAGTTCGAGGCAGAGGACACGCTCAACGACGGCACGCCGGTGCTGGTGCGACCGATACGCCCGACCGATGAAGGCATTCTGCGCGAGTTCCATTATCAGCTTTCGGACGAAACCGTGTTCCGACGCTACCGTCGTATGCTGAAGTCGCTGCCTTACAGCGAGCGGATGAAGCTGGTGAACATTGACTACGAGACTCAGATGGCGTTAATCGTGGTGCTGAAGACGGAGGCGCGTGAGGAGATGCTGGGAGTGGGACGCTACTTCCTGAACGAAGCGACCCGAATCGCGGAACTGGCGTTCACCGTGCGCGATGACTGGCAGGAGCGCGGTATCGGCACGCTGCTCATGAAGCATCTGATGACAGTTGCCTGCGCCAAAGAACTGGCGGGGTTCGAGGCGTATGTGCAGATGGACAATCCGCGCATGATTGACCTGCTCCAGCGAAACCACTTCACCGTGCAGGCGGACAGCGATCACGATACGCTGCATCTGATGCTGCGCATCAATCCGGATATCTGCGGTGAGCCGTAGGCGAAAAGACACATACCTCCGCCCTCGACAGCGATAGGATCCATCCTATCGCTGTAGATTTTTTCCGGCATTTCGACCTTATTAGAGGAATGGGTTGGAGAGACGCTCCGCCCCGATCGTCGTCTGTGGACCGTGTCCCGGATAGACGATGACGCTGTCCGGCAGGGCCAGGAGGCGAGTCCGAATAGAGCGGATCAACTGCGCGTGGTTCCCGCCGGGCAGGTCTGTGCGCCCGATACTTCCGGCAAAGAGGGCATCCCCCACAAGGACAAACCCCTCACCGAGGAAGCTGACTCCTCCCGGCGAGTGTCCGGCGGTCAGCAGGGTCTTCAGCGAACTCTCGCCCAGGGGTATCGTCTCTTCATCGGAAAGCAGATGATTCGGCTCCACATACTCCGGCGTCTCCATCCCCATCCAGAGCGCCTGCTGTAGAAGCGAGCGCAAAAGCGGCAGTTCCGCCGGATGAATCGCCAGCGACGCGCCGGAACGTTGAACGAAGAAGGCGTTCTCCGCCACATGATCTAAATGGGCGTGCGTATTCAGCACCCGGACGATTCGCAAGCCGCGTGCCTGCGAGTCCTCCCAGATGTTGCGGCTGCCGAACGAAGGGTCTACAATCACCGCCTCGCCGGTCGCCTCGTCCGCCACCAGATAGGTGTTGTTATCCAGCGGACCGACAGAATAACCGATCACTTTCAACACGGGCAGCTACCTTTTTAACGGACATCGAAGCCAGAATCCTCTTTCGCGCCATCAGACAGGATCGTTCCGGCGGAGATATGGTAGATATGGGAGTCGGCGAGGATGTCATCCGGGAAATCGCGCAGGTTGGTACAGGTAAGAAATGTCTGACACCGCCGACGCATCCAGCAGAGCAGATGCGACCTCCGAAGATCGTCCAGATCGGACATCACATCGTCCAGCAGCATCACCGGAGGCTCTCCGACATACTCCTCCATCAGCCGAAACTCCGCCAGTTTGAGCGACAGCACCACGGTGCGCTGCTGTCCCTGCGACCCGAACGAGCGCGCGTCCGCGCCGTTAATCATAAACTGTAGATCGTCGCGCTGCGGTCCGGTCAGCGTCACTCCCCGGCGTATCTCTTCCCCCCCGATGCGCTCCACCTCCTCGCGAAACGCCCGATCTATCGCCAGCAGGTCGCTGTCATCCGGCAGCGGGACGCTGGGTTGATAGCGAATCTCCAATGTTTCGCGCCCGTCAGAGAGAGCGCGGTGTATCTCCTCCGCAAGCGGAGACAGCCGCTGGATAAAGAATCGTCGCTTTTCGAAGAGCGGCGCGCCATACCGGAAAAGCTGTTCATTCCAGGCTTCGAGGCTGCCGTCTCGATAGGGGCGATCGCGCAGGTCGCGCAGAAGACGATTTCGCTGTTCCAGTGTCTTTTTGTAGCCTGCCAGATCGAAGCAGTATTTGGGGCTGATCTGCGATATCTCCAGGTTAAGATAGCGTCTGCGAATGGAGGGGTCGGCAGTAACGATACCCAGATCCAGCGCACCGAAAAATACCGCGTTAAGCTGCCCGAGCAGGTCTATTACGCGAGCGCGCTTCATGCCATTGATCCGCACGGTCTTTTTTTCGCTTGGAAGCACCGCCATCTCCAGACTGACATCGCCTTCTCGCTCCCGAACCACCTCTGCTCCAACCGCCGCCATCTCCGCCGAGTTGTGTATCATCTCCGAATCGCGACCAGCGCGCAGGCTTTTACTGGTTGCCAGCAGATAGATGGCTTCCAGCACATTGCTCTTGCCCTGCGCGTTCTCGCCGACCAGGATATTCAGTCCCGCGCCCGGCTCCAGTAAAAGCTCTTTATAGTTACGAAAGTGGCGTAGTTGCAGCGATTGCAGATGCATGACGTCTCTTGGGTTATGGTATCTGGATGGCTCTATAGTTCGCCTTCTGCCGACGGGAAACCTTTCTGAAGACGCGAACAGTCGGGAAGGACGAGCAGATTAGCGCATCTATCACAGTACGCGGATATAGCAGTTGCCGGGGAGACGCCTCACCAGACCGGAGAGTTCCAGTATAGTCATCTGGACGCTCACCTCCACGAGCGGAATCTGCACATCCGCCGCCAACGCATCCAGATGTTTCGGGATAAGGCTGAGGTTTTCCAGCATACGTCGTTGAATCTCCGGCAGATCGTGGTGCAGCCGGGGAGCCGAGGCGGTCTGCGTGGGGCGAGGCGTTTCGAGCGAGAGAATGTTGAGCGTTCTCAGTACATCGGACGCCCCTTCCACCAGTGCCGCGCCGTCCTTAATCAAGCCGTTGGAACCTCGCGAGTAGGGACGATCCACATTTCCAGGGATCGCCATCACCTCGCGCCCCTGTTCAGCGGCGATCGAAGCGGTCAGAAGCGCGCCGCTCTGCGCTCCGGCTTCAATCACCACCACCCCCATCGCCAGTCCGCTGATAATCCGGTTTCGCAGAGGAAACCGCCAGGGTTCAGGAGTCGCGCCCAGGGGAAACTCGGAGAGAACCGCGCCGCGCCCTTCGTCGGCGATCTGCTGAAACAGCGACTGATTCTCTCGCGGATAAGCCACATCCAGCCCGCACCCCAACACCACCAGCGTTCTCCCTCCGGCATTTACCGTCGCCCGGTGCGCAGCCGAATCGATTCCCAGCGCGCCTCCGCTCACAACCGTCAGCCCGGCGTTCGCCAGATCGCGCGCCAGCTTTTCGGTGACACTGCGTCCGTAGGGGCTTGCCTGCCGTGTGCCGACCAGCGCCACCGAGAAGCGGTCACGCTCCTCCAGAGAGCCGCGCACAAACAGCGCGACCGGCGGGTCCGCGATGTCGCGCAGGTTGCGGGGATACTCCGAATCCTGACAGGTTATCAGGCGCACCTGTCGCTGTTCGATAAACCGGTATTGAGCCTGCGTCGGGATGAAGGAGGGGTCCGCGATGCGCGAGATCTGATTTGCCGTCATGCCGGGAACGGTTTCCAGATCGGCGGGGGAAGCCGCAAACAGAGCGTCCGGGTCGCCAAATTGAGTCAGGAGGGCGTTGCCCAGACGCGCTGGAAGCTGGAGATTAGCGAAGCGAAGCCAGGATTCCATAAGCAGCGGAGAGAGAAATCGCCCATGATGAGCATGGGCGATTTCTCACGAATGCCGTCTAGTTGCCGCCGCTGGCAGCGCCGCCGCCACCGCCGCCACGACCACGTCCTCCACCACGACCGCCGCCGCCACCGCCGCGCAGACCGCCGCCGCTGCTGGGACCGCCCGGACCGCGCATACCGCTGGTCTCATTTTCGCGCTTGCGTCGGGCGGTCTTCACCACGGAGTTGTCCACGGTGAAGGACCAGGTTTTCGTCGCGACATTGCCGAACCAGTCGCTGGCAGTGATGGTCAGCGTATGCCGCCCATCCGCCAGCGGGATGATGCGGGAGGCGCTGGCAGGAACCGGCGTCTCATATTCCAGCGAGGAGTCCGTCAGGTCATAATGGAAGCCGGGCTTATCGCGGTTTTCCGGACCGGGAGGTCGGCGGGTTATTCCATCCCGATCAATCATGATTCGCACGCTGTCGGGATTGATGCCGGAGCCTTCATCCACCAGTTTCGCCTGGAATCGGATCGGAGGGGCGCCGTTGAGAACGATTCCCATCTCTGCGCGATCCTCAATGGTGATGTTGGAGATGACCGGCGGTGTGGTATCCACCAGATCGGAGCGAAACGCCGACAGCGCGCCGTCATCCGACAGAACATAGAGCGTTTTATTGGCGATGACGGGAGCCGCGGCCACATTGGTGGAACTGATTGTGGCGTCATTGCGCGTACTGGACGGCTGGGTGACATAGACCCATTTGATCGCGCCGGTATCGGTATCGAGGGCGTAGACTCCGCCCTGTGTGGTGCCGACAAAGAGCAGGTTCCCGCTGATGGAAGGCGGTGCAACCACATCAAACTCCAGCTTCGTCGGCGCTTTCCACTTCGTGCGACCGGTGCGATTGTCAAAGCAGTAGACAGCATTGTCGTTGGTCACAACGAAGACGCCCTTCTCGCTGACAGCCGGGCTGGTCGAGATATCGTTGGGGAGCGTCACATACCAGCGTTGAAGCTGCAGATTGCGCGCCAGGAAGCAGTAGAGATTGGCGCCTGCACCCACATAGACATAGTCTCCATCCACCACCGGAGACATACGCAGCACGCTTCCGCCCAGTCGAATGCTGCCCCGCAGCTTGCCTGTCGCCGCGCCGACAGCGTGAAGCACCTGATCGAGGGAGAGGACATAGACCACGCCATTGGAAACCGCCGGCGCGCCGGAGATCTCGTCGGATGCGCGGTATCCGCCCTTCCAGGTTGTCACTTCGCTGCCCGTCTTCGCATCCAGCGCCCAGACCCGTCCATCGGAGGAGCCAAAGTAGAGGATGCCGTCCACGATGGAGGGAGAGGAGCCGATGCTGCTGCGCGTATCGAACTTCCATGTCAGTTTTCCAGTAGACGCATTGAGCGCATAGAGCACGCCATCGCCGCCGCCGAAGTAGACCATTCCATCCGAAACCGCCGGAGAGGCGTTGATACGGGTCGGAAGGGGCTGATCCTGCGGAAAGCGCCATTTGAGCGCGCCGGAGTTAGCATCTACCGCATGGAAGCGGTCGCCGGAGGCGAAATAAGCGGTATCGCCCACGACAGCCGGAGAGGAGTTGTTATAACCGGCGTAGTTAGCTGTATGCCTCCATGAAAGAGCAAGCGGAAGTGTGATCTTTTCGGCATAAGCGCCGGTGAGGCTGCTGTTGCCGCGGAACATCGCAGAATCAGCGAAAGCCGGGCGGACAGTCAGCAGGCTGACGAAAGCGCAGACGCTGAAAACGCCGAAGACAAGGCGTCCGATTCGCATCTGTTCTGCCTGGCGACGACGCACAAGAGACATAATGTATCGTACCCCCTTAAAACCGTACCATCGGTTTCATTGCGGTTGAGAGGAGAACCCGTGGGACTGGTGAAATCTCTAGTAACTATCCCTGCTCAGTATAGCGAAATGCAGGGTCTCTGTCAACCTTTAGACGTGTTGTTACCATACAGGTTACAATCGAGGTCGCCGCGCCGGGCATTACGAGCCTGAGCGGGCGTTCGGGAAGCCGGTGAGTTCATGTTATCCCGTGAAGAACGACGGCGAATGCTGGAGGAGATCGGACGAGTCGCGCTGGCGATCGGTCGGGAGATGGCTGACGGAGCGGCTTCTATCCCGCTGGAGGTCGCTGCAGGGGATCAATCGGGTTTGCTGACCGGCAGGGAGCGTCTGGCGTTTCTCGCGGACGCCATGCCGCAGATTGAGCGCGCTCTGCGAGCCATCGCCGCGAATCCCCGCGCCGAGATACGCGGACAGGTGACGGAGATGCCCCCGGAGAAGGCGAAGCGACCACTGCCGACGGCGCGTAATCGCGCTATTCTCCGCGGTCTTGCGAAATCCTCCTCCGCTCCGCTCATGACGGTACGCGGTCAGACACTGACAACCGACATCCCGGAAAACCGCTTCCTCCTCCGGTTGATAGAGCGATGGTGTCATGACCTGCGGGCGATACGCATACAGGCAGCCCGGGAAGGGGCGGAGAACGTCCGCGTGCAGTCCCTGGAGTTGGAGGGACGCCTACGCCGGATGACGCAGTTTCTAGCGGATCTGCAGGCGGAGTCTGCGCATGAGACTTCCTCTCTGCCTGCGCTTACCGCTGCGAGGATAAATTTCCCTTCTCCAGCGTTGATGATGGATGCGCGTTACCGAATACTGTACGAACTGTACCGTCGTTACCGGCGACTGTTACGCTATGAATGGGAGACCCCCTTCCTGCGGCTTCCGGCGAGGGAGGAGTGGCGGCTGTATGAGATATGGTGTTTCTTTCAAACGGCTTCGGCGCTTCGATCCCTGGGCTTTCGCGCCCGTCAGGGCGACGCCGTTATGCTGTCTTACGACCGACTGACCATTCGACTGGAGAAAGGTCGGGAGTCCCGACTGCTGTTCAGCGCTCCCGCTACCCGCGAGACAGTTACGCTCTTTTACAACCGCGCCTATCCCGGGGCGAAAGCCGCATCATCCGGCATCCATTCGCGCACCCACGCCATGATCCCCGACATTACGCTGGAGTGGCGCGAACGCCTCCTGCTCCTCGATCCGAAGTTTCGTTCCTATTGGGAGTCGGGGACGGAGCAGGAGGATATCCATAAGATTCAGGTAACAGATAACGCCGCGCCTCTGCAAGCGAAAGCTCTGTCGGATGATGTAGGTAAAATGCACGCTTACAGAGACGCTCTCGTTAAGGACGAGCAACCGGTGGTTGAACAGGCATGGTGTCTGTTTCCGGGCATCGCTGAGGGTGGTACGCAGATCATTGCCTACCCCACCAGCACGCCCGATGAGCCGTTTGGCTCTGCAGGGATCGGAGCGATCCGCCTTCGTCCGGGTCAGTCCGACGAGGCTCTGAGGAAACTGATCGCAGCGTGGACGATACAGTAGAAACCAGCCTTCCGTCTCAGACGATACGCATCTGCAGGATTACCATCCGGCAATGCGATAGTTTTTTTCGTTCAGATAGACGGCTTGCATCAGGGGAGTAAAAGATGGGAACGACATGGGTTCTGGCAGGCTGCCTGAGTCTGCTTATGCTGGCTCAAACGCGCCGCGAAGTACAGACCGCGCCGGTGGTGGAGTGCGAAGAGGTTGTCTATACTTATGAAGAGGCGCAGAACGGCTCCGGACCGATGTGGTGTTACGGAAGCACCTGCATTGTGCGTGCAGGTAAAGATGTCTTTGTAAGTGGACTGGAGACGATAAAAGTCGCTAAGCCGCTCCACAACGTTCGATGGACACTCTATAAACGCGCGGAGCGCGGATGGGAGTTGCAGCAAAAGGATGAGCGCGGTCGTACCCGCGAGCCGTCTCCGCTGGCAGCCTTTCCGGACGGGCGTCTCTACCTTTTTGCCAATCCGACACTCACCGAACCAGATGTGTACAGCGGACCGGCAAAGCCTCTGATTCACCGTTTCCGGGTCTCCGATACTCGCGCACCCTACGCTACGCTGGATCCGGTCTGGGAGGGAAAGCCCGCTTTTACAGAGCACTCCTATCGCGGTTTGTGCGCGGACGGTCCGAACCGCGAACTGCTGGCGTTCAACATTCTCGGATATGAAGCGTACTACTGGAGTTTCCTGGATCGAAAGGGGCAGTGGAGCGCGCGAGGCAAGTTCGTCTTTCCGATGGGGACCGATTATGAGACGCCTGAACCGATTCGGCTCTGTTACCCCGTGCTTGCGCTTTCCCGTCGAGCCGCGCACGTACTGGCGATCAGCGACATCATCGAACCGGTAAAAGCATGGCGCGAGTACAAGCGCGAGGTTACCGGAAGAGAGTGGGATTACGACTTCCGGCGGCTCTTTTACTCCTGGACGCCCGATATCATGAAAACCCCCTTCTGCCCGGCAATCGAGATCGCCAGCCGCGAGAAGACGGCGGGACAGATCATTAATTTGGATATCTGGCTGGACAAACAGGGACAGGCGCATCTTCTATGGCTTGAAAGAAGCGTATGGCATCCCTTTATGCGCGATAAGTTCTTTCCCGGCGTTCCATTGACGACCTCGCTGGAGTATGCTGTCGTGAGCAATGGCAAGGTTGTGTTGCGCTCCACGCTGGCAAAAGGCGGTGAGGGAGCCTCTCCCGATGTGCCGGGTTACGCTCGCTTCCACGCCACGCCGGAAGGACGGCTTTTTGTATTTGCGTATTTCGGAGGACAGGACTCGGCGGGTCATCCTGTAAATGAAAACCGTTTACTGGAGGTGCTTTCCGGGGGCAGGGTTGGCGCGACCATGAAGGTGGGTCTGAAGCATCCGTTTACCAGCTTCATGACGGCGACGGAGCGAGGCGGCTCGCCGCCGTCCAATTTTCTGGATGTGCTGGGGACAGCGGCAGGACAGCCCGGCATCTCTTACGCCCGTATACGCCTGACAAAAGAAACGGGACGCGGAAGATAACACTTTCAGAGGGAGATGATGCCCGGAGAGCGCGAAACACGGGAAGCGGGGTTTCAAATTAGAGGTCTACAGCAGATTATTCGGCTCTCCTTTCTTCACGCCGATGCTGCGACGGTCCATCCATCGCTCTTCACGCAGCACATAGATCAATGCCGAGTCCCTGTCCAGTTCCATGATCTTTTTCAGACCGCTCTCCACGCGCTTGAGTTGACTGCCCGTCAACTCTCCTTCAAACACTGAGTTCTGCACCCATGTCAGAAACCGTCGGCAAAACTTACAGGCGCGCCCGACGCGCTCCTCCCCCACATCATACACCAGTACCACATACATGTCTGCGCCTCGATAATCGTGAATCCTTTTTCGCCGCTACCACCAGGCGCGAAACGCCCGATACGGCTCTGCATCGGTCAGATGGCGGATCAGGCGGTAGCACTCCAGGCGTATCAACCGTTTATAGGAGACGTGCCGCTTCAACTGACGATGATACAGCGTTGTCTGCAGCTTCTCCTCAAACGCTTTGATGTATATTTTCCGTCCTGCCTCCTCCAGGTAGCAGTAGTTCAACCGCTGGTCAAAGTGCTTCGTCTGCAGTTGGCGCGTGTTCAGAAGAGTGAAGATCGCCCGATCTACGATCAGCGGTTTGAATATCTCCGACATATCCAGCGCCAGCGAAAATCGGCGCGTCCCCGGCTCATGCAGATAGCTGATCGTGGGAGTCAACTGCGTGCGATAAAGCTCTGTCAGACAGGCGGCGTAGAGCATTCCATTACCGAAGGAGATCAGCGCATTGACGATATTGTCCGGCGGCCGTCGAACCCGACGGGTAAAGTCCAGCCCCTCCCCTTCGCGCAGGATGTGCCGCCATGCGCTGTAGTAACTCAGGCGCATCTTCCCTTCCAGCCCGCGCAGTTCATCGGGGGTCTGCGCTTCGTCAATCTTTGCGGACAGCGCGCGGATCGTCTCTGCCGCGCGCTGCACCGATTCGGCGGGCGCGAACGATTCTATCAGAGGAACGAACGGCGCGGCAGGGTCGCCGTCTTCCGGCGTCTCCTCCAAGTCATTCTGAGATTCCGACGCGCCGTCTCCCGTCTGCAGCGACTCGCTCTCCGGCACTTCCGATTCGTCATACTCATTCGGAGAACCCTCCGCCTCTGCGAATCCGTCCTGATCCGGCTCCTCGTCTTCATGCGACGGGTACTCGCTCTCGGGAACGCCCGTCTCCCGGCGATTCTGATAGTAGGCGAGGGTGCGGGAGAGGCTGTGCGCCGCGCCGCGCACCAGTTCCCGCGCCAGCGCCATCCGCTTCTCTGTTTCGCGATAGTGCGTCACCTGGTGGACCAGCAGAAAGCCGGAGTGCAGATAGTCGCGCGGGCAGTAGGTTCCGGCGTAGTAGCCATAGTAGTTAAAGACATGCAGGGGCACTTTGCGTTGAGAGAGGAAGTTAAGCAGTTTGGTGTTCAGGTCCAGTTCCCCGAACGCATACAGGCTGTCCACATCCTCGATGGGAACCGCGCGCCTGCCCTCCGCCGTCTCCAGATAGAGCGTCTGCGCCTCGCGCTTCAGCCGCCCGGTGGAGAGTACGTAGTAGTTGCGGGACATGATCAGGTTTTTCTACTTTCTGCCGAAACGATTCGTCAGATTATCCACGACCGCCAGCTTTTGCGGCTTGCTTTTCGCATGGGTCTGAATAGAAAACCGCGCTCCAAAACGATCTTTGTCCTGGTATTCGCCTACTATCTCATCATCATGGGAGCGGATATAGAAAACCCTGTCTCCTATTCCTCTCTGTTTATCATAGGGAAGCGAACGACAGGTGATGATGTAAGGAGTTTCGCGCCAGACTCTGTTAACATAATCCTGGAATCCCTGTGGATAGTGATCATCACGAAATGCAGGTTGCTTTCTTTCTTGATCACTCACCGGTTCCGGTAGAGTCTTGTCAGCCGGATAGCGAAGTCGAAACCCCTCCAGATACAACTGTCCCATTGCGGAGAGACCGTAATAGCGCGCCCCATCCACTTCGATATCTTCCAGTAGCGGAAGCAGCGCTGCGTCTGGCTCTTCATTTATAGGAACACAGTCCTCGACTTCCAGAGCCAGCAGAATTCCGGCTTCTCGTCCCAGGATATCAAAGTCAAAGGCTATGGGCATTGGCGGTAGAGATATGATACCGGGAAACATCTCATGTTTATAGTAGACGGTTACTCCCATTGCCTGCCCAATGATGGCTGAAAGAGCGATCTGCGCTTTGTACCCCCCGGTGGCGTTGATGGCTACAAAGTCAGGCCCGCCGACATTGTGGGTGATTTCCGCTATTTTTTGCACCAGACGTCTTAAACCAACACGGCGAAAAAGATCTTCATCCTGATCCTGTAAGCCTTCGATGATCTGAGGTTTCACACTACGATACCCCCGCTTCTCATAGTAGTTTTCCAGGATATCACCCATCTGCTTTCCCTTCTGAGTATCAGAGAGGCAGAAATGCAGAGCCACATCTCGATCTACTAATTCACGCTGTTCAATTAACGCATGAAGGGTGTTAATCTCAGCTCCGCAACTAATATCCGATGGATCTTTTTTTTGTAGGCGCTTCGCAATTTCTGACCATTTTTGATCCTTCATTAGACGTCTGAACTCTTCTGATTTTTCCAGATGACCAATCAAGCTCACGCCCACGGTCGAGATCAAAGCAGTCGGTTTCATAGTTGTTCCTCCTCTGGAATCGTGATCGGAACGGTCAGGCCGAAAGCAGGATGGATCAAAGAGACTCCTCTCTGCTCCAACCCAGCCGCTTGATCCTCGTCAAGAAACGCATACATGGGCAGGGCATGGCCGAGGAACGGTTTGTTCGGAGCGCATTGGAAGCAGGCTCCCGGACGCATCATAATGAGCGGACGTTTGAAAACGTTCTCCATCCCGAAATCCGGACCAATTTTGCCATATTTGGTGAATAGCTCCCAGTAGCCGTTGCTCGGGTCGCGCATAGCCGGTTGGAAGGTCGAGAGAACAATCACTCCGTTTGCCCCCACTACTCCCTCCTCCAGCCAGTCAGCAGGCTCCAGTTCTCCCTCCCGAACGAAGCTGCCTTTCCCGGCGCTTGTGTCCGCGCCGTACCCGACCGCTGACAGCATATCGAAAAGCTCTATCAGACGATCCTCATTGCCATCTGCAACCCTTGCATAGACGGAGAGGCAGGGAGCCTTTGTTGTACCCTCTGGTTCGAAATGGAGCGTATTTTCTACGCAGGAAAAGAGCGAATGCTCCCCGGTGGTATTGGTAACCCGGCTGATCGTATTGCGGAATCGGTCGCTGATATGAACAGCGTCCGGCAACAGCAGATCCTCGACATCTATCGGCTGCCCTCGTTGTACGTTTTGAAAAGTCTTTCTGGCAAGCCAGCGCGCGCGCTTAACCGTCTTTCTCTGATCTGCGGACCATTCGCGAAGACGCAGCGTAAGCGGGGCAGGCAAACGTTCTGCAGGAAATCCATCGGAGAGAATGAAGGGAGGCTTGCCATCAAGGGCAGGTTCGAGAAACTCCTCGCGTAGAGCCGCCTCCCCATCCATTCGCGCCATCGTCCAGCAGAGCATACCGGTAAGCGTATCCGCCTGCCAGGGAGTGATCCAGGCGGAACAGGGGCGCAGTTGGATGTGATAGAGTTTCATGGCTCTTCGATTTCAAAGGGTACAGCTTCCGATCCCTGTAGTTTCCACTTACAGTCAGTGATTCGTATCTGTCCGTATCCCTTGCTGACCCCCGATCCCAAGCCTGTCTGAATGATCAAACGCAGTCCGTCCAGTACAAAAGCAACCAAGGCTTTGCCACCGGTTTTGTCTTTGTACTTACAGTCGCGGTCAATATCCCAAGCCTGTACGCCAATGCTTAGGGAGAACGTAGATCCTGCCACGACGCGTTCAACTTTACGTGGATGAAGCGCAGTGCCCACCTTGCGATCGATCACGTTCTCGGTCTTCGTTTCTAACTCGCCGCCGGTGATCAGTAACGAGTCGCGAACAATGATGCGAGACGGTCCGAGATCATGCTGCGCTTTTTTATGCGGACCAAAAACCCGGCAAACAAGGCAGTTCTTGTCCGCACAGCCGCAGGGTTCGTTGCCACCATTCCCGCTGAACTTCCCCAGCGTTTTCTCGATCTCAGAACGCATTTTCCCTTTTAGGGAAGAACCGGGGATATAAGGCTGGAGAGTAACCGGATGCTTGATACACGTTAGGTCTGTTCCGCCAATCTGTAACACATCGTCGCTTCCGCCAATACGTAAGCCGCTCACGCACTCGATCACCCCACTGATCACATAATGCTCTATTTTCTTCATCTCTATCTCCTTTCATCTCGGAAGAACTGAGTTCCAAAACCGACTAAAGCTTCAAAGTGGGGAAGAAATCCGTAAAGAAATGCCTTTTCGTTGTACACTTTTGCGACATTTCGTTTGATAAACTCGTGAAACAGCTTGGGAATCTTGGGTGGGCTCTTAGCCATAGAGTCAGCAGCGGCGACATCAAGCAGATGAAACTGTGCGCTCAATTGATCCCAATTAGCATGTCTGGCGCGTATTTTCATCTCAATAGCTCGACAGTGTCCAAAGAAACGGCGTAGTTGATTGGTTGTTAAAGGCGGTTTTCCCTTAGACATAGCCTCCGCTAGAGGCTCCATCTTTTCGCGGGAGACATACTCTGTCTTTAGATTGCCCTCCTCATCGAAATATCCCCCCTTCAGATAGTCTGGCCATATCCGGTCAAGAGTCGGTTCGGACTGATTCTGTTGTGGACTGCGATTGTACTGGCTCATCGTGTTCAACCTCCTGTTCGGGCGCGAGTCGCCGTCAGAGCGTAACGAACAATAACGGGCAGATAGCGTGTCTCCAGACGCTCTTTCTTTTCGAAGTCCTGTGCGATTTGATCAATCCACCTGCGGAGCGCCTGCTTGTTCGGATCATTGTCGGTAGAACGAGGGTAGTTGCGGGCGATGTGGTAGGCGAGACGCGCCGAGGAGAGATGCTGCGCCTTCTGCTCTTCTGCAAGTCGCAGCAGGGTATGCAGCCAACCGCGTTCCGCCGTGTTTCCGGTTACCCAATTGGTCAGACATTTAGCGTTATGGACAATCCCATCATGCTCCTTCCATTTCCATATCTGCCCGAAGGCTGAAAACTGATCTCTCCCTTCGCTTGCCCCGGGAGCAGCCTCACGCTTCGCTCTTTCGAGGAGGTCTTCCGCCTGTTCCACGGCGCGTCGGATCGGGTGTTTGCGCGTGACGACCGCCATACCTGCGCTGATCGTAAGACCATAAGCGTGAAATAGATCGGAAAACAGCTTCTGCACATGACCGGCATACTGAAAAAGCGTATCCCAAGGTCCTACCAGCAAAAGGTCATCCCCGCCGGAGAAGACGGTATAGATATCACTCCATTCATCCTTTGAAAGCTCGCGATCCAATCTGCTGGCAAAAAAGCGATCCAGTTTATCGCTGAACTCTTTCAGGGGAGAAAAATCGCGCGCTTTAACGAGTACGCGATTGATCGCCTGCCCTAACTGATCTGCATCCATTTTCAGGACTCCAAGATAGGGAGCGCCTGTGGACTTCTCTGCGATGGCATCAAAATCCAGGCCGGATGGCGTATGCCGTGCCAGCAGCCTTGGAGCTACTAGAGGATCTCGGTTTCCGGTAGATGGCTCTCCGGTCAGGTCATAGATACGCCAGGCGTCCACATCCTTCGGGATGCTTGCACCGGAATGAAAGGAGAGATTCAGACCGAGGATGTCAGCCTCTTGTTTCATTTTGTCAGGCGAAACAACCAACCATTTTGCTTTCGGTAACTGCTCACCGATGTCCATGTCCTGAGCGCAGCGGGGACAGATCAGACGTGCTTCCATGTCCCCGGTATCGTCCCGCTTCACGCTGGCTGTTCTGCGTCTACAGATCGCGCAGGGAGGATGGATAGACTGTCCGATAAATTCAGGGACATTCCATCCTTCTTTGGAGGAGAGTATCTGTGACAGGGGACGCATTTTCTCTTGCTGCAGCGCCTGCAGTGAACTGTCATATAATGCGTTAATCTCTTGCCCTTCGCAGATGACCAAAGAGAACCGAACGGAGGCTCCCATCTTCTCTCGCAGCCACCGCGATATGTAATCTCTCTCCTGGTATAATAGCTCTTTCTGCTCAGCGTCCAACTGATCGGCAGTCAGAACGAACTTCCCGGCAGCACACAACAACAATCTATCCTGATACCACCCAACGGATTTTAACATGCGCAATGCCGCTAGTTCCGCAAGCGCCTGGAGAAAGAAGGATCGCGCCCGCAGTCTTCGAGACTGCTGACCTTCTTCATCTGCAATATCCAGCAGATAGTCTTGTATGCCTGACAGATCACCCATCACAACAAACATAGTTCACCCCCAGCACAACTCCTGATACGCGCATTTCCTGCAGAGGGACATCGGCTCCGGTACATCGGGCGGGCTTGGGAGTGCACGCACCTCCTGCACACGCTGCAGGGTCGCCTCCACCTCCGTCACGTCTGCGGGAGTCAGGCTCACCTCCTCCCGCCGTTTCTCCCTGGGGTACTCCAGCACGCCCCGCACCCGCTCTACGCCCCGTTGCTGCAGCGCATGGAGGTAGTAGAGAAGCTGCAGCCGCTGCGCCCGCTTCCCTGCCCGGCTCTTTTTCACCTCATGCACCGTGACCACCGCTTCGACGCCCTCTCCTTCCGTCTCCACCCCGTCCAGCCGCAGCGCGCCGTCCAGCATCACCTCTTTGCGCCGGTGCGAAAAGCTCTCCTCCTGCAGATGCCGCCCTTCCGCCACCAGGTCCGAGTCATGCTCCTGCATAAAGCCGTGCGAGAACCACCACAGCTTTCGCTCGCACAGCAAACAGTAGTGCACTTCCGTCCCGCCTACGTGCAGGTCAGTGGGAGTTGTTATAGGATCTTGTCGGTCACGCATTAATTGCCGACTCGTGAATAAGAGACATATCCTACTGCTGTTCTCCCTACACGATATGGAAGTACTGACGGAATCGCAGGACGTTCCGTAGAGCGCATTGGAATGTCACTCGTAATGTCCACCTTTTCGAATGTCAGATCAGGAGCCATGTCATCCAAGGGTTGTAGGACGCCATGTATTATACTGCTGCCGTCTGAAGTGATTGACACCGTGAACTCCCCTACAAGCGTTTCTGTAAACTCATGGCGAGTAAACTGCACCATACTTCCACGCTTGCCGAAGTAGTTTATACGTGCAGCAAGAGCAAGCAAGTCGTCTCCATGTGATTTACTTGTGACAGGGAACGCGATCCCCATTTCTCCGTGCTGATAGACATACTCGCGAAACCCAACGGTGGACTGATACCCTATAGGTGCTTCGTAATCTTCACTTCGTGCAGATTTAGCTCGTTTGTCTTCTCGCGGTTTTTGGTACTTTAGAAAACAGCGATTGACGACCGCGTATCGCGGTGGACTAACCCGAATGGGATGCAAATCGCGTATGCCTTCGAAGGCGTCTTGTGCGTAACTTTTACCGCGCCACCGGATAGCTACAACAAGCAAAGCCATCTTGATGGTATAAGGAGATGGGATCAGCAACGACTTTGCCCCAGTTGACGTAGCGGTGCTGTTACGCAATGAGAACAGCGATGTGGGCAGAAAATGTACTACAAGCCACATGATAATCTCCTATGCCAACGAATAGGGGACAGTGCAAGAGATAAGTGTCTTCACCTCCTTAGCGAAACCAGCCAAACTATCAAAAGTGCTGACTTGAATGGCATCTTGTCCGACAATACTTTTCATAGTTTCAGCAACTGATGAAATCTCATTCTGATAGCCATCCAGCAGCGGACTAACTGTCGGAGCAGGACTTGAGGTATACGCAATGCCGATAACCCCGGAAAAGCCGAGTATGTGAGGCAGTTGCGTATTACGCTGCGCGCCACTCGGTTGCAAGAAAGTGAATAGGATGCTTTTCAACAACGCTTTGTATCGCTTGTTCCTATCTTCAGGGGTGATAGGGTAAGCTCTGGTAAAGTCGTTAAAGCCAATACGAGCTACTTCAACATGTACTACAGCCGCATAGATTCCGGAACTGGCTGGACGGTGAAACAGATTTTGTCCCAAGTTGCTGGCTTCGCCGCTTGTTTGCTCACCCGCATCTGCGACCCGCTTAAGATGGATGTAACTCTCTGTGCGAGTTTTCTCTGGTAGACCTACCAACCATCCAAATTCAATGACTGAATTGCGTGGTGTAGCTCGTCTCTCGGTCAGCAATATGCCTTCCATGTCCGTTATTGCACAGGTCTTGATGATTTCATCCGTGACCTCGGCATCCTTCTTGCCATTGATTCGATTGAGGAAGTCACGATCCGCAGCAATACGATTCGGATCGAGACGGCGGCACGGTTGACTGATGGGTAGATCATCCGTTAGGGCGACATAAAGAAGGTGCTCCGCCTGAATATGCTTGAGCATATCTCCGCTGATGGCGTTGACGGTGTGCAGGTTCCCCGTATCGTCTACGATGGTCACCTGCCGAGTTAACATCTGGTTGCCTTCCGTTCCCTCGTTGTTGAGGGCGTGCATGTCGAGGGTGAGCCGCCCGCACAGAGAGATCGCATAGATCGGTTTGCTACTCATTCCCTAATCCTCCTTCGTTGACATCATTTAGGTCGTCATCATTCATGCTTTGATCACGAGTGTCTTTTGCGTAGCCATAAGCTAGTAAAAGACCGCAGATCAGCTCGGAGCCGTATTCGTCTGTAAGCCTAACGATCTCTTCGATGTCGGATGTTTCCACATTCTTTCGGCCGTACTTTTTGTCTGACGGATCGCTAATGCCCTCACGACTACTCACACGCAGGTTTTCCAGGTTGTAAACGTTAAGGAAGCTACAGAGCGTGGTGATGAATTTGTCCCTGTAGGTTGCATTGCGACGCAGTTCGTGACTGAGACCAAAATGCACATCCACGCCAGACGGCAGCTTGTTTTGTTTGCGCTGATACTGTGCATTGATCGTTCCCTTGCGGATTGCAGTAGCGATATTGCGGAATCCCTCATTCTGCAATATAGGGGTCAGAGGTCGCTCGGTGCGCGGATCGCTCATAAAAATCACCTCCAGATTGGATGTCGTAAAAGCAGGACACTTCTCATCTTTTACAGCGCACCTGATGCGATGCGCCGCATAGCCTGCGAAGAAGGCGAAAAGGCTCTGATAGCTACCAGTAGAGAGCCACTCTCGATACTCTTCCAGCATCGTTACACCCTCGCCGCGCTTATCATTTAGGCTCTCTATACAGCGACGATGTTCGTCAATAGCGGAGTGATATCGTTCTAATGCATTAGCATCATTCTTCAGATGCACCCACGGAGGCAGATCGTAACCTGTAACGCGGGAGACGGAGAAGGCAAACTGCGAGGTTTTGAGGAATCCAGCACTTAATACACCTCGCACCATATCCGGAAGGGTCAGGCTGCCCAGTCCCAGCAATGAATCTAGTTCATCTGGTTCCTCATGCAGATAGGTTAGAAACTCTTGGGCATATCGAAGTGCAGAAAGACAGTCGAGTTTCAGAGCACTCGATCCGAAATACGACGGGAGAAACCGCATAAAAATGGCTCTGTGGTGACGAAGTCTGATACGCTGTGGAACAAGGACTGAAACACGATATTCCTTGGTCGTGTTACGCAAGTCTTTGAAACCTGATGCTGCTCCAGCTTCATGAAACCCAATGATTTTCAGCCATTCGTCAACCCAATCAGCTTGGATGTTACCGGGTGCTGCCCCCTTTGGTTTCGGACTGTTTACGCCTTTACCCTGGGCTGGATTTAGCATCGAGCTGGCTGTAACCTGCTCTGTATAAAGACTGGCCTGTTTCAGCAGCTTGCGCCAGCCCAACTCCGTCGGTGGATTGACGCTATAGCGCAACAGGATCGCATCTATCAGTGTACGATAACCTGCCGCATGTTTAGGTACGAGACTGAAAACCTTATTCACGGTGCAATCCGCTTGCAAATCAGATATCGCCCTAAAGTGACTCAGCAACCGATGAGGCATACTCATCGCTTTAGCCTCTCGGTCTTCCGGAGTATCATCGGGCATGGACTTAGTCCGACGGGCCTTCTCGTACTCCTCGTCCAGAAAGATAACCCCTGCACTCTCCGCACCTGTGAATTGACTACGATTTTTTGCAAGATAGAAGGTAAAACGACGGGGACTCAATTGATTAAGCCATGTTTTTTGAAATGGCTTCGGTAGGCGTACAACATAATGCGTTCCACCGTCTTCCACCAGCGTTTCGTCGTATTCTCGCACTCCAGCTTGTTGGAGTACATCTGCTACAACCGTTGCCAGTCCCCAAGCAATCAGTGTATCGGAATAAGTGTCGGTCGTCTTTGGAACATAAAAGGCTTCAGTCGACATTCCTCTTTTCCTCGAAAGAGTGCTGATCCGAGAGGCGCAGGGTACGAACTAAAAGTAGATAGAGAAGGAACGCCTCCCCATCCTGTGGAAGCGGGAATTTCTCATTTAGTCGTTTACACCTCGGGATATTGTTCTTGATTCGATTAACGAGGTCTTCCGTCAGTGCTACCCCAACGACTTCTCTCGCTATCCGTCCCGCTTCCTGAACCGCCCCAGACATAAGAACCTGCTCCTCCCGGATATCACTGGTAGTAGGTGAATGATGGGTGGCGACAGCCGCAAGATAAGCCTTAACAATCATGTCCCGCAGTGGAGTCGAAAGAGAGCAGAACAAGGCTGCAACGGTGTCACTGGTTGAAATCGCCCCTTCTAGAGCATGAGGAGGACGCGGATATCGCTTCTCCTGATTCTTTTGAAACTCATTCAAAGGATCATAGTCCGTATGTGCGAGAAATTCATCTATTCCGGCAGGTTCATGCCCAATAGCGATCTGGTATTTGTAAACAGCCTCCTGCCAGCCTTTGGTCAGCTTGGCTATATCGTGAAAGGCGATTACCAAGCGCAACAATAAGTCAACTGTGCCTCGTGGTAGTCCTAATACCTGCTCCAACCGTCTTCCCGCATGGCTCAATCGGTGTTTGTCCAGGAAATGGTGTTTGCAGGCACGCCAGACTTTACTAATGTGCTCCTCATAAGTTTCTCGCACATAGAAAGGGCGATCTGTCGCGGGACGCTGCGGCAACAAAGGAGACTTCCATCTGCCTGCAACATTCATTTGTAGCCCTAAGTGAATGTTATAAGAGGCAAATGCAGGGTTCAGGGCGATGCGAGGAGCAAACAACATTTCTTCTCCTTTGTTCACAGGTTGCCATTCATAGGTAGTCCGGTTGTAGAGATCATCCGCGGGTCTCTCTCTGGCAAACCAGGCGAATATTTGTTCTGGCGCTGCTTCACTTGCCTGCTTGAATTTCCCCATCAGCACACTGATAGGCAGGCTGAAAGCCTCATAGCTAAACGGATTAGTTGTGGTATCAGGACGGTCCAAAACAATCGCGTTGATAGCATCCACATTTCTGACAAGCTCTCGATAGTACCTCGGGCTAAGCGACCTGATTGCCTCCTCCATCTGTTTTGTACGTGCTTCCCTTTCGAACTCCTTAATCGCTCTTTGATCAGTCTCATCATGCACTGTCTGCACGAAGGCAAGTTCATCTACATAACCAACCGGCTGTCCACACAGACGTGATATAGCATTTGCTGTCGCTTCGATTAAATCGGCGGAATATGGCAAATGTGGATTATGTTTCTCTCTCAGAACATCATAAACGAAGACCTTGCCTTCACCGCCAAATCGTGCGCAACGTCCGCTCCTTTGCACCAACGCGTTTGCTGGTGCGATTTCTGTGTGTAATCGTGAACAGGAGATATCTAAACCGACCTCAATCACTTGTGTGGCGACCAAAATGCAGTCCGTATCATCTGGTGATTTTCCAAACCATCGGTCTATAATCTCCGTCTTGGCACGCCTGTCTTCACGGGTGAAACGGGAGTGTAACATCATGATCTTGGTTGCCGACAACTCTCCGTTATCCTTAAGGGATTCAAATTCTGTAAATAACTGCTGTGCCCGTTCAACTTGATTTACAACAACAATAGTTTTTCCTATATGCTCTTTCACGACAGCCTGAGCAGTGAGCGGCATCGGGTTGTACATCCACTCGCGCGGACGTGGCAATGCCTCGATTTGAGATGGCGTCAACTGGACAACAATCGCTCCTGTTTTTTTGCTAAGCCATTCGATGACGCCATCGGTCATTGTCGCCGTCATCAGTAGAAACGGAGTTGTTTTCTGTAACCAACAAAGCATTTCGGCTGTAGTACCAAGAGCACGGTTCATCTCCATCAAGTGGATCTCATCGAACACAAGATAAGAGGATACTAGTGCACCTGCATTAACGTTTCCCTGCCTGCACGACAGACTAAATGGGAAGTGTAAGAAACTACTCAGTGTCTGATCATAAGTGGAGAAAACCATTTCACCAAGGAGAAACTGCGGATCATCCGGAGTCTCCCCGGTTTGTATCATCACAGAACAATCGGGAGCCATTTTTTCCGCTTCAGTGGCGATGCTGTTTACCAACACACGGAGCGGAAGAGAGTAGAGCATTTGGCGTGGAAAATCGTACTGTTTTCGATAAGCATAAAGAAACGGGAACCATGCAGCATATGTTTTACCAGCCCCGGTAGGTGCACGAAGGATGACGCTTCGACTTTCCAGGAGATGTTTTGCCACCGCGATTTGAAAAGGTTTACTTTCTATCAACCTGCCGTCTGTTTGAAATGTCTCGGTAAAGGCAGTATCAAGATCATCTGAATGTATCATTCATCTTTCTCTTCGTTCATCTATTAACACCATCCCGAACCCGGAGGAGTTCTTCTCGCCAAAGCCGCACTCGTACCCCAGACGGATCAGTTCCGGCGAACCGGTCAGCGTAAACGGCGCGAACGCGCCCCGGATATGGATTCCCTTGAACTCGATCAACTTGGTTCCGCCATGAGGCTGTCGCGCCAGATAGTCCCGGTCAAAGGTCAGGCTCAGCCGGTCATCGGCAGGCGCGCGTCCGTACAGCGCCGCATACTTTCCCAGCAGGTTCTGACGTATAGACTCGCTGAACGCCGGATCATCCGGAAAACGATAGCGCGTGCTGCGCGCGCCGCCTTCATACGTCGTTTCCGAAGAGACGATCGGAGAGAGGCAGGTGAAACGCATCGTCTCTGCAGTGGCTGGTGTCGGCAGCGACTCCACCGAGACGATCGGCAGCGTCGCCGTTCCCGCCCGCATCTCCCCGAATGAGAGCAGACCCGTCGCATACTCCGTCAGAAACTTCTCCACCGGAGACGATACCAGCCACTCCGCCATTCCCGGTCCCAGCCGCAGAACACTCCCATTCGCCTGACGCCGGGTCGCTCGTATAGGCGAAAAGGTGAACAGCTTGAACCGACGACGATCCTCCCCTCCTTCCGAGGCGGCATACCCTTCGTTATGCAGAAATTCGGCATAGTCCGCGTCGGCGCACTCCAGATACCGATACACCACTCCCGCCATCAGATGCTGATGGTTGATCGGAACCACGATCGGACGATCCAGCCGGAAACAGACCCGAAGACGCATAACACTACACTCCTCTTCTTGCTCCTGTCTGATCTACTTATTCGCTCCAACTCGCCTTTTCGCGACGATTTTCTTTAATCCTGCTCTTTTTATTTTTGCGGATTCTCTCTTAACACCGCCTCCGTCGCCTCCAGCGTCCACCGGATGTCCTCCTGCGTATGCGCCGCCGAGATGCTGCCCTGCTTCGTCGGCAGCGGAAAGTGGTAGATTCCCCGCTCAATCAAAGCCCGACGATAGCGCCGATCAAAGTCAAAGTCATGGTTCTCCGCAATATCGTGCCAGTCTGATGGAGGGTAGTCCATAAAATAGGCGCAGAAGGCCGATCCCTGCCGCGCAACTGTCGCGGTCACGCCGAAACGCTCAAACAGATCCGCTAATCCCGCCTCCATCTGCGCCCCCAGCCGCTCCAGCCGTTCGTAAATCTCAGCCCCCTCCCGCCGCAGCTTCTCCATCGTCGCGATCGCCGCCGCCATTACCATCGGGTGACCGTTGTACGTGCCCGCAATCAACACCCGCTTCTTCAGATCGAAGGCAAAAAAGAGGTCCATGATCTCCGCCCTGCCGCCGATTGCCCCCAGGGGATAGCCGTTGGCTATCGCTTTGCCGAAGACCGACAGATCGGGCGTCACGCCCGCTATGCTCTGATAACCGCCCAATGCGTGCCGAAAGCCGGTCTTTACCTCATCAAACACCAGCGTCACCCCGTAGCGCGTGCAGAGTTCGCGAAGTCCCTGCAGATAACCCGGGTTCGGCTTTACCACGCCGATATTCTGCAGTATCGGTTCGGTAATCAGGCAGGCAACCTCATAAGTCTGAAAAGCCCACTCCACCGATTCTAAGTCGTTGAAGTTCACCACATGGACATAACGAGACGCATCGGGAGTCATCCCCGCAGACATCGGCGCAAACGGGTATTCCCCCCGGCTTATCCTCGGGCCGATCTGCTCCAGCGGAGTCATCACATTGCAGGCAACCTCGTCATGCCAGCCGTTGTATCCTCCCTGCATCACCACAATATGCTTTCGGCCAGTCCAGGCGCGCGAAAGACGCAGCGCATGATAGGTCGCCTCGCTGCCGGTATTGGCAAACTGCACCTTCTCCAATCCGGGCACGCAGGCGCAGAGAAGCTCCGCCGCCTGCGCCTCCCAGGGCGTCGTCCCCGAACCGGCGAGAGTCCAGCCCTCCTCCATCGCGTGACGCACAGCCCCCTCTACATCCGGGTCGGCGTGTCCCAGCAGATAGGGCGCAAACCCCGCATGGTAATCAATATAACGGCTGCCATCCGCATCCCACAGATACGCCCCCCTGCCTTTCACAAAGGCGATCTCCGGCTCCACCAGTCGGTTGATCGAGACGCATCCGCCGGGCAGATAACGTCGGCTGCGGGAAAACAGCTGCGCGGATTGAGATCGATTCATATGCGCTCCTACAGCAGCGGAGAGTATGGTTTCGCTGCTCTGGTTATTATCTACACAATTGGCGAGCAAGAGAGAACTCTCCTGCCAGATTAGGAGAAACCACTGGACACAGATAATCCTTAGCATGGCAATAATTTCAGATGGGTTCGCGAAATAAATAAGCACAATCACTCGATAGTTCAGTATAATTTACAGTATGACCGAGACCACACTCATCACGCCTCCTCAGGGGCGGGTAACGCTGATGTTTACCGATGTGGAAGGCTCCACCGCTCGCTGGGAACAGTACGGCGCGCGCTATGGAGAGGCCCTCCAACTATATGAGCAGTTGGTGCGCGCCTGCATCGCGGCTCATCACGGCTGGGAGGTGAAGACGGTCGGAGACAGCTTTATGATCGCCTTCGCCCGACCGGCGGATGCGGTACGGTGCGCCGCCGCCATCCATGCCGCGCTGAACTCCTCGTATGCAGGCGCTCCTCTCTGGGAAGAGATTGGCGGTATCCACGTTCGTATTGGTTTGCATACAGGCGAACCCTCCTTTCGCGACAACGACTATTTCGGACCTCCCGTCAATCGCGCCGCGCGTATCTGCGACGCCGGACATGGCGGCTTGACCCTGCTCTCGCAGGAGACAGCGCGCTCCGCTCAGGAGGAACTGGAGCCGGAGTTTAATCTGGAAGACCTTGGCCTGCACCGCCTGAAAGACCTGGGACAGCCGGAACGCCTGTTTCTCCTGCACCACCCGCAGATTCCGGACATTCGCGTCGCCACGCTCCGCACACTGAATGCGCTTCCGCATAACTTTCCGGCGCATCTGACCGCTTTTGTCGGGCGTGTTCGCGAACTGGCAGAACTCACCGGAATTCTCCAGACACGGCGCAGCCGACTGATCACTCTGATCGGACCGGCGGGAACAGGCAAGACGCGCCTTGCCATTCAGGTCGCCGCCGATCTACTGCAGGAGTTTCCGGATGGAGTCTGGTTGATCGAGATGGCAAGCATCCGGGATGTGGAGGCGGTCCCTACGGCCATTGCCCTCGCGCTGGCTCCATCGCTGACCCTGCGACCGGAGGCGAGCCCCCGTCAACAGGTGATCGAATTTCTGCGTTCGCGTCGCTGCTTGATGGTGCTGGATAACTTTGAGCAGGTCGCCGATGCCGCCCCTTTCCTCAGCGAACTGCTGCAGGAGTGCGGGGGACTGACCTGCCTGGTCACCTCGCGGGAACTACTGCACCTCTCCGGCGAACTGGAGTATGTCGTCGAGCCGCTCTCGGTTCCTCCACTCAACTACCGCGATTCGCGCTGGACCGATTTTGAAAGCGTTCAGCTTTTTGTCGAGCGCTGTCAGTCTCTTCGCCCGGACTTTACTCTGACCAATGAGATCGGCGGCGTTGTTGGCGAGATATGCCGACGGCTGGAGGGGATTCCGCTCGCCATTGAACTGGCGGCGGTCCGGATCCGAGGCATGTCGCCGGCGCAGATTCTTCAACGCTTGACGCGCAGGCTGGACCTTCTGGCGCACGGTCAGCGCGACCTGCCTGAACGACAGCGGACTCTGCGCGCCGCGCTGGACTGGTCTTACGATCTTCTATCCGACGATGAGAAGTCGCTCTTTGCAGAGCTTTCTGTCTTTGTGGGAGGATTCTCGCTGGAGTCGGCGGAGGAGGTCTGCGAAACGCCCGGAGCCTTCGATCTGCTCTTCCTGCTGCGCGATAAGTCGCTGCTGCGCGTCGCGGAGTCTCGCGGACAGACTCGCTTTTCGATGCTGGAGACGCTGAGAGAGTATGCGCAGGAGAAGATTCAGACACTCGGAACACAGTCGCCGCTGCTGGACCGATATGCCGAACACTACCTCCATCTGGCGCAGGAGTGGGCTGGCAAGCTGGAGGGAGCAGGACCCGAGGCGGCGGAAGCGACGGATATCTTCACCGAAGAGATCGAAAACTTCCGCAAGGGAATGGACTGGGTATTGCAGAGAGATGACTCCTCCCGAACCGTCGAGTTTGCGCGGGCGATGTGGCGATTCCTGCTGCGAACCGGACTGCTGCAGGAGTGCGAAGCCAGACTGACGCTGGCGGAACAGGCGGCACGGCGCGCCGGTGATTCCGTGCAGGTAGCGCGGCTGCTTAATCAGCGCGGGCTGGTATCCTGGAATCGTTACGATCTGGCGGAGGCGCACCGGCTTTTCACCGAAAGTTATGAGATCAGCCGCAGCCTGGATGACCGACCGCGAATGCTGGTGAACCTGATAAATCTGGGCAATCTGGAGTGGGGACACGGAGACTTCGCCCGAGCGCGGCTGACCTGGGAGGAGGGTCTGAAGCTCGCTATAGAGACACGCCAGGCTCGATATGAGGCGGTGCTGCGGATGCATCTGGCCATTCTTGCCTGTGAACGCGGCGACTACGAGGCGGCTTCACGCGATTTCGCGGAGAGTCTGGCGATTCATACCCGCAACAACTCAGAAGAGAGCGTCGCTCATATCTACTACAACTCCTCGGATATCTATCGGCGTCAGGGCGACTATGAGACCGCGAACGAGCGGATTGAGCAGGCGCAGAGCATCTACCTCCGTCTGAACTATCGAAGAGGAATGGCGCTGACATCGGTGCGACAGGGAATGAATCACTTGGAACGAGGCGCGCCAGAAGAGGCGCGTGCGCCTGCAGAAGAGGGATTGAGGATTGCGAGGGAGATCGGAGACCGCGCCTGCGAGATGTATGCGTATGATGTGCTGGCTCGATTGGCGGGGAACGAGGGCGATTTTACAGAGGCGCATGAAATGTTCAGTCACTCCCTTCGGATCGCCAGAGAGCAGGCAAACGGCAAACATCAGGCCGATGTCCTGCTCCACTACGGACAGACGCTGAAAGAGGGAGGACAGTTGGAGAAAGCCTATCTGCTGCTCTCCATAGCGGCGCGTGAACTGCATGCGCGCGGACTGGTGGATGCGGAAGCGGCGGATCGAGCGCTGGAGATGATTCGGGAAGAGATAGGCGATTCCAGAGCGCAGGAACTGGCTGCCATCACCGCCAGAACCCTGCTGGATTCTGCGCTGGAAGTCCTGAACTGACCTCTTTCGCCACCTGTCGCCCTGTCATATATACCGGCTAACGGCTTCTGTTCCGCCTCCGCAATCATTTGGCACGATTCATGCAGTGATAAGAAAGTAGTTATACTTGTCCATGGACCCCGACTGTCGAGGAGGATCGAATATGATCAGGCTGCGTGCAGGGATGGCTGTCGCTGCAGTCGCGCTTTTTCTGTGCCTGAGCAATGCGTCTCTGGCGCAGTTCACCCCCCGCATGTTGTTTTCCATGCCGGAGGGCGTTGACCCGACCACCAAGTTTTTCTTCCGCTTCAACGGCGACTCGTTTCTCTTTAATTCCGATGTCTTCAGCGAGTCGCCGGGTAACCCGGATCCGGGAATCGAACTGCACGCGGACCCGGATACCAGCCTCCAGTTTATCCGGCTGAGGGTCGAACTGCTTGAGGGAGTCCTGCCGAATGGGTTGCTCGTGGATACGACCAATAATCCGGACTTCCCGCAGTTCCCCAATCCCTGGATTGGTCCCTATGAGGTCGTTTCGAGGCAATTCGTTCTCGACTGGCAGCCCGGCGCAGCCAAGATCGGTCAGCCGTACATCAGTGTCGTGGATGGCTCCTACTATGGCGCGTTGCGACTGGTGGAGGGCGAGTTGCCGCAGGGTCTTCTCTTCCGGGTGACCGCCTACGCTGTGCCGGAATCGGGTACGATGGCGCTGCTGGGAGCCGCCCTGATCGGCGGTCTGCCGCTGGCATATCGCTTACGCCGAAGACGTTAAATTTCCTGAGAACATTGAACGCCGCCTCCTTACGAGGCGGCG
>CAYSDM010000043.1:0-45389 GCA_964429855.1 uncultured Chthonomonadaceae bacterium
ACTCTCCTTGTAACACCGAAACGGTCACTACAAGGACAGACCTAGGTCGAAACTGGCGAACAACCCGGTAGTACAGCGTCTCATCAAACCGACACTGTCAGACGTGAACAAAACGGAGCGCCTGAAGGCGCTCCGTTTCTGTTTTTAATCTCTCCCCGCTCCCCGAAGAGTCACTCTCCAGAGGCTGTCTTCCGTCTGCTCCACTGTATAGCGAATCGGAAGAAACTGCTCCGTCACATGAAGAACCGTCCGAAGATGTTCCGTCACCTCCTTCGTCGTCCAGACGCTCTCTCCCCTCGCCAGCGAGAGCGGAAGAACCAGTTGATCCGATAGATGGGTGTCGCAGGCTCCGCCGGACTTCCACCACCCCATAAACGCCTCGCACGCCTCCCCGACCACGCGCTCCATCGGCTTTCCCTGCTCGCCAAGAGAAGAAAAGCCCGCCAGCCCCTCCTCGCAACGGGCTGTGATCGTGATCGCCGCGCCGGGACTGCCGCGTTTTGCCTCCGTCGCCTCCGTTATCACCGTTTGAACCGGTCGCCCGACGCCCTTCATAAAGCGCTCCACCGCCGCCTTCCCGCGCACCGCAACATGGGAGGGAAGCTGCGTCGTCACGATATGCGCCTGAAGAGACGCCAGTTTTCCCCGACGGGTCAGGTTAAGCGGTAATAGATTCGCTCCCCCGGTCAGACGCGCTTCTGCCTCGCCGCCTCCTTTCGGAAAAAAGCCCGGAACGGCGGAGTCGATCTGCAGGGTCGCGCCCATTTTAGCCAGAGCAGGCGCGTAGAGGTATCGGAGATAGTCTACGGTCGGCGCATGGGGCACATGCGTTCCTCCCGTGATCGTCACTACAGAATCGCCCTTTGCCAGCAGCAGAGGAAGCATCAAAGTCTGGAGAACCAGCGCCGTCGCCCCGGCAGTCCCGATATCAAATCGGTATTCGCCGGACTGCACCGGGGATTCCGGTAAGAAGGCGAAGCGCAATGAGCCGACCTCATCCCCTTCCAGCTTTGCCCGACATATCTGCGCGGCGGCGCGAACCGCCGTCAGGTGTTGACGCTGCAAACCGGTACGCGAACGGCGTGCCCGCACCGCAACCACCTCCAGCGCCTTGCCGGTCAGGGCAGCCAGCGCGACGCCGGTACGGATGATCTGTCCCCCTCCCTCGCCATACGACCCGTCAATCTGTATCATCTGTCTACAGCTTTATCTCAAACAGGCGGATTCCCGCGGAGAGTGTCAGCCCGTCGAAGCGGGACTGCGCGAACCGCGTGAAGTAGTCGTATCGCGCTTCCAGAAAGAAGCGGCGATCCAGATTGATGCCAATCGAGGCGTTGAGATTGATCCCAAAGGTCTTGTTGTTGAAGCCCTGCCGGGTGGATTTCGCCTCGCCGAAAAACGGCCCCCCTCGCAGCGCAACATAGGGCTGCGCCTTCTGATTGGCGCTCAGAGCGCGCTCAACGCCAAAGGTGACCGGCACAAGCGTCACGCGTCCGTCACGCTCGCGGCGAATAAAACTCAGATCAAAAGAGCGTTTCCACCGCGCCTCCGTCGCCTTCATATCATGCGGACCGATGCTGAAGCGGGTCCAGGAATCTCCGAACGCGCTGCGCACCCCGGAACTGGAAGGATAGAACACTCCGTAATTAACGCCAATCGCAAACCGCTTCCGGTCCGCAGAGGCGGAACCGCAGGCGATCAACAGCAGACATACAACCAGCAGCCATCGCTTCATTCGAAATCCTCTCTTTTTACCGAAAATCAAACGGGAGCCAGCGCAGCGACTATCTTTTCCATCTGCAAAGCGCGAGAACCTTTTACCAGCACGCAATCGCCCGGCAGCAACAGAGCCGACAGCCTGGCAGCCGCCTCTTCCGTTGTGTCGAAAGCGCGCCAGCGATCTCCCTCCTCTCCCGGCATCGCGGTTCTGCCGATCTCCTTCGCCATCTCGCCAACCGTTACCAGCAGGTCAATCCGTTCTGAAGCAGCGATCCGCCCCACATATCGGTGCGCTTCCAGAGCATATTCTCCCAGTTCCCGCATCTCTCCCAGAACCGCTGCCGAACGCCCTCCGCGCCTCTGCGCCATCAGTCGGAGAGTCATCAGGGCAGCGCGCATGGAATCGGGGGCAGCATTATAGGCATCATTGAGGATGAGGGAGCCGTCCGGGAGATAAAGGGTCTCCATTCGCATTGTCGGAGGGCGAAATGCAAGCAGCTTCTCCGCAACCGCCTCCAGTGAAATCCCCAGCGTATCGGCGACAGCGCAGGCTGCCGCCACATTCGCCAGATGATGCACGCCCGGCGCGGGAACCGCCATCCGATTGCCGTTGACTCGAAAATGCGGGTGACCTTCTTCCGTAAAACGCGCCTCGGTCACGTGAAAGTCGGCAGACTTCTCTACGCCGAAGGTTCGAGTCGGACAGGAGCAGCGAGAGCGCAGATAGTCCGCGTAGTCATCATCCGCGGGAATGATGGCCGTCCCGTGTGCCGGAAGCGATTCCAGAAGTTCGGCTTTTGTTGAGGCGATTGCGTCTCTGGAGCCGAGAAGTTCGATATGCGAAATGCCGATATTGGTTATCACGCCGATCGCGGGAAGGGCGATCTCCGCCAGTTCGGCAATCTGTCCCCGTCCCCGCATCGCCATCTCGATGACGGCAACTTGATGGGCTGGCTCCAGTCCGAAGAGGGTTAGCGGAACGCCAATCTCGTTATTGAAGTTCTTCGCCGAGGCGTGCGCACGATACTTCGCGGACAGGGCAAAGGCGATCGTCTCTTTCGTCGAGGTCTTCCCAACGCTCCCGGTTACTCCGATGACCGGAATATCAAATCGCTGACGATAGAACCGCCCCAGCATCCCCAGGGCGCGCAGCGTATCTGTCACGACTAGCTGCGTTCCCGGAGCCTCCTCCACAGGATGCTGCACCACCACCGCCACTGCCCCCTTACGCATCGCCTCCGCAACGTACTGATGCCCGTCACCTGTCTCTCCGCGCAGCGCGAAAAAGAGCGTTCCCTGCGCCTCCTGCCGGGTATCCGTACAGATCCCCCGCACTATCCCTTCCACAGTTCCTACAATCTTCGCGCCTATTGCCAGCGCCGCCTGATTTATAGTGATCGGTTCCATGCCTTCAGTATAAGCGTCGCGAATAATCTCTGTCAACGAGCGAAATGTTTCTTAAGATGGCATTGGTTGTGTATAATAATTCATCTCCCTCTGTTTCATCTTCGCCGGAGAATGAGCGCATCGTATTCCATGAGGAGGATCCATGCATGAGTCTGCTCAGCGTCGTGGTCGTCTGCGCCATTATTTTGGGTCTGGCATACCGCCTTTATGGAGGACTGCTTTCGCGTCTGCTTCGTCTCGACCCGGAGGCGAAGACGCCCGCCGTTGAGATGCGCGACGATGTGGACTATGTCCCTATCGAGCCGAAGTTTCTGCTGGGGCAGCATCTCTCCGCCATCGCCGCCGCCGGTCCCATCGTCGGGCCGATCCTGGCGGGGGTTATGTTCGGGTGGCTGCCCGCGCTGGTCTGGATACTGCTGGGCGCGATCTTTATCGGGGGCGTGCATGATAAACTGGCCCTCGTCGCCTCCGTTCGCCATAAAGCGCGCTCCATCGCCGAGGTCGTCCGCGAACACATGAGCCGACGCGCTCATCTGCTCTTTCTTGCCTTCATCTGGATTGCGCTGATCTATGTGGTGGTCGCGTTCACCGACATCACCGCCTCTTCGTTCGTAGGTTTACAGACCCTGGAGAACGGACAGGTCGTATCGGGAGGCGGTATCGCCACCTCTTCGCTGCTCTATCTGCTCCTGCCGATCCTGCTGGGGCTGGTTCTACGATATACAAAGGTCTCCCTCGGAATGGCAACGGCGATTTTCATTCCTCTGGTCGGTCTGGCGATCTGGGGAGGACAGAAGATACCGTTTGATCTACCGGCGTTGACGGGTCTCTCCGAACTCGACGCAAAGAAGGTCTGGAATGTCCTGATCCTGGTCTACTGTTTCGTGGCGGCGATGCTTCCGATGTGGCTGCTCCTGCAGCCGAGAGGGCATTTAGGGGGCTACTTCCTTCTCTTTGCTCTGGGAGGAGGCGCGCTGGGGTTAATTTTTGGCGGAAAGAGCGTAGAATATCCCGCCTTCTTGAACTGGTCTACCCCCAAAGGCGACACGCTCTTCCCCATGCTGTTCATTACCATCGCCTGCGGAGCCTGTTCGGGCTTTCATGCGCTTATCGCCTCCGGAACCACCTCCAAACAGCTTCGCAATGAGACTGATGCAAAGCCCGTCGCCTATGGCTCCATGCTGCTGGAGGCGATGGTGGCAATCATCTCCCTCGCCTGCGTCATGATGCTGGCAACCAACTCTCCCCTCCTGCAAAAACCACAGCCGAACTTCATCTACGCGCAGGGGATCGGCTCCTTCCTGACGGTGCTGGGGATACCCGTTGCGTTCGCCGTCTCCTTCGGATTGATGGCGTTCACCACCTTCGTCTATGACACGCTGGATGTATGCACACGGCTTGGGCGCTATGTGCTTCAGGAACTGATGGGATGGCACGACCGCAAAGGGAAATGGGCAGCGACCTTTGTCACCGCCGTTGTCCCGCTGATTCTTGTCACACAGACCATGACCGACGCTGCAGGCAAGCCGATCCCTGCCTGGCGAGTCTTCTGGGAGCTTTTCGGAGCCAGCAATCAACTGCTGGCGGCGTTGACGCTGCTGGGAGTCACCGTCTGGCTCTGGAAGCGAGAGCGAAAAGGATGGGTATGGTTGATTGCCGGCTTGCCGACTCTCTTCATGTATATCATGAGCGTGTGGGCGCTGACGAAGATCATCGGGAAGAGCTTTGCTGCGGGCTTCAGTTTCAACCCTGTTCCCTGGGTCGGCATAGCGCTCGTAGCGCTGGCGGCGGTGATGCTGGTCGAGGCGGTGAGAATCCTTCTGGAGTCTATGCGAATTTCGCCGCCAGGCGAGCCGGTTACCGCGCCTTCCGCCTGACAGATTGCGAATACTACAGCCATAAGAGGGATAACGATGCTCAGTACGCAGCAGATCGAATCGTATCAGACGGAAGGCCATCTCTTCGGAATCCCGGTTGTGGACGAAGCACGGGCGGCGCATTACCGCGCGCTGTTCAACGCTCTGGAGGCGCAGGAGGGGCGCGAAAAGACCCGTGTCGGACTGCTGGACAGACATTTCGATGTGCCGTTTATATGGGAACTGGCGACCCTGCCCGCTATTCTCGACTGTGTGGAGTCGCTCCTCGGGCCGGACATCCTGCTGCTGGCGACGCACTTCTTCTGCAAATACGGTCAGGAGGAGAAGTTCGTCGCCTGGCATCAGGATGTCACCTACTGGGGACTGGAGCCGCCTCTTGCCCTCACGGTGTGGTACGCCATTGATGACAGCGACCGGGAAAACGGATGTATGCGGGTCGTTCCCGGCTCGCATCGGGGAGGAATCCGCGCACATGGTAAATCTGCCGTTGCCGGAAACCTGCTGAGCATCAATCAGGAGGTGGAGATCAACCAGAGCGAAGAAGCCTGCGCGGCGGATATGCCGTTGCGAGCCGGGGAGGTCTCTATCCACGACGGGGCGTTAATACACGGAAGCCTGCCAAACCGCTCCTCCCGTCGTCGCTGCGGCTTAACGCTGCGATATGTTCCGACCTTTGTGCGCCCGATTTCGCAAAACTCGATGAACCGTTCCTGGGATGCGATTCTGGTGCGCGGTACGGATATCTATCAAAACTTCGGCGAAGCGAAGGCTTCTCTTCCGCCTCTGTAGACTCGCTCAGCGAGTTGGCAGATAGGTTCCGAATTGCGCATGCAGATTCTGCCATACCTCCGGGGCAATCGTCACCTGGCAGGCGTCCATATTGGCGTTTACTTCATGCGGACTGGAGGGACCGGTAAGCGTGATGCTGATGCCGGGATGGAGCATCGGGTACTGCAGCGCCAGCGACAACAGCGACACCCCCCGCTCCCGGCAAAAGTCGTACAGCTTGATCGCCAGGGGACGATAGCGGCGAACCTCCGTATACATCTCCCTATGCAGACGCGGATCTGTGCCGACCAGCAGGCCGCTTCCAAGAGGAGAGGCATTAATCACCCCGACGCCGCGCAGCGCCGCATACTCGATCATCAGACGCGCCGACTGATCCAGGAGGGTGTAGTCCAGATGGGTCAGCACTGTGTCGAACCCTGTTTGAGAGGCGGCCATTTCCGAGAGGTCATGCCAGCGGGTCGCCAGACCGATGTAGCGAATAAGCCCATCCTCCTTTGCCGTCAGCAGTGTCTCCAGCACGCCTCCAGGTGAAAGCACCTGATCCAGACTATTCACATCATGAATCTGGTAGAGATCCAGATAGTCCGTTCCCAGCCTCTCCAGACTGTTATGCAAATATTGCCGAACCTGCCAGGCTGCCTCCTCCGGCGTGAGCGCCGGATGAACCCGGGCTTTGGTCGCGACAAAAACGGTACGCCGGTCTATGGAGCGCAGGAATCTCCCCAGCCGGAACTCCGAGCCGCCGTACATCTCCGCCGTATCAAAATAGCGAACTCCCCGTTCATACGCCTGCTCCAGAGTCTGCTGGAACTGTCTTAACTTCTCAGCGTCGGCTTCTCCCCCCAGATAGGCGCAGCCCATACCCAGTGGGAACATCCTGTCGCGCAGCCGGGTATGGAAACGACGCACCTCCTCGCGAAACGGCGGAATATCCGCGCGAGACATTACGCCACCTCCTGCGGCTTTCCGGAGCGCTCTATCTCGACCAGATTCGTATGAAAGATGGAGCCGCCTCCCATATCGGTCAGCGCATCGGAGGTAAGCGCATTGACGTTGCGGTTGCCGGGGCTGTCCCGATGCCACCAGAGCGAGGGGCTCCAGGCGACCCCTGGCTGTACATTCTCGCTCAAAACCGCCTTCAGCAGAACCTCGCCCCGATCATTGAAGACTCGCAGCCAGTCCCCATCCGCAATGCCGCGCGGCTCCGCGTCCATCGGATTCACCCAGATACGCGGCTCCCTCTCCCCTTTTTGCAGAGAGGGCACATTGGCGAATGACGAGTTCAAAAAATGGTGCGCAGCGGGAGTCAGCAGATTGATAGGGAAACGGCGCGCCAGTTCAGGACTGCCCTGCGGGCTTTCCGTCAATGGATAGTACTGCGGCAGCGGATCATAACCATCACGCATTGCCTTCTCAGAGTAGAGTTCTATCTTTTCGGACGCCGTGCGAAACCCCTTCCCCTCTACAAACGGCGTAAATACGCTCCCGTCCCCAGCGGTATACCGCAGTTCATCCGGCAGCAGATGATTGGTCTCGGTCTTCAGCTTGGCAAAGCCGTGTTCCTGCAGGTACTCATAGGTGATCCCCTCCATGCGAGGGTCTTCTACCTCCAGAGCGGCGCGAATGATCTCCTCCGCGCCTTCCTCAAAGCAGGGATCGTCAAAGCCGAGCCTTTTGGCGATAGCGTTCTGCGCGTCAATATTGGATCGCGCCTCCCCTAAAGGCGCGATTGCCGGCTGGTTTAGCTGAAGATAGAGATGTCCGTAAGCGGTGTGCAGGTCAAGATGCTCCATCTGAGTCGTCGCGGGTAAGACGATATCAGCATACTGCGCTGTATCGGTCATCATCTGCTCATGCACCACCGTAAACAGGTCTTCGCGCATCAGTCCGCGGAAAACCAGATTACTGTTGGGAGCCACCGCCAGCGGGTTGCAGTTCCAGACAAACAGGCTCTTGATCGGCGGGTTGTCCAGCTGGGTGAGCGCCTTCCCAAGTTCGTTCATATTGACGTTACGGGGCTTGCGTCCGTTGAGCAGATCTGGTCGCTTGACGGCAGGGTAGTTATAACGAAAATGGGCGCTGGTAGAGAGCAGCAAGCCGCCGCCCGGCTTACCCCAGGCTCCGATCACCGCCGGAAGACAGGTGATCGCGCGCGCCATCATGCCCCCGTTGGAGTTGCGGGTAAGACCGTAGCCCATGCGGATGGCGGACGGCTGCTCGGTGGCATACCGCCTTGCCAGCGCGCAGATATCTTCTTCCGACACGCCGGTGATGCTGGCAGCGCGGTCGGGCGGATACTCGGCGGCGCGTTCCCGCAGTTCCCGCCAGCCCAGCGTATGCGACTCCAGATAGGCTTCATCGTGCAGCCCCTCCGAAAAGATCACATGCATCAGAGAGAGCGCAAGCGCGGTATCGGTGCCGGGACGCACCTGAATAAACCAGTCTGCCGCCTGCGCTGTGCGATTCCGGTAGACATCTATCACACAGAATGTGGCGCCACACCTCTGCGCCTCGCGAATAATCGGCATCTGATGCACGTTGGTAGAGGAGAGATTGGTTCCCCAGGCGATGATGAAACGGGAGAGCGCGAACGCTTCCGGGTCTATTCCCCCCGACCAGCCCATCGTGTAGCCGACGCCCGCCTCCGCCGCTGAAGAGCAGATCGTTCGATCCAGATGCGATGCGCCGAGACGATACCAGAGCCTTCCCTCACACGCCAGCATGTTGACCAGCCCCATGGTCCCGGCATAGGAGTAGGGCAGAATCGCCTCTGCGCCATGCGCCGCAATAATCGCTTTCCAGCGTTCTGCGATCTCTGTAAGAGCTTCGTCCCAGGTGATGCGCTGAAACTGCCCGCTGCCTCGCGGTCCGTTGCGACGCAGCGGATAGAGTACGCGGTCCGGGCTGTAGACTCTCTCCTCATAGTGGGCGACCTTTCGGCAGAGATGCCCGCGTGTAAACGGATGCGCCGGATTTCCCTCAACGCGCAGCAGCCTTCCGTTTTCCGTGAAGGCAAGCATACCGCAGGTATCCGGACAGTCGTGCGGACAGACCGCCAGAACGGTTCTTTGCGGTTGGATATTGGTCATTCGTCTCGCTCTCAATCTACCGGTCATGGCTTGGAAGTTGAAATCGTTCGGGCAGCACGACATCCCGTCTCAAAGGCGGATCGGAAGTCCCCCATTCTCCATCGCCGCCGCG
Source organism: uncultured Chthonomonadaceae bacterium (assembly GCA_964429855.1). Lineage (GTDB taxonomy): Bacteria > Armatimonadota > Chthonomonadetes > Chthonomonadales > CAJBBX01 > CALLMM01. The sequence continues at coordinate 8,994 of CAYSDM010000043.1, forward strand.
CCTCTTCTAATAATACCAGAGCCTCGCGCCTGCGCGCGCCATAGGGATGACGGGCGATGCTGTCCGCCAGCGCGTTAAGCTCCCTCTCCAGCATCTGCCGGGGGCGCATCCGAAGATGCAGAAGCAGAATCAGTTCCGTCGGCGTAACGACCCGCACATGCGGCTTCAGATTACGCACGCACCATGCAACCGGCAGCAGCCCGCGCCCTGTTCCCGGCTGTCCTCCCTGCGCCTGATCGCACTCCTCTGTCTCCGGTCTGTCTCCGGGAGGCTGCTCGCGAAACCACGACCAGGCATGAACCGTAACCCAGCTAAACCGATCCTCCGTAGAGGGAGCGCCTTCATGCGGCATCGCGTTCAGATACTCCGCCACTTTCGCCGGACTGCCCTCTCCCGGTCGTCGCGCGTTGTTCCAGAGGGCAAACCGCGCCGAGATCACCGGAATCTGCGAATCGTTCGCGGCGGATACCCAGTGAACGGCTCCCCGACCAGCCGTATAGGGCGTATACTGAACCGTCAGAATTCCGTATAGTCCGGGTATCTCCCGGGCAATCGTCTCATAGGCGCGATGCGCCGCAGGCGAATCCCATCGGCTGGCATTAAACAGCATCGCGCGAAATCTGCCCAGACGCTGATACTCGTTCAGCCGACGGGCATGAAGACGCAGCGATTCCGAGTCTGGTCGGCTCGCGCCGAAAAGGTCGGGATAGTAGTAGCCGCCGCCCATCAGGATCAGGTCATCGCCGGGCGAGGCGGTTTCATAGAGATAGTCCAGCGTATAGGGGCATAACTGCGCCAGATCGGGGTAACAGAATGTCCACCCCATCGCGAACTTGCCACGCTCCGAACTTGCCCACCAGGACTTTTCCGGTCCATCCACAAAATCGCCCATGAGCCACTGCACATTATCGCCGTCGGTCATCACAAAGGCGGCATAGTGGACATTCTCCTCCCATTTCATATCCCAGACCGAGACAGACTTTCGCGGTCTCAGCCTCTCTGCCGGATAGGAATCTCCGGGCGTCTCGGTGGAGAGTAACGGCAGGTTCAGGCACCAGTTCGTCGCCGTCTGGAAGTGCCCCCAGCGCGTGGCAGGCTCCGTCAGATGATACTCGTCGCCCAATCCCCAGCCCAGCACAGGCGAACCGGAATGCAGCCAGGCGAGCGTTTTTTCGTAGAGAGGTCCGGGCTGAGTCAGAACAAAGGCATCCAGCGCAATCGCCTCCGCGCGATTGTGCGGGAGTTTCGGCTCAATCATGGCGACCACGTTACGGCTGAAGCGGGCGCGAAAACGTTCGAAACACTCCTCTTCCGTCAAACCACGCGCATCCAGCAAGCGCGTCCATCCTCTCTTCTTCGCCTCCTCCTCCAGCCCTTCCGAGACCAGTACGGCGCGATAGACCCCGCAGAGAGCGGTGGCGACGTTTACGGAAGGATCATAACGGCCGGGCTGGTGGAAGGTTCGCGCGGAGCGATCGTAACGGTAGAGGATATAGCCCTTCACCAGCCCGCGACGGTGATAGTCTGCGACAAGGTCCCAGACCTCTTTCGGCTCCTCCACCTTTGCGCCGGTCCACTGGATCATCGCTTCGAACCAGCGCAGATAGGCGGGATGAGCAATCGGATACCAGATCATCTCGCGGCTCCGACCCAGACGCGACTCCCGCGCCGTGAGACCGATCAGGCTCTGAAGCAGGATGCCCATCTCCAGCGAGGGAACCTTGCCGACGGGGATAACCGTTTTCGGACGCGGAAATCGAGACCACCAGAGGGGAACCGGATCGGTCTTCCACTGCTGCGCTAACACAGGAAGCGAACATACCCATAGAACAAGAATCAGGAGAAGCCGCCATTCGACGACTTCTCTTCCCTTGCGAACGGATATCAGATCATTCGGCATAAATCTCCTCCCCGCGATGCAGTCGCAGGGCGATCTGATAGGTTTGCCCCATCGCACGGTCGGTGGGAGAGTGCGCCGCCAGATAGCGTCCCACCGCGATCAGCACATTGCGCCCCTCCTCCGTTCCGCGCAGAGCCTGATACTGTCGGAACCCGGCTTCCACCATCTGGAAGGTGTGAAAGTCGGCATCCTCGCGCAGAAGCGCCTTCCCCAGCATCCCCAGCAGATGGCCATCCGGCTTTCCCGACGCCAGATAGTCCGCGATATACTGCGCTGTCGGACTCACCTGCTGCTGACTGTTCAGCAGCAGCAGCAGCGAGTCCAGCGGGGCAACCTCCCCGGATTGCGGACGGGGAAGCGGCGCGGGAGGCATGTTCAGGAAACGGTCCAGATAGACGCTCATCGCCGCATCAAAGACCCCGCGCAGAAGCTGCAGCGAAGGGGCGCGCCGCATCGCCTGATGCACCGCGTTGGCGTAGGTAAAGGTGTGCAGCACAGTGATCCAGTCGCCAAACTCATTGGAGGTGCGGAAACAGGCAATCCTCAATGCCGCCGCATAGGCGACTGCAGAGGCTAGCTCTTCGAAAGAGGCTCCCGCTTCCAGGGTGCTGGTCAGCGCGCGCAGAATGTCGGCAGGCTCTCCATTGAGCGTCACCTCCACCAGTTCCGCGCGTCCCTTCCATACCTGTCCGGTCTTCGCTCCAGGCGCTGTAATCTCAGGCAGTTCCCGGTAGACCGCATGAAGAAGCTGAACGATATCAATCGGTCGCCGCCAGTTGGATAGCTCCTCGCTGCGCTGTCCGCCGGTCAGCGAAGGAAGCAGGCTCGGAAGCGCCGTCTCCGCATGTTCCCATCCGATCAGATCGAGCAGTTCAAACGCCTTATTACAGAAGTCCAGCGTGTGCCCTCCGCCCAGATAGACATGATCGGTGGCGGCGGTGAAAACCATATCCGCCACCGCCGACACAGGCAGACCGGAACGAATGGCGGTTAACAGGACGCGCTCCGCTCCATCTTGATTACGCACCTCGATAAACTCGCGAAACCACTGCTTGAGAGAGTCAGGATGCGCTTCCATGCGCGGTAGTGGCGACTGCGGAATGTCTGCCGCCATTCCCGCGATCTGATTGGAGACATGAGACAGCCCCTGATAGAGAGCGCGCGGTCGCTCCTCCGGGTAGAGCCAGGGAAGAATGTTGCCCATCGCCGTCATGATGGTCAATCCCGCGCCCCATCCGTTACGATTATAGCGCGTTCCGCACACGGCTCCCGCCTCCAGCGCAAGGGTATCCGAAGCTCCCGCCGTCTGAAGACCGATCACGGCTTTGGCAATAATCAGGCGCAGATTCTGTCGGATTCCTTCCTGGAGACGGGCGCGCTGGTGTTCGCCGGTATCTGCCGGAGAAGGCGCAAGGTCTACCCAGACCTCCCCCTCCTCCACGCGCACCGGATAGGCGCGAACATCATCCGCCCAGACATCGAACGCGCCTCCGCTGGCGAGATCAAACTGCGCGTGATGCCAGTGGCAGGTGAGGATTCCGCACTGTACGCTTCCCTTGCTGAAGGGAAAGCCCATATGTGGACAGCGATTATCCACCGCATAGACGTTTCCCTGATGCCGAAACAGGGCGATAGTGCGCCCTTCCAGAGCAACCACCTGGCAGCCATCCTCGGCTATCTCCTCCAGACGAATGGCGCGCACGAAACGCGCAGCGGTTGTCTCGGTCATTTACTGTCTCCTTGAGCAGATCAGGTCTCTCGATGCCTGATGAAAGGGAAGAAGCCGACAATTACCTGCAGCGTCAGCCTTAAGCGGAGAGGACGCGGTTTTTCCCGGAGCGTTTGGCGCGGTAGAGGGCTTCGTCCGCAAGCTGAATCAGATCGGCGGGGTCTACGGCATCATCGGGATAGGCGGATACGCCGATGCTGATCGTCTTCTGAACAAATTCGCCGTTGCCTGCCGGGAACCACTCCAGAGCGACGGTAGAGCGAATACGTTCCGCCAGGGAATAGGCATTTTCGCGCGTCGTCTCCGGCAGGATAATGATAAACTCCTCGCCGCCATACCTTCCGACATGATCTACGCTGCGAACGCTGGCTCTTAGTAGCCGGGCGATATGGGCAAGCACCTGATCCCCCTGCGGATGACCGTAAGTGTCATTGAACTCCTTGAAGCCATCCACATCCAGCATCAGCACCGCCAGGGGACGGCAGTAGCGGGTGGCGCGGCGAAACTCTTCGCGCAGAACCTCATGGCTGCGGCGGTGGTTGAGCAGTCCGGTCAAGCCGTCGGTGACCGCCATGTTGGAGTAGCGAAAGATCATCTGGCGCAGACGGACGCTCTCGAAGGCGATTGCCGCCTGTGGAATCAGCCCCGCCAGTCGTCGAGCATCCTGCCGCGTAAAGGAATGCAGGGTATCGCGAGAGAAGAGAGCCACGCCCATCGTGCTGCCATGCAGGCGAAGCGGATAGAGCATCCAGGACTCCTCCGGGGAGCCTGTCGGTGTGCGCGGATCCTGCGCGGCTTCGGAGACGATAAGCGGCGAGGTGCGGTTCCCCACGCGGGAGATCAGGGAATCCATCTCCGCCGGCAGCGTCTTCAGATAGTCCGATCCTTCCGGGTAGACCACCAGCGGCTTATACTCTCCCCCCTCCTCCTCCATGATCCATAGAATGGCGTGTTGATAGAGAACCAGTTCCCTCGCCTGTCCCAGAAATAGCTCCAGAGGTATCTCGACGCGAACCTCTTGTTCGCAGGCGCGCCCCAGCGACTCCACCGCCGCAAGCTGCTTGTTCATGATCCGGTTCTCCACCGAAGCCCGCACCGAGTAGGCGCAGACGATCAGCATCCCGGCAAGAACTGGCAGCATTGCCACGCCGAAACCGCGATAGGAGACGATCATCACCATGACAAAGGGAAAACTGATCGCATACGCCAGCCCCTGAATTCTCAGCACCGGCTCATAATATTCGCGATGCGCCTGCCGCGTACCCAGGTTTCCCAGAGCCACCATCAGCAGAATAGAGAGTATGAACGCGCAGGCGCACAGGCTGATGATGGCGAACTCTCTCACTCCCACATGGTCTGGAACCGGCTTCATATTGAGCAGGAAGCGATAGAGCGCGCCAGTCTGCATCGCCGCCAGCGCGTAGAGCGCGCCGGTGTAAGCCGCCTCCAGCCGCCCTTTATGCTGCCATAGCTGTGCATGAAGCAGACAGACAACCAGCGCAATCCACCCTGCGATCACTCCATTTTGCAGAATGGATGCCGCGAAGACAAAGGCGGAGGTAAAGTAGATCGGCTTTTCGCGCGCCAGTGCAACCGGGAAGAAGCGCGTCGCGACGATCATGAGAAACAGCAGAACAGAGAGACTGAAGGAGATTACGGACAGACTCCCACTCTGCAGCGTCAGGAGGATCAGAGCGCTGCAGAGGATTGCCCCTCGGAAAACACGCGGCCAGTAGTGTAGAATGAGCGCGCGAATGCGCATTACGGAGGCGCTCACATCATCTCCCTTCAGACCGGTCCGTTCGGGAACAAAAAGGCATCGGCAGCCAGTAACTGTACTGGTAGTTCTCCCATTATAGCAAAAACCGTCATCACTGTACAAGCAGGCGCGTACCTCTTTTCCACGTATTTCGGAAACATCCGTACTCCTGCACGGCAGCGGTTCCATACCAAGGTATACTTTTCCCTGAAGGGAGACTTTGACGACATGCTCCGTAAACTGAACCGCAATGCCTTCTCCAGATGGATGGGGCTTTTCAGCGTTCTTCTCGTCCTGCCTCTCATCGGATGCGGTGGTGGCGGAGGAGGCTCCTCCACCCCGCTCTGGTATGGACGCAGTTACAGCTTCTCCAGTGGAGGTCAGACGTTCATCCTCAGCGTAGACTCCAATGGACGATTCACCGCCTTCGCTCAGGATAACGCGACACTGACCTCCGGCGCCGGCGGGCAGGGATCCATCTCCTCCAATGGTCAGTTCTTCGCGCAGTCGGAAGACGGCAATACGCAGTTCTCCGGAACTTTTGCCACCAACGGAAACTCTGTGACCGGCAGCGTTCAGCGCAACTCTACCAACCTCTTCGGATATACCGCCAGCCTGATTCTTCCCGGTCGCGCTACCCCCTCCTCGTTGATCGGCACATTCTCCGGCGTCTCCGGGTCTGACAGCGCCTATATCAGCTACGACCAGACCAGTCACGGAACGCTCTGGCTTCGCTATAACGGCGCGACAGCCGGAGGCTCTCTCCTCGTGGCGGATGACGGCTCCTTCCAGACAACCGATAACGCCACAACCGGAAAACTGATCGCTGGAACGCCTAACTATATCCTGCGCCTGACAAAAATCAACAACAACGCAGTGAATGTTGATCTCTCCCTGTCGAAGACTCAGCGGGCGCGCTGGACGTTCATGGTTTTCCTCAACGCCGCCAACAATCTGCAAGAGTTCGGGCCGTTGAACGTCAACCAGATGGAGAAGATCGGCTCTTCGGCGGACATCAATATCGTGGTTCAGTGGAAACAGGCGAACTGCGCCACCTGCGGACGCCCTGACTGGATCGGCACGCGCCGCTACTATATCACGAAGGATAACGACACCCAGAGGATCAACTCGCAGCTTGTCGAAGACATGGGCGCCAATATTGACATGGGCGACTGGCGGGAGCTTCGCAGCTTCGTTACCTGGACCCAGCAGCGCTATCCGGCGGATCGGTATGCGCTGGTGGTCTGGAATCACGGCGCAGGATGGCGCATTACGCGCTCGGTAGACGGTTCGCAGCGCGTCGCGCCACGCTCCGTCTCCATTGACGACTCGACCAACAACGAGATTCAGATATGGGAGCTTCCGCAGGCGCTGAATGTCACCCCGAAGATGGATATGGTTATATTCGACGCCTCCCTGATGCAGATGATGGAAGTCGCCTACGAGATTCGGGATCTGGCGCAAATAATGGTCGGATCGGAGGAGAGTCCGCCCGGCGAGGGCTATGTCTACGATACTTTCCTGTCCGACCTTGCCGCAAACCCGAATATGTCACCGGAGGACCTGGGGCGTCAGATCGTCACGCGCACGATGCAGGCATACGGTCTCAACGGCAACAACACGCAGTCTGCGCTTCATCTGAATAAGATGCAGACGGTTGCAGAAAAATTGGACGCCTTCGCCAACGCCCTGCGCGCCAATATCGGCAATAATCGTACCGCGATGGTCAATGCGCGCCTGAATGCCCAGAACTACACCTATCCTGAAAACAAAGACCTGTGGCACTACGCGCAACTCATCCGGGATACCACCGGCACGACGGCTATCCGCAATTCGGTGACGGCTCTGCAGACCGCGCTCAGTGACGCCATCTATGCGGAAGGAAACGGCGCGCTGGTTCCCAACTCCAACGGTCTGGCGATCTATATTCCGGCTCCTTCCGACTACCTGCCCAGTTACGGCAATCTGGCGCTGGCGCGCTCCACCGCCTGGGATCAGTGGCTCAAGGAGCAGCCACAGAATCCGTAAGTCCCTTTGCTCTCCCATCTCCCTGCCGGCAGCGACGGGAGATGGGAGATACACTTCTTAGCAGAGGTTCAGGAGAGTTCACTGCCCATGCAACCGGCTTCGTTTCTTTCCCTTTCACCGCAAGATCATCAACTCTCCGAACCGCTCAGCCGCGATATTGCGCTGCTCGATAGAACGCTCGGAGAGATTCTGCAGGAGCAGGCTGGCGCGGAATTGATTCTCCTGGCCCGCAGGCTCTATGCCGGAGAAGGCTCCGAAGACCCGCAACGGCTTCTGGAGATCATGCCGGAACTACAGGACATGGAGACCGTCAAGCGTCTGCTGCGCGCCTTCACGGTCTTTTTCCAGCTGCTGAACACCGCGGAGCAGAAAGAGATCATCCGCGTAAACCATGCACGGCAGGCGCAGGCGGTCAAGACCCCGCGCTCCGAATCGATCCGCGATGCGATTTTTCGACTGGCGCAGAGCGGCGTAACTGCCGATCAGTTGCAGTCGCTCCTCTATCAGATCGCGATCTGCCCCACCCTGACCGCTCACCCGACCGAGGCGCGGCGACGCTCCGTACTGGACAAACTGCAGGCGATTGCCGGCTGTCTGGTGCAGCTATCGGAATCCCCGGAGACACCCTATCTTGACCGTCCGTTGAACAATGAGCAGCGCACCGAATCGGAACTGCGTCAGGCGCTGACTGCGCTCTGGCAGACGGATGAACTACGCGCCAGTTCTGTATCGGTGATGGACGAAGTGCGTCATGCGCTCTACTTTTTCGAGCATACCATCTTCGAGGTCGTTACCTGGCTCCATGCAGACCTGCGTTCCGCGCTGCGCGAACGCTATCCAGAAACCCGCTTCGATATACCTCCCTTCATTCACTATCGCTCCTGGGTTGGCGGCGACCGGGATGGCAATCCGTATGTCACGCCCGAAGTGACCTGGCAGGCGATGCTGACCCATAAGAGCCGCGCATTACGGCTCTATCTGGAGAAGCTGGTTCCGCTCCGGCGCGAACTGACTCAGAGTTCGCGCCTGGCTCCGCCGACCGAAGAGCTTGTGCAGTCCCTTGAGCGCGACCGCCAGACGATCACCCTGCCGCCGGAGCGGCTTAACCGCTTTGCGCGGGAACCCTATGCCCTGAAGATACTCTACATTCAGGAACGGCTGACCGCCAGTCTGAACCATCTGAACAGTCTCACCGATTTCCATGCAGAGGGACCTGGATTCGTCACTCCGGAACCGGCATATCGCCGCTCCAGCGATCTGCTGGAGGATCTGGCGATCCTGCAGCGAAGCCTGCGCCAGCAGCGCGCCGGTCTGCTGGCGGATGAAGGTTCTCTGAGCGATCTGGTCACGCAGGTACAGACGTTCGGCTTTCATCTGGCATCGCTGGACGTGAGGCAGCACAGCGACGAACACGAGAAGGCGCTGGAGGAGATTCTGGCTGTCTCGCAGGCGATTCCCGGAGGAGCGCGTTACCGCGAACTGTCGGAGGAGGAGAAGGTGCGCCTGCTGACGCGGGAACTGCGGCGAGTGCGCCCCTTGCTGCCGCGTGACTGGGTCGGCTCCCCTCAGACGCAGAAGGTGCTGGAGGTCTTCGAGGTCATCCGGCATGGTCAGCGTTATATCTCTCCTCATTCGGTGACCGCCTATGTTATCAGCATGACGCATGGAGCCAGCGATGTGCTGGAGGCGCTTCTGCTGGCGAAAGAGGTCGGGCTGCTTCGCTGGATCGAAACCGACGGCGAGACACATATTCAGAGCGATCTGGACATCGTTCCACTCTTTGAGACGATAGACGATCTCCAGCGGTGCGACGGGTTGATGCGCCATCTCTTTGCGAACGCCGCCTATGCCCATCAACTGAAAGCGCGGGGAGATTTTCAGGAGATCATGCTCGGTTATTCGGACAGCAACAAGGATGGCGGTTATCTAGCCGCAAACTGGTCGCTGCACGACACCCAGGCACGGCTGTCGCAGGTCTGTCGCAAGGCAGGGATCACCCTCCAGTTCTTTCACGGGCGCGGCGGAACTGTCGGGCGCGGCGGCGGGCGCGCAAATCGGGCGATCCTTTCGCAGCCCTCCGGCAGCTATAACGGCAAAGTGCGTTTTACCGAACAGGGAGAGGTCATCTCTTTCCGCTACAGCCTTCCGCCCATCGCTCACCGTCATCTGGAGCAGATCACCAGCGCGGTTCTTCTGGCGACGGCAGGCGTCCCCGCGGGAAAGCGCGTGCGGCGCGCCTGGACCGAGTCGCTCAAACAGATTTCGGATCATTCGCGCAGCGTCTATCGCAATCTGGTCTACCACGATCCCGATTTCTGGTCGTTTTACACCCATGCCACCCCCATCAGCCACATCAGCCGCCTTCCCATCGCTTCCCGCCCGGTGTTTCGCCCCGGTCAGGGGTTGGTCGGACTGGAGAACCTGCGGGCTATTCCCTGGGTTTTTGCCTGGGTACAGAGCCGCTATGTTCTGCCCGGCTGGTATGGCGTCGGAAGCGCGCTTGCGTGGTTTGCGGGGCAGTCGGAGGAGAACACTCTGCTGCTTCAGCAGATGTATCGCGAATGGCCCTTCTTCCGAACCGCGCTGGACAACGCGCAGTTGGAGCTTGTACGCGCCTACCTTCCGACCGCCGCATGGTACGCCTCGCGCATCAAATCTGAGGCTCTGGGACGACGTATTCACGCGCAGATCGAGAGAGAGCATGATCTGACGCGACACTGGATTCTCCAGATAACGCAGAGCGAGCAACTTATGGGAAGGGATTCGGTGGTTCGAAGAACCGTGGAATTACGGAATCCCGCCGTCGCTCCCCTGAGCCGTCTTCAGATCGCCCTGTTGGAACGCTGGGAGGCGCAGGAAGAGACGCAAAAGGAGGGGTCATCCGACCTGCGCGATGCCATCCTTCTGAGCATCATCGGGATTGCCGCCGCGATGCAGAGCACCGGTTGATCGCCGGAACGCCGGGTGGCGATCGTCAGGCTAATCATCATCTGGGAGTAGAAAATGAAGGTACTGATAATCGGCGGAACAGGACTGATCAGCACAGCGATCACCCGGCAGTTGGTGGAGCGTGGAGACGAGGTAACCGTCTTCAATCGCGGACAGACCCCTGCCCGCATCCCGGAGGGAGCGCGTATTCTGCTGGGAGATCGCAAGGACTATCCCGCTTTCGAAGCGGCAATGTCTTCGGAAACATGGGATGCGGTGATAGACATGATCTGCTTTCACCCGGAGGATGCCGGGAGCGCCATTCGCGCCTTTCAGGGACGCGCCGGGCATTTCGTCTTCTGCAGCACCGTCTGCGTCTATGGAGGGATGCTCAGTAAACTTCCCGCAGATGAAAACGAGCCGCGCACGCCGACCGGCAGCTACGGACATAATAAAGCCGCCTGCGAGGATTGCTTTATGGAGGCGCATTCGCAGAGCTTCCCCGTCACCATCATGCGCCCGTCGCACACCTACGGAGAAGGCGGAACCATCGTGCATACGCTCGGTTGGAAAACGACCTATCTGGATCGTATTCGCAAGGGAAAGCCGGTGGTGGTGCATGGCGACGGTTCCGGTCTCTGGGCTTCCTGTCATATTGACGATGTGGCGCGGGGATTTGTAGGCGCGCTTGGAAATCCGAAAGCCTTCGGACAGTCCTACAATGTGACGGGAGAGGCGTGGATGACCTGGAATGAGTATACGCAGAAGGTCGCGGAGGCGCTGGGGAACGAGGCAAAGATAACGCATATCCCCACCGATCTTCTCGGGAAAGTCGCGCCGGAGCGCGCCGGGATCACGGTAGAGATTTTCCAGTATAACAGCATCTTCGATAACGAGAAGGCGAAGCGCGACCTCGGATTCCAGTACACCATTCCCTGGGTGGAGGGAGTGCGCCGCACGGCTGCCTGGCTGGATGCCAACAACCGCATCGAAAACAGCGACGAGGATCCGTTCGATGATCGTCTGATCGAAGCGTGGGAGAGGCTGACCGATTCGTTGAGTCAGGAGGTCAATCGCCTGTAGGAAGACTCTCCTCGCTCTTCCCGGCTTCTGAACCGGCAGGCAGCATGGCTTGACGATAGCCGGGAAAGAAGAGCGCAAGGAGAGGGCTGATGCCCAGCCCCGCTCCCATAAAGATAAAGATGCCTTCGATGCCCATCTGTTTGATGAGCAGACCGCTGAGCGCCATACCGACCGGCATAACCATCGAAGCGACCATCGCCAGCGCCGAGTTGACCCGTCCGCGCAGTCCGTCGGGCGTCTCCAGTTGAATCAGCGTCGTGAGCGGCACGGACGCCAGCGGGATCATGATTCCGCAGAGGAAGTTTAACGCCCAAAACCCGTAGGGCGATTCGATATAGCCCATCGGGATCACGGTCAGGGACGCCAGCGAGAGCCAGAGCGAAAACGCCAACCCCACTCTGCGAATCTGTACCCGAAAGATCAGCAGCGAGCCAACCAGCATTCCCAGAAAGAAGCCGGTCTCCAGCATCGCGAGCAGCCCCGGAGTCCCTTTGAACTTCTCCTGAGCCACGATCACATAGGCGGGCATAAAGGGGGCGATAAAGAAGTTCATCGCCAGCGATACCAGCATCGCCGGTCCCAGCACCGGATGATGCAAGACAAACTTTACGCCTTCGATGGCGTCGTGCAGCGCGGATTTCGGCGTATCTTCGCGCTGTGGGAGCATCTTCGGAAGCCGCGCCATGAAGACGGCGGAGATCAGAAACGAGACGGCGTTAAAGGCGAAGGTGATGATGTAAGCCAGCGCCGCGCTGAAGGTGAATATTGCGTGCAGAAAGACGGCGGAGACGGCATTTCCCGCCAGCGGCATGGCGTTCTGCGTGGTGGAGTTCAGGGCGTTCGCCTCCACCAGCTGTTCATCGGGAACCAGCCGAGGAATCGCCGCGCTGCGCGCCGGTCCGGCGAATACATTGGCGCTCCCCAGCAGAAAGGCGAAGAGGCAGATGACCCAGAGCGAAGGCTTCGGGTCGAAAAGCAGAATACCCAGGAAACCAAAAACCAGCGCGGCGCTGACCAGATCCGAGAGTATCAACACTACTCGACGGTCATAACGGTCTACGATGGTTCCCGCATAGGCGGAGAGAAGCACATACGGCAGAGCCTCCGCAGCGCCAACAATCCCCACCGCGCCTTCATCGCCGGTCACCGCCAGCACCATCCACAGAAAGACAAGCGCATAGAGCACATCGCCAAACTGCGAGATTATCTGTCCGATCCAGAGATTACGAAACCCGGCATGAATGAAAACAGAGGGCTTTCTGGATTTATTCACCGGAAACCTGACTTTCTACAACATCCTGCGCTCTTTGCTTACAAAACAGGGAATCAGCGTGCCGGTATCTCCCAGAGTGGACAGGGAGCGCCTTCGGCGCTGGTCAACAGCCCCCGACCATCTGCGCGGTAGCAGATGCTCTCAAACTGTCCCAGAAAAGGCGCATTGATGATGCGCGGACGCTGTTTGAGCGCGTCCCCTACCGACTGGCCGGGACGAATCGTCCATTCAAACGCCTCCAGATAGGTGCGGATCACGATTCGCGTCCCGTCACGGGAGATCGCTCCGCCGGTCGCCAGCCTTCCGAGCGCTCTTCCGCGAATGCGAATGGGATTGGAGAACCGAACCGTCGCCACTTTCTGAAGCGTCACGATCCGGTCAGCGGTCAACGGCATCGGAAACCGATAGACGCCGCTCTGTCCGGACTCCACTTTCGTGACCACGTAGATCTCCCCGGTCGTCGGATGGACAAGCAGAGTCTCCGCATCGTGTTTCCCGTCGGGATAGACGAAGGGGAACGCCTCCGCATATTCGCTCTTCTCTCGCTGTCCGGTCAGATTGATGTTTATCGCCGGTTCCGGGATTCGATAGACGACCGCCTGGGAACGACTGCGCCCGTTATCGCCGATATCGCCGATGTAGAGGGCGGGCTTTCCATCCGCTCCCGGTCCGACGGCGATATCCTCCCAGTCTACCGCTCTGGCGCCATCCACCTCTACGGTGGCAATGGCGCGCCCCTGCCGGTCAGTGGCGTGGAGATAGGAACCGTCTCCGGAATCGTTGTGTGTCCAGATGATCTGCGAATTCAGCGCGCCGACCGCCAGGCCGGAGCTTTCGGTTACGCGACGCTCCTGCATCCGCGCCAGCAGTTTCGGCGTCTGATAACCGCTCTGCACAGATGCACCCTGCACGTAGGTACTCTGCGCCATCATCACTCCGAAGAGGACTATTAGGCTCGTAATGGCTAACCGCAATTCTTACGTTTCTCCCTGATCATGTTGTCACCGTATGCCGACACCCTGCCCCCAAACCTGCCGCCCGCAGCCCTGCTCCGGCTTGTCGGACAGGCGGTTCGTAAGGTAAACTGCGACAAGAGAGCGTGAGTAGATGAATGGATTGATTCTTTTTTCGCACGGATCGCTGCTGTGCGGTGCGGGAGCCACTCTGAGAGAACATGTGGCGCGACTGCGCGCGCGCCGCCGGTTTCCGATCGTGGAGATCGGCTATCTGAACTATGATCGTCCAACCTTTCCCGAAGCGGTAGACCGATGCGCGCAGGCAGGAGTCAAACATGCAGTAGTTGTGCCATATTTTCTGGTTCCCGGCAAATTCGTCACCCGCGACCTTCCGAATCAGCTATCCGCCGCGCAGGAGGCGCATCCATCTCTGAAGTTTTATGTCGCGCCTCCGCTTGGCTATTCCGAGCGGATTGCCGAAAGCATCGTGGAATCTGCCCGCGGCGCGCTGCCGCAGCGGTTCTGGGATCAGCGGCTCCGAGAAGCCGCCGATTTCTGCGAGAACGATCCCGGCTGCCCGCTCTATCGCACCGAGAACTGCCTTCAGAATCGCCAACCGACCGCCGTCGAGTATCTACCGCCGCCACAAAGCCGCTCTGAAGAGAGCCGTTCGCCGTCGGCCCTGCTTATCATGGCGCATGGAAGCCCGCGCTCCTCCTCCAACGCGCCTCTGTGGGATGTTGTCTCGCGCCTCCGAGAGCGCAGAGACTTTCCGATAGTGGGCGTCGGCTTTATGGAGTGCAACGCGCCAGATATCCCGGACGCTATTGAATCTCTGATCGCGCAGGGAGCCTGTCGCGTGATCGCCGTTCCATACTTTCTGCATGGCGGTTCGCACGTTGCGGAGGATTTGCCGGGTCTTCTGTCACAGGCGCAGGATCGTCACCGGAATATCCCATTTCTACTGGGCGACTACATCGGACGCTCTCCGCGCCTGACCGATCTGCTCGAAGAGCGCGCCGAGTCCGCGCGCAGCCGCCCTCAATAACAGGCGCAACCCTATCATTTTACCACGCCCTCCCATGCGGGAACGGAAACACTCCGATTGCTTCCATACTCGATGGAGATAAAGAGACCCAGACATGACATCCTCTGAAAGCCAGATGCGACCACGACTAACGCTGAAAAAGATATTTCAGGATCAAGAGTTCAAAGAGATCTCGCTGCGTTCCCCGCACTGGATGCAGGATAATCGCCGACTTGCCTACCTGAACGAATGGCCCGAGTCCAAACAGACGACCATCTGGATTTTCGACAGCCAGACGCTCTCTCGCACGCCCCTGCTCGATCCGCTTCGATTGATCGGAGAGGGCATGGAGAAACCGATCGTTATCCACTCTTTTATCTGGTCGCCCTGCGAGCGCTATCTGCTCTTCACGCAGGAGGCTCCCGCGCGCTTTAAGTCGCATGGAAACCTCTATCTCTACGACCTGTATGAGGAACGGTTTCGTATCCTGACGCGCACAGACCTGCCGCAGCGCGGCGCGAAGTTCTCGCCGGACTCGCAGTGGATCGGCGTGGCGCGTGAGGATAACCTCTGGTTGATATGCGTGGAGACGGGGGAAGAGCGTCCGCTGACCTTTGACGCCTCTCCAACGCGCTACAACGGACGACTCGGCTGGGTTTATGAGGAGGAACTCTCTCTGAATGACGGCTGGGTCTGGTCGCCAGACAGCAGGCATATCGCCTACTATCAGCAGGATGAGAGCGAGGTTCCCGAAGTTCTGCTGCCGCAGTACGATGACCTGCACGGCAGACCCCGAATCACCCGATACCCCAAAGCGGGAGATCCCAATCCGAAAACGCGAATCGGAATTCTTACCCTTGACAATGCCGAAACGCGATGGCTGCCGATCTCCTCTCACCCGGCGGAGACAGGGGAGGAGTTCTATCTGGCGCGCATTCAGTGGACACCAGACGGCGGCGGTCTGCTGGTTCAACGCATTCCGCGCCTGCAGAATCGGCTGGAGCTTCTGTATGTGGATGGGGCGTCAGAGGAGGTTCGTCCCGTTCTGGTCGAAGAGGATCCGGCGTGGGTGGATCCGTCAGGAGACCTGACCTTTCTCCCTGCCGCCCCTCCCGCCCCCGCTCAGTTCCTCTGGCTTTCAGACCGGGATGGATACAAACATCTCTATCTGTACGACCTTCAGGGAAACTGCCTGCGACAGCTAACAGCAGGCGCGTGGAATGTGACAGGAATCTTCGGCATCTCGCAGGCAGATCGTCAGGTTTTCTTTCAGGCGGCGCTGCCCGCTCATACCGAGCGCAGCCTTTATCGCACCTCGCTGGATGGCGGAGAGCCGATTCGCCTGACGGATTCAGACGGGTGGCACTCCGCGCACTTCACGAAGAACGCCTCTCGATACATCCACTCTCACTCCACGCTCAATCTCCCGACTCGCACCGCCATTCGGGAGGCGGACGGATCTCTGATAGAGGAGTGTGTCGCCGATTCTCTTCCCGGATGGGATTCGCTCACCGACGCCCGCTGGGAGTTGTTCTCCTTTACCGCTACGGACGGCGAGACGCTTTACGGGCGAATGCTGAAACCCGCCGACTTCGATCCCCTGCAACGCTACCCGGTTCTGATGTACAACTACGGCGGTCCCGAATCGCAGGTCGTCACCAACAGTTGGGGAGGGAAAGGCGGGCTCTGGTACCATTTTCTCGCGCAGGAGGGCTTTCTCGTCTGCGCGGTGGATAACCGTGGAACAGGCGCGCGCGCCAGAGAGTTCGCAAAGATCATTTATCTGAAACTCGGACAGTGGGAGACGCGTGACCAGATCGAGGGCGCAAAGTATCTGGCAAGTCTGCCCTATGTCCGCGCGGATCGAATCGGCATCTGGGGATGGAGTTATGGCGGGTATATGGCGGCGCTCTGCCTTCTGAAAGGCGCAGATGTCTTTCATGCGGCGACGGCGGTTGCTCCTGTTACAGACTGGACGCTCTACGACACGATCTACACGGAACGCTATCTGCGCCGTCCGGCAGACAATCCCGACGGATATCGTGAAGGGTCTCCGGTAACGCACGCCGAACAGTTGAAAGGACGGCTGTTGTTAATTCATGGAACGATGGATGACAATGTTCACTTCCAGAATTCGGCGCGGCTGGCTTCCGCCCTGCAGGATGCCGGAAAGACTTTTGAGACGATGTTCTATCCGGGCAAGCATCACGGCATAGAGGATCGGCACCTGCACCTGTACACACTGATGACGGAGTTTTTCTGCAGGCATCTGCGGGACAGCTAGAATCATGCTTGCGGCAGCAGCGGGAGGTGTTCAATGCAAATCGGTGTCGCAGACTACGGAATGAATGTCTGGGACGGCGGTTGTTACGATACGGAAGAGCGGCTTATTCGCCTTCAGGAGATCGGTTATGACGGGATCGAACGTCTGGAGGCGGTGAGCGCAGATCAGGCGCTCTATAAAGCCGTGCGGTTCCGGCGTCTGGGGCTGGATTACGCCACCTGCCGGGGACCGAATCCGGAGGTCACCCTGCAGTGGACGGCGGCGCTCGGAAAGGCGTATGTCTGGGTCAGCGCCACCGCCAGAGAGTTCTCCGCCTTCTGCAGACAGGCAAATATCCAGGCGGCAGCCTGCCGGAGATGGGGAATTCGCGCCGGACTGCATAATCACCTCGGAACGCCGGTAGAGACTCAGGAGCAGTTGGAGGCGTTTCTGGAGGCTTGCCCGGACTGCGGATTAATTCTGGACACAGCGCATCTGGCGGCGGCAGGAGGCGATCCGGTGGAGATCGTGAACAGGTACTCAGAAAGACTGACGGCAATACACCTGAAAGACTGGATAACGCTGCGCGAGGAGGTCGGGCTGGAGAACTGGACACAGCGCGGGCGGTTCTGCGAACTGGGCGCAGGAAATATCGGACTGGACAACGCCGCCGTACTCGGCGCATTACGTAAAGTCGGATACGACGGCTGGATTTTTGTCGAACAGGATACGCACCTGCAGGATCCGCTGAGAGACCTGGCAATCAGCCGGGAGTATATTCGGCAGGCGGGCTTTTGAAATGAGAGCTATCTCCTGCTTGCGGACGCACCCTTGAAAAGGAAGGAATACGCGATGAATAACTTTTCCACAATACGCTGGGGCATCCTCGGTCCCGGAAATATAGCCCGACGCTTTGCCGAAGGGGTGTTATCGGTTCACGACGCAAAGCTGACTGCCGTCGGGTCGCGCGACATCGCAAAAGCGAACGCCTTTGCCGATCAGTATGACATTCCGAACCGTTACGGCAACTATCAGGAACTGGTAGCCGACCCGGAGGTGGATGTCATCTATGTCGCTACGCCGCACAACTTCCATAAAGAGCACAGCCTGCTGGCATTGAATGCAGGCAAGCCCGTTTTGTGCGAAAAGCCCTTCACCATCAATGCAAAGGAGGCGGAGGAGGTTATCGCGACAGCGCGTGAAAAGAATCTCTTTCTAATGGAGGGGATGTGGAGCCGCTTCTTCCCGCTCATGTACCGTGTGCGGGAACTGCTTACAGAGGGGGCTATTGGAGAGCCGCGCATGATGAGCGCGGACTTCGGCTTCCGCGCGGGGATCAACCCGGAGGGGCGTCTCTTCAATCCGGCGTTGGGCGGCGGCGCGCTGCTGGACGTGGGAGTCTACCCGGTCTCCCTCTCTTTTATGGTCTTCGGAACGCCGGAGCGGATCACGGGACTGGCTACTCTGGGCGAAACGAACGTGGATGAGCAGGCGGGAATCGTCTTCGGCTACAAAAACGGGGAGATTGCGCTTCTCTCCACCTCCGTCCGCACCACCACCCCGCAGGAAGCGGTCATCCTTGGCACAGAGGGGCGCATCACCCTCCATGCGCCCTGGTGGCAGCCCCGTTCGATGACGCTTTCCCGATACGGTCAGCCGGACGAACCGATGGAGATTCCTTTCGAGAGCACCGGTTTCAACTATGAGGCGACCGAGGTGGCGGACTGTCTGCGAAAGGGAAAGCTGGAGAGCCGCATTATGCCTCTGGATGAGTCTCTGGCGATTATGCGGGCGATGGATACGCTGCGCGCACAGTGGGGGCTGAAGTACCCGATGGAGTAGAGGAACATCCCCGGACTGCTCTTTTCTCTCCGCCCGGCTTTCGACGGGAAAGCCGGGCGGTATCTTCGGATTAAGCGCAATAGCGTCGTCCTTCGTCCAGCATCGTCAGATAGTTGTCCAGCGGGAGATAGTTGGCGACGCTGTTTCCGGTTCCCAGGCAGTAGCCTCCTCCCGGCATACAGGCGTCCAGCGTCTCCCGCACCCGCTGCCGAACCTCCGCCACATCGGCGCGGCAGAGGAAGTCCATGTCAATTCCGCCCAGCACCGCTATCCGGTCGCCATACAGCGCTTTCACCTCGATGACCGACTCCACCGTATCCTCAAAAGAGTGCTTGGCGTCAATCTTCACATCGTCCAGAAGGTCGGGATAGATGCTGGTCAGCTTGCCGCAGGAGTGCAGCAGATAGGGGCGCCCGGCGGCATGGGACATCTCCGCCATCAGTTTGTGTCCGGGCAGGCAGAACTCGCGGGTATCGTTGGGGCTGATGAGCGTGCCGGAGCGATATCCCATGTCGTCGCTGCCCCAGATAATCTTCACCCGCTCGAACTCCAGTAGACGCGCCAGCACGACCCGATAGATATCCATCAGGCGATCGCTGATAGCCCGTACCAGTTCCCGGTTATCATAGAGCGCATAAC
The DNA here is from genome assembly GCA_964429855.1 of uncultured Chthonomonadaceae bacterium. GTDB lineage: Bacteria > Armatimonadota > Chthonomonadetes > Chthonomonadales > CAJBBX01 > CALLMM01. Next base: position 28,421 of record CAYSDM010000043.1, read on the forward strand.
AGAGCGTCTCATAGCCCATCAGCCAGTTCAGCAGTTCGGCGAAGTGCGCGAAGCCACCGCTTCCGATCACGCACATATCATCCGGCAGGTTCTTTTCGTACCACTCCAGCGAACGGGTCGTCGCCTTTGCAGGATCGGGCCAGGGATATGCTTCGAACTCCTCCCAGTTGGAGATCGGTCCCCGATGCTCATCCACATAGCTGCGCCCGCCATGTCGTTGGATAGACGCCGTATCCTCCGTCATCTCCCGGTTCAGGGGCCACTCCATGCCCTCCAGGCTGCAGCGCACGGTGTCATACCCCAGAAATCGCTGCAGTTCAATCTGTCTCTTCAGTTCGTAGTACGGATCGCCGGGATTCAGGCTCTGTAGAAGCTGGTAGCGATCACAGACGGCAGCCTGCACCTCCGGATCGAGAAAGAGTTCGATATAGTGGGTTCTCGCCGGAGTTCCCTGCCGCATGATGCAGCGAACAAGCGCCTCCCAGTCCGGCGTCACCGGTTCCGACAACAGATCTCTATTACTCATCCTGTCCTATCCTTACAGGGCTATCTCAAGACGGAGCGAAGCGACAGATTCGCTTTCACTCTCCTCGTTCTCTCTCTCCCGACAACACTCCTTTTCAATTCATCAATTCATCATTCCAACGTGGAGGCACATGCGCCTCAATGATTTTTATTTTTCGATATTCACAAGGAGTTTGCATTCGCAGGCGGGGAACTTGAAAAAGATGCCTCTACTCCACGCAGACCGACAGGAGACTTTCCATGAAAATTGTGCGGATCACCGGAACACGCCAGTGTGAACTTGCGGAGCGACCTGATCCCATCGCTGCAGGCGACTTTGTGGTGGTAAAGAATCTGATCGCGCCAATGTGCACCGAGTATAAGGCGTATGCGGGAGGATGGCAGACGGAGAATCTCGGACATGAGGCGGCGGGCGAAGTCCTTGCGGTCGCGCAGCCCGGACGGGTGAAGGTCGGCGACCGCGTGGTGGTGATGCCGCAGTATCCCTGTGGAGGATGCCCGCTCTGTCTGCAGGGCGAATATATCCACTGCCGGCATCTGGTGAATCCGCTGGAAGCGACGGGCAGCGTTTCGGGAACCGCCACCTATGCACGGAAGGTGTTGAAGCAGGACTGGCTGCTGGTTCCGGTTCCCGACGACCTTTCACTGGAACACGCAGCGATGGCTTGCTGCGGTCTCGGTCCGACGTTTGGAGCCATGCAGTCCATGAAGGTGGATGGCTTTGACATAGCGCTGGTGATGGGTCTGGGACCGGTCGGGCTGGGCGGTGTGGTGAATGGAGTGATTCGAGGAGCGCGAGTCATCGCGGTGGAGGCGCATGACTACCGCGCGGAACTGGCAAAGTCTCTCGGAGCGTCCGCCGTGATTCATCCGCAGGACCCGGACGCCTTGAAGCAGATTCTGAGCCTGACGAAGGGAGTCGGCGTGGACTGCGCGGTAGACTGCTCCGGCTCTCCTGAAGCGCAAACCCTGATGATCGCCGCTGCGCGACGAAAGGGCAGGATCGCTTTCGTAGGCGAGTCGGGCGACCTCACGCTGCATGTCAGCAACGACCTGCTTCGTAAAGGACTGACCCTCTACGGACAGTGGCACTATAATCTGGCGGACACGCCTCGCATCATGGAGGTTATTCGCCGCTCTTGCGCTCTTCTGGATCAGATGATAACACATACCTTTCCCATGAGCCGTGTGGAGGAGGCGTTCGCGCTGCAGATGGCGGGACAGTGCGGAAAAATTCTCCTGCGTCCCTGGGAATGAATCGAAAAGGATATATGCCATGAAACTTGGATTTCTGACCGGCAGCGCTGCCGACCTGGAAAAGGCGGCGCGGCTCGGATTTGACAGCGTGGAGCTTGCGGCAGGAGCGCTTGGCAACCCCGCCGCCGGTCCCATCGAGATGGGGAAAATCGCGGAGGTAAAGCAGCTCTGCCTGGACCTGAACGTCACCATTACCGCGCTCGCCTACTATGATCTCGCCTTTAACCCGCCCCCGGAAGGGGAGTTGACCGCCACTTATGAGCGCGTATTCGACGCCGCCAGTGAACTGGGCGTCGGCGTGGTTACCAGCATGAGCGGATTCGACGGAAATCGCGACTGGGAAGGCAACGTTCAGCTTTTCGCGGAGCGTTTCGGTCCTATCGCCGAGAAAGCGGAAGCGAAGGGGTTGCGCGTCGCCTTTGAGAACTGGATGGGCTTCTGGGGAAGAGTTCCCTTCAAGCCGCTCAATATGGGCGGCGCGCCGGACACCTGGGACGCCTGGTTCAACGCCGTCCCCTCCAAAGCGCTGGGGATCGAGTTCGATCCTTCCCATCTCTACTGGCAGGGCATTGATCACATCCGCGCTCTGCGGGAATACAAAGATCGCGTCTATCACGTTCACGCCAAGGATACCGAGATGCTGCCGGAACGCCGCTATCGCGGCGGCGTGAACGGCGACTACTACCGCTTCCGAATTCCCGGTTACGGCGAGATCAACTGGACGGAGTTTATCGCCACGCTCATCGAGGTCGGTTATGACGGCGGGGTTGCCATCGAACATGAAGATATGGTCTTCTGGGACTCGCGTTTTGATGAGGGGCTGGTGCGCGGCTGGCAGACCCTCTATCCGCTCATCCATCCGAAGTCAGGGAGATAGATACCATGAAAGAGACGCAGGTTGCCATCAATTCAGTCTCTACGCGCCATGCCGATCTGGTGGAAGCGCTGGACGCATACGCAAGCGCTGGATTTCAGAATGTGGAGTTCGTCATTCCTCACATCAAGGAGTGGATGAGAGCCGGTCACAGCGTCGCGGATGTGAAGAATCTGCTGGCGGAGCGCAACCTTTGCAGCATCGGCGGGTTTGAAGCAGGCGTGGAGTGCTTCTCCTCTCCTGAATCGCAGGCGAAGAACCATGCGCTGCATCTGGAGAACGCCCGTCTGATCCATGAACTTGGAGGTGGAACGCTGGTGGTCGGAACCGACGGACCGCCGCAGCCCTCGCTGGAGGCGCTGGACACCATCGCCGCCACGATCAAGACGCTGGCCTCGCAGATCGAAGACCTTCAGGTGAATATTGCGCTGGAGTTCAACTGGTCGCCGATCATAAAATCGCTGAAGAGCGCGGTTCTGGTTGCGGAGAAGGTGCATCATCCGCAGGTGGGCGTTCTCTTCGACCCGGCACACTTCTATGTCACCTCCACCAAGATGGAGCAGTTAACTCCCAATACGGTGCGCTGGATCAAGCACTGCCACTTTAACGACATGCAGGACAAGCCCGGCGATCTGAGCAACTGCAACAGCGATCGGGTGCTGCCGGGAACCGGAATCCTCGATCTGTGCGAGATCATTAGCCGTCTGGAGTGGTACGGCTATAACGGCTACTTCTCCATTGAGATGTTCAACGAGGAGTTGTGGCAGCTTCCGGCGAAACGCGCCGCCGCGAAGTGTTACGGCAGCATGATCCAGTTCTGCCGATAGCGCAGGCTTTAAACAGGGAAGATCAGGGGGTGGAGCCGGTTGCCCGTCTCCCCCCCCTCCACCACCCTCTACCCGAATAAAAGAGTGAGGATACAGCGGTGTCTAAGATCAGGGTCGGATTTGTCGGCGTGGGCGGAATGGGACAGTGCGCCCACCTGAAAAACTATGTGACCGTTCCGGACTGTGAAGTCGTCGCGCTGGCAGAACTGCGCGAGGGTCTGGGGCGGCGTGTCGGCGAACGTTACGGCATTCCGCATGTCTACAGAAGCCACGAGGAGATGCTGGAGAAGGAGACTCTGGACGGGATTGTGGCGTCTCAACCCTTCACGCGGCATGGGACACTCGTGCCGGAGCTTCTCAAGGCGGGGGTCCCGATCTTCACGGAAAAGCCGCTGGCAGGCTCCATCGCGCAGGGAGAGAAGATTCTGGCAGCGCTGATGGAGAGCCTGACCTGGCATATGGTCGGCTACCACAAACGCAGCGATCCGGCGACCATGTACGCAAAGAGTCTCATCGAGCGCTGGAAACAGTCCGGCGAGATGGGCAAGATGCGCTATGTGCGCGTGCTGATGCCTGCCGGAGACTGGATCGCGAGCGGTTTTAACGACCTGATCCACTCGGAGGACCCCGCGCCTCCGATGGAGTGGGATCCGCCTGCCGACGATATGGACAAAGCGACGTATGACCAGTATATCGCCTTTGTAAACTACTACATCCATCAGGTCAACCTGCTGCGCCATCTTCTGGGCGAAAACTATACGGTAACCTACGCCGATCCGTCCGGGGTGATGCTGGCGGTGCAGAGCGAGAGCGGTGTCTGCGGCGTCATCGAGATGACTCCGTATCAAACGACGGTAGACTGGCAGGAGTCGGCTCTGGTCGCCTTTGAGCACGGCTGGATTCGCCTCCAACTGCCCGCGCCGCTTGCCAGCAACCGCCCCGGAACGGTGGAGGTCTACCGCGATCCAGGACAGGGAGCCGTTCCCGAACGGACGATCCCGACGCTTCCCTGGGTTCACGCCATGCGCCAGCAGGCGATCAACTTCGTTGCGGCTATCAAAGGCGAACGAAAACCGATGTGCGAGGCGGCGGAGGCGATGCAGGACCTGATCGCGTCGCGTCAGTATATTCGCCTGTTCACGGGAAAATGAGCGTAACGCTGCCCTGCGGCGAGCGCGTGGTTCGCTGCCTGCTTGGCGAGGAGATTGACCGCACTCCCTTCGGGGTGGGGCTTGGCTGGCAACCCTGGGGCGATGCGCTGGAGCGATGGCGACGTGAATCGGGCATCCCTGATCTGGATCCGTCAACCTACTTCGGTTTCGACAGATCGTTTGCCATACCCGCGTTTCATCCCGGTCTCTACCCGCCGTTTCCGTCAGAGGTGTTGGAGGAGAACGACCGATTCATCGTGCACCGGGATGAACGCGGGATCGTGATGCGAAATCGTCGTGACGGCGGCTCAATGCCGGAGTTTCTGCAGCATCCGGTATCGCATCCTGACGACTGGGAGCGGCTGAAATCGGAGCGTCTACGGCTCGATTCGCTGGACTCCCGGATCGTGGAGGACTGGGACGCCTTTCGCGCCCGCATCCGGCAGACTGGCGAGGCGGTACAGGTTGGCTGGTTCCCTTACGGCGTCTTCGGTACGCCGCGCGACCTGATGGGGGCGGAGCGGCTGCTCTACGCCTTCTATGAATATCCGGAGATGGTGCGGAATATGATGGCGCATCTGACCGGTCTCTGGATCGCTCTCTGGGAGCGAATTGCCGGGGAAGTGCAGATAGACCATATCCATATCTGGGAGGATATGGCGGGACGACAGGGGGCGCTCATCTCGCCCCGCATGGTGCGCGACTTCATGATGCCCTGTTACGATCGGATTGCGGATTTCGCCCGCGCGGTCGGCGCGCGAATCGTCTCGATGGATTCCGATGGCGATGTCCAGCAGCTTGTTCCCATTTTCCACAGGCACAGCGTAAATATGATCTTTCCCTTTGAGGTGCAAGCCGGGTGCGATGTTCTGGAGTACCGCCGTCTCTACCCGAAACTGGGAATCATGTTCGGGCTGGATAAACGCGCCCTGGCGGATTCGAGAACGGCGGTGGATCGCGAGGTGGAGCGCGCCAGACAGATGATCGCTTCCGGTCGCTATATCCCCGGCTTCGATCATCTGATTCCCCCCGATGTTCCCTGGGAACTCTACCGGTATGCGGTCGAACGACTGAAAGCGATCTGCGGCGTTCCCTGATCTCTCATCCGAAAAGAGACAGTCACGTTTTCGAGGAGAAATCGCGTGCCATGAAACGGTGTCTTTACGGGTTGCTTCTCTCTCTGATCTTCCTCTGCTTTGCCTCTCTGCTGCCCGTGCATTCTCAGAAAACTGCTCTTGTCGCCGGGATTGTGGACGACTCGCTGCTGGCTCCGCATGAGTGGATCAAAGGGAATGCCAGAGATTGGAGCGCGGAGTCCTGCCTGGCGATCTACCGAAAAGCGGGATTTGAGGCGCGCATCCTCCGGGCAGAAGACCTCACGCCGGAAGGTCTCTCTCGTATCCAGGTTCTTGTGATCCCCGGCGATCATGTCTATCCTGAGCGGGGAGCCTGGGGCGGTTCGATGCTTCAGGCTATTGCCGCGTTTGTGCGTAATGGGGGCGTCTATGTGATGCCTGTCGGCGTATCCCACTACGTGGCGCGGAATATCGAGACCGGCGCAAGGGACACCGGGCATTTCGGTCCCGATCTTCTGGGACTGACCTTCGATCCGACGGGAACCGGTGGCTCTCTGCAACTGACAAAACAGGGGCGAAAACTGGGTCTGCCGATACCGTCTGAGGCGGTGGATGGTCCGCTGCGTTCGCTGCGCGTTCCCGATAGATCGGCGGTTCTTGCCTGGGACACGCAGTATACCCCCGCGCTCTCCGCGCTGAAGATCGGAAACGGTTATGTGATACACTGCGGATGCGGCGAGAAGATGAGCCCGGCGTTTGCGGCATGGTGGTATGCCTCCTCCGCAAAGACCGCGCAGGCGGCGATAGCCGGCAAGCTTCAGATGCAGACCGCGATACAACGCCTGCGTTCGGAAGGGCTGTATGGTCTCTCTCTGAATGAAGCGGATCGCCGCGTCTTTCAGCCCGCGCCTTCCCCGATGCAGTCGAAAGCGGTTGCGGTATCGCTCTCTCCGGGACGTTCTTCTGTTCCCAAAGCTCCTGTCGTCCTGTCGCTGGATGGTCGCTGGGAGATGGCGGGACGCGAGCCGGGCCAGGGACGCGAGGGAGAGTTTCTGCGCGGAGAGGGCTGGAAAGGCGCAATTCCGGCGCATATCCCCTGCAGCGTTCATACCGCGCTGCTGAAAGCCGGAAAGATACCCGATCCCGCCGTCGGTCTGAACGCGGATATTGCTCGGGAACAGTCGTATCGGGAGTGGTGGTTCCGGCGCGAATTCGCGCGTCCGCCGGGACTGCGCGGCGGCAGGCTGCGCTTTGACGGCGTGGACTACTCCTGCACCGTCTGGTTGAACGGGGTACGGCTGGGCAGGCATGAAGGCGCGTTCGGCGGTCCCGACTACGATGTAAGCGGGCTTCTGCGCGAGAAGAATACGCTGATTGTTCGTCTCGATCCGGTACCGCAGGACTGGACTCTGGTATTCAAGACGAATGTGGTCTACGGGTGGCACTACGTGAACCTCCCTTCGCTGGGTATCTGGCGGTCTGTACGCCTGGAGGGACAGGCTCCGGTAGAGATCGAGTATCCATTTATCGCAACGCGCGACGCGCGACAGGGGATCGTGGATATGGCGATGACCCTGCGGGGCGAACAGCCGCGATGGTCGGGAATCCTGCGGGGAACCATCGAGCCGGAGAACTTTGCGGGGAAGCCTTATCAGTTCCGATACGCCGTCTCCTCCCGCGACTACGCCCGCGACCTGCATCTTCGCCTGCGGGTGCCTGATCCCCGCCTGTGGTGGCCCATTGATATGGGAAAGCCCAATCTGTATCGTATGCGCCTCTCCTTCACCCATGCGGAGAGCAGTCTCTCCGATACCGCCGTTTCCACGTTCGGCATTCGCACGATCGAGACTCGTCCCCTGCCGGAGGGTCCCAGCCCGACGCGATACAACTGGACATTCGTCATCAACGGGCGTCCGATGTTTCTGAAGGGGGCGAACTGGTGTATACTCGACGCGCTGCTGCGCTGTGATCGCGAACGCTACGCCCGTTTTCTCACGCTGGCGCGCGATCAGCATATTCAGGTACTGCGCGCCTGGGGCGGCGGTCTGCTGGAGACGGACACCTTCTACGATCTCTGCGACAGACTCGGGATCATGGTCTATCAGGAGTTTCCTCTCACCTGGCAGAAATTTGACACTCTCAGCCCCTCGGTGGTGGACGATATCGCCGTAAGAAACATACGCCGCCTGCGCAACCATCCCTCTCTTCTGCTGTGGGGCGGAGGCAACGAACATGCAGGCAAAGGGCGCGTTATAGAACAGCTTGGACGCCTCTGTCTGGAGATGGACGGCACGCGCCCCTTCCATCGCACCGATCCATACGGCGGAAGCCTGCACAACTACAACGTCTACTGGGGACGCGAATCGCTCGATTTCAATCTGAACTTCACCGCGCCATTCATCGGCGAGTTCGGGCTGAGTTCCCCTCCCAATCTGGAGAGCGTCATGCGCTATCTGCCGGCAGAGCAACGGAATCTCTGGCCCCCGCCAGAGAACGGCAGCTTCATCCGTCATACGCCCACATATAACCGCCAGCATATGGAGATCATGAATCAGTACGCGGGTCAGTTTACGGATACCGGGACGATGGCGGGACTCATAACCGGAATGCAGTTGGCACAGGCGACGGGACTGCGGCATACGCTGGAGCGCGCGCGCACGCGCTGGCCCGATGCGACCGGAGCCTGCTACTACAAACTCACCGATGTCTATCCTGCCTGCGCCTGGGCGACGATAGACTGGTACGGAGTACCGAAAATCGCCTACTACGTTATTCAGGATGCCTTCGAACCGCTTCAGGCAGTGGTTGTTTTCGAGAGCCTGGATACTCCGACAGGCAAAGACCTGAACTGTCCGGTCTTCCTGCTGGATGACGCTGGAGAACTGAAAGGCTCCTGGAAAGTCGTCGTTCGCGCTTTTGACGAGACGCTTCAGGAACGCGCCCGCGCAGAGTTTTCCGGACTGAAAGGCATTAACCGGGTGCAGAAGCTCGGTACGTTCCGAATCTCTTCTGCTGCGGCGCATACCAATCCCCTTCTGATTGTCGCGGAAGTGCGACGGAACGACCGGGTTCGCGCTCGAAACGTCTACTGGCTGAATTTCCGCGCAAAACCGGGTTGTCTCTTCTCCCTGCCCCGCGCACGGCTATCCATGCGTGCCGAATCGGACAGATTGATCATTCGCAATACGGGGGCCGTTCCCGCAGTCGGCGTACACTTTGACTGTCCGGAGATATCCGACCGATTTCGGGTGGAGGACTCCTACTTCTGGCTTGATCCGGGCGAAGAGCGAATTGTGAACGCCAACCATACCCGCAGCGTTCGCGTTCGCGCCTGGAATGCCCCTTAAGGAGAGACCGATGCAGTCCGCGCTTCGCCTGCTCTCTGCGCTCTGCCTGACAGCCTCTGTGGCGACTATCGGGCAGGCACAGTCTCCAAAACATACACCGGACGACCGTATGGCGGCTTTTCACCGCACAATTGTCGCCATCCATGAAGTGAAACCGAACGCCTGCGTGACAACCTATCTGACCGACCATTTCAACTACACGCAGACGCACGGACTGGCGAAGCTGACGGCGGGCGTGGAGAAGGAAGGAAAACTTCTCCTGCCCTCCTCCGCGCAGGCGATCCGGGTGGAAGACATTCCCGGCGGCGTAGTCGCCGACTATCGTCTTGGCATGACGGATGCCAGAACGGAGATCATCGCCCTTCCGATAGGGCGGGAAACCGCCGCCGAGGAGGGAGCCGCACTCTATCGCGTCCGCAGCCGACCTGCTCTGCCGGTAGTGGTGCGCGTGGGAGACGCACGCCGAATTGATATGATGGCGGGTCCTTCGCGCGGAGCATGGCTGCAGCCTGACAGCGTGGGCGGTGAAGGGGATCGTGTATCCCTTAACGGCAGCCGAGCCGTTCTCCAATCTCCGCGCATCCCCTTCGTGACAGGCGTTCAATCCAACGGCATCCTCGCGGTCGAGGCGGGAGAGGCGGGCGGTCAACGGCTCTCCGTTCGTTTTCCGCAGGGCGCAGGCGAGATTCTGATCGTCTTTTCTCGGGACGAGCAGCGGACGCAGAGGCTCCTGCAGATGGATCGGGCTGAGGCGCGGCGCGGCTTCGACCGTTACTATTCGCGTCTGCTCGCCTCCCGTATCGAGACTCCTGTGCCGACCCTCAATCAGGCGTTTCGCAGCGCCGTCCTCACGATGGACTACAACTGGCTTCGTCCCTACGGGTGGAACGAATGCATTCATCACTGGATGTCTCTCTGGCACATGCAGCACTCGCCCGCTGCCGGGTGGCTGGGACAGGAGGATCGCTCGCGGGAGTGTCTGCTGACTCATGCGGACAATCTCCTGCCAAACGGCGCGGTTCCGCAGTTTTCGCCGGCAGGATTGACGCGGCGCGATTTCGGCGGATCCAATCAGTTCTATATGTGGCAGGCGCGTCACTACTGGCTGCAAACGGCGGACCGAAAGACGGTACAACGGCTGGCTCCTGCGCTGGATCGTATCCTCGCGCAGACATGGCAGGAGTATGACCAGGACGGCGACGGACTGCTCGCATGGGGACAACAGATAGGCAATCAGGAAGACTACGTTTCGACACCGTTCAACGGAACCAGTCCCTCCATCGAAGGGATTCAGATGCTTCTCACCCGCGCTATGATTGCGCGCGCGCTCGGCGATGCGTTGCGGGCAGAGGAGTGTGAGAGACGGGCTTCTCTCATCCAGACCCGGCTGCGCGCCACGCTCTGGCAGCCCGATCTGGGACGCTTTGCCTTCTACTCCGATCCCTACGGCATGGCGCGTTCGGACGGGCAGTACCATACCCTGATCTACCCGGTGATATGGGGCGTTCTGGACCCGCTGGACTCCTGGACGAGCCTGCGTCATCTGCGTGAAAGGCTGACCGGGAAAGACGGCGAAGTCTACTGCTCCAACAACTTCCCCTGGCACGCAGTGGGAACATGGGGAATGCAGGCGGGAGCGGCGCAGCAGCCCTGGGCGGCGTGGGGACTTGCGGCGATGGGGCTTCGCGAGGAGACCTTCCGACCGCTCAAGGCGGTGGCGGACTGGGTGATGGATGCCAATCATCGCGGCTCATGGCCCGAAATATCCGTAGAACACACCCCCGCCTACTTCTCGCCTCCGGCGGGTCTCTACATTCAATCGGTCATCGAAGCGCTGTTCGGTCTGACCGTAAACCGTCCGGCAAACACGCTGCAGATCGCTCCTTCCTTCCCTGATTCCTGGCATCGGGCCTCGCTGACCCTGCCGCATTTCTCGGCCTCCTATCGGCGTCAGGGAAATCGGCTGGAGTATCGCGTGGTCAGTCGGGAACCGCTTGCCCGTCGGATTCGCTGGATACTGCCCCCGTCCATCGTTCAGAGCGTGACAGTCAACGGCAAACCGATTCCCTTCCAGACGCAGCCTTTCGTTCAGGGTATCCTGTTGACAGCGCGGGCATCCGCCGAAAAGACGACGCGCCTTCAGATCGTTCTCAAGCCTGTCTCCTGCCGTCTGGATCATCCCGCATCCATTGCGGAAGGCGACTCCTTCCGCCTGCGACTGATCGGCGGTCAGATAACGCAGGTGGAGGATCGGAACGGGATTCTACAGAGCCGGTCGGCAGACCGTTTCACGCTGAGAAAAGGTCTCTTGCGCCCGTATGAGGGCTATGGGCGGCTGGGTCTGATGAACTACGCGCGGCGAAGTCTCTTTCTCTCGGTGCGCGCGAAAGGCGTGAACTACTGGCTTCCCGTTGATCTGACGATTCTTCCGCGATGGGAGGCGAAGGCGGAGCCTGTCATGGACGGCGCGACCGGAGGATCGGTGCGCCTTCAGGTGCGCAACAACACCTTCCAGCCATTACAGGGGCGAGCCGTCCTCTTCACGGCGGCAGGCGACTTCCCTTCTTCCATCAACATCGCGCCTCGCTCTGAACAGACCATAGTTCTCTCCATTCCACGCAGCCGACTCGCGCTCTTCTCTCCCGGCGATAACCTCGCCCGACTGCTCCTGCCGGATCAGACAGAGATACCCCTGACGATCAACACGACGCCGGTCTTTGCCGGAACGCCTGCCCTCTCCTCCTGGGCGCAGTCGCGTCTCGTCCCGCTCACACTGCCGGAGAGAGCGCTTCAGCCAGACACCCGCTGGCGCGACTGGCGCGACCTGCAGGCATATGGTCACTGGCCCTGGGCCAATTCGCGCCCGCCGATGGAATCGCTGGCGGGGAAGCGGGAGATCACCGTTTCCGCGCTTCCAGGCGTCCGCTTCCAACTCGCCGACCGGATGATGATCCCCGTCTCCTATCGCGCCGGTCTGCCGTCCTTCACTCTGGAGCTGGGGGGAGAGACCTATCGGAAGCTCTACCTGCTGATCGCTCCCCTTCTGGATAACCATGATACCTTTTCGGTGATCGGCCGGGTCTCCGTTGAGGGGATGAACGGCGGCATTCACAGCCGGACGCTTCACTTTCCCGGAGACCTCGACTGGTGGTGTCCCGAAGAGGTGGTCGGGCAGTTTGCCACTGCGCAGAAGCCGCGACCGGATCGTTTCGGACGGCTGCCTCTTCTCACAGCAGCCTCCAGCGACTGGAAGGAGGCGCAGCCTCCCTCTTATCCGCAGCCAGAGTACTGGGCAGCCTGCCTGCCCGTGAAGACGCCCTCCAGCGTCCTGAACGTGATCGAACTCGACCTCGGCAAGCCGACACCTGTCCGCAGCCTGACGGTCACGATTTTCGGAGTAGACCCCGCGCTGGGTATCCTGGCTGTCAGCGGCGAGAAGGCGACCGGACACGACGTTCTGTCTGGAACTCCCTGGATGCCTCCGGACGATCTGCGAGAGCCGAAAACGCTGTTTCGGCTGAACCGGACAGGAGACGCAGAGGTCTGGCAGTTCGAGGGCAGCGCCTTCAGCGTGGCTCCCTTCCCGGGACTTTTTACTGAGCCGACCCTGAACTCGCTGGCAAAGTCCGGCGAGAACGCGACCGGCAGAGCGATTTCCCCCGTATTCACCGTTACGGGACGGTGGCTCCGCTTCCGATTTCAGGGCGGCCACTCGAAAGGAGAATCTGGCGCAGGCGCGCTGCTGCTGAGACTGCTGGATGCGAAAACCGGGGAGGTTCTCTTCACCATTCGCGCTCCCGGGGCGCATACGCTTCAGGAATCGTCCCTGCCGGTGGATCGCTGGATAGGACGGCAGGTTCGGCTAGAGTTGCTGGACGCCAACACCGACCCGAGTTACGCCTGGATCGGAATCACCGAAATCCGAATGACTGCTTATTAACAGTGCAGGGCAGGTACAATGTGAGGGTGATTCTCATGCAGGAGGAGTTCTCATTTGACCGCATCGCTGCAGTTTCGAAAAGACGGTTCATTCACGATAGCGCAGTTCACCGATATACACTGGCACAACGGGGAAGAGAGCGATCAGCAGTCCCGCAGGTTGATGGAGAGCGTGCTGGAGATCGAGAAGCCGGATCTGGCGGTATTGACGGGCGACGTGCTGGCGGGAAGCGGCTGTCATAATCCCGCCGAGTCGTGGCGGCAGTGCGTCGCGCCGTTGGAAACAAGGGGAATTCCCTGGTCGGCGGTTTTCGGCAACCACGATGATGAGGGCGCGCTGAGCCGTTATGATCTGATGCAGGTGCAGCAGTCCTGCGCGCACTGCCTGTCAGAACCCGGTCCGGACGATATCTCCGGCGTCGGCAACTATGTGCTGCGCCTCTTTTCGGCACATGACGGCGAACTGGCGGCCGCGCTCTACTTTCTGGACTCGCTCAGCTACGCCACCACCGACATCGGCGGCTACGGCTGGATCACCCGCGAGCAGATCGGCTGGTATCTGGGCATGTCGGAACTCCTGGGAGCCGCCTACGCCATGTCCCGCGCCAACGACCCCGGCTATCCCAACCGCCTGCCCGCCCTTGCCTTCTTCCATATCCCCCTGCCGGAGTATAACGAGGTGTGGGATACCCGCACCTGCTACGGAGTAAAGTACGAGGATGTCTGCTGCCCCAAGATCAATACCGGCATGTTTGCTGCCATGCATGAGGCAGGGGATGTTCGGGGCGTTTTCGTCGGACACGACCACGTTAACGACTATATCGGCGACCTGCACGGTATCCAACTTGCCTACGGTCGCGCCAGCGGATACGCCACCTACGGACGAGAAGGGATGCCGCGCGGGGCACGAGTCATTCAGCTTCGAGAAGGAGAGCGCGACTTTCAGACATGGCTGCGCCTGGAGGATGGTTCGCGGATAGACTCTCAACCGGAACACATCTCGTCGTGAACTACGGTCACGAAACCCCTCTCTTATATTTCATTTTATAATGAAACAAAATGAGCAAAATACCGATCATTTTGTGTAGATCAGGCGGAGAACACACTCTGAAACTATTTGAAACCTCTTCACTCCACGCAGAGAAGGAGGGATGCACATGTTTGGGCGATTGCGAAAAGTTATCCGGGAAAGACACCATCTGCGCGAGATGATCTCTCGCGAGAAAACATATGGCATGCCTCTCTCACTGGCAAAAAAGTTATGGGCGTGGAAAAGAGGATTTCTGACCGAGTCGTATTATGTCTATCAGCTTGACCGGAACTCCCCGCAGGACTATGTCACTGACTATATGCGCTATGTTAAAACGCCGCGCATCAACGGAGGCTTCTGCGAGGCGTTGAATAATAAGCTCCTCTTTGACTGGATGATCCGCCGCATTCGCCCCGACCTGCTTCCCGATCTTTATGGGATCGTGTTGGAGAACAGACTGCACCTGAGTGATACAGAAGAGAGCGTGGATGCCGCAATCTGGCTGGAAGAGCAGTTAAGAGCCGGCAGGCGATTTGTTTTAAAACCGTATAACGGCGGAGGCGGAATGCGAATAATCGTGCTCTTTCCCTGCGAAACAGGCTTCACGATCAACGGCAAGTTTGCCGGGCAGGACGAATTGAAGAGGCTGGTATCTCAGTCTCATCAATTTATCGTCACCGAGTACATCCAACAGGCGGAATACAGCGCCCGTATCTATCCCGGAGCCGCCAACACCATTCGCATCCTGACCATGTGGGATGTAGACCGTAACGAACCCTTCATCGCCATCGCTGTGCATCGCTTTGGAACCACCTCTTCCAGCCCGGTAGATAATATTGATCGCGGAGGATTGAGCGTCAAAATAGATACGGAGACAGGTATCATGGGGAGGGGGGCTGTCTACCCGAAACCACAGATGAAATGGTATGATCGTCATCCGGAAACAAACGAAACGATCAATGGAGTCGTAATACCAAACTGGGGAACTATCCGGGAAGGTGTGCTTCACCTGGCACAAGCGCTGCCGTTTCTCCCCTACATCGGGTGGGACTTGCTCTCCGTAGATGGCTCCTACAAGATCCTTGAGGGCAACAGTTATTCAGGGATGCAGGTGCTTCAGATGCACGGACCGCTGCTCAAAGACCTGCGTGTGCGGAAATTCTATCAGCGACACGGCGTCATCCCTGCCTCATAGCAAGAATGGAAATAAGCCCTTGAACCGCCTCTATCGACTCTCTCTGAGGATGCTCATTGCAGGCGTCCTGCTGCCGGGAGGAGTGCCAGCTTTCTCACAACAGGTCTTTGTAGACCCGAAAGCGGTAGAGGTGGAACGCTGGGAGGGCTGGGGATGCAGCCTCTCCTGGTGGGCAGTCTACTCCCGCTACTGGAGCGAGGAGCGACGCCGGGAGGTCTGCCGACACCTCTTTAGCCGTGACGCCGACTCGCTCGGTCTCAACATCGCGCGTTACAACGCCGGAGGAACCGCGCCGGATGCAGACGAAAAGCCCTTTCGTTATGGCGGCAAGGTAGCGGTCATTCTGGATCGGGACGGAGGCTGGCATCCCGAACGCGATCAGGCGCAGATTGCCTGTCTGCTGCTGGCGAGGAAATTCGGCGCCGATCGGTTTGAACTCTTCGTCAACTCTCCCCCCTACTGGATGCTACGTAACGGCAATACACGCGGCGGAAGCAACGGCTCCGAGAATCTGCGCGAGGACTCTCTGCGCGAATTCGCGCTCTGGCTGGTACAGGTGACGCGAAAACTGGAAGAGACCTATCGCATTCCGTTCCACTACATCGCCCCTTTCAACGAACCCTCCGCATGGTGGTGGAACGGCGACCGGGGAGGACAGGAAGGATGTCACATACCCTGGCGTACTCAGGCGAAGGTTCTGCGCCATCTCCGGGAAGCGATAGACAACAGCCGAAAGCCGTATCAGATCGCCGCCTCCAATGAAAACGGGGCGGCAGACGGCTATAAAACGCTAACACGGCTGATGTCGCCGGAGGACAGCGCGGGCGGCGGAGCCGGACTGGATCGCCGCTTCATTCAGAAGCTGAACGTCCACGCCTATCACGGGTGGGACTGGCAGGATCGGCTGCGTGAACTGGCGCACCGGCACGGGATCGCCCATATCTGGATGGCGGAGGTGAGTCACCGGGAATGGGGAGAGCCGGGCTTCGTCCCGAATTCGATGCGCTGTGCCCTGCCGACCACCCGTTCCATTGTCAGCGACATTAAACGCCTCCGATGCAGCGCATGGGTCTACTGGCAGGCGGTGGAGCCGCTGCAGTATAACCTCTGGTATAACTACACCTACGGCTTGCTGCCGGTCGGCGTGGACAGACCGGTGCAGTGGAACGGGAAAACCTACCAGCCGGGCGAATTCGTCCTCGCCAAGTCGTTCTATGCTTTTATGCAATTCACGCGATTCATCCGTCCCGGCGACCGGCTGGTGCGCACCGGCGATGACTGGACACTGGCGGCGGTCTCTCCTGCGCGCAGACAGCTTACCCTGGTGGTTCATAACGACACCGATCAGGCGAAGCCCTACACGTTCGACCTGTCTCGATTCTCCCGGCTTGGCAGCCGCGTGAAGGTATGGCGCACCGCGGAGGATGAGGGAGAAGAGAGGTATAACTGCCGCCCGCTCCCCGCTTTGAACGTGAAAGAGAGGAGATTTGCCGATACGGTTCCGGCGCGCTCCGTCACCACTTACTTTGTCGAAGGAGTCCGGGAGTAGCCCAGGGGTCCGCCTGTGTCAGACAACCTCTTTGCGATCCAGCGCGGCGAATATCTTCTGCCAGCGCGCCTCCATCTCCGACGAAAAGAGAATTGGCTCCCATCCCAGTCCCAGATAGGTCTTCAGGGCAGGCAGACGAAAATCATCGGTCAGCAGATAGATGTCCTGATAGCCGCGCTCTACCAGCAGCCGCATCACC
>CAYSDM010000044.1:0-45381 GCA_964429855.1 uncultured Chthonomonadaceae bacterium
GTGAGGACGATAGGCTGCAACCCTTAGAAACAGGAACGATGAACGAATAGAAGTTTGCATCCGGTCACGATCCATTGCCGGAACAGACACGCATAATTGCCTGACTGCAAGAATTGTGCCGAAGGGACGATCTGTGCGAGATAAACAGAAAAATCACGGAGATTATGCAGAGATCGCCCGAAAAACTGTGATATTTACCTGTTCCCGTTGCGTTTGTATCGGGCAGATCATTCCGCCTCATCCTCGTGCGCCTGTGCGCCGACATCGCGCTGACGCAGCAGCGCCATCGGCAGAAACGGAACCGCCGCCAGCGCCAGGAGGGTCGTCCCGGAGTTCAGCCAGACCAGATGATGGAAGGTCAGGCGGAACGCGGAGTAGAGCAGGGAGCCGGACCAGTCCGAAAAGGAGTTGGTGAAGTTCCAGACGCTCATCATCACCGAGTAGCCCAGCGCCTCGCTGCCTTTCGGGGTGGCGCGCGCCGCAATATCATAGACCGGCAGCATCGCCAGCGTCTGCGCCACGCCCTCCAGCGCAGTGATCGCAATCACCGACTCCTCTGAGACGTAGCCCAGATAGAAGAGCGTTCCCACGGCGTGTATCACGATACTGGCGGTGAGGAGGGTCTTGAGCGGAGCCAGCGCGCAGACGCGCTGGTAGAACCAGGCGGCGATGAGACCAAACACCGCGTGAATCAGCCCCAGATTGCCGATAAACTGCTTTTCAAAGCGGAGCGTATCCACCTGATGAAAGAAGAGCGGAGTCCCGAATCCGGGAGCCGCCGCAATCAGGCAGATCATTCCGGCGGCGGTGAGAAGCGGGCGATTGCGTACCAGCCCGCGAAGCTGCCCCATCGCGTCGGACCAGACCTGGCGGTTCGCCTTTGCAGTGGATGGTTCGCGCAGCGCAAAATAGAACAGGGGGATCAGGGCGAAGTGCGCTCCGGCGACCACCGAAGCGGTCAAGAGAAAGGGGAGCGAAGCCAGATAGCCGCCCAGCGGTCCCCCCATCAACGCCGCCGCTTTAAACATTCCGATCCGCTCCGCTGTCAGGCGACCGGCGGCGCGAAACCTTGTTCCCACCTCCACCATCACGCCGCCAAGGGTAGTACTGATGAAAACGACCATCAGATACATCGCCATATAGGTTGCCAGCAGCACGCCGTAGCGTCGCGGAACCAGACTGAGCATCAGCCAGCCGACGCCGCAGAGCGCCAGGCTCCACAGCAGATAGTGTCGGCGGCGCGTGCCGAACAGGGGAAAGCTGTCGGTGAGGATGCCGGCGAGCGGCTTGATGTAGTTGGTGAAAATCCCCAGCGCGAGGAACGCCGAAATCTCCGGCGGCGAGAGGCGAAGCTCCTCTTTCAGCAGGAACTTGAAGGGCAGGTCGGCGAGGGCGTATCCCAGATTTGTTCCAAGCCAGCCCAGCGCCAGCAACAGCGACACAAATCGCAGCGCTTGGCGCGGCTCCTCGGCAGCTGGCGGTGGATCAGGGACGTATCTCATGCGGGGAGTCTCCGGGTGTCTGGCAATGCGCGTAGAATTCACGCCTCGGATGGCGTTTACCTCCTGCCATCTCCGACTATTTTCACAGACAGGGAGTTTTTCGATGCGTGGCGAACTACGACCATGAGGCGGGCTCGCGGCGGATGCTGCGCAGAGAGAGCCTCAGGAGGCGCAACGTGATACGACGGGAAGATGTGGCGATTATCAGAGACCTGGCGGCGCAGGTGGCGGAGATCGCCGCCCTGCCAGCGCAGGAGGAGAAGCGGGAGCTATGGAGACGGTTGAACGGACTGAAGCCCGTTCGCCCGATGGTGATGATAGATCAGGTCTGCTGGAATGAGATGAACGTGGACGACGAGTTGACCCTGCGCTGCGTGGATGCAGAGTGCCGGGGCTATGAGGATGTTCTGCGGCGGATTCTGTTCCAGTGGAAGCGGTTTCCGGTAGACATGGTGGTGGAGCCGTTTATCCGGGTCTATAAGGCGATCCATAACACCGGGTTCGGGGTGCAGGTGCAGGAGGATACGGCGGTAACCGACCCCACCAACTCGGTGGTGGGGCATATGTTCCTCAATCAGTTTGAGACGGAGGCGGACCTGGAGAAGGTGAAGATTCCCCGGATCAGCCACGATCAGGCGGAGACCTGCCGCCGTCTGGAGATGGCGGGCGAGCTTTTTGACGGGATTCTGGAGGTGCGTCCCGAAGGACTCGACCCCTATCTCTCCCTGTGGGACCCGATCAGCACCTGGATGGGCGTTCAGAACGCGCTCTACGGCATCATTGACAAGCCGCAGCTTATGCACGGACTGGTTGCGCGCATGACCGAAGGCTATCTATGTATGCTCGATCAACTGGAGGAGCAGGGGCTGCTGTGCGGGCCACAGAGTCTGATCCACTGCACCGGGGCGTATACCGACGAACTGCCCGCCCCCGGCTATAACCCGGATAAGCCGCGCACAAAAGATCGCTGGATGTTCGGGCTGGCGCAGATGTTCTCCACCGTATCGCCGAAGATGTTTGAGGAGTTTGAAGTCCGGTATGCCAGCCGGATATGCGAGCGGTTCGGTCTGGTCTACTACGGCTGCTGCGATCCGCTGGACGGAAAGATGAAGCAGGTGCGCATGATCCCCAACGTCCGCAAGGTCTCGATGAGTCCCTGGGTCAACGTGGAAAAAGGCGCGAGGGAGATCGGAGGCGATTTCGTCTACTCCCGCAAGCCGAACCCGGCGTTTCTGGCATGGGATGCGTTCAGCCCGTCGGAGGTGCGCGCCGACCTGCAGCGCACGCGCCGGGCGTGCGAGGAGCACGGCTGCCCGCTGGAGCTTATCCTCAAGGACATCAGCACCGTGCGCTATGAGCCGGAGCGACTCACCACCTGGTCGCAGATCGCGATGGAGGTCGCCTGCGCCTGATGCGCAGATTCGAATGAGAGGAGCGAGCCGGAAGATGCGATGGAAGACAGCGCTCTCTGTCAGTCAATGGATCGTGCTGACCGTCGCGCTGGCGGCGCAGCAAGGAGGCGAAAAGATGCGCGACCCGAAACAGAGGCTGGAACGCACCAGCTTTCAGACCGCCGGTCCCTACCGCCCGGAGGTGGACATTAAATCCGATGTCGCGATGGTCTACGGCATCAACGGCAGCGTCGCCGAACGAATGCGGGGCTGGCGCGAAAAGGGCTATATTATCCACCTGATGACCGGCGTAGCATGGGGAGACTACCAGGACTACTTCTCCGGTCAGTGGGACGGTAAAAGCCATGAGGACGAGGCGCAGACCGACCGCTACGGCAGGCCGATTATGCACCACCCGACCGTTCCCTATGTGGCTCCCTCGGAGACCTACGGCAAATATCTGTGCGTCGGCGTGCAGCGCGCCATTGATGCGGGCGCGGAGGCGGTGCATCTGGAGGAGCCGGAGTTCTGGGTGCGGGCAGGCTACAGCGGCAGCTTTAAGCGCGAGTGGCAGGCGTACTATCAGGAGCCCTGGATACCGCCCCACTCCTCCCCGGACGCGCAGTATCGCGCCTCCAAACTCAAGTACTTCCTCTACCGCCGCGCCCTGCAGCAGGTCTTCGACTATGTGCAGGACTATAACCGCCGCACCGGCAAAAACATTCGCTGCTATGTGCCGACCCACAGCATGATCAACTATGCCCACTGGCGCATCGTCAGCCCGGAGCAGAGTCTGGTGATGCTGAACGGCTGCGACGGCTATATCGGGCAGGTCTGGACCGGCACGGCGCGCACCCCCAACCTCTATCGCGGCGTTCTGCGAGAGCGCACCTTCGAGACCGCCTTCTTTGAGTACGGCGTTCTGCACAATCTGGTGCGCTCCACCGGACGCAGGATGTACTACCTGAACGATCCGGTCGAGGACGATCCCAATCACAGCTGGACGGACTATCGGACCAACTGGGAGTGCACGCTCGTGGCGTCGCTGCTGTGGCACGATGTCTGGCGTTATGAGGTTACGCCCTGGCCCGAGCGACCGTTTCTGGGGCGCTACCCGTTGAAGGAGGCGCGTGAGCGCAAGCCGGGCGAAAAAGAGGAGCGGGTCGGCATCTCGCCCGAATATGCGACCGAGTTAATGACCGTCTTCAACGTTCTGAACGATATGAATCAGCGGCAGGTCTCCTGGGACAGCGGCACACAGAGAATCGGAGTGCTGGTCTCGGATACGATGATGTTTCAGCGCGGCGACCCGAACCCGGGCGATTGGCACTTAGGCTCCTTTTACGGCTTATCTCTGCCGCTTCTGAAAGCGGGCGTTCCGGCGCACCCGGTGCAGATGGAGAATATCGGACTGCCAGGCTACCTGAAGCCCTATCGCGTGCTGTTCCTGACCTATGAGGGACAGAAGCCGCCGAAGCCGGAGATCCATGTCCGCCTGGCAGAGTGGGTGCGAGCAGGAGGCGCGCTGATCCTGGTGGATGACGGCTCCGACCCGTACAACGCGGTGCGGGAGTGGTGGAACAGCGACGGTCTCGCCTACGCTGGTCCGATGGATCATCTGCGCGAACTGCTCGGCATCCAGACAGAGGGAACGCGCCGCGTCGGCAAAGGGACGGTGATCTGGCGCAAAGCCAGTCCCGCCGCGCTGACCCGCCAGGCGGAGGGAGCGGAGATGGTGCTGGCGCTGGCGCAGGAGGGCTGCCGCGCTGTCAAACTGGCGTGGAGAGAGACGAACTATCTGCTGCTGCGCCGCGGTCCCTATGTGATCGCCGCCGGACTGGACGAGACCGACTCGAAGGAGATCAAGACGATTCGAGGTCGGTTTATCAACCTGTTCGACCCGAAGCTGAAGGCGCTCGCCGAAGTCGCGCTCAAGCCCGGCACGCGCTGGCTGCTGCTGGATATGGATCGAGTAGACCGCGCCAAGCCCCGCGTACTCGCCTCCGCCGCCAGAACGCTGGCAGCGCGCGTGCAGGGAAAGCGGCTGCGCTTCCAGGCGGACGGACCGAAAGGCGTGATCGCCGCGACCCGCATCGCGCTTCCCGCCGCGCCGACACGGGTGCAGGTGGGCGCGCTCCCCGCCGACGCGGTGAAGGTCGTTTGGGATGCGGAGAGTCAGACCGCCCTGCTGGAGTGGCAAAACGTGCCTGAAGGCGTCCTCGTGGAGGTTCAGTGGGAGTAAGAAAGACCGGAGCAGGGCAATCCTCATTTATCGAAGAACTACTTCGTGAGCATCGCCTCCCCCGAATCGCGTTTCGGAAAGGCGATGACTTGCGATACCCCTACAAACACAGGAAAACAGCATGACCATACCACCCGATAATGCCGGCGCGCTCCCGGACTGGGAGAACCCCGCGCTGCTGCACCGTAACCGCGAACCCGCGCGCGCTTCCGCCGTGCCTTTTGCAGACCGCGAGACCGCGCTGACCGGCGAGCGCGGAGCCTCGCCCCACTTCAAGCTGCTCAACGGAACCTGGAGTTTCCACTATGCCCTCAATCCGCAGCAGGTTCCCGAAGACTTCTTCACAGACGATTACGACGCCTCTGACTGGGACTCGCTGCCGGTTCCCGGCAACTGGCAGATGCACGGCTACGGCGTTCCGAACTATACCAATGTCGCCTATCCCTATCCGGTAGACCCGCCCTACGTTCCGCAGGAGAACCCGGTCGGTCTCTACCGCCGCGCCTTCACGCTTTCGCCCGGCTGGAACGGCAAACAGGTCTTCCTCGTTTTTGAGGGCGTCAACGCCGCCTTCTATCTCTGGGTCAACGGCAGACCGGTCGGCTACAGTCAGGGAACGCATATCCCGTCGGAGTTCAATATCACGCCCTATCTGCGTCCCGGCGTGAATCTGCTGGCGGCGCAGGTCTTTCAGTGGTGCGACGGCAGCTATCTGGAGGATCAGGACTTCTGGCGTCTGAGCGGAATCTTTCGCGATGTCTATCTGATCGCCGTTCCCGACACCCATATTCGCGATGCGCGCATCCGCACCCGCTTTGACGACTCCTTCACCGACGCCGTTCTCGATCTGGCGGTGAAGGCGCGCAATCTGGCGGAGACGGCGGTTTCTGTGCGTGTAGAGGCGGAGCTTTACGACGCCGAAGGCAATCGGGTGGCGCAGCAGGGGCTGGAGGCGACGCTGGAGGCGGGCGCGGAGCAGACGCTTTCGGCGGAGACCCCCGTCTCTGCGCCGAAAAAGTGGTCGGCGGAAGAGCCAAACCTCTATACGCTGCTGCTAACCCTGACCGATTCGAACGGAGCCGTGCTGGAGGTGATCCGGTTCGCCGTCGGGTTCCGGCAGATCGAAATCCGTGACCAGAGGCTGCTGCTCAACGGCGTTCCGCTGGTACTCAAAGGCGTCAACCGGCACGACACCCACCCCGACGGCGGACACGTCATGACCCGCGAGGCGCTGCAGCGTGATATGCTGGTCATGAAGCGGCACAACATCAACACCTGTCGCACCTCCCACTATCCCCCCGATCCCTACTGGCTCGATCTGTGCGACCAGTACGGGCTGTACGTCATTGACGAAGCCGACCTGGAGGCGCACGGCTTCTGCCTGTTCGGGGACCTCAACCGCCTTCCCAACGATCCGGCGTGGGAGGCGGCATTCGTGGAGCGCGCCGAGCGGATGGTCGAGCGCGACAAAAATCACCCCTCGATCATCCTCTGGTCGCTGGGCAACGAAGCCGGATACGGCAAGAACCACGACGCGATGGCGGCATGGATACGCGAAAACGACCCGACGCGCCCCATTCACTATGAGCAGGCGTTCGATGCCCCGGTGGTGGACATCGTCAGCGTGATGTATCCGAAGGTGGACGACCTGATCGCACAGGGGAAGAAGACGGACGATCCGCGCCCCTTCTTCATGTGCGAGTACGCCCACGCCATGGGCAACGGTCCCGGCAACCTGAAGGAGTACTGGGAGGCGATCTACGCGCATCCGCGCCTGCTGGGAGGCTGCGTCTGGGAGTGGGCGGATCACGGCATCCGGCAGATCACGGACGACGGCGAGGAGTGGTTCGCTTATGGCGGCGATTTTAATGATCACCCCAACGACGGCAACTTCTGCATTGACGGCTTGAACCTGCCGGACCGAATCCCGCACACAGGCTTGCTGGAGTATAAAAAGGTGATCGAGCCGGTGAAGATCGAGGCGGTGGATATGGGGAAGGGCGTCCTGAAGGTGCGCAGCCTCTACCAGTTCGCCACGCTCGCGCACCTCGAAGGCGTCTGGACGTTGCGACGGGATGAGGAGATCATCAGACAGGGGACGTTGCCCCCGCTCGATACTCCGCCCGGCGCAGAGACGCTCCTGACGCTGCCCTGCGCGGTGGATGCGCCCGCTCCCGGCGCGGACTACCGGCTGGAAGTGCAGTTCCTGCTGAAGGCGGATACGCTCTGGGCAAAACGCGGACATGAGATCGCCTGGGGGCAGTTCGATCTTCCCGTATCGTCGCCAACGCCGCCGCGCCTTCCGATAGCCTTTATGCCGCCGATCTGCGTGGCGGAGACCAATGGAACGCTGACGGCACAGGGAGAAGAGTTCCGGGTGACCTTCGACCGATTCCGGGGAGCGATCGCCGCCTGGGAGTATCAGGGGCAGTCCCTGCTGGATGGCGAAGACGCAGGACCGCGATTCAACGCCTGGCGCGCTCCGACCGATAACGACGTCTGGATGGCGCAGGAGTGGCGCAAGGCGGGACTGGATCGGCTTCAGCAGCGCGTGCGCCGCTTCGCCTGGGAGCAGCCTGAGGAGGCAGTTGTTCAGGTGACGGTGGAGACGGTGGAGGCTCCGTATTCGCTGCTTCCGGCGTTTGCGCTGGTCTATCGTTATACGCTCTATGGCAGCGGCGAAATATCGCTGAATCTGGAGGTCGCGCCGCGAGACGGGCTGTGCAATCTGCCCCGAATCGGCTTGCAGATGCGGCTGCCCGGAGGATTTGATCGGATCGCCTGGTACGGTCCCGGACCACACGACAGCTACAGCGACCGAAAAGAGAGCGCGCGCGTGGGCGTCTATCGGTGTCTGGTCGAGGACCAGTTCGAAACGCATATTCGCCCGCAGGAGAACGGCAACAAGACCGACACGCGCTGGGTCGCCCTGACCGATGCGCAGGGACTGGGGCTGCTCTGCATCGGCGCCCCCCTCCTGAACGCCTCGGCGCGACACTACAGCCAGGAGAACCTGACCGAGGCGAAGCACACCTTCGACCTGATCGAGCAGGACGCGACCTATCTCTATCTGGACTACGCGCAGTGCGGGCTGGGCAGCCAGAGCTGCGGTCCCGGTCCACTGGAGAAGTATCTGCTCAAGCCGCAGCCGATCTCCTTTACGGTACGCCTGCGTCCCTTTGATGCGCAGGCATCCTCTCCCATGCGCCTGAGCCGGGAGGTCCCGGAGTAGGCGACAGAAGAGGCAATTCCGGTTCCGAAACGGGGTGTCTGCCAAAGCTCTCCAGCACCGTCTCCAGCAGCGGCAGCACCCCCAGCACCCGCTTTGTGCGAATCAACAGGTCCCAGATCCATTCGCACTTCTTCCATCCCCCGGCATAGGCAAGATGCCGCAGACGGTCTCGCCATTCGCTCTTCGCCAGCGCGCCCCGGACGATGCTGCTCCAGGAATAGAAGTCGCGATAGGCTCTCCTGTAGCCCGCCTCCAGCGTGACGCCGCTCATATGCGCCGGAGTGAAGACGGCGTGTCGCGTGTCATACAGATTCCAGTTGTTGTGCAGAATGCGGTTCTGAGCGTTCAGGCGCGTGTGCAGTTCGGTGGAGGGATAAGGGGTCAGAAGGTGGAAGGTGGCGGTCTCAATCCCCTGCCCCACCGCCCATTCCACCGTGCGGGCAAACACATCCGCCTCGTCATCATCCATGCCGAAGACGAAGCTGCCATTGATCATCACCCCCAGATCATGCGCCCGCCGGACGGCTTGCGAATAGTCGCGATTCAGATTCTGGCTCTTGCTCTGTGCGCGTAGATTAACCTCGCTCAGAGTCTCGAAGCCGACAAACAGGCTCCGCAAGCCGCTCTCCGCCGCCTTCTCCAGCAGCCCCGGTTTCAGGATCGCCTGCACCGTGCTGGCAGCCTGCCATACGCGCCTCATTCCCCGCATCCCCTCGAACAGCGCCTCCGCAAATCGCGCATGACCGAAAAGATGATCGTCCAGAAAGTAGAGATGTTTCCCCGGCAGCCGCGCAATCTCCGCCAGCGCCTGATCTACCGACTGCGTATAGAACGACTTTCCGCCCTGAAAGAACGCCTCCTTATAACAGAAGTCGCAGACATGCGGGCATCCCCGCGACACGACGAGCGAGTTGGGAACCAGATAGAGAGGACGCTTGATCAGATCGCGGCGAACGGGAGGCGCGCCAAGCAGGGTGCGCTCGCGGGAGATATAACGGCTGGCGGGATGTCCGGCGCGAAAGTCAGCGAGAAACCGGGGCCAGGTATCCTCGCCCGGTCCCACAAAGATCGTGTCCGCGTGACGGGCAGCCTCCTCCGGCAGACTGGTGACATGCAAGCCGCCGAGCGCGACGTGCGCTCCCCTGCGGCGATAGTGATCGGCAATCTCATAGGCGCGATAGGCGGAGGTGATATAGACCTCGATGGCGACCAGTTCTGGCTCATCCTCCAGATCGAGGGTTTCGACGTGTTCATCCTGCAGCGTGACCTCATCCTCTTCATTGAGATAAGCGGCAAGCGTCGCCAGTCCGAGCGGGGGAAAGAGGGAGTATTTGATGGGGCGAAACAGCGGGCTATTAGCCTCCGTGAGCGCAGGGAGGATCATCTTAACGCGCATGAGCATCTCCTCATTTAATGCAAAGCACTTTGAATTACAAAGTACTTTGCATAAAGCCTACCAGATTGTGCTCATAATGTCAAGCAGCGAGCCGATTTTTTGCAGCCTCTCTCCAGATGAAGCCGATATGATTGGGCAGAGCGACCTCTGTATAGAGTGTTCATAGCGATAGAGTGAAGTCTATCGCTCTCTCCCGATTCTGTCTGAGATGGACAAAGAGAAAGCCGGACGTTCTCTCTGAGAGAAGAAACGCCCGGCTGTTGGAGAGGCGGAAGATTCGGTTACGCGGTCATTCGCTCCACCTCGGCAACCATCGCTTCGATGGCGGCGAGTCCCTCCTGCCAGAACGCCGGATCGGTCAGATCTACGCCAACATGCGCCAGAATCTTCTCCGGGCGATCCGACCCCCCTGCCGCCAGCACCTCCAGATACTTTGGCACGAATGACGCGCCTTCCTGCCGGTAGCGATTGTAAAGCGCCAGCGTCAGCAGTTCGCCGAAGGCGTAGGCGTAGACGTAGCCGGGCGATCCGATGAAGTGAGAGATATAGCTCCACCAGATGCCGTAGTCGTCGCGCAGGGTGACGCTGTCGCCGAACTGCTCCCGCTGGGTCTGGAGCCAGAAGGCATTGAACTGCTCGGTGGTCAGCTCGCCCTGCGCGCGTCGGGCAGTGTGGATCGCCTCCTCAAAGCGGTTCATGCTGATCTGCCGAAAGACGGTGGCAAAGGTGTCCTCGATCTTGCTTGCCAGCATCGAGAGCCGCACGCGCGGGTCACGTTCGCTCTCCAGCATGGCGTTGAAAACCAGCGTTTCGCCGAAAACGGAAGCCATCTCCGCAGTGGTGAGCGGCGTTCCACTCTCGAAGATTCCTTTCGGGCGCGCCAGATACATATGGACGCCGTGCCCCATCTCGTGCGCCAGAGTCATCACGTCGCGCCCGACGCCCGTATAGTTGACCAGAAGGTAGGGGTGATGGGACGGGACGGTGGGATGCGCGAACGCGCCGCTGAGCTTGCCCGGTCGCACCGCCGCATGAATCCAGCGTCGGTCAAAGAACTCCCGGGCGATCTCCGCCAGACGGGGAGAAAAGGCTGCGAATGAGTTCTCGACCAACGCGCGCGCCTCGCTCCAGCTATAGGTCGCCTCCGCCTGCGCCAGCGGCGCGTATCGGTCATAGTCGAACAGTTCGTCGTAACCCAGTTCTTTACGCTTAACTCGATAGTATCGCGCCACCAGATCGTATCTTCCGGTCACCGCCTTCACCAGCGCCTCTACCGCCTCATCCGTCGTCTCATTGAACAGGTTGCGCGACGAAATCCAGGTCGGGAAGTTGCGGAGGCGGTCATTGGAAGACTTATCCGCCAGCAGGGTGTTGAAGATATAGGTGATCGGACGCAGATGCGCTCGCAGCCCGCTTGTCACGCTGTCAGCGGCGCGGCGGCGCACCTCGCGATCCGCATGATACAGCAGGCGAAGAACTTCCGCCTGCGTCCGGGTCTCTCCGTCCAGACGATACTCGATACTGTTGACGGTTTCGTTATAGAATCGCGACCAGGCTCCGGCTCCGGTGACCTGCTTTTCGGTCATTATCTTCTCTTCCGGCTCCGTCAGCAGGTGCGGACGCATTTTCCGCTCGCTCTCCAGATAGTGCTTCCAGCGCGCCAGTTCCGGCGCATTCATGACCTGCGCCTGCTCCTCGGAGAGAGCCGCCCACTCCAGTTCAAAGAAGAGCGTCTGCTGATTGAGCCGGGACAGCATCTCGCGCACCCGCTGAAGGAGCGCGCCAAAGGTCGGGTTGGCGGTGTCGGTCGTCCAGTTCAGGTGGGCGAAACTGGCGAGCCTTCCGATCCGCTCCTGCCTCGCCTCCGATTCGATCAACGCCTGCTCCATCTGCGCCGCGCTCAATTCGGCAACCCGCCCGCGATACCGCTGCGCAAACTCCTCCGCATCGCGCATAGCCGCTTCTAAATCCCGCGTTATCGCCGGGTCATCCGGACTGGAATAGAGGTCGCTCAGGTCCCATACGACCTCTTCCGCTCCGTTCAAAGCCTCTACTGCCTGTGACATATCTCGGATTTTCCTTCCAGTAAGACGCTTGTTCGCGTCTCGATACAGGAAGCATACCACATTCTTCCAACGATCCAACTACAGAGAGCCGCTCCCCCGTCTTCCGCAGGCGGCTCTCGGACGGAAGCCTCCGCCACATGGGAAGACGCCATGCCTTCCGGTCGCAGGTGTACTGCGCCTGCCAGTTCAAGCCATCGGTTCGTCGCGTCGTCCGTTCCCTCAGGACTGCCGTTCCCGTCTGCTGGAGGAGTCTGCGTCGTCAATAGCCGGTGACTTCGTACCACGATCCGGCATTATAGTGCTGATCGCTGAAGAAGACTCGCCAGATACGTCGCGCCCCGCCATGATCGGGTTGATCGGTGCGGTAGCGGTAGGTTCCGTCTTCCCGTTTCTGTCGTTGCGGGATGACGGCGGAGGGCAGGTGCGGCGACTTTTTCGGTCCAACGAGCAGAACAATGCGCCGCGCGCCGCGCCCCCCTTCCCGATCTATGCCGACATCGTACTCCACGTAGTACTGTCCCTTCTCCGCAGAAGGCAGGTATCCCTGAAGGTTCCAGTGGACGGTGAGCGACCTGCCCATCTTAACGGCGGTGGTCGCTTCGATGATGGCGCGTCGAAGGTCGTCCGGCAGGCTCATATTGCTGATGGTATTCATGCCACGCTCCTTTTACGGAAAAACGCGCGTTCGGGGCGGAACGCGCGTTTTCTTGCGGATGTCCCTGTCTATTACAACCGGACACCCGGCGTACATTTTCCGTCTAGCGAGAGGTGTTTGCCATCGGCATATCGGATGAGAGCGGCACAGCAGGCGGCTCCCCTGCTCGCTGAAGCGGCGCGGGGCGCATCATATCGGTGGAGGGGCGGGCGACGCGGTTTGCCGGAGCGCCATTACGGTCAAAGCCGATCATGCCACGCATCAGAAAGAGCGCGATCAGCAGCATGGTCGCCATGCCGACCGCTGCCCATCGCCAGTGTTGGATCAGCAGGGGGCGACGGGGCGCGGGCGCGGCGTTCTGCAGCCGTTCTGCCAGACGAGTTGAAAAGCCTGGAGAAAGCTCCGGCATCTCCTCGCGCATGGACTGCATCCGAAGCTCCAGAGCGTTCCAGCGAGAGATAAATGTTCGACAGTCAGCGCAGCCTTTAAGGTGTTGACCGACCTCCTCCGGCATCGCTGCCGCGCCGGGCTTATCGAACCAGTGATGTATCTTTTCACGAACGGAGTCGCAACGCATTCTGTTTCATCCTCGAGATCAGTGCGATCGCGCAGGGCAGGACGAAGAGAGTCACCGGTCCTGTTCCAGACGTTTCGCCAGTCTCTCTCTTGCGCGATGCAGCCGCACCTTCACGGCGCTGATCGAGAGCTTGAGCGCTCGCGAAATCTCCTCTACGGACATCTCCTCGAAGTAGAAGAAGATCATGACCAGCCGATAGTGTTCCGGCAGGGCGTCAATGGCGTCCCGCAACTGCCGGTTGCGCTCCAGATTCAGCAGCGACTGCTGCGGATCGGGCGCATTACGCGCCGGAGGCGCAAAGTCCAGGCTGACGGTGGGGCGAAAGCCTCGCATTCGACGGCGGCACTCATTCAGCGCAATACTGTATATCCAGCTTGAGAAAAAGCCATTGGGACGGTAGGCAGGCAGCGCGCGATAGGCGCGCACAAAGGTCTCCTGCACCGCGTCCTCAGCTTCATTGCGATCCCGCAGAAGCCGATAAGCAAAGCGAAACAGCCTTAACTGATAGCGACTGACGAGTTCATTAAACGCCTGGGTGTCGCCCGCGCGACATCGAATTGCCAGACGGTCTTCCACATTCGCCACGTCGCCGGCGAGCGTTATCTCCGCAGCCATCGTGTCCGCCCCCGCTTCCGTTGTGGTTGCCGGTTGAGCGCCCATAACCTCACGAAACTCCTGAATAGCAGTACGTGTTTGACGACAGAAACACGCGAATTGTTCGTCCTGTGAGCAATGCGCGTATTCAGCGTTTCGACGGTTGCGGTCATTATAACACAATTGCCTTCCACCGGAAATGGTTACTTTTATCTGCTATAATCCGGTGAAATTCCCGCGCAAACGCGAAAAAAGAGGCGGATCATCCGATCCGCCTCTCAAAACGAGTAGATATGCCGGGGAACTATCCCTTCAGCGCCTCCGCGCCTCCGACAATCTCCGAAATCTCTTTGGTGATGCTCGCCTGACGCGCGCGGTTGAGCGAGAGGGTCAGGGAACTGATCATCTTGCCCGCGTTGTCGGTCGCGGAACTCATCGAGGTCATTCTTGCGCCATGTTCACTGGCGACCGATTCCAGCAGCACCTGATAGACCTGGGTGATCAGGTAGCGGGGCAGCAGTTCGCCCAGCAGCTTGGCGGGGTCCGGCTCAAAGATATAGTCCATCGCAGGGGCGGAAAAGGCTTCCACATGGGACTGCGGCGGCTCAATCGGCAGCAGCTTGATGACCGTCGGGGTCTGCGAGATCGCCGAGCGGAACCGGGTGAAGACGACATAGAGTTCGTCTATCTCCTCCTGCTCAAAGGCGGCGCGAACCATGCGTGTGATGGCGGTCGCCTCTCCAAAACTGATGTTGTTGGTGTTTACCGACAGGTTCTCGGCGATCTGATAGTTTCTGCGGCGGAAGAAGGCGTTGCCCTTGCGCCCGATGGTGTAGAGCTTGAGCCGGGAGCGGTCGAACTCGCTGATTAACTCCGACGCCCGGCGCAGCAGCGCGGTATTGTAGGAGCCGCACAGTCCGCGGTCAGCGGTGATAATCAGGATGCCGGTTGTGGTCACTTCGCGCCGCGCCAGCAGGGGATGCTCCACGGAACCCGCCGCCGCGTTCGCCAGGCTGCCCACCACCTCGCGCATCTTTTCGGAGTAGGGACGCGCCGCCTGCACCCGATCCTGAGCGCGTTTCAGCCGCGCCGCCGCGACCATCTTCATCGCCTTGGTAATCTGCTGAATGTTCTTGGCGACCCGGATACGCGACCGGATCTGCCGCATCGTTGCCATCGGTAACCGTCTCCCGCGTGTAGTGATCTGTTCGGTTTCAGTATACCCGCAATCCGGCAGAATCCGTACCGCATTGACGAACCGGCAGCCGTGTGATATAACTGCCGAAAGACGGGTCAGACATGGGAGGAGAGAGTGCAGACGACCATTCTGCTGTTGATCGCCGGAGCCTGCTGCGCCGGGGCGAACTTGCCGCAAAAGGCGACCCGAACAGGGGCGAGCCGCGTAGATTTACGACCTCAATTTGAACGCTGGGGGCTGACGCTGAAATCGCAGGGAGGGCGCGGAACCTGTTCTGTGTTTGCGATTGTAGGCGGACTGGAGTACGCGGCGTCGAAACAGGCACGGCGTGGCGTGCGGCTGAGCGAGGAGTTTCTGAACTGGGCTTCCAATAGAGCTATCGAGCAGTACGACGACGGCGGCTTTTTCCATGATCTCTGGAAAGGGTATGAGCAGTTCGGCATCGCGCTGGAGGGCGACCTGTCCTACGCCGCCGCGTTCGATCCAAATCTGGCGATTCCTCCGGCGGCGGTGGAGAACGCGCGCCGACAGCGCGAGGCGGGATATCGGCTTCAGTGGATCAAAGAGTGGGATGTGAAGACCGGGCTGACCGACGCGCAGTTTCAGCAGATACAGGCGACCCTGCGCAAAGGATGGCCCGTCTGCGCGGGGCTGCGCTGGCCCCGGCGGGAGCAGTGGGAGGACGGCGTGCTGCAGATGTGTCCGGCGTCGGAGGTGTTCGACGGGCACAGCATTCTGCTGGTCGGCTATGAGGACGATTCGCGCTATCCCGGCGGCGGCATCTTCCGAATACGCAACTCGGCGGGCGCAGGCAGCTATGCCTCTATCCCCTACGCCTATGCGCGCGAATTCACCAATGATGCCGCATGGATCGGCAGCGGCAGGGCGCGATGAAGCGACCCGTCACCATCCACTATCTGGAGATGCTCTCCCCAGAAGAGCTTCGTCCCGCGAAACCGCCTTTGGAAGCGGTCGAGGTTCGCCGCGCCGAGATTCCCTGTCCCGAACTGAACCGCTTCCTCTATACGGCGGTCGGCGGCGACTGGTACTGGGTGGATCGGCTCCCCTGGACCTACGCGCAGTGGAAGTCCTATCTGGACAGACCGGAACTGGAGACCTGGATCGGCTCCGTTACCGGGACGCCTGTCGGCTACTTTGAACTGGAGAGTCAACCGGAACGACAGGTGGAGATCGCCTATTTCGGGCTGCTGCCGCAGTTCATCGGGAAGGGGATCGGGGGCTGGCTGCTGACTGCCGCCGTGCAAAGAGCGTGGGAGATGGGCGCAAAACGTGTCTGGGTGCACACCTGCACGCTCGATGGTCCGGCGGCGCTGCAAAACTACCTGTCGAGGGGCTTTCGTCTCTACAGGGAGGAAACAGCGGAGGTTGAACTGCCCGATCAGACTCCCGGCCCCTGGCAGGGAGCCTTCCGGGAAAGCCGCTTTGAACGGTTCGGCTTCTGAGGAGCGCGCCCGGATCTTCACTCAATCCGCAGGAGGATCCGGGCGCGCGCGTGTAATTACGACAGGCGGACAGTGACGAAGCTGTGGGCGCGAACGGGGACGCGCAGCGTGTTGTTCGAGAAGGACGCCTGCCCGTCGGTCGGACGCTCCATCAGGTCGGTCTGCGCTGCTCGCGTTAAACCGGCGGCAAGCGCGGGAGCCAGCGTAACCACCGCCTCCGTGTCCTGCCCGTTCAACTCGACCAGACGCAGGATCAGCCCCTCGCCCGACTCCGCCTGCTTGAACGCGCTCAGAACCACGTTCGGCGTCTCCAGCTGCGCGAACCCCTGCCTCTGCGCCGCCGTACCGCTCTGCAGATTCGCCGGGATCACCAGCAGCGGATGATTCCATGCCGCGCCCAGGCGGGTCAGGGTCGCGGGATCGGCAGGCGCGTCGTGCAGGTAGAGCGAGTAGCGAACCGTCTCGCGCACCACCTCCGGCGCATGGTCGGGATCGAAGGAAGAGCGGATAATCCGCAGGCGAAGATCGCTGCCCTGCATGGCATGACCATATTTGCAGTCCTGCAGCAGCGTGAAGCCGAAGGGAGCCGCTGAACCGTTCCCGGTCGCGGTTTTGCCGGAGAGATGGGCATAGCGCAGCGTCGGAACCTCTTCGTTGTTAAAGAGGCTGCGCTCCACGCTGCCGAAAGGCGTCTCATATCGCGCCGGAGCGCATTCGACCGCCTGCGAGAGTGGGAACCGGATGCTTAAGCCGGGGATGCCGCGTTTTGAATCGCCGATTTCGCGCCAGTCAATCTCCGCCGTCACGTCTATGCGCGGCTCCAGTCCGTGTACCACCGTCTGAAGGCGTACCGTGCTGTTCGTGCCGGGAACCTCCATCAGACTCTCCACCCGGTAGGCGATGCTGTCACCAAACGGAACCGCTGTCCCCTGATTACGCGCGGCGCCATGCACATGGCAGTACTGTGCGCGCAGAGGAATCGGTTCGTCTACCTCGCCGCCGAGGACCCATGCCGTCATTCCGCGCGGTCTCTCCGTCTGATACTCCCACTGACCGAAAGGCAGCGTTCCGAACCCGCCGATCTGCGCGCCGGTGCGCCGATCGGTCAGATGGCGCACGCCCCCTCGATAGCGGTCTGCGCCGAAGGTAAGGTAAGGTGTCTCAAAAGCGTCTCCGGGGAAGATTTTTACGGTCGGAACAGAGACATTCGAGCGTCCCTCACAGATCAGATAGGTGTGGTACCCCAGAGGCGGAATGTCGCGCACCGGCAGCGCGACGATAACCTTGTCGTGCCCCCAGTCGTTTCCGCGCCCCAGGAAGAGGGTCGGATGCGCGGCTCCCGTCTCATCCAGCGCGACGATTCGTCCCGGATCGAGATCGGTATCGTAGAGCGTCAGGATAACAAACTCGGAGCGAGTCCAGGCGCAGGGATTATAGATCACAAACGGCAGGAAGCGTCGCCCGCCGCCATTGGTCACCGAGTAGCCGGTCTGTCCCGCCCCGATCCCCGCGCCCGCCACAAACGGCGTATTGGCGCGTCCCTGCTCCACAATTTTTCGCTCCTCGGCGGCTTCAGGCGTGTCGGGAAGCATCGCGAGCGTGTCCACCTGTCCCGCCAGCGCGCCTCCCGCCGCGCGTTTGATCGAGCCGGAGATCGCTCCCGTCTCCTGGAAGAGCGCGAGAGCGTGTTCGCGGGTCTCTCGCACGCCAGAGCCGGGCAGAATATCGTGGAACTGGTTGAAGAGTACGTTGATCCATCCCTCGCGCAGCCGCTCTTGCGGATAGGGAATCCCCGCCAGTTTCGCCGCCAGCGCCGCCAGCGTCTCCGCCTCCACCATATAGTTTTCGCCGAAGCGGTTCGCCTGTTTGATCAGACTCTGCGAGGTGTAGCAGCCGGTGAATTCGAAGTTCAGTTCGTGATCCAGAGTCGGGAGTGACAGCGCTGGATTGTCGGCAAGCTCCTTCTCGACGGCGTGGAAGTATCTCTTGCAGGTGCTGAAAACGATCTGCGGATAGATCGGGTAGTCCTGAAGCTCCAGCAAAAAGTCAATCTCGGCGCGGGTCGGACCGCCGCCATGATTGCCGATTCCGTAGGCGTTGAGCCAGTCGTGCAGTCCCGTCTCCTCCACAAAGGCGACCATCGGCAGGGCGACATTATCGCCGATGTTGACGTAGCTGTTGTACCAGGTGCTCTCCCGATTGACCAGAATGCGGGAGCCGTCCGGTCCCTGCCACCAGAAGAGGCGCGGGCGCGGCTCGCCCACCAGGGGATGATCGAAGCCGCCGCCGGTGCGGCAGGCGTAGTAGTACTTGATTCCGCCCTGCGCGAGAATGTCGGGAATGGTGTTGGCGTGACCGAACTGATCCGGTTCCCAGTCAATCGGTTCATCTTCCGGCGACAGGCCGAACTTCTCGCGGAAGTAGCTGCGGGTATAGAGCAGGTGATGGCAGAGCGCTTCGGCGGAAGCATAGTTTTTATCGCCCTCCACCCAGTGCGCGGCGGTCACCTCCCAGCGTCCTTCCTTTACGCGCTGTCGAATCTGCTCGAACAGGTGCGGGAAGTGCCGCTCCATCAGGGCGTAGACAGACGCCTGACTCTGGGAGTAGGTCAGGTTGGGATACTGCTCCATCAGCGAGAGCACGGAGGCGAAGGTGTCGTGCGTGGCGGAGACAGTCTCTGCCCAACTCCACATCCAGTTCATATCAATGTGTCCATGACCGACGCAGTGAATCCGGTATTCGCGGGCGGCCTGTCCGATCTCTGCCAGATCGCCTTCGGCGGCGCGCACGGCTCCGATCAACTCCTCGATGCCGTCGTCAGGCACATAGTTATCCAGTCGCGCCTCTGCCCGGTCAATGGCGGCTTCCCAGCCTCTCTCCCGGTAGGCGGGCAGCGACGCGAAGGCGCGGGCAAACTGTAGTTGTATCTCGGCGCGGCGCAGCCAACGCGACGCCTCCGCGCCAGGTCTGTCTCGCAGCGCGCGGAGAATGCGCAGGGATGTATTGGGATGCATATTTCGATATCCTTGTGATGATGAGAGTCTTCAGTCAGGCAGTTCGCACCGACCGTCGCAAGTTCCTGCCTGTCGAGTCTGTTTTTGGTATTCAGAGCATGGCGTCGCGGAGGCGCCGGGCGCACCGAAACTGTCGGTCATAGGGGGGCTGCGTCAGGGGCGTGACGGCGACGCCGAGGCTCCCCGCCGCATGAATAAACCGTCCGTCTCCCAGAGCGATCCCGACGTGGGTGATGCCGCGCCCACGCGGGTCATAGTCGCCGCCGAAGAAGACCAGATCGCCCTCCTGAAGCGATTCAGCTTCGACCGAATACAGGCTTTCCGCGCGCGCCTGAAGATAGGCGTCGCGGGGCAGAAGGCAGCCGCACAGTTCATAGACGCGCTGCGTAAAGCCGGAGCAGTCTATTCCGAACGCGCTGCGCCCTCCCCAGAGATAGGGAACGCCGAGAAACCGGCGCGCCGTCTCCGTCAACGAAGGCGGCTCACACTCTGTGCGCAAACTGTCGCGCCGAACATAGGCGGTCTGTCCATCGGGCAGGCGGATCGGAGCATGGTCGGAATCAGGAAGGTCGGCGAGTTCAACCCGGCAGCCGAGTGTCAGCAGAGTCCGACGTTCTGCCCGGTCCTCCGGCGCGTTCAGAACCGGCAGAAAAAGCGCGTTGATCTGCGCCTCGCGACCGGGAGCGGGATAGCGCGAATCCTCGCCACAGGGAGTCAGATGCTGTCGGCGCGCCCACCCGGTGTAGCCATCGGGCGTCTCGATCAGCGTAAGATCGCCCTCTTCTCGCAGCGTTCGCACTCTCTCCCCGAACAGCGCCTGACTCACCTGTTCGGAGCGTTTTTCCGGTTCCGCCCACATCGGCGCGACGTTGTGCGAGACAATAGCGTGCCGGGAGAGAGACGGTTGTTCAGGAGTTGGCATGGGTCGGCTCATTTCGAGGAATGATGTCGGCGCTTTCGCGTCGAATAGGGCATGGAGCGGCATAGACTCCTCGCCGCTGAAGTTATGAGTTACACACGGGACGGGTGATTTCCTTTCTGCCGTCATCTTCCGTTCCAGGCGGTCGGATCGAGATGCGGCAGGCGTTGCGGGCAAGGATCAGAACCTATGAGAGGCAGAAGGATCGGTTTCCGGGGAGTGTGCGCGCTGGCGCTGCTGGCGTTATCATGCGTCGTTCGGGCGCAGGAGGGGAGAAAAGTGGAGTCGCTGGGAACGCCGTGCCGCGCCTTTCAGGCGCTGGCAGGTCGCATGGTCACAGACCGGCAGACCGGGAAAGAGTGGTTCGTTCTGACCAACATGAACGAGATGAGCGGCGCGGAGTTGATCTTCATTGATCCCGCTGCGAACACCGGCAGGAGCATTCGCGCCCCGAAGGGAGCCGGCTCCTGGGCGTTGAAGGAGGTTGCCGGGGATCGGCTGGTGGTCGGGACGTTCTATGACGGGCAGTTTATGGTCTTCGATCTGCGGCAGATGCAGTTCGTCCGTTCGATCCGCTTTCCCGGCGAGGAGTATATCTGGAACCTGACCCTGGGAGGCGACGGTCGGCTCTACGGCGGAACCTATCCCGGCGGAAAACTCGGCGCGCTCAATCTCGACACCTATACGGTGGAGGACTGCGGCGCGCCTGCTCCGCCCAATCTCTACCTGCGCTATGTCTCTCCCACCCCGGACGGGCGGATTCTGTGCAGTTTCGGCACCGAGAAGCCGACCACGCGCCTCTATGATCCGGTCGCGAGGCGTTTTGAAGCGGTTCCGGAGACGCTGGAGGGGGTGACGATGGGCATGGTCTGGCAGAAATACCTCCTTGCCGGTTCGAGCGTCTTTCAGGGACGGGAGTTTACCCGCGTGCCGCCGCCGTTCCCGACGCCTCCGGCGGAGAGGGGGGGGTGGTCGGTAGACCTCTACCTGACCACCGACGAGGCGCTCTTCCTGCGCCAGGGGAACGCGCTCTATCGCTATCGCATAGGCGAGAAGGCGTTGACGCTGATCGCGGATATGG
Organism: uncultured Chthonomonadaceae bacterium; assembly: GCA_964429855.1. GTDB lineage: Bacteria > Armatimonadota > Chthonomonadetes > Chthonomonadales > CAJBBX01 > CALLMM01. Next base: position 21,331 of record CAYSDM010000044.1, read on the forward strand.
ATCTGCGCGGCGGCTGGTGTCTGGCGTCCAATCGTAAGGGAGAGGTTTTCGGCGTGCGCGGACAGGACTACTTTCATCTTAAACCGGGCGACAAGACGCTGAAGCTGCGTCCGATCCCGGTCGAAATCGCGCCGCGCCCCACTCTCTTTCTGAAAGCCGACGCAAAGGGCAGGATATGGGGCGGTCCCAGTTTCGGACAGACTCTCTTCTGGATGGACACACGCACGAAAAAGACGGTGAATACCGGGGGCGTCTGCGATGCCGGAGGCGAGGTCTACGATGTGACGTTCCTGAACGGCAAGACCTATGCCGCCTCGTATGCGGGGGGAGACATTACCGAGTACGATCCGACAAAGCCCTGGGATCAGTGGAATCTGAAAAACCCGCGTCCGGTCGCGAAAGTTGGACCGGACTACATTCGTCCCACCGGCGGCATCGTGACCGGACCGGACGGCAGGCTCTATTCCGGCTGGATGGCGCAGTACGGTCGCTACGGGGGCGCGGTGGCGATCACCCATCCGGGAACCGGCAAGACCGACCTGATCGCCAATCCGCTGGGCGAGCAGGCGGTGGAGGGGGTTGCGGTGGACGGGAATCGCCTCTATGTGGGAACCTCGTTGAGCGCCAACGGTCTGCCGGAGAAGAAGGGCGAGTCGGCGAAGTTCGGGATTCTCGATCTTGCCACGCGCCAGCCGATTTTCACCCACAGGTTCGAGGGGGCAAACAGCGTGCGCGCGCTGGCGCATGATACGAAGACGGGGCGGGTGGCGATGGCGGTGAACGGCGCGCTGCGTCTGTTCGATGTGGAGACGCGGAGTTTTATCGCAGCGGCGGAGCGCGCCCCCCGCGTCAGCAGCCGCGTGATCGTCGCGCCGGGCGATGGAAAAGCCTACTACGGCAGCGGCAAAGTGGTGATTGCGGTGGATTTGCAGTCCGGCGAGGCTATGACGACAGCAGAACTGCCTTCCAACCTCTCCACCCTCGCCGTCGCGCCCGACGGAACGCTCTACGCCGCCTGCGGCGCGGAGGTCTTTCGCATCACGCGCTGAAGAGCTGCTTACGCTTCGTCCAGCAGTTCGCGGACTTTGCGCAGCAGAGACTCGGCGATAAAAGGCTTGTGGAGGAAGTCGGCGCGCTCCAGATGCAGTCCCTGCAGGACGGTAGGCTCCTCCGCATAGCCGGAGATATACAGCACGCGCAGATTGGGCACGACCTTCTGCAGACGCCATGCCAGTTCTCCGCCGCCGAGGTGCGGCATCACCAGATCGGTGATCAGAAGGTGGATCGGCTCCGACGCGGCGTTGGCGATCTCCATCGCCTCGCGCCCGTCCGCCGCCTCCAGCACCGTGTAGCCGTGATCGCGCAGAGTCCGCGCGGCAATGTCGCGCACCATCGGCTCATCTTCCGCCAGCAGAATCGTCTCGATTCCCCGCGCGGGATGCAGAGCGGCGGGAATGGAGGCGGAAGAGGCGGTCGGCTCGACCCGCGGCAGGCAGACCCGGAAGGTCGTTCCCAGCCCGATCCGGCTCTCGACCCAGATCGCGCCGTTGTTCTGCTTGACAATTCCGTAGCAGGTCGCCAGTCCCAGTCCCGTTCCCTTGCCGACGCCTTTGGTGGTGAAGAACGGCTCGAAGATATGCTCCTGCACCTCCTTGCGCATCCCCTCGCCGGTGTCCGACACCATTAACATCACATAGTCGCCGTGGGAGATGCCGGCGGGAGGGTGCGGGGAATCCGGCTCCAGCCGGAAGTTTTCGGTCTCCACTGTGATCTTGCCGCCGGACGGCATGGCGTCCCGCGCATTCACCACCAGATTCATCAAGATCTGCTGAAACTGCCCCGGATCAAGCCGCACCAGTCCCAGTTCTGCATGGAGAACGGCGACAAGCTGGATATGCTCCGGGATCAGGCGGCGCAGAATGCGGTCGGTGTCGAGGATCAGGTCGTTCAGATTGACCTCGCGTGGGGAGATGATCTGCTTGCGGGCAAAGCCGAGGAGCTGCGTGGTTAACTCTGCCGCGCGCTGCCCGGCTTTGTAGATGTTTTCCAGACAGGAGAGCATCTCCTCTTCGGAATCGGTGGAGGCGCGTGCCAGTTCAGTATAGCCGAGGATGGCGGTTAAAAGGTTGTTGAAGTCGTGTGCGACGCCGCCGGCGAGTCTACCGATGCTCTCCATCTTCTGCGCCTGCAGCAGTTCCGCCTCCAGTCGGCGGCGGTCGGTGATGTCCACTCCGATACTGGCGGTTCCGATCACCACGTCCTGCGCATTGCGCATCACGGTGTTGTTCCAGGAGATCAGCCGCCGCTCCTGATTGCGCGTCAATAGCTGGTTTTCGTACTCCGGTTGAATTCGCCCCTCCGTGATCCTCTCCAGGAAGGTCGCCCGGACAAGCTCGCGCTCTTCCGGGGGCAGACACATATCAAACCAGTTCTGGGAGAGCATCTCCTCTCGCGCATAGCCCAGCAGCCGCAGCAGGAAGTCGTTGACGTAGGTGATGCGCCCCTCCGTATCCAGAAATACCGCGATCAGATGCATGCTTTCCAGAAGATTGCGCAGACGCGATTCACTCTCGCGCAGCGCCGTCTCCACCCGCTTGCGCTCCGTGATGTCCTGCAGGATGCCCAGACAGCCGCAGACCTGCCCCTGCTCATCGCGGATGGGAACCGAGGAGTCGGATATCCAGCGCACCTCTCCCTGCTTCGTCCGGCAGAGATAGTCCGCCAGCCAGATTGGAATCTCGCCGGCGCGAAAACCGGTGAACGCCTCCTGCGCTGTCATCGAGGCGATATAGCCGCGCCTCTGGTACTGCGACCCGATCCGCTTCCATAGCTCCGGCGTGGTCTCGGCGACCGTATAACCGATCAGTCGCTCTATCCCCTCGTCCAGATAGGTATAGCGGTTGGAGACAAAATCCAGGTGATAGACCACGCCGTAGGCGGCGGTGATCGCCTGGTGATACATCGCCTCGCGCGCCGTCTGTTCCTGGCTCTTTTTCTTCCAGTAATTCAGTTCGGACTTCAGCCGCGCATTCTCCTGACGCAGCGTTTCGCTCTCACAGTCCTGTCTGTTGGATGCTCGCTCGGTCATCGTGGAACTCGTTTTGATCCATTTGCCAGATACTGGAAATAGATTCCACGCAGGATATAGCGTTATCCTGCTTACCCATGAAATAGTTAACCGAATCAGACATGGCAGCGACGACTTCGCTGGCGCGCGCCAGGACATCAGCGGTCTATTCGCCGTTCGGAGGAAAGCGGCAGGATGATTACGAACAGAGAGAAGATGAATCTCTCTTCCCGGAGGCTTCTTCCATGTTTCGTTCCTGTGTCCCTATGCTGGCGCTGCTTCTGGCTGCCGTCGGCGCGCAGGCGCAGGTGCTGACGGATCGCTGGCGCGATCCGAAACCAGACCTGCCGGACCTCTCTGTTCGCTTTATCGAACGGCTGCCCCGCTATGAAGGAACGCGCCTGAAGTATCGCCCGATTGATGAACCCAACGGCAATAAGGGCGACGGCTTGCCCGTCACCATCGTCAATCCCAACGCGCAGAAGTGGCCCCGACCCGGACAGACGGTCACCTTTATCGCACGGCTTCGCAATGCCGGAACCATGACGACGCCCCGCTATGACTGGCGCTGGGTGATAGACGGCAAAGATGTTGTCTCGGCGGGAGGCGGCGGATGGGATGAACCGCTGGAGCCGGGAAAAGAGCGAGTCTACCGACTCGCGTGGAAGTGGCAGGAGGGACGCCATTTCGTGGCGTTTGAGGTTAACCGCGACCGCAAGTTCGCGGAGATCACCCACAAGAATAATGCGGTGGTAGACGCGACGGACGCGCTGTCGTTTCACTTTTTTGTTCAGCCGAAAGTCTACGAGTGGTTCACGACGGTTAAAAATGGTCTCGACTCCTACTCCTGGGACGACTGGGCGCAGTTTCAGGTGCGGGAGATGAACCGCCAGTTCCGCGACGAGATTCACCCGGCGACCCCGGACGGCATCACGGCGCGCCTGCGGCTGGATCGGATCACGCTCCTTCCGGCAGACTTCAAAGACCCCGGCGGAACCCATGCGCCGCAGGACAACGTTACCGGAGGCAATGACGGCGTCTGGGGCTTCACCAACGGACTGATGGAGAAGAACGAAGAGGGCAAGAACTTCTATGAAGCCAATCCGCAGTGGCTTCTGGGACCGGAGTGGCCCCTCTGTCATGAACTGGGGCATCAACTGGGACAGCCGGACTACTACCTGCTTCCTGTGGAGAAGGGGCGCAACGGCGCGCTGCCGGGCGTCGGCTACTTCCCGCCGGGGTGGTTCGCCGATCAGATGATGTTCTCCGGCAACCACGCCCACGACAACAACATCGGGCGCAATCGCATTCCCTGGGACTCCGGCTATCGGTTCTGGGGCGAACACGCCGCGCGCGCCTACAATCGCGATCAGCGGGTACGGCGCGGCTTCTTCGGCACGTTCCTGATAGACATTCCCGCCGTCAACCGCTTCGTCTTTCTGGATGAACGAAATCGTCCGATTCCCGGCTTTCAGGTCTCCCTGCATGTCGCCATCTCTCGCGAATACGGCAACGCTCGTTTCGATGTCAAGCCCGACTTCACCGGAGTGACCGGAAGCGACGGCTCCTGGACGCTTAAACGTTCCCCCTGGCGCGTGGTGCTCAACTGGACGAATAACGGCGCAGTGCAGTTTGTGCTGCGTCCCCGTGAGGGAGGCGCGGTTCGGGTCGGTTTCCTCAATATCACCGATTTCAATCTGGCCTACTGGCGCGGGTATACCGAATCGGCAACCTACTACGTGGTGACGCGCCCGGTGAACGAGGCGGCGAAGTGACGCGGGCGTTCTCCCTGCCGGATTCCGGGGGAAGGATCTCCGGCCCGGTGATTCAGTGCGCGATCAACTTCAGTGAGGGACGCCGCCCGGAGGTGATCGAGGCGATTGCAGGGGCGGCGAGGTCGGCTCCCGGCGCGATTCTGGCGGACTGCTCCGCCGATCCCGATCATAACCGGATGGTCGCGACGATTCTGGGGGGGGCGGAGGCGATTGCGGAGGCGGCGCTTGCCTCCGTACAAGCCGCCATTGAGCGGATTGACCTGCGCCGCCACTCCGGGCAGCATCCGCGATTGGGAGCGGTGGATGTGATCCCGCTCGTTCCGATACGCGGCGTGACGCGGGAGGAGTGCGTTGAGACAGCGCGCCGGATCGGGCAGGAGCTTGCAGCACGATTCGCGCTTCCCGTCTACTTCTACGAATATAACGCGGCTCCGGGACACCGCGCGCTCCTGCCGCAGATTCGCAAGGGAGGATTTGAGGGGCTGTTCGGGGAACCGCTGACCGGAGAACGCGCTCCGGACCTGGGACCGAATGCGCCGCATCCGACCGCTGGCGCCGTGGTGCTCGGAACCCGCGACCCCCTGATCGCCTGTAATATCGAACTCGATACGCCCGACCTTCAGATTGCCAGACGGATCGCCGCCCGTATCCGGCGCGACCGGGAGACGATTCCGGCGCTGGCGGGCGTGCGCGCGCTGGGTCTGTTTCTGGCGTCGCGAAACCGGGCGCAGGTCTCCATGAACCTGACCCGCGTGCGAGAGACCTCGCTTCCCGCCGTTTTCCGTTATGTCGAGCAGGAAGCGGCGCGCTTTGCGGTGAAACTGTTTGCCTGCGAAATTATCGGGCTGATCCCGATGGCGGCGCTCGACGGCGCGTCGCCGGAGGAGATTCTCTGGCGCGACGCGCGTGAGACGCAGTTTCTGGAGTACTGGCTGTGACGAACGGCGACATTCCGTCGGCGATGGAACCCACCTCTTCGGCGGAACCGACAACCGATACGGCTCGCGCCTTGCGATTGGTGGTTCTGGCGCGGCTGCTGACGTGGCTGGGCATCGCTCTGATCGGCTACGCGAGCTTTCGCGGGCAGTCCGGACTGGCGTGGCAGGCTCCAGCGTTCGCGCTCCTCTATAATCTTCCCGTTCTCCTGTTTTCGGGACGCGAGACGCGCTCTCGTCTCGCCTACGCGCTGGATATTGCGACCGACCTGATTGCCGCGACGGTTCTGATTACGGCGACGGGCGGGTTCGCCAGTCCCTTCCTGCCGCTCTCTTTTCTGGCGGTGGTGGAGGGAGCCATGCTGCTGGGGGCGGCGGGCGGTCTGTGGGTGGCCGTCTGCGCCGCCGCGTTGAATCTGGTTCACCTGCGGCTCGGAGCGCAGCCGTCGTCGCTTCTCATTCTCGTGTTGAATGCCGGGCTGCTGACGCTGCTGGCGGTCTCGCTGCGGCGAATCGCGCCGCCTGCGCCGCAAGCGACTCCCGATCCGCCTGAGACGGTGCTTCAGCGGCGCACCATCGAGGATGTGGAGGCACAGGTGGAGGAGCTTGAGCGGCAGAACCGCCTGCTCCGCGCCAACTATCAGGAGGTGGCGGCGGTGGCGCGGAAGCAGCAGGCGAAGATGGCGCAGCATCAAGTTGTGAAGGATATCCTGCAGGCGGGGCTGGACGACGGCGGCGAGGAGGCGCTCAACACGCGGATTCTACGGGCGTTGATGGGCGCGCTCCAGGCCAGGGGAGCCGCGCTGTGGCTGCTCGATCCGGGTGGAGAGAAGATGCGCGCGGCGCAGATTGTCGGGCAGGTGGCTCCGCTGCTGAAGGAGAGGGCGGTCCCGGTCGCCCCGGAGAGCCAGCCCTCCGAGATCCGCCGCGCCTGCGAGGAGCGTCTGCGCGAGTCCGCGCCCCTGCCCGCTGCGAACCCCTTTTCGCTGACCGGAGAGGAGAAGCCGCCTGCCGGCAGTCCGGCGGTCCTGAGCGTCAGCCTGCGCGACGAACAGGGATTTCTGGGGGTGATCGGGCTGTGCGCTCCTGCCGAAGGACGGTTCGAGGAGGAGGATTCGGAGGTCTTGACCGAACTGGCTGGATGCGCGGCGATGGCGGTTCGCGGCATCCAGGAGCGGACGAGACTGCGTCGGAGCGCGCGGGAGAGCGCGTTGCTGCTGGAGGTGAGCCGGCGAGCGCAGATGGCGGAGAGCGCGGATCAGGTCGGCGCGTTTCTCATCGAGGCGGCGGCGGAGCTGACCGCCTGCGAGAACGCCACGCTCTTTCTGCTGGAGGCAGACAACCAGAAGCTGAATGCGCGGGCGACGCGCGGACTGCCGGTCAACCTGATGGATCACATCCCCTTCGAGCGCGGAACGGGCATCTCCGGCTGGGTGGCACAGGAGCGCAAGCAGCTCTACATCCCCGACCTGACCCGCGAGACGCGCCTGCTCAATGTCGAACTGATCCCCCCGCGAGTCCGCTCCTTCCTCTCCGTCCCGATGACCGCGCGCGACCGGGTGATCGGCGTGCTCAATATCAGCCACTCGCGGCCCGACGCCTTCACCCCGGAGCATATGCGCCTGCTGACGACCCTGGCGGGACAGGCGGCGCTGGCGATAGAGCAGAGCGAAAGGGCGCGCGCCGCCGAATAGGCGCCCCTTCTACGAGCCGGTGCAGGGAGCCGGTTCATTGCGTCTCGTCCCCTCCCCCAATTCTGGACAACGATTCGGCGGCATACCTGCCCACAATCTCACTACTGTCCTTGAGGGCTTTGCTGAGGACAGGCACGGCAGTGGCATCCCCTGTAAAAATTTATTGGCACAACGGTAAATTTGTGAAAGAAAGCACAAGGAGGAGCCAATTGATGGGGAGAATATATCGCTATCGGATGAACTGCGGATGAGAATAGACCGTATGCGAGGCTCAACCCTGTTCTGTGACGGCAGGAGGTGGTTGGATGTTATGGCGCGTTGGCATAGATATTGGCGCGGAGACGCTCAAAACCGTCTTTTTACGGGAAGACGGAACGATGGAGGAGCTTCCGATCCGCCGGGTTCAGGCGCAGCCGCTCCAGCGGGCGCGCGAGGCGCTGCAGGAAGTTTGTGAATATATGCACAGACTGGGCGATCCCGATCCGCAGGTCTATCTGGGACTGACCGGCTCCGGCGGCGCGGCGGCGGCGCGGTGGATCGGCGCGGACGCGGTGGAGGAGCCGGTTGCCCTGACCGCCGCGCTCAACCGCTGCTATCCCGACGTACGCACCCTGATCGAGATGGGACGCGAGGGGCAGAAGTACCTGCTCTTTGCGCGAGATGCGCGCACCGGGCGGCTGGTCATGACCGACTGCAGTCTCGGCGATAAGTGCGCGGCGGGCAGCGGCGCGTTCCTGGATCATATGGCGGTTCGCCTCAACTTCAACGACATTGCGGAGTTTGCGCGGGTCGCGCTAGAGACGGAGCGGCCGGCTTCGCTCTCCGGTCGGTGCAGCGTCTTCACCGAGTCGGATATCGTCCATCTCTACCAGAAGGGAACCTCCCGCGAGCGTATCGCCGCCGGGATTCACCAGGCGATCTGCCGCAACTACCGCGCCCGGTTCACGCGGGGCAAGCCGTTCCCGGAGCGCGTGGCGTTTATCGGCGGCGTCTCCGAGAACCCCGCCGCCGTGAAGTATCTCTCTCAGGAGCTAAACCTCAACGGCTCGCTCTTCATTCCGCCCTATAATCGCGCGCTCGGAGCCATCGGCGCGGCGCTGCGGGCACAGACTCCCGTCCGGCTTGCCGACGCGCTGGCGAAACTGGAGGCGCAGCTGCAGCTTCCCTTCCACTATGAGGGAACCGGTCCTCTGCACGCCGCTCTCTCCGAAGCGCTGGCTCCTCCGCCGCAGGACGACCTGCCGAAGCGAATCGCGCTGGCGGCTCTGGGAGTGGATATCGGCTCCGTCTCCACCAAAGCCGCGCTGGTGACAGAACATGCGGGATGCCTCTATGTGCTGGCTTCCCACTACCGCAAGACCAACGGCGACCCGCTGGCAGCGGTGCGCGATACCCTGGAGCACATCTACCGGGAGATGCGGGAGAAGGGCTTTCTCCTCGATCAGGTCATTGCCGCCACCACCGGCTCGGGGCGCTACCTCACCGCCGACTACATCGGCGCCGACCTGATCAAAAACGAGATCACCGCGCAGGCGAGCGGAACGCTGGCCTTCCTGCCGGATGTGGAGACGATCCTGGAGATCGGCGGGCAGGATTCCAAATATATCCGGCTGGACGGCGCGGTGGTCACCGACTTCGAGATGAATCGCGCCTGCGCGGCAGGCTGCGGCGCGTTTCTGGAGAAGCAGGCGGCGCGGCTGGGAATCCCTGTTGCCGACTTCGGGGAGTATGCGTTGCGCGCCTCCAATCCGCCGCCGATGGACTGGACCTGCACCGTCTTCACCGAATCGGCGATGGTCTTCTTCCAGCAGGCGGGCGTTCCCGTGGAAGATCTCTGCGCGGCGGTCTGTCTGGCGTCGGCGCGCAACTACCTGCATAAAAACGTCGGCGGGCGCGAGATCGGGCAGAAGGTGGTCTTTCAGGGCGCGGTCGCCTTCAATCGGGGCATGGTGGCGGCGTTCGAGACGCTGCTCGGACGGCGCATCGTCGTGCCTCCCTACCCGCATCTGACGGGAGCCCTCGGCGCGGCGCGGCTGGCGCTGCGCAACCCGGTGGAGAGTCCGCGTTTTCGGGGATTCGAGCGAATCGCCGAGGGAGGCTATACGGTCGGCTCTTTCGAGTGTCGGGGATGCGCCAACGCCTGCGACGTGAACACCTTCCAGATGACGGACGGTCCGAAGTACTTCTATAACGACCGCTGCGAGAAGTTCAGCGCTCTCTGCCGCGATGCGGCGAAACCCAAAGCCGACCGAGATCTCCCCGATCTCTTTGAGGAGCGCGAGCGGATGCTGTTTGCGGTCTATGAGAAGAAGGCTCCGCCCGGCGCAAAGCGGGTCGGCGTGCCGCGCGGCTTGATGTTCTCCGAATACTTCCCGCTCTATAACGCCTTCCTGACCGAACTGGGGTTTCAGGTCGTTCCCTCCGATCCCACCACGAAGGAGATTATCCGTCAGGGGCTGGCGGCGGCGCTCGGCGAGCCGTGCTTCCCCTACAAGGTCGCGCACGGGCACTATGTCAATCTGCTGGAGAAGGGAGTGGACTACCTCTTCACTCCAGGCGTCATCTCCACCGAGCAGCCCGATCCCGGCTACCACAAATCCCTCACCTGCCCCTACCTTCAGGCGGCGCCGGAACTGCTGGCGACCAATACCGGCGTCTTTGAGCGCGGCATTCCCTGCATCACCACGCGAATCCACTTCAACCGGGGCAGGCGTCACCTTCAGCGCGTCTTCTCGCAGATTGCGGAGCAGCTTGGGAAGACCCCCTTCGAGGCGCATCAGGCGCTGGAGGCCGGGCTGGAGACGCTGGAGCGTTTTCGCGCCTGGCAGCGTCAGCGCGGGCTGGAGGTTCTCAACTCGCTGGCGGAGGATGCGGTGGCGTTCGTGGTGGTCGGGCGTCCCTATACGCTCTACGATCCATCGGTGAACGCCAACATCGGCAAGAAGATTCGCGATCTGGGCGCGCTGCCCATTCCGCAGGACTTTCTACCGCTGACGGAGGAGCGCGTCTCCGACTCCTGGCCCAACGTCGCCTCGCGTCAGATCCAGCGCAAGCTCGCCGCTGCGCGCATCATCCGCCAGGATCCCTGCCTGCGCGCCGTGGTTCTCACCTATTTCGGCTGCGGCCCCGACTCGTTCGCCAATCCGTTTTTCCGCGATGAACTGGAGGAGCCGTGCTATGTGATGCAGATAGATGAGCATACGGCGGATGCGGGCGTCGTGACCCGGATCGAGGCGTTTTCGGATACCGCCACCGCGCCTAAAACGCCCGTAACGCACGCGCCGATCCGCACCGATGAGCGGCTCTTCACGCAGGTGGAGGGACGCAAACTCTGGATTCCCTATGTCTGCGACGGCACGCATCTGTTCGCCGCCGTTCTGCGCGCCTACGGCATCAACGCGCATTCGCTGCCGCGCTCCCCCGATCCCAATCTGAGCCGCGCCCGCGCCGCCATCACGGAAGATGTCTGCCTGCCTTCGCTGATGACCACCGAAGATATTCTCTGCCGCGCCGCCGCTCCCGATTTCGATCCCGCCGCAGAAGCCTTCTTCATGGCTGCCAGCGACGGACCCTGCCGATTCGGGATGTACTACATCCTGGAGCGGCGCATACTGGACAAACTTGGTATGCCGCAGACCGATATCGCCTCCATGGGATTTCGGAGGAAGGATGGAGGACTGGGGACGCTCTTCGCGCTGACTGCCTGGGATGCGCTTGTCGCCGGAGACCTGCTGCACCGGATGCTCTGCCGCACTCGTCCCTATGAGGTTCAGCCGGGGGAGAGCGCGACGGTCTATGAACGCTATCTACAGGAGTTGATTGCGCTGATACCCGCCCTGAAAGCGCGGATGACCGACGGAGTCAATCAGGTTCTCTCCTACTTCGACACCAGCTACCTGGAGCCGGTGGAGATTCTGCTGCACCGGGCGCAGGAGGCGTTTCGGCGCGTTCCCAGGCGAGACGAACGGCGTCCGATGGTGGGCGTGGTCGGAGAGTTCTATGTGCGGCTGCATGAAGGCTCCAATCAGGATGTGCTGCGTCAAATCGAACGGCATGGCGGGGAGGCGTGGCTTGCGCCCGCGACCGAGTTCTTCGCCTACGCCGTCCGGATCGGCGAGCATAACGCCTGCCATCGCTGGATGGACACATTCCGCAAGCGTCATCTGCAGGACTACCTCAACTGCGCCCTGAACTACCGGCTTGCCTCCCGCGATGAGCATGTACTCTTTCATACGGTAGAGGGGATGCTGGAGGACTACCCGGATATCAGCGCAGAAGAGGTGATCGAAAAGGGAGCGGCGTTCCTGCACCCCGACTTCGGCAGCGAGGCGGTCTGCAGTCTGGGCAAGGCGGCGGACTTGGCCGAGCGGGGCGTGGCGGGCGTCATCGCGGTGCGTCCGTTCAACTGTATGCCCGGCAATATCGTGCAGGCGTTCTCCAACGAGTTTCGGCGGCGTTACGAGAACCTGCCGTTCCTGAACCTGGACTACGATGGCTTTCTCGACTCCAGCCGCGATATGAAGATCGCCAACTTCATGTGGCAGGTGAAGGAGCGTTGGGCTGCCTCCGGCAATAACTCCGTCCGCTAGTACGTCGTCCAGGTAGTTTTGATGTCTGTCATTCTGAGCGAAGCATGAATGTCATTCTGAGCGAAGCGAAGAATCTTAACATGTCTCGGTGCGCTTAACGTGACAGTGTTTCGCTGCCTCGACATGCCAGCCAGGCGATGCAAGCCATTTACCTTGAAGGAGAACTAAAGCCACCCTTTCCGTCGACTCTCTCTGACCTTTTCGGTCCCTCCTTCTTTCCCGCTGAGAAGGGGGCTTTTTTTCGCGACAGGATGCGGCTTCAGTGCGGGACAGGAGGCTCTGCGCCGTTGCGAACGACCTCGACCAGCGCGTTATAGTCCGGCACGCCCGACTCGTCGCACAGTCCATGCGGGATAAGGATATTACCCTCGGGCCAGTGCACCTGCAGGTTGCGCGGTCGGATCGGGGCGACCATGACCCTGCCCTCCAGCGCGCCATGCTCATTGCGGAGCGTGATACGGTCGCCGTTTCGCAGCCCCAGCCGCTGCGCATCTTCCGATGCCATCAACACCGAGTCGCGCTCCGCCCCGGTCAGCGGGTCGCGTCCGGCGTGAACCATCGAGTTGAACTGCTTGCCACGGCGCGTGCTGACCCGGAACAGCCCATCAGGAACGATGTCGGCGGGGGGAATCAGAATGGAGAAATGCGCTCTGCCGTCCGGGGTGGCGAATGCGCCTCCCTCGCACAGGCGGGTTCCGCCCCACTGCACCTGATCGCCCGATTTTTTAAGCGTCTCGATGCCGGCGTAGGCAGGAACCGCCTTCGCGATCTCCTCGCGGATCGCCTGCGCGTCCGGGAAGAGAATCAGTCCGGCGCGGTCGGGAAAGACGCGCGCGGCGATCTCCGTCATGGTCTGCCATTCGCTGCGCGCCTCGCCGATGCGCCGTCCCGGTATCTCCGGACTGAACAGAATGCGCCGTTCGGTGGTCGTCTCCGTTCCGCCGCCGGGCTGCTCGTAGCGGGTGGTCGCCGGCAGCAGCAGAACCTCTTCCCGCGGCTCCACGAGCATCTGTTTGGTAACCACAATGTCCTGATGAACGCGCAAAGGAGTGTTCTCCAGGGCGCGGCGCACGTGGTCCGGCTGCGGCAGGGTCTCCAGAAAGTTGCCTCCCACGCTGTAGAGGATATCCAGATCGCCCGCCGCCGCCGCATCTATCATCTGCACGGCGTTCAAGCCAGGCTTGTCCGGCGGCGCAAATCCCCACAGATCCGCAAAATGCGCCGCCGTCTCCGCATTGATCGGCAGACCGCCCGGATAGGCGGTCGCATAGGCTCCCATCTCCGCGCCGCCCTGCACGCCGCTGTGTCCGCGTATCGGCATCAGCCCGCACCGCTCCCGTCCGACGAAGCCCCGCGCCAGCGCGACATTGATGATCGCCCGCACGTTCTCGACACCGTGACGATGCTGCGTAACCCCCATGCTCCAGACGAAGACGCCGCTCTGCGCCTTCGCAGCGTAGTCGGCGAACCGCTCCATATCGGCGCGAGACGCGCCGGACGCCCTCTCCAGCATCTCCCAGGACTGCGACGCCAGCGACTCCTGCAGCGCGGCAAACTCCTCTGTATGCGTCGCGATAAACTCTCTGTCTACCGCTTCCCTCTCGATTAACCGCTTCACCACGCCGTTGAAGAAGGCGACATCGCCGCCCGTATGCACCAGAAAGAAGTCATCCGCCAGTTTTGTGCCAAACAGCGCGCTCTCCGCCGCCGACGGAATCCAGTATCGCTCCAGCCCCGGCTCTTTATAGGCGTTGACCACCAGGATTTTCGTGCCCTTCTTCTTCGCGTAGTACATATACTTGGTGGTCACCGGCTGATTGTTGGAAACGTCGCTGCCGATGAAGACCAGCAGATCGGTTCCGATCCAGTCGGTATAGGAGCAGGTGGAGGCGGCGACGCCGAGCGTGCGGCGCAGCGCAAGGGTGGAGGGCGCATGACAGATGCGCGCGGCATTGTCTATATTGTTGGTTCCCAGGAATCGCGCCGCCTTCTGCGCGGCGTAGTAGACCTCATTCGTGACTCCGCGTGAAGTGAGATAGAAGGCGATCCGGGAGCCGTTCCCGCAGCTCTGCAGCGACTGACGTATCCGATCCGCGCAGAGCGTCTGCGCCTCTTCCCGGGAGATTCGGGTGAAGCCCGGCTCGCCGCGGCGTCGAAGCATCGGATAGGGCAGGCGTCCCAGCAAGCGAAGCTCTTTGCTGCTCTGCCGCTCCAGTGAGCGGACATCCGTCAGCAGGCGGTGATCCATCGCGGGCATGGTGTTCAGGCGCAGAAGGTTCAGACGTACCGCGCACAGATGCGGTCCCTTGATTGTCCAGTCCTGAAATCCGGCAACGCCCAGCGCGCACCCGTCGCAGACGCCCTGAGACAGAATGCGCCAGGCGTAGCCAAGCTCATCCCGGTTATCCCACAGCGTCTTCATCATCTCCAGATAGTGATTCGGTTTGACCTCGCCGATCCCGTTGGGACTCCACCCCGCCCAGGTGGACGGCTCCCAGTTTCGATGCTTCCTCTCTCCCTGCGCCATACTGATCCCTTCCATTTCGCTGAACTACATTATACGGCGCAAGCGCGGTCGAGGTCAAATTAGCCCCCCCTTCCCTGTGTGAAAACCCGGTGAGAATCGGGAATAAACCAGTAGCTACCATGGATGATCGTCCGCGTGTGGGTCTAGATGCCTGCGGACGGTGACCAATATGCGCCCGTGCGGGAATTGCAGATATACCTAACCGGTTCGACGCAGGGCTCCTTTGTTGTGCTCCGCGCTTGACAGGAACCCTTTTATTAAGCAGTTAAAAGTGGGAAGCGATGGATCCAGAGATGAACACATCCGAGTGGAAGAGCGACAGCCCTTCCGAATCTGTCCGGGGCGAGAGTGAGAGCAGGCTCACAGAACGTTCACGGCGCGCCTTTCTGTCTCATATGCGGCAGGAACTGCGCACGCCGCTCAATGCCATCATTGGCTATGCCGATCTTCTCATTGAAGAGGGGAAGCAGAGAAATCTGTCTGCCCTGCTTCCCTCTCTTCAGCGCATCTATAAACTCGGACAGGAGCTGATGACACAGGCAGACGAGTTTCTGGACCTGGCGCATATCTACGATCTGGGCATCTACCGTCCACAGGCGCGCGCCGAGGAGAAGAGAAACCAGATGCGGACGCACCTGGTGGAGATTCTGGACACCTGCGAAAAACTGCAGTTTGAGATGGAGCGGCGCGAACTGGATGAGCTTCTCTCCGACCTGCGTAAAATCTACTTCGTCTCTCGCACCTCCATCGGGCTGGTGGATGACATTATCCAGTTTTCCCAGAATGCCTTCGGCAAGTTTCGACAGGAGACTCAGACCGAGAATGTCCAGGAGATGGTGGAGGATATTCTCACCACCGTTCGCCCGATCCGACCGGGGTTTTCCGGGGCAAACAATCCCTATCCCAGCCGTCTGCTGGTTGCGGACGATAATCTACTTAACCGCAATCTGCTCTCCCGACAGCTTACCCGCTACGGACATACGGTCGTCGTCGCAGAAAACGGGCAGCAGGTGCTTGAGATTCTGCGCGAAGCTCCTTTCGACCTGGTGCTGCTGGACATGATGATGCCGGTTCTGAACGGATATCAGACGCTGGAGCAGATTAAAGAAGACCCCGATCTGTGCCGGATTCCCGTCATTATGATCTCTGCGCTGGATGAGATGGATGCCGTGGTGCGCTGTATCGAACTGGGCGCGGAAGACTATCTCTCCAAACCGTTCAATCCGATGCTGCTGAAGGCAAGAATCAACGCCTGTCTGGAAAAACAGCACCTTCGGAAACAGGAGACGACTCTCTATCGCGAACTGGAAGCCAACTATTCGCGCCTGAAGGAACTGGAGAGTCTGCGCGACAGCCTGACGCACATGATCGTCCACGATCTGCGCACGCCGCTCACCGGTATCATCACGTCGCTTCAGACCATGCCGCTTCTGGGGGATTTGAGCGACGATCAGAGCGAGATGCTGGAGATTGCGCAGGAGAACGGCGAGACGCTGCTGGAGATGATCTGCGACCTGCTGGACATCAACAAGATGGAGTCCGGCGCGTTGAAGCTCGATTATGAGGAGATGCAGCCGGCGGAGGTGGTCGGCGCGGCGGTAAAACAGGTGCTGAAACTGATGGAGGCTAAGGAGCAGGATCTGCGATTAGATATTCCTGAGAGCCTGCCGCCGGTGTGCGCCGACGCCGGAAAGCTGCGTCGCATTCTGGTGAACCTTCTGGGCAACGCCATTAAGTTCACACCCGCCGGAGGCCACATCTGTGTATCCGTCGAGGCTCTGGAGGATTCCTCGAAGATGCTCTTTTCCGTGCGCGATTCGGGGCGCGGTATTCCGAAGGAGGCGTTCGCGCATATCTTCGAGAAGTTCGGGCAGGTAACGACCGGCGCTGCGTGCGAGAAGCGATCCACAGGGCTTGGTTTGACCTTCTGCCGCCTGGCGGTCGAGGCGCACGGCGGCAGGATATGGGTTGAGAGCGAACTGGGACAGGGAAGCGTATTCTTCTTTGAACTGCCGCTTCGACCGCAGATGTAGGGATCGTCCGGCGGGCCGTTTTTATCGCCCGCCGGACACGTGATCTACTTCGCCAGTTCATACAGCGCGTGCGCGTAGATTTTCGCGGCGCGCAGGTAGTTCTCGATGGCGAACCGCTCATCCGGCTCATGCGCCGGACCGTCGGACGCGCCGGGGAACCCTGCGCCAAACGCGACCGCGTTGGGGGTGGCGCGGGCGTAGGTTCCTCCCCCCATCGTGCCGGGCTGACTCTCCTTATCCCCCGTCTCCTCTTGATAGACCCGAAGCAGCGTCTTCACCGGCTCCTGATCGAGCGGGACATAGAGCGAGGGGCTGTCGGAGTGATCCGCAAGCGTCCATCCCGCCTCCTCGATTACCGGCTGAAATCGCGACTGAAGATCGGCAAACTTCCAGGTGACCGGATAGCGGATATTGTAGGTGATCCGCGCTTTCCCGTCCGCCATCTCCAGAACGCCCAGATTGTTGGTCAACGGTCCCGCCACGTCGTCGCGTCCCTGGATTCCCAGTCCCGTTCCGGTATACTCCGCCGACCCGACCACCCACTCCAGCCACTCCCGGTCGCCGGGAAGGTTCAGTTCCAGAAGCGCGCGCGCCAGACGCACTACCGCGTTATCGCCTCCCTGCGGCGACGCGCCGTGCGAGGACTTGCCGACAGCCCGCACGGTGATTCCCGCCTCATCCGCCTCACAGGAGATGTTTTTATCCCAGCCCTTCAGCAGCCCGATCAGCGCGGGATAGAGCGCGGAGACCTCTCCGGTCAGGCGCGCCTCCGCATAGTCGGGAACCATATTCGGGCGTCTTCCGCCATACATGGAAGCCACGCGAAGGGGAGCCGATTCTGAGTCTATCCGCTGTTCCAGGAACAGATTGGCGATCCCCTTTTCCGCATAGGTGAGCGGAAAACCGGCATCCGGGGTGAATCCCATCACCGGACGCTCCTCTCCCGCAACCTCCCAGTAGTGTTTGACGCAGCCGAACCCGCTCTCCTCATCGCATCCGAAAATGACGCGCACACGCCGGCGCAGCGGCAGCCCGCTCTCCATCAATGCCCGGGCGGCGAACAGGGCGGCGTAGGTCGGTCCCTTGTCATCCGATGCTCCCCGCGCATAGATGTAGCCGTTTTCGATCACCGCGCCATAGGGCGGATAGCTCCATCGGTCTCCCTCCGGCACAACATCCAGATGCCCAAAGGCTGCCACCATCTCTTCGCCCTCGCCAAATTCGGCATGTCCGGCAAAACCGTCCACGTCCTTCACCCGAAAACCGTACTTCTCGCAAAGCGCCAGCGTATAGTCCAGCGCCTGACGCACCGGTATTCCGAACGGGGCGTTCGGCTCGACGGGCGGCTCCTTCTTGCTGGGAATTCGCAGCACCCCCTGAAGCGCCTCGATCATCTCCTCGCGGCGGGTGTCTATCCAGTGGTGCAGCAAACCGATCTCATCGCTCATTCGTCTCTCCTTTTCCGCGCCGGAGCGCGCCCTGATCTGGCAGGGATATATGAATTCATGGACATTCCGCAGGATAGATAGACGGAAAGCGCGGGATTTTCCTCCTGTCTTTGCGAGCGCAGCGGTTGCCCTATGGTTTTATAAAGAGCGCGCCGGTCTTCGGCGGCAGGCGGAAGACGCCGCCGGATCGCGCCGATTCCTCGATGGGTTCGGTGGCGGCGCGCAGCGCCATCTCCTGCGGTATTGCCACCGTCTGCGGCAGAGAACTCTGGTTGAAGTAGACGCGCGCCTCCGCCTTCTCCAGCCGTCGCGCGAAGGCGAACAGCCGACGCGAATCGTCCGCAATCAGGGTCTGGAAGTCGCCGCCACGCAGTACGGCATGATCCCGTCGCAGTCCGATAATCAGGCGATGGAAGGCAAGCAGGTCGGCGTTCTGTTTCGCCGTGTCCCAGATCATGGCGCGGCGGTTGTCGGGGTCGCGCCCGCCCTCCATGCCGATCTCATCTCCGTAGTAGACGCAAGGCGCGCCGGGATAGGTCATCTGGAAGAGCGCAGCGCGCCTGACACGGCTCACATCGCCTTTACAGAGGGTCAGAATCCGCTCGGTATCGTGGCTGCTGAGCATATTGAACATCACGGCATAAGCCTGGGGCGGATAGTCGGCGCGTATACGGGTCAACCGCCGGTCAAATTGGACGGGAGGGATGGTCTCAAAGGCAAAGAAATCCAGAACCGCGCCGCGCCAGGGGTAGTTCATGGCGGCGTCCCACTGATCTCCCTGAAGCCACGCCTGCGCGTCCCGCCATGTCTCCCCGACGATATAGGCGTCCGGCTTGGCCGCCCGCACGCGCTGTCGGAAGAGACGCCAGAAGGCGCTGTCCACCTCATCCCCGACATCCAGACGCCACCCGTCTATATTGTATTCCCTGATCCAGCGGGTCGCCACATCCAGAAGATAGTCGCGGGTTGCCGGGTTGAGGACATTGAGCTTGGGCATCCAGGGCGATCCGTACCAGCCGACGTAGTTGGGATTGTCTTTCACTTCGATGGGGTAGCCGCGCACGAAGTACCAGGAGACATAGGCGGAATTCGCCCCGTTCTTCTGCAGGTCTTTGAAGCCTGCAAAATCCACGCCCGTATGGTTGAAGACCGCATCCAGAATGATGCGCATACTGCGCCGCCGGAGCGCCTCCATCAGGGCGCGAAACTCCTCGTTGGTTCCGATCTCCGGCTCGATCTTCAGGTAGTCGGTGGTGTCGTAGCGGTGATTGGAGCGCGCGTGAAAGATAGGGTTGAGGTAGAGGGCATTGATTCCGAGCGACTGCAGGTAGTCCAGTCGGTCGCCGATGCCCTTCAGGTCGCCGCCCATGCGATTGAAGTAGGTCGGCGGCGATCCCCAGGGTTCCACCTCTTTCGGATCGTTGGCGGGGTCGCCGTTGGCGAAGCGCTCCGGGAAAATCTGATAGAAGACCGCGTCCCGCGCCCAGTCCGGCGTTTCGAAGACGGCGACATCCGCCAGGTTCAGCCGGAACCAGTCGGGACGCGCCCCGCTCTCGCGCAGCCATTTACGGTTGTCATACAGACGATAGCGTTTTCCGTCCCGGAATTTGAAGGCGTAGCGCAGGATGCCCGATGAAGGCGTGGCAATGGCGGCGCGCCAGTAGGTGAACAGCGAGTCTTCGAAGGCGCGCTGCATCGGGACGGCGGCGACGCCGGGGCGCGCCACGAACGCCTGATCTACATCGCCCCGTCGGGAGCGAAGAGTCAGGATCGCCTGATCCGGACGCGAGCGCACCAGATAACGCGCTCCCGGCTGATGGTAGACCGCCGACCCGGTGATCTTTCCGTCACCCGCTCGCGCTGGACGGTCGTATCCGCGCGGCAGCACCATCAGCAGGGAGTTGCGGTTACCGTGCCCGTCATCTACGGTGTGCGCGGCGGGATCGGTCAGCCATCGGTTGCCATCCACCACGAACTTATATTGATACTCTCCGGGCGGAAGCCGCAACGAAAGCGACCAGACGCGCCGCTCCGTATCCGGAGTGAGCGGGTTGGCGGTCACGTTCCACTGATTGAATGTCCCTGCGACCGAGACGCTCTGGACGGCGGTCTCCGTTCGGAAGGCGAAGGTGACGCGATAGAGGTCCTGCGCCTGCGCCGGAAGGCTCAGGAGCAGAAGCAGCGGGAAAACGATCCGCAGGCGGCATGGCATCATAGGCTTTTTTCTGTGACGGGAGAACTCGATTCGGACTCCAGCCTCTCTTTCGTGATTCGGTGACGGTAGGCGAACATCCGCTCCAGATCGCGGCGTATGAAGAGCCTGTCCGCCAGCCTCCCCAGCGGTCCGAAAGGCGGCTCGTAGGCGATACGGTCGGTCAGGCGCGTGCCGCCGGGGATCTCGGCGAGAATGTGCTGATGCTCCCAGAATTTAAACGGTCCCTTTCCCGCCACCTGCCGATCCACAAAGCGATAGGGCGGCTCAAAGGCGGTGTACTCCGCCAGCCAGCGGATCGGGATGCCGAACCGCCTCATAATCAGCGGGTAGCGCGCGCCCAGACGCGCCGGTTCCGGTTCGCCCTCCAGCGTTACCTGTATATACGGGGGCGTGAGAATCTTCAGCGCGTCCACCGATTCATGAAACTTCCAGACCCTCTCCAGCGGGGCGTGAATATCGCACACAAACTCAATCTGCGGCATCGGTTCTGTTTAATCCCTCTCAAAAAGACGAAACTGCGCTCTCTGGTTTCATACTACCCTTTCTTCCGGAGATGTTCCTCCGGTTGGCGAAAACGACTGCAATTGAATCCGATAGATGTGTATATGGCACGACTACTACGCAACGACGACCAGGCGATCATCTATCGGCAGAACGCCGGAACCCGGATCGCCGGGTTTATTCTGCTATTTATCGGGGTTGGCATCGCCCTGCTGGGGATCCGCGATATCTCCTCGCTGAGCGCGGATATTCGCTCCGGGGAGTTTGAGGTTCTGGGAGCGTTGATCATCGGTCCCCTGGCGGCGCTCTTCGGTCTCTTTCTGACCGGACCCAACGATCTGCGGATAGACCTGCGGGCGCGCACCTGGCGCAGGCGGCAGGGTTTTCCGCTCTTTGCCCGGTGGACGGAGGGCACGTTTGAAGAGTTTCACTATCTGACGCTGCGGAAGCAGTTGGGCCGAGGCGCGGTATGGAGTATCCTCCTGCACTTTCACGGCGAGAAGGGGGAGAAGTTCGAACTGGGAGAGATCGCGGAGGGGGACTCGTTGAGCGGCGCCGACCCGCGCGTTCAGGCGCTGGATCTGCTGGAGGATTTTGCTCGAAAACTGGGACTGCCCGCGCACGATCAGACGATCACCCGCCGATATACTCCCGCTCCGACCCCTGCGAATGCTTCTCCCCCGGCTCCCCTCGCCTCCAAACAGACCGACCGCTTCCGAATGGCGGTTCAGGGCAGGCGGCTGCGATTTACCAAGCTCTGGTATCCCGCGCTGAAGGATATTCGCGATATCTACGCGCTGGTGACGCAGGTTATTCTGACGCTGATGTTCGCGGGATTTCTGGTCCTTTTTTCCTATATGCTGCGCGGATTTATGTGGGAGACGATTCAGAGACTGGCGCGCCCCGATCTTCTTGCCCATGTTCTGAAGAATCCCTCGGAACTGCTGCGCCTGCTGCCGTTCGCCATCATGGTGATTCCCGCCTGGATGGTGCTTCAGGGCATCCTGGGGCTGCTCGGAACGGCGCGGGCGGTGGCGCGTGAGACGACGCCGGTCACGCTGGACGCCGACACCGATCAGGTATTTCATGGCGGCAGGCAGCTTGCGCGGGTAAAAGACATTCGCTCGCTGGATATCCGCCACTATCAGTGGCGGGTGAGTTCCGGGGACAGTTCGCGTCTCATCACGCGCTACAGCCTCTATCTCCTCTTTGCCGACGAGACCCGGCTGGAGATTGACGATACCGAGGATGAGCGCGGCCTGTATGCGCTGGCGGAGGATGTCGCCGGGTTCCTGGGAGTCGAGACAATTGTAACGTAGGCGGAAGCGTGGTTCAGCCGAGGACGAAGAGGGCGCGCTGCTCGACATCGAAACGCGCCAGCGCCTCCGGCGTGACAAACTGCGGCTCGTCCATCGTCGCGATGTTCTGCGACATCATCCAGCCGGGACCGTATCCGATGTGCAGCGTTTTGCGGGTCTGCCGGGAGCGGTTGGTAAAGCCGCCGTGCCGAAGATTCTCGGTGAAGAGAATCGCATCGCCCGCCTTCACCTCCAGCCCGATCATCCCCGGCTCCTCTTCCGGAGCCTTGCCTTCGCTCCAGACGGGATCGGTGAACGCCGATTTGTGCGTGCCCGGAACTACGCAGAAGGCTCCCTGCTCTGTGGTGACATCGTGCAGAAAGTAGACCATCCGCACCATCATGCAGTCTATCCCGCGCCCGTTCACGCCGTAGCGGTACTTATGGTCTATCGGTCCGCCCATGTGCGCGCCGGTGGCGTTACCGGGGTAACGGATTCGTATCTCCGAGTTGTTGATTCGAATTCTCCCCTGCACAATGGCGCAGATGTAAGTCATGGTACGCGGGTGATTGACCAGCAGGTCGAAAGCCGGGGAGGCGTTGAAGAAGTCCTCTATCATCAGGGTCTTCCCCTCTTCATTGCTGCCCCAGGCGTGGTAGCCGCGCTCCGGGTTAGCATGATACTCCGGTCCCCAGAGGCTCTTTTTGCGCGGAGGAAGAGCTAGCCGCGCCAGCGCGTGCGCCTCCAGTTCGTCCGTCGCCTGAGCGAGGGACGCCGTCTCCTCCGGCGTCAGCATCTCGCGAATCACCAGATAGCCCTGCCGGTCAAACTCATAGGTCTCCCGAGCGTTCATGACGGCTTCCTTCTGCAACCCCGATTTCGCTATCAGTGCCCGCCGGAGGTCATCTCCTTGACCATATCGCCGACATAGGCTTTCGCGTCTCCGAAGAGCATCAGGGTCTTGTCCATGAAGTAGAGTTCATTATCAATCCCGGCAAAACCTGCGCCCAGACTCCGCTTGATCACCATCACCGTTCGCGCCCGATCCACATCAATGATCGGCATCCCGTAGATGGGACTGCTCTGATCGTGCCGCGCCGCCGGATTGGTCACGTCGTTGGCTCCGATGATGAGCGCGACATCGGTCTGCCCCAGTTCGGAGTTGATATCCTCCATCTCGTAGAGCCGATCATAGGGGATGTCGGCTTCCGCCAGCAGGACGTTCATGTGTCCGGGCATGCGTCCCGCCACCGGATGAATCGCGAATCTCACATCCACGCCGCGCCGCGTGAGCGCGTCGTAGAGTTCGCGCACCTTGTGCTGCGCCTGCGCGACCGCCATGCCGTACCCCGGAACGATCACCACCGACTGCGCGTTCTCCAGTATCTGCGCCGCCTCCTCCGGCACCGCGCTGCGCACGGAACGCTTCTCTCCCGCCTCCAGCGCCTTTGCGCTCACCTGACCGAACGCGCCGAACAGCACGTTGGTGAAGGAGCGGTTCATCGCCCGGCACATGATGATCGAGAGGATGAAACCGGAGGAGCCGTCCAGCGCGCCCGCGATGATCAACAGCTTGTTATCCAGCACAAACCCCATCGCGGCTGCCGACAGACCGGCGTAGGAGTTCAGCAGCGAGATGACGGTCGGCATATCCGCGCCGCCGATCGGGATGATCAGCAGTACGCCGAACAGCAGCGAGAGAGCGATCAGGAGCGGGAAGAGGAGGCTCCTGGAAGGATCGAGCGTCAACCAGACGCCCGCGCAAATGGCGATTGCCAGCAGCCCGAGGTTGATGAAATTCTGCCCCTTATAGACGATCGGGCGCGTCGGAATCAACTCCTGCAGTTTGCCGAACGCCATCAGGCTCCCCGTAAAGGTCAGAAAACCGAGCAGCACCTCGAAGGAGAGCACGCCCATCGTAAAGTAGGTCAACCGCTCCGGCTCCTGCGACAGCCACAGGTAGTATTTG
>CAYSDM010000045.1:0-44334 GCA_964429855.1 uncultured Chthonomonadaceae bacterium
CTCCTGCAGCGCCGATGGGCATGGAACCTTCGCGCCGGGCATTGACAGCCAGTAGGAAGGATGCTGCAGGGACGTTGTCTGCACGCCTTCAACAGCAAGAGCCGTCCGGGGAGAGTTTTCGAGCTTTCCCCGGACGGCTCTTATCTTCGCGCCTCCTGAAACCGGCTCAGGTGTCTATCTGCGCCCGCTGAAGCGTACCGCTGTAGTCCACATAGACGCTCTTCCACTCAGTAAAGACATCCAGAACGTGACCGCCTTCCCGATGCCCGTTTCCAGTCTGCCGCGTTCCGCCGAACGGCAGATGCACCTCTGCCCCGATGGTGGAGGCGTTGATATAGACAATGCCGGTATCGAGGTCGCGCATCGCCTGAAAAGCCCGGTTGACATTCGCCGTATAGAGAGCACTGGAGAGACCATAGCGGACGCTGTTGGCGATTTCGATGGCGTGCTCCAGGCTGTCGGCGGGAATGACGCAGGTCGTGGGACCGAATATCTCCTCCTGCGCAATCCGCATGGAGGGATCCACCTCCGTAAAGATGGTCGGGAGATAGAACCAGCCTTCGGCAAGCGCGCCGTCTTCAGCAATCGCGCCGCCGCATTGAAGCGATGCGCCTTCCGCGATCCCGATCTCGGTATAGGCATGAATGCGCGCAAGCTGCGTCTCATTAATGACGGGACCGATGTTCGTCTCTGGATCGAGTCCGTCTCCCACGCGCAGGCTTGCAGCGCGCTCGATCAGCCTGCGGGTGAACTCCGGGTAGACGCTCTTATGGATAATCAGACGGCTGGAGGCGGTGCACCGCTGTCCGCTTGTGCCGAAAGCTCCCCAGATCGCGCCGTCCACAGCAAGCTCCAGGTCTGCATCCTCCAGCACGATGATCGCATTTTTGCCGCCCATCTCCAGCGAGACCCGTTTGAAGCTCTCGGCGCAGGCGTGCGCGACGCTCTTTCCGGATTCGCTGGAGCCGGTAAAAGAGACCAGATTCACCTCAGGATGCTGCACAAGCGCGGCTCCCGTCGCTCCATCGCCATGCACCACATTCAGGACTCCCGGCGGCAGACCGCAGTCAATGAGCAGTTCGGCGAAACGATGACCGATGAGCGGCGTATCTTCCGCCGGTTTGAAAACGACCGTATTGCCCGCAACCAGCGCCGGGGCGATCTTCCAGGAGGGGATCGCCAGCGGGAAGTTCCAGGGCGTGATGCAGGCGCAGACCCCGACGGGAGCGCGCACCGACATGGCAAACTTGTTATGAAGCTCGGAAGGCGTAGTTTCGCCATGCAGGCGGCGACCTTCTCCGGCGATAAAGTAGAGCATGTCCACGCCCTCCTGCACATCGCCGCGCGCTTCGATCAACGGCTTTCCCATCTCGCGAGTCATCAGACGCGCAAACGACTCCTTTTCTCTCGCCAGACGCTCCGCTGCGCGAAAGAGAATCTCGGCGCGGCGCGGCGCAGGAACGTTGCGCCAGACCGGAAAGGCGCGCCGCGCGCTCCATACGGCGGCATCTACAGCGTCGGAGTCGGAGACGGGAAAGAGACCGATCACCTCTGCATGATGCGCGGGATTACGGCTTTCAAACTTCTCGATTTTAGAGGGAGCCGCTCCCTCGTAAATGTTGTCGAATACGGCGACCATGGGATACCTCACACGCAAAGAGGGGACGCAAGGCAGCCTGCCCTGCGTCCCCCGCAATCGCTTCTACTTATCGGAGATGACAACGATATCATGCGGCACAAGCTGACGGTAGAACTGGCGGACGACCTGTCGCAGCCCGTAACCGGCGGGCAGTCGCACAAACTGTTTTTGATGCTTTACCGCCAGTTCCCGCGCCTGTCCCCAGCCGGTTCGCATAAAGCGTATCAGAATGACCGTAATGTCGGTGTTCTGAATATCCGAATCAAACTTATAGACGCTCTCTGCGCCGTTGGTGCTGGGCCAGACGAGGGATGCTAACTGAAGCTCGTTCTCCAGACGCTGGCGGCTCTCCTCGCGGCATATTCCGCCGATAAAGAGACACCGCTTGCCGCGCACCAGCGCGCGAACCGCATCGAGTTCTTCCTGCTCCGCTTCCGAGAGGGGACGGTCTACCTCCGCAAGCTCCGTCTCTGCCCGGAGCGCCTGACGCTCGGTCTCTTTCAGCAGCTCTCGCGCCACCTCCTGAACGACTCGCTCCTCGCTCTCTTCCAGAATCGCCACCCAGTCCATTAAAAGGGCGCGCAGAGCGGTACTGGAGGCAGGCAGTCCTTCTGCCCGGCAGCGAACAACCGCTTCCGTAAGCCGCTGCCGATCGTTCTCGCGGGTTCCGAAATCAGGTTCGGCAAGCAGAGAGCGCAACATCTGCAGGGTGGCTTCGCGCCGGGTGCGATTCTCCCGGTCCATACGCAGATTCTCCAGGATGACCGGGAGACTCTCCGCGCGTTCATTGAGCGTATCGTCGGGGCATCTCTCCTGCAGGGTAAAGAGGTAGAGGTCCTGCTGCTCCGCCAGAGCGCAAAGATCGCGGAACAGGTTGATCTGGTGTTCGTCGTTCTGGCGGGGATAGTAGGTCTGAAGATGCCGCCAGAGACGGGTTTGATGGGCTGCGATGCTCTCCAGCACCTCCTGCTGTTCGGGCTTGGTGAGGTTCTGATCGTTCTCTTCGTACCAGTCCAGCGCCTCGTAAGCGGCAGCGAGTCCCTCATAGAGATAGGCAAGATGGTTCCAGGGCCAGGCTTCGGCGGGCCATAATTCGTTGCGCAGCGCAATCAGATAGTGTCCGGGACCGTGCTCCTCGTCTACCCGGCGGCGCAGGTAGCCATGCAGATAACGAAGCGTCTGATTGGGCTGTACATCCTGTGCGGCAAGCTCCGCCTGCATGGCGCGCTGGCGACACAGGAGCGCTTTCAGACGAATCAGACCGGCGGTTCCCGGCATGGGATGGAGTTCGGCGTTCGCCTCCTCATCCAGCATATCTGTGTCGCGATATATCTCTTCCAGCGGTCTGCGAGGCGTGGCAGGAGGCTGCGAGGGCGCATTGATGATCCGGGGAGGAGCTGAAGGCGGTCGTCCTGCCGGGGGGCGAATCTCCGATGACGCTGCGACCGGCGGCAGATGGGGGGAGCCGTTATCCAGATAGCGGAGAGTCTCCGGGCTGCGCACAGGAGGACTGGAGGAGATGGGGACTCCCAGCGCCGTTATTTCACGTTCTGTGACGCTTCTGCCCTCCGCATTCTGAAGCGCGGATATCTGGCGTTCGCACTGGCGCGCCAGAACGGCTAATTCCTGCGTCAACGCGATATCGCTCGCCTGCCGCGCCAGTGACTCGAGCGCATGTATCTGCGACTGAGCATCCTGTAAGAACTCTATACGTTCAGTGATATGACTCTGTAAAAGCTGTCTGACACGTTCACAATATGATTGAAACGCTTCCGGCGATTCTAAAGGGTCTTTCATATCAGACATTGCCGCTCTCTCCTTCGAGACCGGCCTTTCGTCAGCGCCGCATTAGATTCTTCATCATAAACCATAGATTGGCGGGACGTTCGGCCAGCCTCCGCATTAAATAGCCGTACCATTGGGTACCAAACGGCGTATAGACTCGCATCCGATAGCCCTCATGAGCCAGTTTATCCTGTAGATCACGTCGAATCCCGTACAACATCTGGAATTCATACCGGGCAGGAGCAATCTCCTGATCCCGGGCAAACTGCCTGGTAGCCCGAATGATCGCTTCATCATGGGTGGCAATGGCAGGATCGTTGCCACGTTGTAACAACATCTGCATCAGGGCAATAAAACTATCATCTACGTCACGTTTACGCTGAAAGGCGATCTCTCTCGGCTCTTTATACGCGCCTTTCACCAGACGTACCGGCGCCCCGGACTCGATCAGCATCTCTACATCACGTGCGCTGCGGTAAAGATACGACTGTATGACAGTGCCTACGTTGGAGAAGTTCGATCGCAGGCGACAGAAGATATCCAGCGTCTTCGCGGTGTACGCTGAGCCTTCCATGTCTATGCGGATGAACCGCTGAAAGCGAGCGGCCTCCTCCAGAATGCTGACCATGTTGTCATAGACCAGTTCCTCGCTGATGTCCATCCCAAGCTGCGTCAGTTTCAGAGAGACATAGGCATCGAGTCGGCTGGAGTCCATGATGCCCAGAAGCCGCCGATAGTAGGCGACGAACTCCGCCGCCTCCTCCTCGCGGGTGACGTTCTCCCCCAGGTAGTCCAGAGCGATGGTCATTCCGCGCTGATTGAGCGCCAGCAGCACGGGCATTGCCTCCTCAATGGTGTCACCGGCAACGAAGCGCCGGACAATCGGAGTGGTCGCCCGGTTATTACGCACGAAACGCTGAACGCGAGGGCTGTCCGCCAGCTTGAGAATCAGAGTCCGTCCGATCAAAACGCTCTCCCGAATGCAACATCAGCTCATTCTCAGAATACCCCTCTCCCGGAAGGATGTCAAGCCAGTATATCATCCTGTCTGTCGAATTGACTGTCCATCAGCGATTAACTGTCAATGTCTGTCATTATATGGAACAGGACATCATCTCTGCCTCCCTCTCGTCCTGGTGTCAGAAGCGGTGTTGCCGAACGAAGAGATTACGAAGCAGGCGCAGGAGTTCGGCGTTTTCACGTAGAATCTGATAACAGGTAACCGCCGGATATCGCGCCTATAAGGCGAGGAGACGGAACCGGAGCGACAAGAGGAGAGAATGGAATCGGCGCGTGCGGATCGAGAGCGCGCAGAGCGCATACGTGTGGCGCTGGGAGTATCGGCGACGGTGCTCATTTCGGCGACGCCCTCTCCATTTCTGCACGATCTGGCTCGGATCGGCGCCTACTTCGGATGGTTTCTGCATCTGCTGGACATCCATCTGACGGCAATATCGGAGCATCAGAGCGCCTCCTATCTGACTGGATGGACTCTGCTGGCGACGGCGGTCGTCTCCTCCCTGTTGCGAACAGAACACTCCTTCTGGTGGAGCGTTCCGCTATGGATCGCGATGTTCTGGCTTCTCTGGCGCGCCTGGAAAGATACAAAGGAGAAGACGCAGGAGACCGGGCGAGAGCCATAGCGTCTCTTCGTCGGAAGTCCTGCATGGAAGTCAGATGAACGAAAAACCTGCGCGAAAGTTCTTCTCGATGGGCGAAATCCTCTCCCTTTTCGGGATGGGGGTGACAGTGATGAGCGCCGCGCTGACCTGGGGCAAGAATCCGCCGCCGGTCACCAGCGCGGTGGGCGCATACTTCATTCGAGACAAGAGCTTTCTCGTCAGCGGCTTTGATAAAGAGATCGGTTCCCTGCGTGTCGGCTGGGTGGTGGTTCTCTGCGCCCTGATCTGCGGCGCGCTGCTTCTATGGGAACCGAAGGGGCGGCAGAAAACCTTCTTCTTTACCCTGCAAACGGTTCTTGGCTTGACGATTCTCCTGATGGCATTTATCCATATTGGCGTTTTCGTCGGAGTGGTTCTGGCGTTTATCGGCGGCGCGCTGCTGCTTGCGGGAGCGTATGTCCGTTATCGTTGATGTCTGGTCGCATACTTCCATCCACAACCATTGCGAAGTCTTTCTCGCATTTGCCGGATGGTTCTCCGAGAAGGGAGATTGACATGAAAGCTGTGGTCATGGCAGGCGGGGAGGGGACGCGGCTGCGCCCGTTGACGGCGCATCGTCCCAAGCCGCTTGCTCCCGTGTTGAACATGCCGATTATGGAGCATATTGTCCGCTCTTTGAAGGAGCATGGAATAACCGAGATCGTCGTAACGTTGCACTACCTGGCAGACGAGATCGAGGGCTACTTCGGTGATGGCTCGGAGTGGGGAGTGAAGTTGATCTACTCCGTGGAAGATACCCCGTTGGGAACCGCAGGGAGTGTGAAGAAAGCGGAAGAGTATCTGCGAGACGATACCTTCATTATCGTCAGCGGAGACGCTCTTACCGATCTGGATATATCAAAAGCGATCGAGTACCATCGCCAGAAAGAGTCGCTGGCAACCATCGTCCTTTCACATGTTCCCAATCCGCTGGAGTTCGGCGTGGTCATCACGGACGATGAGGGGCGCATACGACGATTCCTGGAGAAACCAAGCTGGGGCGAGGTCTTTTCCGATACCGTCAATACCGGCATGTACATTCTGGAACCCTCCGTCTTCGACTATATGGAGCCGGGGCGCAGCTATGACTGGAGCCAGGATATCTTTCCACAGATACTCAAAGAGGAGAAGCCCCTTTTCGGCTACATTATGCCCGACTACTGGTGCGATGTCGGCAATCTGAGCCAGTATCGCGAAGCGCAATACTACGTGCTGGACGGCAAGACCAACGTTCAGCTTCAGGGGCAGGAGCATGGCGGCGTCTGGGTCGGAGAGGGCAGCAAGATCGCGCCGGACGTTCAGATCTCTCCGCCCACCATGATCGGGCGCAATGTGAAGATTAAGTCGGGGGCGCGTGTCGGTCCCTACAGCGTCATCGGCGATAACACCATCATAGACGAAGGCGCGGTCGTTCAGCGCAGCATTCTCTGGGACAACGTCTATGTCGGAGGCAATACCCAGTTAACCGCCTGCACCGTCTGTTCGCATGTGGTGATTCAGCGCGACTGCAATGTGCAGGAGGGAGCCGTCATCGGAGAGCGCTGCCGCATCGAGCGGGAGAGCACCATCCGTACTCAGATCAAACTCTGGCCCGACAAGCTGATTGAGGCGGGTTCGACCGTCACGATGAGCCTGATCTGGGGGCAGAAGTGGCTGGGCGCGCTGTTTCGCGATCTGGGCGTCATGGGGATCGCCAATATCGAGATCACCCCGGACTTTGCCACAAAACTTGGCGCCTGCTATGGAGCCTATCTGAAACGCGGTTCCACCGTGATCACCGCGCGCGATTCCGGGCTGGCGGCTCGCATGATCAAACGCGCCATCATCTCCGGCTTGATGTCCGTCGGTTGCGACGTGATGGATATGCGCTCCATGCCGCTGCCTATCATGCGGCATACGCTGCGCGGCTCGGCGGCGGCAGGCGGAATGTATGTGCGAATCTCCCCGCAAAACCCGCGCCTGCTGCTCATCGAGTTCATGGACAAAGACGGGATATACCTGTCCAAAGCCGCCGAGCGCAAGGTCGAGACGATGTTCTTCCGGGAGGACTACGGGCGGGCTGACATCGAGCAGATCGGCGGTCTGGAGTTTGCCTCCCGCAGCGTCGAGCAGTACCACGAAGACTATGCGCGGCATCTCAAGAGCGATCCGCTGATCTCGCGGCGCTTAAAGGTGGTCGCGGACTTCAACTATGGTCGCGTCGCCAGCATCTTTCCGGCTATTCTGGGGCGTCTCGGCTGTGACGTGATCGCCCTGAATGCCTATGTGGATGCCAATAAAGCGCCCAAAACGCCCGAAGCGCGCGCCGCGCTGCTGCCCAACCTGGCACAGATCGTCACCACCCTCAAAGCCGATCTCGGCGTCATGTTCGAAAATGACGGCGAACGGCTGACGCTGGTGGATGAGACGGGCTTTATCATCGAGGGGCACAACCTGCTGACCCTCTATGCCGTGATGGCGGCGCGCACCCATCCGCGCATTCGCATCGCCGTGCCGGTGACCGCTCCCACGCGCATCGAACAGTTGATCGCGCTGCATGGCGGAACCGTGATCCGCACCAAAACCGATGTGCGATCGCTGATGGCGGCGGCGACCGCCGCGGATAAGAAGACCCCACCGGTGGACTTCGCCGGGGATAACTCCGGCGGCTTCATCTTCAGCGAGTTTATGCCGGCGTTTGACTCGATGTATGCGTTCGGAAAGATGTTGGAGATGCTGGCGGTCTCCGGATTAAGCCTGAGCGAGATCGGACGCGAGATACCGGAGGCGCATCTGGTTCGCGCTCAGGTGCGTTGTCCCTGGGAGGTCAAGGGGCGCATTATGCGGGAACTGACTCGCGAGGCGCAGGATAACGGCAACGTGGATCTGATAGACGGGATCAAGATATACAATGAGCACTCCTGGGCGCTGGTGCTTCCCGATGCCTCCGATCCCTGCTTCCATGTCTATGCGGAAGGGGATTCGCCGGAGAAGGCGCAGGAGCTTCTCGGTCGCTATATAAACCGCATCGAGGGGTTGCGCGGATAGCGCCGTGGAGATAGATCACTGCCGACCCCCTCCTCGATTTTCGGGGAGGGGGTCTTCATGTAAACAAGGACAAAGAAAATGACCGAAGAGGATGGGGTGGATGTCGAGTTGTGCTGTGACGGTTTTGCGGATGCAGCGGAGCGCGGCTGCATCCAGATTGTGGAGACCGAAGAGGGCGATATGGCGGAGGTGATTCCGGATGCGGAGGGCAAAACCGCCATCGCGATCAATTTCTGTCCCTTCTGCGGCGCGCCTCGCTCACTGGAGGCGCGTCAGATACGGATGCGGGAGTAGCCTTCGCGGGCTATTGCGGGAAAGAAGAGAGCTACGATGGAAAAAGTGAGATGGGGCGTACTGAGCTGCGCGAACTTCGCGCGCACCCGCGCGGTTCCGGCGATGCTTCAGGCGGAGTCGGTGGAACTGGTCGCCGTTGCTAGTCGAAGCGCGGAGAAGGCGGAGGCGTTCCGGGCCGAATTCAATCTTCCGAAAGCGTATGCCGACTATGAGTCGCTGCTGGAAGACCCGGAAATCGAGGCAATCTATAATCCTCTGCCCAACGGGCTGCATGCGGAATGGAATATCAGGGCGGCAGAGAAGGGCAAGCACGTTCTATGTGAAAAGCCGTTCACGGCGACGGCGGAGGAGGCGCGCGCTGTAGCGGATGCGGCGGCGCGAGCCGGGGTGAAGGTGATGGAAGCCTTCATGTGGCGTTTCCATCCGCAGCATGAGCGCGCGCTTCAGGCGATAGAAAATGGCGAGATCGGAGCGGTGCGGCTGGTGCGCGGCGCGTTCACGTTCTCCATTGCGCGACAGTACAATGTGCGGCTGGACTCTGCGCTGGCAGGCGGCAGCATCATGGATGTGGGCTGCTATCCGATCAGCGGAACCCGGTTCTACTATCAGGATGAACCGACGCTCGTCTATGCGCGGGGAACGATGGACCCGGAGTACGGGGTGGATATGAGCATGGCGGCGGTGCTTCAATATCCGCAGGGGCTGGCGCTGGTGGACTGCGGCTTTCACCTGCCCTTCCGCGCAGACCTGGAGATTGCGGGCGAGAAGGGAACCATCTACATTCCACGATCCTGGCTGCCGGATGAGGAGGCGACCATCGTTATCAACGGCAAAGAGGAGAGGTTCCCGAAGGTCAACCAGTACGTACTGGAGTTCGAGCACTTCTCGCAGTGCATCCTCAAACAGGTGACGCCGCGCTACACGCCGGAGGACGCCATCCGGCAGATGCGGGTGATAGACGCGGTCTATCGCTCGATTCGCAGCGGTCAGGCGGAGACCGTTTAGCATCGGCTCCTTGGCACTGAAAATTGAAGACGGAAGTGGAATATCGGTCATGAGATTCGTCCTTTTTACCTGTATGATCTGTCTCCTCAGCCTTTCGCTCTCCGTGTTAGCACAGGGGACTCGCAGCGACTATGAACGGGCGAACGCGCTCTCGCGGCGGTTTGCAGGGAAGGTCTTCCGCGCCTCGGTAGCGCCGCAGTGGATCGGCGAATCGGGACGCCTCTGGTATCGCAGCGATCTGCCGGGCGGACGCCGGGAGTTTATACTGGTGGATCCGGCGCAGGCGAAAAAGGAACGCGCTTTCGATCATACGCGGCTTGCCGCGTCGCTCTCGAAGCTGCTGCCGAAACCGGTTACCGCCGACCGGCTTCCGGTGGATCGAATCGCGTTCCCGGAGGGCGGACAGGTCATGCTGGCGCAGGTGCAGGAGAAGACCTACGAGTGCGATCTGAAGACCTATGCGCTCCGGGAGGCGAAGGAGTCGCTGGGGAGGGCGGAGGCGCGTTCGCCGCGTTCCGGATCGCGCGCCACGCAGCGAACCGGAGGCGATACCTCGCTGACCTTTGTCAATCGCACGGGCGAAGAGGTGACTCTCTACTGGCTGGACTTTGAAGGACGCCGTCGCGAATACGGGAAGCTGGCTCCGGGCGGCACGCGGGCGCAGCACACCTTCGCCGGTCATGTCTGGCTGGTTACGCGCAGTCGCGACGGCAGGGCTCTGGCGGTATTCGAAGGGCAGGAGAATCCCTCTGTCGCCGTCATTGACGGAAGCGTTCGGGAGCCGAGGGGTGAATCGTCTCGCGATCCCGCGCTCTCCCCGGATGGAAAATGGAGGGCGCTGGTTCGCAATCGGAACGTCGTTTTGATCGAGCAGGCGACCGGAAAAGAGACGCCACTGACGCAGGATGGCTCTGCACAGGATGCCTATGAGGGAATCCCGATCTGGTCGCCTGACTCGCGCCGATTTGTCCTCCGGCAGACAATCCCTGCGCAGGAGCATAAAGTCTATGTTGTCGAGTCTTCCCCGAAGGATCAAGTTCAGCCGAAACTGCACAGTTTCGACTATCTGAAGCCGGGAGATCGAATCGCGCATTCGCGTCCCCGTCTGTTTGATGTCGGCACAGCGCGCATGATCCCTGTTCCCGAAGCGCTCTTTTCCAATCCCTGGGAGATATCCGAAATCCGCTGGGAGCCGGATTCGAAGCGGTTTACCTTCCTCTATAATCAGCGCGGGCATCAGGTGATGCGGCTGGTGGCGGTGGATGCAGATACCGGCGCGCCGACCGTCGTGATTGATGAACAGGCGAAGACCTTCATTGACTGGACGAACAAGGTCTTTTTGCGTCGGCTGGAGGGAACGCAGGAGGCGGTCTGGATGTCGGAGCGGGATGGATGGAACCATCTCTATCTTTATGATACGGCAGCCGGGAGAGTGATAAACCAGATTACGAAGGGAGAGTGGGTGGTGCGCGGCGTGGATCGGGTGGACGCCGACAAGCGGCAGATCTGGTTTCGCGCCGGAGGCATTCGACCCGGGCAGGATCCCTACTATGTTCACTACTGCCGGATCAATTTCGACGGCTCCGGTCTGACGATTCTGACGGAAGGGGACGGAAATCACTCCGTTCAGTTCTCTCCGGATGGAAAGTATCTGGTGGATACCTACTCCCGCGTGGATATGCCGGCGATGACGGAACTGCGCCGCGCGGAGGATGGAAAAAAGGTGATGGAACTGGAGCGGGGGGACGAGTCGGCGCTGGTCGCTGCCGGATGGCAGCGACCGGAACGGTTTGTCGCAAAAGGGCGCGATGGGAAGACCGACATCTACGGAGTGATCTACCGTCCCACGAACTTCAATCCAGCGAACCGCTACCCGGTCATTGAAGCGATCTATGCCGGACCGCACAGTTCCCATGTGCCGAAGAGCTTCTCGGCGTTTCATGGGACGCAGGAACTGGCGGAACTGGGTTTTATCGTGGTGCAGATTGATGGCATGGGAACCTGCAACCGCTCAAAGGCATTTCACGATGTCTGCTGGAAAAATCTGGCGGATGCCGGTTTCCCGGATCGCATTCTCTGGATCAAAGCCGCCGCGAAACGGTATCCGTATATGGATGTCAGCCGGGTTGGTATCTACGGAACCTCTGCCGGAGGACAGAACGCCCTGGGCGGGATGCTGCTGCATGGGGACTTCTATCGGGTGGGCGTGGCGGACTGCGGTTGCCATGATAACCGGATGGACAAAATCTGGTGGAATGAGCAATGGATGGGCTATCCGGTCGGAACACACTATGCGGAGCAGTCGAATGTGACTCTGGCTCCCCGACTGAAGGGAAAACTGCTGCTGATGGTGGGCGAGATGGATACCAATGTGGACCCCGCCAGCACCATGCAGGTCGTCAATGCGCTGATACAGGCGGATAAGGATTTCGATCTGATAGTCTTTCCGGGAGCGGGGCATGGGGTCGCCGGATCGCCCTATGGCAAGCGACGCCTGCAGGACTTTTTTGTGCGCCATCTGCTGGGTGTCGAGCCGCGCGCAGAGGAAGGGAAACAGCGGGCGTCCGCCGTAAAGTAGCGGCTATTTCCAGCCGGTCATCCTCGCCAGAAGATCGCTGTACTCCAGGAAATTCTGCAGGCTGATGTCCGGCGGAACGGCATGATCGCATCCGGGAAGGAAGCCGCCATCGCGCGCGACCGGTTCGATCCGCGCCAGTTCCGCCCGCATCGTCTCTCCGCCCTGCGCCAGCGCGCGCTTGTCAATGCCGCCCTGAAACGCCATCTTCTTCCCGAACTCGCGCCGGAACTGCTGAATGTCGTTTCCGGCGGCGACCTCCATAGGGTCGCAGACATTGATGCCCCCCTCGATCCAGACCGGGATCAGATGCCCCACATAGCCGTCGGAGTCCAGGTCGTAGATCGGAACCTGATAGGCGCGAAGAATCTCTCCCCATTGTCGGTAACAGGGCAGCAGGAATTCGCGGGTCATCTCGGGCCCGATCATCGGCTTGACCTTGTATGCCATGTCTTCGGAGATATGCAGAAAATCGAATGAGATATGCGGGAGAACCCGCAGGAGCAGCCGGG
The DNA here is from genome assembly GCA_964429855.1 of uncultured Chthonomonadaceae bacterium. Lineage (GTDB taxonomy): Bacteria > Armatimonadota > Chthonomonadetes > Chthonomonadales > CAJBBX01 > CALLMM01. The sequence continues at coordinate 12,499 of CAYSDM010000045.1, forward strand.
AGATATAGTCCGTCCAGAAACGAACCATCTCTCTGACCAGCGTCGGGTCATCGTGGAACAGCAGGCAAAGCCCCTCAAAACCGAGCCATTCGCGAAGCTGCCAGAAGGGACCATGTACGCCGACTCCGATGGGATAGTCTCGCTGCGCCAGGGTTTTCCCCAGTTCAGGCAGGTTTTCCGGCACGCGGGCAGGGTCGTTCGGATCGTAGCGGCTCTTCATCGCCTCCCAGTCATCCCGACTTTCGACCGGGCAGCGCAGCCATCGCCGGGTCACAAAGTCTTTGGCGTAGCGCAGATAGCTGGGGTCATAGCGTCGGGAGATTTCGCAGATATTACCCTTCCAGTCCTGCACGATACGCGAGTTCTCCCGCTCTTCAATCACCTTCTCTTCGAACTCCGGGATCATGGTATGGCGAATCCATATTCCCGGTCTGGGAGCGGAGGAAGGCGAATCTATGCCGATCCGGGCGCGGACATAGACGTTCCAGGGGGTATCTTCCGGCAGTCCCTGTTCGCGCCAGGCTGCCAGCGTGGACTCGCGCGGACCGCCCGGAGAAAAAGGAATCCGATCCGGCTTTCCGAACAGAAGGGTCTCAAGGTAACGTTCACGATCATTCATAAAAAAGCTTCCGTGTTGGAGCATCCTTATTCGTCTGCCTGTCCATCTCCTTTTCGTGGTGTTTACGAGAGCTCCTGCCGTAAAAAAGCAGCGCCGGAGCGCATCTCACGCTCCGGCGCTGTCAGAGGAAGTCCGCTATCCCGGAGGCGGTCCTTCCTGTCCGGGAGGCGGTCCACCGGGACCTCCCGGTCCGGGAGGCGGTCCACCGGGACCTCCCGGTCCGGGAGGCGGTCCACCTGGTCCGCCCGGTCCACCGCGACGATTACCCGGTCTACCAGGTCCTCCCGGACCACCGGGTTCACCGGGTCCTCCCGGTCCAAGCCCGGGTCCTCCCGGTCCAAACCCCGGACCACCCGGTCCGAACCCCGGACCACCGGGCATCGGACTATTCTGGCGGAACTCCTCCACCTGTTCTCTCTGAGCCGCCGTCAGAACGGCCATCGCCTTTTCGCGCGCCTGCTGATGCAGTCGGGGAGCCTCGCGCATCGCCTCGAAGTCACCGCTCTCTCTCGCCGCCATCTCCCGGCGTTGAAGCTCCTGCTGCGTTTTCGAGGCAATGTCGAGCAGTTTCTTCTTCTGATCGCCGGAGAGCTTCAGAGTTCCATAGAGTTCCGGGGGGATGCCCAGAAATCTCAGGGAATCCAACTCTTTCATGACTCCCGAAACCGCCTGCTTTTGCTCCGCGTTCAGAACCTCTTCAATGCGTTTTGAAGCCTTCTCTTCCTCTGCCCGCATACGCTCCATCATAGCGCGCATCTGCTCCGGGTCGGGCTGGAAGCCCGGCTGTCCTTCCGGGCGCGGCATCCGGTTTCGGCGCTGCTGGCGGATCTCCTGTCGAATCTTCGCGATCTTCTCGCGCTGGTCGTCGGTGAGTTTCAGAGCGGCATCCAGCGCATCCAGCGGGGCGTTCACGAGCGTCATCGGCATCGGGCGAAAACCTCTGCCCGGGCCTCCCGGTCCACCCGGACCCGGACGACCTCCCTGCCCGCCGGGAGGCGGTCCCGGAGGAAACTGCCCGAATGCGACGGTTGCCGCCAGGAGGCACACTGCCGCAAAGGAGAGCGTCGCCCCCGGCTTTACGGCTTTTACACTGAGTTTCATCTTCTTTCTCCTTCTCCCGCAAGTCCTGTCTGGCTTTGCGGGAACTTTGAGTCGCTGTTTTCAACAGGCTTGTTTCTCTTCACTCTCATAGCATAAAACCGTAAGATGAAAGAAAGATGAAAAAAAGTGAAAGCGTATAAAAATCTCGAAATAGTTCATGAAGGCGCATAGAGCGCGATTTTTCATACGCTTTTCATCTATTTCGGCTATGGTAGAAGAAAGTCATCGAAAGGATCGTCTGGAGCGATGAGAGTGCTGGTGATAGAGGATGAGGCGGCTATCGCCAGAGTGATCCGCCGGGGGTTGGAGCAGGCGCACTATCGGGTGGATGTCGCCGAGAACGGCGCGCTGGGATTAAAGATGGCGATGGAGGGCGGTTACTCGCTGCTGATTCTTGACCTGATGCTGCCGGGAGTAGACGGCTGGCGTATCTGCGAAGAGCTGCGGTCTCGGCCTGACCCGATTCCGATACTGATGTTGACGGCGCGCGGCGCGCTGGAGGATCGCGTGCGCGGTCTGGAGATCGGCGCGGATGACTACCTGCCCAAGCCGTTCGAGTTCCCGGAACTGCTGGCGCGCGTGCGCGCGCTGATCCGGCGCGATAAGGTTCATAAGTCGCGCCATATTCGCATTGCCGATCTGGAGATAGACACCGCGCGGCGGCGCGTCACACGCGCCGGAGCGGAGATTGCCCTCAGTCATCGCGAGTATGACCTTCTGGAAGCTCTGGCGGCGCGCGAAGGGCAGATTCTTACCCGCGAGACGATCCAGGAGCGTGTCTGGATGGATGAGGAGAGCTACTCCAATACGGTGGATGTCTATATCGGGCTTCTGCGGAAAAAGGTGGATGCCGGTCATGCCGTGAAACTCATCCAGACCGTGCGCGGGGTGGGGTATACCCTGCGACGCCCGGAGGAAGCTGCACAGTGAAACAGCTACGCCGCCTGTTTCGTATCCGCTCCGTTCGCGCCCGGCTGATGCTCTGGAACAGTCTGGCTCTGGCGCTGCTGCTGGGACTGCTGGGCATAATCTTTCAGTATACGGCGCGCGCCAGTATGCTGACGCTGGTGGATCGGGCTCTGGAGCTTCGCACTCGCTCTCTGATCGAGCGACCGCCGGGACCGCCTGACCAGCCGCGTCCGCCCGTAGATCGTTTCCCGCCGCCGCAGCCCGGTCCCGACAACCTGCTTCCTCCCGGTCCGGGCTTCAATCTCCGCCCTGATCCCCTCTATCCTCCGCCAGACCCGCGACGGCAAGAGCCGATTCCCGGTGACCTGGGCGACCGGGGACGCTATCAGAGCGTGCTGCGTCCTCGCTTTTTGAATCTACAGGGAGAATCGCTGTTACGCGCCGATCCCTCCGCTCCCTACGATCCGGAGGCGTTCGCGCAGGCGGCGCAGGGGGCGCGCCTGTTTACGACCGTACAGTGGGAAGGCGAGCCGGTGCGCGTATTGTCCAGACCGTTTCCATCGCAAGGACCGATTGCCGGGGTCGTGCAAGCGCCCTATCCGCTGACCGAAATCAACCGGGCGATGGCGGGGATGAATCAGGCGCTGCTGATTCTTCTGCCGATTGCGCTGCTCAGCGCCGGGATGGGAGGCGCGCTGCTGACGGATCGCGTCCTGCGCCCGGTGCGACGGCTTTCCTGGACCGCGGCGCAGATCGGCGCGCAGGATCTTTCGGAGAGGCTGCCGGTGGAGGGTGACGACGAGTTTTCTACGCTGGCGACCACCTTCAACGGGATGCTGGCGCGACTGGAGGTCTCTTTTGCGGAGCAGCAGCGGCTGATCGCGCAGCTTCAGCAGATGGTGGAACAGCAGCAACGATTTACAGCGGATGCTTCGCATGAGCTTCGCACGCCGCTGACGATCATCAAAGCCAATACCAGTCTGGCTCTGAGCGGTCACCCTACAAACGAGGAGTACCGGCAGGCGATGGAGGAGGTGGACTCGGCGGCAGCGGCGATGTCGCGGCTGGTGCAGGACCTGTTGCTCCTGGCGCGTTCTGACGCCGGGCATCTGGGCAAGAACGGGGAGATTCTGATCGTATGGAATGTGTTGGAGCAGGCTAAGGCGCGGGTGAATACGCAGGGGGGAGCGCCTATTCTTATCGCTGTCGGCGAAGAGAGCCTGCGCGTGGTTGGCAACGGGGAGGAGCTGATCCGATTGTTTGTGAATCTGCTGGAGAATGCGCGTCGCTACACTCCGGCGGACGGGCAGATTACGATGGAGGCGCGACGCGAGGGCGGGCAGGCGGTCATCACGGTGCGCGATACGGGGTGCGGAATTGCCCCGGAGCATCTGCCCCATCTGGGAGAGCGTTTCTATCGGGTAGACCTCTCTCGCGCGCGTCCCGACGGCGGCTCCGGGCTGGGGCTGTCCATCTGCAGGAGTATTGCGGAGGCGCATGGCGGCTCGCTCGCCTTTGAGAGTGAGACAGGCGCGGGAACCGCCGTGACTGTCACGCTCCCGTCGGAGGAACAGACAGGTTGACCGTGTTCTTCAGCGGTAACTCGGAAGGGAGCGCCAGGGTTATACTTCGGGAGGCAAGCCGAACATGATAAAATTCTCTCTGCATATGTGCGCTGTACTGCTGGCTGCGATGATCGTATATGGCAGTCTGCCTGCCTTCGGGCAGGGAAAATCGAATGCGCGTCCGGCATCTGGGAAGAAGCTAGCTTCTCCTGCGAAATCGGAACGTCCCCTCTACTGGCAGCCGCTTGGCGAACCGGGAAGCGGCGGCTGGATGACCGGATTGATTATCAGTCCGCACAACAGCCGCCGAAAACTGATCAGCGGTGATATGCTCGGAATCGGTCTGTCGGAGGACGGCGGGAAAACCTGGCAGTCTACCTTCGGGCTGAAAAGCTACGAATGCGCCGACTTTACGTGGCATCCAACCGATCCAAATGTGGTCTGGGTTGGAACGATGAGCGGTCCCTATGTCAGTCGGGACGGCGGGCATAACTGGCAGGAGCGGCGCAAAGGTCTCCCTCCCTACGGCGACTACTACTACTCCGCGCCGATCGAGAAGGTGCTTCTCGACCCGGCGGATCCTCGCAGACTGCTGGCGTTTAGCGGCTCCAGCCGCCGTTGGCAGTCGCCCGGGCAGCCCGCCTGGGGAGCCGTCTGGGAGAGCCGGGATGCCGGAGCAAGCTGGACTCGCTCCGCCGATCTTGGGAAGAACATCGTCTCCGCCGCCTGGGGCAGCGGTTCACGGCGGGTTTTTGCCGCGCTGGACGCCGGGGGAGTCTGGCGAAGCGAGGACGGCGGCAAGACCTGGGAAAAGTCCAGCGCGGGACTGCCGCATGATAATGTTGAGCGTGTGATCGCCCATCCGAAGAATTCATCTGTCGCATGGGTCTCTCTGGAGAACTACAAGCCGCCGCAGGGGGACTGCCTGCCGGGAGGAGTCTATAAGACGACCGACGGCGGGAAAACCTGGCTCTCCATCAGTGAGGGCTTGAGTCAGAAGCGGCACTCCGACCCCAACTTCACGGCGCGGTACAAGGCGTTTGCTGTCAGCATGTCAAACCCGAACGTGATGTATGCCGCCGACAGCGCATGGGATACAGGCGTCCTTTACGGCACGAAGGACGGCGGAAAACGCTGGTATCCGCAGGCGACACGGGGAAATGTCGGTAACGATAACCACGACCCGAATCGTCAGAGGCTATTTCAGGTAAAGACCGCCTATTTCGCCGGAATCGGCGGCACCGTAATGGCGATAGACCCCAACAACCCCAACGTTGCCTACTGCCTCGGTTCCGAACATATCCTTGCCACCTATGACGGCGGCAGGACATGGGTGGATGCCGGGAACGATCCTGCCGGTAACGGCGCATGGCGCGGGAGAGGCTTTTCCGGGCTGTGCTGCACGAACTTCGTCTTCAATCCGAAGCGTCCCGATGACGCCCTTCTGGTCGGCATGGACGCCGGGAAGCTGTGGCGCGGCCGCGACGGTCTGAAAACCTGGACCTATCACGGTCACGAACCCTGGCCCTGGGGCGGCGGCGTGGATGCTGTCTATGCCGGGGATCATATCTACTCCACGGCGGGGCAGTTCGGCAGCTTTCTGGGGATTCTACGCTCAAAAGACGACGGCAGGACATGGCAGGCGCTGGGCGGCGCGGCACGGGGGCTTCCCGAGCTTCAGTCGCAGAACGCGCAACCCTCCGCCATCTATGCGCGCCCCGATGCGCCGCAGCAGGTCTGGACAATCATCTCCGGAAAACTGCATCGCAGTCTGGACGCGGGTGAAAAGTGGGAGATTGTTCAGAGCAGCCTGAATCTGATCTGGATTGCTGCCGACCCGAACAACACCCGACGGCTCTTCCTCTCAGGGGAGCGCGGAGTCTTCCTGACAGACGACGGCGGCGCGACGGTTCAGCATATCGGAGGACCAAAGCCGGCAACCCGAATCTCAACGGATCAGCGGGGACGGCTCTATGCGACCTCCTGGCGCGGGGCGCGGGGCGGCGTCTGGAGATGGGATGGGCAGAACTGGGCGCGTCTATGGGACAACGCCTTTGTCCATCATATCGCGTCCGATCCGTTCGACCCGACCCGGATCGCCGTTGCGACACACGACAATCCCTATCACGATGTCACGTTCGCGACCGGCGTCTGGATTTCCGCAGACGACGGCAAAACCTGGCGGCAGGCAAACGACGGACTGCCGATCCTGCGCGGCGAGAGCATCGCCTTCGACCCGCATCGCGCCGGACGGATGGTCTTCGGATCGAACGGACGCGGCTTCTTCGTCACGCGCTGGAACGTCGGCTTCCTGCCGAACACAAAACCCGTCTCTTATTCTCAGACGGAGGAGGATGTTCGGTATGCCACCGCGGAAACGAGGTCCGGACGCGCCGTAATCCGTTTGAAAAACGGCGACATGGAGATGGGGAACGATATACCTGCCGCCTGGGAAACGCAGTGGGTTGGATCGGGAAAGATCGCCGTCTTGCGGGATACACAAACGTTCAAAGAAGGAAAAGCCTCGCTCTGTGTTGCCAGTTTCGAAGGAGCCGCGACCGGACAATCCTCCCAGATTGTGGACGGAGGAGCCGGGAATCGGTTTGTCCTGAGCGGCTGGGTTCGATCCAGAGGAGCGATTCGAGTCAATGTCGGTGTGCAGCCTTTCCATGACAACTGGACGCCTATAACCTTCTTTCAGGTGCACTACATCCAGAACGATACGGATTGGACGGAGTTTCGCAAAGAGGTGACTCTTCCGCTGGGAACTGCCCGTTTCGGGGTGCTGCTTCTGATAGAGGGCGAAGGCAAAGCCTGGCTGGATAGCGTAAAAATATCCGGGGAGAATACGCAGAATGTGGCGATAGAGCAGGATGTCGTGCCGCCTCCGGCAACGCAGGATCCCTGCCTGCCTTTTCCCGGCTTTTTTCCCGATTATCCGAAGGCATGGATGGCGTTCCACAATCAGTATGTGGAGCAGGCAAAACAGAGAGAAGCGGAGATCGTCTTTCTAGGCGATTCCATTACGCAGGGCTGGGGCGGCGAAGGTAAAATGCAATGGGAAGAGCGCTTAGCGCCTCGAAAAGCTGTGAACTTCGGCATCGGCGGAGATAAGACCAGTCAGATACTTTGGCGTATCGAACATGGGACTCTGGACGGTTTAAAGCCGAAAGTCGTGGTGCTTGCTATTGGAGTCAATAACCTCTGGCGCAATGAACACGGCAATGCACGAATCGCCGAAGGAATCGGTCGGTGCGTGCAGGCGATCCGAAAAAAGTGTCCGCAGGCGAAAGTGCTGATAATTGGCATCTTCCCCACGCAGAAGGAGCCGACCAACCCGCTGCGGGCTACGATCCGGGATATAAACACGCTGACCGCCCGTTATGCTGACGGCAACCAGGTGCGCTTTCTCGATTCAGGCGCGAAGTTTCTGGAGCCGGACGGCAGTCTTTCCCAGACAATCATGCCGGACTACCTGCATCTCTCAAAGGAGGGTTACCGGCGCTATGCCGATGTGCTCCTTCCGGTGCTGGAAGCGATGCTTCGGTAGAGAGCCGTCGTCCGCCGACTCAGCGCGTCGAAACCTCATAGAGATAGTTGAAGCGTCCGCCGGGGGCGGCATCTCCATTCAAAAGAAAGTCGAGGATGTCGCCCTCGCGCTGCATGTTGTCCGACCACTTGAACTCCAGCCGGATCGGACGCGAGAGATCGGCAAGTCCCAGATCGGCGCGGCGTATCGCCATCTCCATCTCGTTGCCGCGTATGCGGTAACGCGCCTCCGCTTTCGGTCTCCAGTTCCAGCCCCGCTGACTCTCCTCCAGTACGCTCACGCCGTCGCCTCTCCGCTGGCGGTTGACGACAAAGTTGTAACCCTCCCAGCCTGTCGTCGGGTCCGCGTCGGTGTTGAGGAAGAGCAGCATCCAGTTGGAACCTTCGGGGGCGGTGATCGGCTCTTTCGCGCGGACATAGAAGTAGAGGTGTTCGCGGTCACGCGCCACCTTCATCGCCACGAAGTCGTTGCGACCGGTGGCGTTGCGGTAGTGTTCCACATTGTTCCATCCGGGATGATCGCGGCGCGCCGGGTCGCCGATGTCGTCGCGATATTCGGGGCGCACATCCTCCCAGTCCGAAAAATCGCCATCTATCTGGATGGTTTTCGGGGCGCTGGCGGCGAGCGGCTTTCGGACGCCTTTGAAGCGGCGGATATAGCCGATCATCTGATAGTAATAGTTGTCGCCATGCCCGCCTTTCATCGGCTCGATGTCGCGGCTGAACTCCTGGTTGAACTGATCCACAAACATCACCGGCAGCTTCACGCCCGCAAACTCCGCGAAGCGTCCGGCGATCCACTCATTCCAGCCGGTGATGAAGATGAATTGCGGGTCTTCCTTCAGCGCGTGTTCAAACTGCTCCTGTAGATTCAGCCCCTTCACAATCGCTCCCGGAGTCGGGTCGTTCGCGCCGTTGTGCCAGTTACGTCCATGCGCTCCTGGCTCGCTCATGGAGCCCAAGCGACCCTTCACCGCGTTCTGCGCCACGCCGACCGACATCTGCTCCTTCTCGCCCTTCTCATTGCGGAAGACGTGCTGCGGGTAGACCTCCAGCCAGCTCCACATATTCGGCATGGTCGGTCCCTGGAAGTAGTCCGGCTGCGGTTTGCGAAAGGTGAAGAAGTCCCGCAGGCGCGTTCCTGCCCCGAGTACGGAGACGCGCAGGCTGCGGTCTCCCTGAACAGGCTCGCCGTCGGCATAAGCCTGTCCTTTCGGGAAGACGTCGTCGGTATGGCTCCACCAGCCGATTTTTCCGCGCGCCTCCGACATCTCCAGATAGTAGGTTCCGGGAGGCAGCGGTTCCCGGAAGGAGAGCGAATGCCAGGAGTTGTCGGAGACGTTCGTAAACCGCTTCCGCGCGATCCTCTCTCCCAGCGGACCGTTCCGATAGAGCGTCAGGGTCACCGCCGAGTTCCTGGTCGTCCAGGTCGGCACATGACAGGCGACCGAATCGAATGACTTCTCGGTGGTGTAAGACTGTCCGAGGGTTTTACCCGGAGCCAGAGCCGCTGGTGTGTTCTGCTGCATGGAGCCTTCCGTCTCCTCGATCAGATTCGGATCCGCCAGGATCAAAGGCTTTCCCTTCCAGCGAAACCAGAGATCGGAGTAGAGACCCGGCTCATACAGATCGCGATAGAGTTCGGGGACGACTCTCGCGGGCGACCAGAAGGGGCAGAGGAAGGCTACCTGCGGCGTTTTTCCGCCTGCCGCCCGCACCTCGGAGAAGACTTGCAGGAGCGCCATATAGTAGCGTTTGTAGGTGAACTGATTGGTCACATCGAAGATCACCACGTCCACCCCGGCGTCCGAAAGCATCTGCGCGTGTCGGCGCAGCACATAGGCATCGTCGGTCAGGTAGTAACCGTAGAGCGATTCGCCCCAGTGATGCGGCGCGTGCAACGGTCCCCAGAGCGGGCTGTCCGGCTTCTGCATCGCCTGCGGGTCCATCTGGAGGATCTTCGTGATGTCATAGGGACCGCCGTTGACGTGCTCGCCCAGCCAGAGGAAGTAGAAGATGCCGACAAACCGGTTTTTACGCGGCGGTCCGACCTGTTCATAACCGGGCAGCGTTCGCCCCAGCGCATCGGTGGCGACCCAGGTGTCACTGAAGGTGTCCCAACCGGGATAGGGCTTATCCGGTTTTTGCGGATCGCGCATTGCGGTTCCTCCCATGCACAACAGGATAAGGGATAGACAGAGGAGTAGTCGCAGTGTCATGGCATAAGACGGACGTCGTCTCGCAGGCATCCGAGTCTCTCCTTCTCTTCTCATTCTGCGCGCATCAGGACGCGCCGTCTCTCTCCGAACTGGCTGCGATGGCGGGCGACGCACGTCAGGGTGAGCGTTACATCCCCGGAGACGGCAGGGAGTTGGCCCTCGATCAGACCGGAGGTTCCCAACGGCGGCACATCGCCGGGCAGCGAGAGCATCACGTCGAACGGCTCTCCCGATACCGACAGGTAGACGGCTCCGATCTGATCAGGCGTCTGCGCGGCGATCCATGCCGCCTCGCCGTTATTGCCCAGAACCGCCCGAATACGGATCGGCTGACCCGCTTTTACGCGCACCTCTCCCTCTCCAAAGGGGATTGCTGTCCATTTCCCGTCTGCTCCCAGCGCCTCCAGCCTCTCAAACTCGGCGTTCAGATATTTCGGAGGGTTGGAGCCGTTACAGGGCGTATTGCCGATGGCAATCATAGGGGTGTTGACCGAAGTGGTTCCGGTCGCCTCCGTGCGAAGACCAGGCGTCTTGCCTTCGGCGATCCGCTGCCAGTACTCCTCTTTATGCCGGGTATAGATGCCGAACAGGGCGTCCGCCGAGAGATCGCGATCTATGGTGATCCACGTATCCGGCGCGGGGAACGCGGTTCGATTCAGGAAGCGCGGCGCGTGTTCCACAATGATCCGGCTCAGGCTGCGCCAGGTTCCATCCGGGTTGATGATTCCGAAATCGCTGTTTTCACCGGCGCGATACCCGCCCGGATACCACCAGCAGATGGTTCCGGCGGAGCCGCTCTCCAGCGCCATTCGGAAGAAAGCGCGGTAGAAGGTCTCAGTGTATGCGAGAACGGCGGGCGGGTAGAACCGACGTTCAAAGGTTCCGGCAAAGTCCAGCTTTTCGCGGGAGGGAGTCGCGGCGGCGGGATCCCAGAGCGTGTATCCGTGCTCAGCCCAGAGCACAGGTTTGTTTGGGGCGCGCAACCGCGCATAATCTACGGTGAATCGTCCCGGCTTCACCTGTTCCCATCCTCCCAGTCGGCCGTATCCTTCGGGAGCCATGAAGTCCATGCTGCGCGCCACCCCGGCGAAATCGTATGCCATCATGCGCGGGTCGGCGGTCGGATCACCAGAGATGGTCATTCGAAACGAGAGCAGGTGATTGGCGTCTAGCGTGCGTATCTTCTGCCGCGCCTCCATATATTTACGGCTGAGCAGGTCGTCGAGGAAACGGCGGTAGGCGGCGGCGACTCGGGGAATGGGGCTGGAGGCGATCAGTTCCGAGTCGCGCAGTCCTGTCACCTGTCCTTCGCTACGGGGGGCAGGCGCTCCCCAGTCCGCCTCGGCGGCCTCCAGACTACCGTAGCGCTCCACAATCCACTGCCGCCACTGCGGATCCCAGCGCCTTCGCTGCTCATAGCCGCCCCACATCGGCTCCCACGCCAGATCGTAGGCGATGATGGTATCATCGTTGGCCAGCCGGTTGACCCGGATGATCTCGCCGATGGCGGGCCACTCGAAGTCGAGGGGCGTGCCCGGGCGCAGCGAAAGATTGACTTTCAGACCATGCCGGTCGCAGCGGTTGAGGAAGTCTACCAGATTCCGGTTATGGGTCGATTCGGTGTAGATAAACGCGCTGACCATGTTGAAACCCATCGCCCGCACGCGACTCAGGTCACGCTCGATGACAACCGGATCATAAGAGCGGCGAGACATCCACAGTTCAAAGAAGGGACCGTCCTCAATCGCCAGACCGGAGGAGGGCAGATAGTTGACTCCATGCAGAGACCAGACTTTGTCGTTGAGTACGAACTGCCCGTTCGCGGTTCGCATGAAGGAAGGATTCGCGCGGGGGCGGCGGACGGTGATCTCGTGCTGCAGAGAGTCCAGGGCTTGACCATTCAGAAGAAGCGTGGCGACGACTCGGTAGCGGTCAGCCTGCGCATTGTCGCCGGGTTTCCAACGCGCCAGACCCTCGCTATGCGTTCCGATGTCACCGACCTTCGCCTGCTTTTCAAAGATCGGTCTGCCGCCAGGTTGGTCGAAAATCTGAATGCGGACCGAGCAGCGATCTCCCTGCGGACCGTATGCCGACGCGCCAAATCGCACCGTGTCATCGGGGAAGATGCCGAAGAACTCCGCGCCTCCCTCCGCCAGAAGCGGCGCGTTCAGAATGCGGCTTGCCAGCCGCGCGGTGTAACGGACGACCTCCGGACGGGTATACCAGGAGTCTTCGGCGGCAGTGAATGAGACCCATATCCCGCGCCCATACCCGTCATCATGATGGCAGAGCATGGTCGCCAGCGTTCCCGCGACCCCCTGTCTGCCGGTTACCTGTATCAGGGGAATCCATCGCCAGCCGCGTTGTTTGAGAAAGCCTCCGGCAGTCGGGCGTGGATGCGTGGAGAGAATCTGCTTCGGCAGGGGCAGTCCGGCGGGACCGAGTAGAGCGCGTCCGGCGGAATCGTCCAGCGCGGTCGCGCCTCGAACGGGATAGTACTTATAGACCGGAGAGAGCGTGTCGAGGATCAGAGGATGGTAGCGTACCCAGCCCGGGCCGGGAGACGCGCCCGGCTCCGCAAACCAGTAGCGGTGCGCGCCGCCGGGCAGCCGGGTATGCGTGTAGGCGAGTCCGACCGTAATGCTGCGCGCGCGCTCCAGCGAAAGGTGATCGTCCGGGGAGTTTCGCCCGGAGCGTCCCTCCGGATCCCACAGCACAAAATCCGACTCATGAACGGCGAACTTTCGCCACTGCGGGTGCAGAGGGACCGTGGCGATCCAGCGCGAGCCGTCTTCCTCTCGCGCCTCCACCATCAGCGCGGTCGTCTGCGGTCCGCCTTTCGCCCGGAATCGGAGATAGGTTTCGCCCCGTCGCGGAGAGACAGTGAGCGGCAGGGTCAACGTATCCCAACCGGTCAGACTGTCTATGGAGACCTGCAGGGCGCGAACGCCGTTGTCCGTGACCATCTGCCACTCGCAGCGAGAGTCGAAATTGTTGGTCGAGCGCGTCCACTGATCACGGGTCACCGCAGAGAAGTCTGCCAGCCGCGTGGTTGCGGGAGCCTCCAGCATCTTCTGGTTAAGCCGGCTGTCCTCCATCCACTCCGCGCCGATCTTCTGCACCTGACGGTCAAAGGCGGGCGCGCCGAGCGCGATCAGATGACCTCCCTGACGCAAAAACCGATCCAGTGATGTCAGCGCCGGTCCGGGAAAGAGAGGCGCCTGCGGTATCACCAGCGTCTTCACATACCGCACATTCAGCACCGATGGATTGGCGATCTCATCCGGTCCGATCAGAACGGCGCGTACCCCGGCTGTCTGCAGGGCGCGCAGGTAGTTTCGCGCCATCGCTGCATCCCGACCCGCCCAGCCGCCTGAAAGCACCGCCGTCATCGGCTGCCCTTCGCGCAGTCCAAGACGGCGGCGAATCGCGACCGCCTCTTTTGCCGCTCTCTCCAGCGCATCCGCCTGAGCGCGGGTCAGCACGGCAACCGGGCGCGAATGGAGGACAGGCGCAAGCGCCTGCCGCCAGTCCTCGCCGAACCAGAGCGCTGCCTGCAGCGAACCCCGAAACTTATCCGCCGGGATTTTCAACGCGACATCCACCGTTCCTGTGCCGCTCACCTGCCGACGCTCTGCCAGATGCACCACGTTGCGCGTATCCTTGATCTCGATATTTAACCGCACCTTTCCCGCCGACTCTGGAACCCGGTAAGCGACCCGGAACCGCAAAAACTGCCCCTCCACAACCTCTTCCGGCAGTCCGACCGGCTCATGACGCCACGCCTGCGCTCTGGCGGAATAAGCGAGTGACAGGCAGACAAAAAGCGACACGATAATCCCAGAGAAGCGCATGTTAACCCTCACGATCCCGTCCGCATGATCGTCCTCATAGCGATTCTGCGCGGACTCCTGTAGAGGATTTCGCGGCAGCGATGCGGGTCTCCTTGCAGGAACTCCCTGTTTTTCAGAAGGAAGGGGCAGCGGGGAGACAGGAGATCGCTGCCGGTTGTGGAACCTTATGATGGAAAGGTACGACCGATGCGTTCTTACAGGAGGAGATAGATGCAACTGGGATTTGTCAGCGCCATACTGCCGGAACTCTCTCTGGAGGAGACTCTGCGTTTTGCGAAAGAGGCGCAATACGACTGTGTGGAGGTGATGTGCTGGCCCGTAGGAAAGGCGGAGCGGCGTTATGCCGGGGTCACGCACATCAATGTGACGGAACTGGATGCAGAGGGCGCAGAGAGAATCCGCGCGCTGTGCGCGGAGATCGGCGTTCAGATCAGCGGACTGGGCTACTATCCGAACCTGTTGTCCCCCGACCCGCAGGAGGCGCAGACCTGCCTGGAGCACCTCAAACGGGTGATCGCCGGGGCAAAGCTACTGGGGCTGGGCGTGGTGAACACCTTCATCGGTCGAGACTACACACGATCGGTGGAGGAGAACTGGCCGTGCTTTGAAGAGGTCTGGAAACCCCTGATCGCGCTGGCGGAGGAGCAGAATATCCGTATCGGCATCGAGAACTGCCCGATGCTCTTTTCCGGGGATGAGTGGCCCGGCGGCAAGAATCTGGCGGTCAGTCCGGCGATCTGGCGCAGAATGTTTGCGGCGATCCCCAGTGATCACTTCGGCTTGAACTACGATCCATCGCACATGATCTGGCAGCAGATGGACTACCTCAAACCGATTCGCGAATTCAGCCATAAGCTGTTTCATGTCCACGCCAAGGATGCGCGGGTGGATCGTCATCGGCTGGATGAGGTGGGGATACTTGCCGCGCCGCTGGAGTTTCATGTTCCCAAGCTGCCCGGTCTGGGCGATGTCAACTGGGGACAGTTCTTCTCCGTGTTGAGCGATACCGGCTATGACGGCGCGGTGTGCGTGGAGGTGGAGGATCGCGCCTATGAGAAGACTCTCGAGAGCCGAAAAGCCGCGCTGCGTCAATCTTCGCGCTACCTGCGGCAGTTCATGGGATAACGGAGGAGCGAGACTGCAATGCAAGAGATCGGCGTGGCGGTGGTGGGAACCGGCTTTATCGGACCGGTGCATGTGGAGGCGTTAAAACGGCTGGGCGTGAATGTCGTCGGGGTTCTGGGATCGTCTGCGGAGAAGTCTCGCCGCGCCGCAGAGGCGATGGGTCTGCCGGTCGGCTACGCTCACTTTGAGGAGATACTGGCAGATGAGCGTGTTGCGGCGGTGCATCTGACCACGCCCAACCGTCTGCACTATCCGCAGGCGCGCGCGGCGCTGGAGGCGGGAAAGCATGTGATGTGCGAGAAGCCGCTGGCGATGAACGCCGTCGAGTCGGCGGAACTGGTGAAGCTGGCGCAGGGGTCGGGACTGGCGGCGGGCGTCACCTACAACATCCGCTTCTATCCGATCTGTCTTCAGGCGCGGGAGATGGCGCGAGCCGGAGAGATCGGGGAGATCTATTCGATCTGCGGAAGCTATGTGCAGGACTGGCTGCTCTGTGACACCGACTATAACTGGCGCGTGCTGGCGGAGGAGGGAGGGGAGCTTCGCGCCGTCGCCGACATTGGCACTCACTGGCTCGATCTGGCGCAGGCGATCTCCGGTCTTGCAGTAGAGCAGGTCTGCGCCGATCTATGCACAGTGCATCCGGTGCGCCATCGTCCTGCCGGGGAGGTGGAGACGTTTACCGGCAAGTTCGCGCAGGAGTCGGCGAGGATACCGGTAGAGATTCGCACGGAGGACTACGGCTGCGTGATGCTGCGATTTGCGGGAGGCGCGAGAGGCTGTCTGTGGGTCTCGCAGGTAACCAGCGGACGAAAAAACTGCCTGCGTCTGGAGATTGCCGGAGCGAAACGTTCGCTCGCCTGGGAGAGCGAACGCCCCAACGAACTCTGGATCGGGCATCGCGATAGACCGAACGAACTGCTGCTGCGCGACCCTGCGCTGGCTTCCGAATCAGTGCGTCCCTACATTAACTATCCGGGCGGTCACAACGAGGGCTTTCCCGATACCTTCAAGCAGTGCTTCCGCGCTTTCTACAACTATATCGCCGCCAGAGACTTCACCGCGCCTGCGCCGTTCCCGACCTTTGCGGACGGGCATCGGGAGATTCTGCTCTGCGAGGCGATCCTGAAGAGCCATCGGGAGAGGCGCTGGGTGAAAGTGGAGGAGCCAGCCTCACTGCCCCGGTCTTCCGCAGCGCGATGATGCAGATCGGGGCAGGATCCTTCTTTGGGCTATTTGATGAGCGCGAACAGTCCGAGCAGGACACCCAGGACGGACAGCGCAATGGCTGCCCAGCCGAATGCCGCGCCGCCCATCAGGCTGTGCCCCTCGCCTCCGGAAGTGTTTCTGAGGGTCTCGACCTCCTGCCGGAGCCTGCGAACTTCCGCGTCTGAAGCTCCGCCTCGATCCGCTCTGCCGCCGGTCTGTATGCTGGATATGGGAATCGGCATCGCTACCACCCCTTCAGATAGCGCAGGCGGCTGAGGAACTCCTGCGCTGCATCCTGCGATTCGCCGGTCGAGGCGCGCAGGATCGTAATAGATGGGTAGGTGTAGTAGAGCGTTGCGCGAAAGATAAACGGCTTCTCTTTCTCCGGCTCCAGCCAGGTCTCCTGAATCTGCGCGATACTCCGAATATCCACCACATCCCGCCGGAAGCCGTGCGCAAACAGCACAAATTCGTACAGGTTCTCGCCTTCGATACAGAGGGCGTGAAGCGCCGGGCGCGCCGCTGCTTCCGGGGGACAGAAACCATCCTGAAAATAGCTTTCGTCCACCTCGCGCGCGATATAGCTGGCGCGCAGGTTCGGATGCTCCACCGCGAAGTCTTCCATGAACCGCTCGATGCGATGATGAATGCCGGTCTGAAGCTGCAGCTCGCAGGCGATATTGTTGACGCGGCGCGCAAACTCGCGTCCGATGCTGGTCGTTTCGACAGTCACTCCTTCTCCTCCCGGGCGAATGGGCGGGATGCAGCAGCCTGACTTCAGACGGCTGCCTGAAGCCCCGGATATCCGCCCGAATTCCCTATTCCCTGAATCGGCGGAATTTTGAGATAGTAGTTAGTGAAACGAAGCTGCCGGAGGCGCAGAATCGCTGTCGGGGATCTTCTTGATGTTCAGCGTCAGCAGAAGCGCAAGTCCCATCAGAACGGAGGCGGCAAAGTAGGGGGTTCCGGTTCCGAATCCCTGGAGAAGCCAGGTTCCCAGGGGGGGCGCGACGATGCGCGCCAGACTGCCAAGTCCCTGCTGGACGCCCAACGTTCCGCCGCGCTCGCGCGGATCAGCGACTTTGGAGATCATGCTGGAGAGAGAGGGGGTCATCATCCCGTTGCCAATCGCCAGACAGGCGGAGAGAACGGTTAGGCCGGGAAGCGAATAGACGGCGCCGATCCCGAAGAGGGTCGCCGTCAGTATCAGCGCGCCGAGACGCACCAGTATGCGCTCTCCGGCTTTCTGCGCTGCCCCGCTCATGACCGCGCCCTGCGCCAGAACCGCTGAGATTCCGACGATCCCGAAGATCGGTCCCACGACGGAGGTGGCTTTCGCCTCCAGTTGCGAGGGGGTTAACAGCGCGCCGTATTGCGGCTCGACAAATCGCAGCAGCACAACCCAGGTGAAGGTCGCCTCCATCATGGCGAAGGCGAAGGTTGCGAAGCTGAAGACGGTCAACAGTTCGCCAAGATGCGGTCTCTGGAAGGAGCGGATAAAGGGCTTGATGTCGAAGATCACGACTTTTCGCGCCCGGGTCGTATCTCTGACAAGATGCGATTCCGGCAGCGCAAAGAACGACCAGAGGAAGTTCACAAGCGAAAGACCCGCTACAAAGAAAGCTGGACCGCCAAGCCCGTAGTGTTTTCCCAGCCACGCGCCGATCCAGGGACCGAAGGCGAACCCGACTCCGAATGCCACTCCGATCAGCGCCATGCCGCGCGCGCGTTTCTCCGGCGTGGTCACGTCGGCGATATATGCCTGCGCCGAGGGAAGGCTTGCTGCCGTCAGGATGCCGGCGGCGATTCGCGCCACAAACAGCACCCAGAGATGCTGCGCGATGCCGAACAGGAAAAAGGCGAACGAGGTTCCCAGCAGACTCATCAGGATCATGGGTCTCCGTCCCTTCAGGTCGGAGACCCTTCCCCAGATAGGCGCAAAGATGAACTGCATGATCGAAAAGCTGGTGGAGAGCCATCCGGCAGTCACCGGCGTTCCCCCGAATCTTTCCACATAGAGCGGCAGCAATGGGAGAATCATCCCAAAGCCCAGCAGATCAATCACGACCGTGATGAAAAGAATGGCAAGCGGCGAACGTTTCATATAACGGTGGGTATACTCTCAAGAGGAGATGTCGGATACGGGCGAGGATACCTTGAAGGTTCGTAACCCTCTTCTTGTTTAGTGTACCTTTTTTTCTGCGAGATCAGTCTGGTGACCGCTTGCCATGCGGATGCGGCATTTCTGTCGTATCCTGTCGCGTTGACCACGGTGTTTGGGTCTATTCTGCGCGGTTCTTGCGGACATGACCTCAGGAGCGCGGCTGAATGCCGGAGCCACTCACTCCCGAACTGATTGAGATCGCCTACCGTCAGGGAATCTTCCCGATGGCGGATTCGGACACGGGCGAGGTCTGGTGGTTCCAGCCGGGGCGGCGCGCGATCATTCCGCTGGACGGGTTCCATGTGTCCCGTTCACTGGCAAAGACCATACGCCGGGGGATATTTGAGGTACGCATCAATACCGATTTCGAGGGGGTGATGCGGGGCTGCGCGGACCGAGAGGAAGGAACCTGGATCTCAGAAGAGTTTGTCCGGGTCTATTCGGAGCTTCACCGGCTTGGAAAGGCGCACAGCGTCGAGACCTGGCGCGGTGGAAGGCTGGTCGGCGGAACCTACGGGGTCGCGCTGGGCGGGGCGTTCATGGCGGAGAGCATGTTCCACTATGAGACGGATGCCTCCAAGGTCGCTCTGGCGGCGCTGGTCTCCCGACTGCGCGAGCGCGGGTATATTCTGCTGGATGTCCAGTATCTGACCCCTCATCTCTGGTCACTCGGAGCGATAGAGATCGGGCGGCAGAGCTATCTGAAACGGCTGCAGGCAGCGCTGATGCTGGACTGCCGGTTCGACGAACGGCATGGCGCGACACAGGGCGAATTATGAACCTGAAACACGAATTCACCAACCTGGTCTATCCGTTCTTTCATGCGATCGCGGATGAGGCGAGAGATCAGCGTATCCGCACTCTTTCGGAGCGATGGAATGCGGATGCGCCTGCCACTATGAAGCGCGAAAAGGGAGCGACCGGGCTGTTTCTTCCCCATCTAAGTCAGATTCTACTGCCGGACAGCGCGGGGGAAGAGGCGGATAATCTGCCGGTGCGCGGATGGAGAGCGCAGCGAAAAGAGTTGGAGCGCGTACAGGAACGGAAGGCAAATCAGATCGTTCGCGCCGAGTGTGATCTTGTTGCTCTCAATATCCCGGCTTCCCTGAATCTGGTCTGCGCGAGCGATGAGGAGGGCTGTACGGAACCGCCTTTCAAAGCGGTCGTTTTACTCGATCATGTGCGGCTCTACCTCTTTCCGCAGAGAGTCGGGTTTCTGGTTATCCGGGCGCGTATTGATCCCGACTCGACAGGTTCTTCTCAGCTTCCCCGACTGCTGAACTGTATGCGGATGCTGCCGCAGCGTCGTTTCGGATGGCAGGCAAAGGCGATATGGGAGGAGGAAGAGGAGGAGTTCATTCACCAGTTTTCGATTGATCTGGTGGACTTTCTGCTGCAGGGATTGACGGAGGAGGGGCCGCCTTCCTGTCGTGACTGGCGGGAGTTTCGGAAACGGGTTCGCGAGGAGAACCCTTCCGCGCCGTTGCGCCGCTACTCCCGCACGCAGTCAGCACAGTCCTACGGGCGCGTTTTCCGGCTCTACACCTATGCCGGAACAGCGGAGTGTCCGGTAGTCGCCTGCAAGAGTGTAGACGGCTGGACATGCGGGGAGTGCGTCACCCGCGCGCTGTATGAACTTGCCACCTGTTCGGATATGCGCGATGAGGACAGCCGCCCGCATCCCGAAGGACTGCGGAGCGTGATGGAACAGGGTCGAATCGCGGTCTGGGCAAACTGGGAGGGGATGGCGCTCTATGATAACGTCGTCTTTCTGCGAATTCGCGCGGGAGCGTTCACGGAGAATATTCTCGCTCGCGCCGCCGAAAGCGGCTATTTTCTGCTGTTTCTGCTGGCGCTCTACCAGAAGATGCGTCTGAGCCGACTTTCGGGAGAGTTGATGCGCTCCGGGCAGGGACTCTATCGGAACCTGGAGGATGCGCGCAGCCTGTGGCGTCGGTTCATCATGTTCCGCAACCATTTCTGGTTTCATGAGGTGGCGCGCTCGAAGCAGGGGAATACGCTCTATCAACGGTTTCAGCAGGGGCTGGATGTGGTTTCTCTCTATGAGTCGGTCAGCGATGAGGTGCGGGAGCTTCAGGAGTACTATGAGCGCGTCTCCGAGCGTCGTATCGGCACGTTGCTAAACCTGCTGACCTTCGTGGGACTGCCTGCCAGTCTGTTGATCGGCATCTTCAGCAATGCGTTGATCAAAGAAGCCACCTGGACGCACTTTTTTGTTACGGGCGTGGTGATGTATGTCATTACCGGTCTGCTCTGGGTCGCCTGGAATCGATTCGGCAAAGAGTAACCGGACTCCCGAAACCGGTGGAAATACGGGAGGAACCACTGCCGGGGAGACAGAATTATCTACTCCTGGCAGTGAATATCGTAATTGATCGTCGGTTGATCCGGATAAGAGTAGAGGCATGAGTGAGATAGAGGAACCAAATATCCCCCTGTCGCGTGGAGCGCAGCGTCTCCTGGAACGCGCCATACAGATGCAGCAGGAGCGGCAGCACGAAGTTCTGAGCCTGAATCACTGGCTTCTGGCGCTCATGGAGCGTCACGGTCCCATGTCTGAGAGCATGACGCAGGGCTTGCAGGCGGTTACGCTGCAGGCGTATCTGGGCGAGCAGTTGAAGCAGGGCACGGCGGGCGATCCGCTGGATCAGGAAGCGGTGCTGAAGCAGGCGGTTGCGCGAGCGGTTGCGCGCGGCTCCAATCAGACGACCGAGCGCGATATTGCGGCGGTCATTTTGCAGTCAGCCGGATATCCTCTGTCTGCAGAGGCGTCCGCCGCGTCGGTAAACCTCTCCGATACCGGCGCGCCGTCCGCTTCTTCCGGTGATCCGAGCCTGCGGCAGGGAGGTCCGACGACGGTTGGGACTCGCGCTAAACGCCCCACGCCTACACTGGAGCAGTTTGGCAAAGATTTAACCCGCGCTGCGCGAGAGAATCGCCTCAGTCCGATGGTCGGGCGCGAGGAGGAGATTGATCTGGTGATCGAGACCCTCTGTCGCCGCACAAAGCGCAATCCGGCGCTGGTCGGTCCGGCCGGAGTCGGCAAGACGACCATTGTGGAGGGGCTGGCGCATCGGATCGTGGCAGGGCAGGTTCCGGATATACTGCGCGATTCGCGGATTCTCTCCATTCAGCCCTCCACGCTGGTGGCGGGAGCCAGCGTACATGGCGAACTGGAGAAGCGAATGCAGGCGCTGCTCTCCGAAGCTAGTCAGGACGGCATTCTGCTCTTTATTGACGAGGTGCATTCGATTATCGGGGTCGGGGGCGCGGCGGGAACCGGCGACATCGCCAGTCTGCTGAAACCGGCGCTGGCGCGGGGGGATCTGGCTTGTTTAGCCGCCACTACCGACGATGAGTATCGGCGGTTTATCGAACCCGATCCGGCGCTGGAACGTCGCTTTCAGCCGATCCGCGTCAACGAACTCAGCCCGGAGCAGACCCTGAAAATTCTTTTTGCGCTGCGAGAGGAGTTTCTGCGTCTGCGCGGGGTGACTGTCGGAGAGGAGACGCTGCGCTGGCTGGTGGATTTCGCTCAGCGATATATGCGAAACCGCTATTTTCCGGATAAGGCGGTGGATCTGCTGGAGCAGTGCGTTGCCCATGCGCTGGCGCAGAACCGCAAAGAGGTGACCATCACGGATGCGGAAGCCGTCGCGCAGCGGATGGTCGGGATGCCGCTGGTGCTTTCGGATCGCCTGCCGATCCTGCGTCAGCGCCTGCTGGAGAGCGCGCTGCTCTCTGATGAAGAGGTGACGACTCTGGTCAATCGGTTAAAGGTGACCGTCTCCGGACTGGACCTGCGCCCGAATCGCCCGAATGCGGTGGCGCTGCTGGTTTCCGAGGCGGCGGAACACTGCGAAAGTCTCTCCGAGATCATTGCGGAGTCGCTCTTTCAATCCTCCAGTCGCGTGGTGACGATAGATTTCAGCCGCTTTACGCAGGCGCACGATCTGACCATGCTTCTGGGCGCGCCTCCGGGCTATATCGGCTTTAGCGAAACCATCCCGTTGCATCAGGTGGCGCAGACGCCCTGGTGCGTGCTGCGATGTGAAAACGTGGACGCCTGCCATCCACAGGTGCTGGAGGTCCTGCATCAGGCGCTTGCCAGCGGACTGATCACCGATGCGCGCGGAAAGCGCATCTATTTGAGCGATACGGTGGTGCTGCTTACGGCGGATATCGAGGCGGAGACTCAGCGAAAATCCGGTTTTCGGAATGTGAAGGAGTCGGCTGCCACCACCTACGAGCAGGGAGCGGAGGCGACACTGGGCGAAGATTTCGTCGCGCAGATAGACGTTGTGTGCGTGGGCGGCTCCAACTCGGAGGCGGCGATGCGCCGTTGGCTGCGCGAGAATCTGCTCTCCGACCTCTCGCGCCGATATCGCGCGCGCGGCATGGAGGTGCAGTGGGACGACAGCCTGATTGACTGGTTCCTCTCCCAGCAGAGCGACAACACCAGCCGGATGGAGTGGGAACGGCTGGTGGATGAGCATCTGAGCGGCGCGCTGATTCCCTATCTGCCGCCGGTAGACGCAAAGGAGAGCCTGTCGTATGTCGTGAAATACAGTGATGGTAATGTGCAGGTGATGAGCCTGCCGAATCCGGAAAGGAGCTAAAGGGTGGAGTTTCAAACCGAGGCTGTCAAAGCCTGTTATGAGAAGGTCTCTGTGTGGCTGAAGGAGCTTTTTGGCGAGATGGTGGAGGCGCGGGAGGACTTTCCCGGCTTCGGGCTGGCGATGGGTTCGGCTTACTGTCAGGTCGCGATCTATCCCTGGGGCGATTCCAACTCGACCATTACCTGCCGCTCATATGTCGTGACGGGAGCCGAGGCAACGCCGGAACTAATGAAGTATCTGCTGCGGGAGAGCGCAGATCTTCGATTCGGCAAGTTCGGGCTGGATGAGCAGGACGATATCGTTTTCGAGAACACCATCGTCGGCAACACGGTGGACAAAGAAGAGGTGCGGTCGCTGGTGCGCGCCGTCATCTGGACGGCGGACGAGTACGATGACAAGATCGTGGCGCGGTTCGGCGGAGAGCGTGCCATTGACCGGGCACGCTAACCCCGTCGGCTTCTCAAGAACGTTCTAACTCCGATCCCAATCCCCTCTACCGCTCCTCCGTTCGGCGCGCCGAACGGAGGAGCGGTTGCTTCTTCTCGCTGCCGACAGAGAATCTCCCGTTGTAGGAACCGACTTTATCGGTGTGGAAAAGGAGAGTAGCGGACTATTCGGACAGGCGTCTGCGCCGGAGAACCCTTCGGAGACCCTGCTGCGTCCGGCGGGATCGGGGACGGGAGAAACCGAGGCGCTGCTGCGAGCGTCTGATAAACCAGAGCCATGACATCCGGGGCAATCCGTCCGCATCGCAGGCGAAACCCGGAATGTCTTCCCGGCTACGAAAGGGCGATATGACCAACGAAACGGAATCCACCGCCACGCGCCGACTGGCAGACCCGGCGACTCTGGCGCGAATCGCAAAGCTGGAGCTGCGCGCCCGGGCGGTCGTCGAGGGCATCATCTCCGGGATGCACAAAAGCCCGCACCGGGGCTACAGCGTCGAGTTCGCCCAGCACCGCGACTATGCGCCCGGCGACGAGATACGCCATATTGACTGGAAGGTCTACGGTCGCTCCGACCGCTACTACATCAAGCAGTATGAGGAGGAGACCAACCTGAAGGCGTATCTGGTGGTGGATACCAGCGCTTCGATGAACTATCGCTCCGGCGCGCTCTCCAAACTGGACTATGCCGCCGTCATCGCGGCGGCGCTGGCGTCGCTCCTGCTCAAACAGCGCGACTCGGTCGGGCTGGCGCTCTTCAATGCGGGAATCCGGTCTTTTCTGCCTGCGGCAGGGACGCCGACCCATCTGCGCGAACTCCTCAAGCAGTTGGAACGCATCGAAACTGCCCCGAAGACCGGCATCAGCGACACCTTTCACGATCTGGCGGAACGCATCAAACGGCGAAGCCTGATTATCGTGATGAGCGATCTGTTCGATGATCCCGCGCAGATCATGAAGGGGTTACAGCATTTCCGCCACCGAAAGCATGAGGTCATCGTCTTTCATATGCTGGATCGCGATGAACTGACGTTTCCCTTCAAGGAGACGGTCGTCTTCGAGGGGATGGAGGAGGAGGGGCTTCTTCCCGCCGAACCCAACGCTCTGCGCCGCGAGTACCTGCGGCTGTTTGAAGCCTATGTCACGGCTCTGCAGCGCGGCTGTCGCGAGATGACGATGGACTACGCGCAGATGCCGACCGATCAGCCGGTGGACGCCGCGCTGGCGCAGTATCTCTCCAATCGCATGAAAGTATAAGAGACATACAGCCCATGTCCGCATTAACCTTCCTCAATCCCGCCTATCTGGGCGCGCTGGCGCTGGTCTCCATCCCGATTCTGATTCACCTGATCCGGAAGCGGAAGGTGCGGATTATCCCCTGGGCTGCCTGGGAGTTTCTGCTCGAATCGACGCGCCGGAACCGCCGTCGTCTTCAGATAGAGCAGTTGATCCTCCTGTTGATTCGAATCGCCATTATTGCGCTGGCGGTCTTCGCGTTTGCCCGCCCCCTCTTTCGCGCGCCTGGCTTGCCGATGGTTGCCGCCGATTCGCGGGTGCATGCGATCATCGTGCTGGATAACTCCTACAGTATGGGCTTTTTGCGGAACAACGTCTCCGATTTCGAGCGGGCGCGACGGGTGGCGGACGATCTTATCTCTCGTGTGCTGAAGGAGGGCGATTCGGTCTCGCTGGTGCTGCTCTCTTCGAAGCCGGAGCCGGTCTTCAAAGAGCCGACTTTCGATCTCAGCAAGGCGCGTGAGCGGATTCGTTCCGCCCGGCTCAGCGATCGGGATACGGACTACGGCGCAGGCGCAACCCTCTGCGCTGCGCTGCTGCGAGAGGTCCGCGCGCCGACGAAGGAGGTCTACTGGATCACCGACAGCCAGAAGAGCGGATTCCCGGAAGCCAGTCAGGAGAAGGCGCGAGTCGCCTGGAAGGAGCTTGCGAGTCTGGCGCGTATCGTCTGGATCAATGTGGCGTCCGCCGACCGGGAGAATCTGGCGGTGGAGAGTCCCGTCTTCAGCCGCGAACTGGTCACCCCGCAAGCTCCGGTGCGTATCGAGGCGGTCGTTCGCAATCACAGCGCGCAGGAGCGTAAAGACCTTCTGGTAAATCTGAATGTGGATGGACGCGCCGCCGGCGCGGCGCGAATTAACCTGCCCGCCAACGGAGCGCAAAAGGCCTCCTTCGTCTATCTGTTCGAGAAGGCGGGACCGCACACCGGAACAATACAGATCGCCCTGCCCGACGACCTTTCGCGAGACAATACCGCCTACTTCGCCGCCCGGGTGCGTGACCGGCTCAAGACCCTGGTACTCAATCCCCGTCCCGGCAGCGACCCGACCCGCGACGAAGCCTTCTATCTGGTGACCGCGCTGGCTCCGGCAGGCGCATCACAGGGGATGCGCGCCGCCATTCAGCCGACTCTGCGGCAGGGAGGACGGCTGGAAGGGGTGAACCTGCGTGACTATGACGCGGTTATCGTCACCGGACTGGCGGACTTCTCCGCCTCCGATCGCGCCGCGCTGGAGGAGTTTGTGCGTAACGGCGGCGGGCTGCTGCTCTTCCCCGGCGCGTTCACCGATCCGGCGCGCATCAACGCCGCGCTGGGAACCGGGGAGCGGTTTCTTCCGGCTCGTCTGGGCGCTCCGCGCATTCTGACGGAGGAGACCGCGCTGACGTTCAATCCTGCCAGCATTGCCCATCCCGCGCTGAATGCGTTTCGTGATACGGAGGAGGTGAACCTCGGAAGCGCGCGGTTTACGCGGGTTTTTGATCTGACGACGGCAGCCGAAGATGAATCGGTGCGCGTTCTCTGCCGTTTCAGCGACGGCAAGCCTGCCTTTGTCGAGCGGACTTTCGGGCAGGGGAAAATCGTGCTGGCTGCCTGCTCCGCCGGAACCTCCGGCAGCAACCTGCCGTTTAAACCCGCCTATGTCCCTCTGGTACATCAACTGGTCGCCTATCTCGCCGCCGGACCGACCGCGCAGCGCAACCTGCGAATCGGAGAAATGATCTCTACCCGCTTTGATGTGAAGGAGGCGAACCGACCGGCGCGCCTGACCGACCCCTCCGGGCAGACCTCGCTTCAGAAGACGACGCTCGGAGCGGAGGGAGTCGTCTTCTCATATGTCGGAACCGAACGCGCCGGTCTCTACCGGGTCGGGCTGGCGGGAAATGAGTTCGCCGATGCGTTTGCCATCAACCTGCCGACGGGCGAGTCGAATCTCGCTTCCATGGAAGATCCGCAGATCAAGGCGGCGGTCGGGGCGGTTCCGGTGCAGTTTGCGCGCGGCGCGGATGATCTGACGACGGTGGTGAGTCGCTCGCGACGGGGAACCGAGGTCTGGCGAACGCTTATCTTTGCAGCGCTGGGACTGCTTTTTGTGGAGGCGTTGCTGGCGCAGCGATTCGGCAGAAGGGGATAGCGGCTCCGGTTTCGCAGTCTGTCAGACGTCTATTCCGCCCTCCCGCCTGCGGCATTACTTTCCATCCAGCCAGTTCAGCACCTCTCTCGCGCCGCGCTTGAGAGAGAGTTCCGGCTCCTGAAGCGCCTGTTCGCAAAAAACGCGCACTTCCGGGATCGGGTAGTTCAGCCTGCGCTGGTCGTCCCGATAGTGAAACTTTCGCAGCATCTCCAGCGTCTCTACGCGCTGCTGCGGGGTCAAGCGCGAATCTGCCAGCACCTTACGGGGCAGGGAGTGGCCGGATCCGAGCGCGCTCAGAGCTTCCGCGGCATATCGGCTCATCTCGCGATGCAGCAACGCCTGCATCAGTGGAACAACGGTCGGCGCGCCGATGATCTCCAGAGCTTCAATGGCGCGTTTTCGCACCTCCGGCTCGTTGTCTCGCAACACCTCCAGAATCGCCGAAATCCCGCGCGTATCCCCGATCTTGCCCAGCGCCAGCGCAGCGCTGCCGCGTATGGCGGGGATGCTGTCGTTGAGCGCTTCGGTCAGCGCGGGAATCGCCTGCGGGTCTTTGATCTCGCCGAGGGCGCGCGCGGCGAATCGGCGAATGTCTCTGTCACGATCCTTCAGCAGTGTCGTCAATGGCGGCACGGCTGGCTTTCCGATTTTGATAAGCGACTGAATGATACCGCCACGCACGGTGTCGTCGCTGATTTTGAAGGCTTCGATCAACGCGGGAACGGCTCGCCCGTCTCCCAGTATTCCAAGCGCCTCCGCTGCCCACCAGCGCACATCGCGGTCTTTATCCTTCAGCGTTTCGATCAGCGCGGGAACGGCCCGTTGATCATGCAGGTTTCCCAGCGCGTGCGCGGCGTTCTCGCGAATATCGGGGTCGGGGTCTTGCAGCGCCTCCAGAAGCGCGGGAAAGGCGGACGAGTCGCCGATATTGTCCAGCGACTCGACCGCCCACCAGCGTTCATCATGCGTCCCGTCACGAAGAATTTCGGAGAGGGCAGGAACCGCCTGCGCGTCCCCGATCTCTCCCAGCGCCTGAATCGCCCACCAGTGTACATCCGGGTCTTCGTCTTGAAGCATCTCTATCAAGGCGGGAACCGCCCGCGCATCGGCAATCGCTCCCAGCGCGCCGATGGCGTTCCAGCGAACGCTTCGATCTTTGAGGGCTTCGATTAGAGCGGGAACCGCCTGTGAGTCGCGAGTCATGCCCAGTTCCTGCGCGGCGCGCTGCCGCACCTCACGCGCAGGGTCTTTCAGTTCCCTGATCCAGGCTTCTACATCCGGGTTCGACATAACGACACCTGTGGTTCTCCTCTACGGACGGCTGGCGACCAGCAGCACCCGGGCATCGTGCAGGCGGGACATGACGGCTTCCAGCATTCGGCGCATCATCCGGGCGTCCATCTTCGGGTCCGCATCGCACAGAGCGCGCAAGCCCTCCGCTTTGAATTTGATGGCGCGAGCGGGCTGAGTGACCCGGATATCGCCCACATAGCGATAGGGCGGAATCAGCGCGGACAGTCCGAACGGCTCGCCGACGTTGATCTCGCTGACGAAGAAATCTTTCCGATACTCCGGGTTGATCTCATCCACAACCACATAGTGCAAATCTACGCACCCCTCCAGCAGCAGATAGAGCGATTCGGCCGGTTGATGCGTTTCAAAGATCACGTCACCGGGCTTGAGGGCGACCTCTTCGCCCAGCAGGGCAATATTCGTTAACTCATCGGGGCTGAACCCCGAAAAGAAGGGAAAACGCCTCAACAACTCTGTAGATACCATACGATTATTCTCCTCCCGCTTCCTGCAGGAATTGGATGACACAGCGCGCGGCATGTGGGACGGCGGCAGCGATCTCCGGCGAAAGCTCCTCCGAGAAGTCGAAGACGCTGCGCGCCTCCACCCCGACGATCAGAATCGAATCGGGAAGCTCCGCCCCCATTGCCCGTCCTACGCGCAGCGCGTTCTGCAGCGAGGTGTCGTGAGTCGAGCCGCTGTGGGTGCAGGCGTCGGTCGGCAGAGCCTCCAGTGGAAACCGATGAACGGTTCCCAGAGGGGCGCGTCCGGTCAGGATCGCGTCCACCAGAATCACGCGGCGATAGCCGATCATCCGCTCCATCAAGCTCAAGCCGCCCAGCGCGACATAGTCCAGTTCGACGACCTCTGAACGGCTGCCGGTCTGCTTCGCCACCTCTTCGACCACGCGCCAGCCCACCCCGTCATCGCCCAGGATCGGATTTCCCAGTCCCAGAACCAGCGTAGGCGCAGATGCTGTGTCATCCATCCTTGTCCGCCTTGTTTAACAGTGCTGGCGCAAGACCTGAACCGGCTCGCCCTTCGAATCCCGGATCGTTACCTGAAGCGGCATCTGACCGGGCAGCGAGTGCGTGGCGCAGCCGAAGCACGGATCATATGCCCGGAACGCCATCTCCACCATGTTCAGCAGTCCCTCATTGACCACGACCCCCTTATGGATCAGGCTGCGAGCCGCCTTGTTAATGGACATGCTGATCGGCGCATGGTTGTTGGTGGTTCCGACAATCAGATTAGCTCGTGTGACCACGCCGCGCTCATCTGTCCAGTAGTGATGGGTCAGGGTTCCGCGCGGCGCCTCGACGATACCCACGCCTTCGGTCGGCGTCTCCGTGGGGATCGTATGGATGTTGTCGGAGGTGATCTCCGGGTCGGTCGCCAGTTCCACGATGCGTTCCGCCGCGTAGAGCAGTTCGATCAGACGCGCCCAGTGAGTCGCCAGTCGCTGATGCACCGGCTTGCCTCCGAGCGTGCTGTAGAACTTTTCGTACTCCTCCTGCGCCAGCGGCGTCGCCATGCCGTCGGAAGCGTTCATGCGTGAGAGCGGGGTAGCGCAGTAGATCCCGGAGTCCTGCCCGTCTACAAACCCCTTCCAGCCGACTTTCTTAAGGTAGGGGAATTTTAGATATGTCCAGGGCTCCACGCGCTCCGCGATCCAGTCGGTATACTCGTTCGGTCCGTATTTACCGATGCGCGTGCCGTCCGGCGCGACGACGCTTACCAGTCCGTCATAGAAGTTTACGCGGTTCTTCTCGTCTACCGTCCCGATATAGTAGGTGCGGTGGGTATAGGCGTCGCCCAGAATCAGGTCTACGAATACCTGATTTCCCAGAACGATGTCGTTGAACAGCTTCAGGCTGAACTGCGCGAACTCAATCGCCCAGCGTCCCATCTGCTCGATCTCTCCCCGCTCCTCTTCGGTGATGCCTTTGGTTAAGCCGCCGGGGATAGAGGTGCAGGGATGCACTTTTCGCCCGCCGATGATCTGGACGATGGCGTGCCCGTATTTTCGAGCCTGGATCACCTTACCGCCGATCTCCAGCCCGACCTTGTGGATAACTCCCAGAATGTTGCGCTCTGCGACCGGCGCATCCGGTCCCATCACAAAATCCGGACCGCCCAGCGCATAGAAGTGCGTGGTATGGTCGGTGAAGTAGAAACCGCTGTAGAGCAGTTCGCGCAGGAGTTTCGCCGGTCGCGGCGGGGTGACATGATAGACGGCGTCAATGGCTTTAGCGGCAGCCATGTGGTGAGCTTCCGGGCAGACCCCGCAGATACGGTTGGTCAGCAGGGGCATCTCCTCGACGGGTCTGCCGACGCAGAAACGCTCAAAACCGCGCAGTTCGGGAATCTGAAAGTAGGTGTTGGCGACATCGCCCTCTTCGTTCAGAAATATCTCAATCTTTCCGTGCCCTTCCAGGCGCGTAATGGGATCAATGGTAATTCGCTCCATAAAGTTGTTCCTTCCAGTCAATCCTTACAACCGGAGAGAGCGTCGCTATTTTCCGGTGAAAGCTGGTTTTGCAGCGCGCAGCAGGGAGGCGGCGAGATTGAAGCGATAGAACTGCCCGACCGGATCAGGCAAGCCGTCCAGTATGCGCTCAATCTCCTGCGGGTCGTTCGCGTCAATCACGGAGGCAAACGCGGTAATCAGGCGCGCGCCGTAGTCGGTGACCCCTTCTGCCGGACCGTAACAGCCGATACACTGCGCTCCCGCCTGTGGACAGAGCGCGCCGCATCCGTTGCGCGTAGCGGGACCGTTGCAGGGAACGCCCTGCTCCAGCAGGCAAAGGTCCGGGTCCGGCTTGATCTGCTGTATTCTCACGAACTCCCGGATCTTCTTCTCATTGCGTTTTCGCGGGCAGTCGTCACAGACGGTCGAACCGCCTGCCCCGATCACGGAGCCGGGAGGCGGAAGCTGGGCTTTACCCTGCAATGCTTGAATGACCAGATCCATCACTGCCCCGATCTGATGCGACTCCGGCGGACATCCCGGCATATAGTAGTCCACCGGAACGATCTGATCCAGAGTCTGCACAAAAGGCAGGAACTCCGGAATGTGTAGTTCGCCTTCCGGGACGGTGTAGCTGTACTGCGGTCGGATGTTGTCCGGGTTGTCGGTGGTAAGGGTGCTGAATGCAGTATCGAGAATCTCCTGACGGCTGCTCAGGTTCGCCAGTCCGGGGATGCAGCCCTCCGAGGCGCATGAGCCGAAGGAGACAAGAATTTTCGATTTTCGGCGCAAGAGGCGCGCCATCTCAGCGTTCTCCTTGTTGCGGATGCCTCCGTTGAAGAGGGTCAGGGTGATGAAGCCGTCAGGCATGGCTTCCACATCCTTATATTTGGCATCCATCGCAACAGGCCAGAAAACGACATCGAAATGGGCGTCCACATCCAGAATCTTCTCGCTAATGTTCAGGACGGCAATCTCGCAGCCGCCGCAGGCAGCCGCCCAGTACATGGCAAATTTCGGTTTTTCGTTGGCGCTCATGCGTTCACCTCCGTCGGCGCCGGAGTCTCTTTCAGGACCGAAAAGGCGTCTTCTTCCGAGAACGCCCTGCCGTAAAGATCAGTGGAGGTAGGCCAGTGGAGCGGACCGAGAGCGCGCACCTCCTCGACAATACGCGCAATCTCCTCCGCCAGTCTGGCTCCCTCGGCAGCGCTCGCCCAGACCAGTTGTACGCGCTGCGGCTCGATG
>CAYSDM010000046.1:0-43880 GCA_964429855.1 uncultured Chthonomonadaceae bacterium
TCTACTACGGGAAACTGGAAGGCGCGCCCACGCAGCCGGGCGAAGGCGCGGCAGCCCTGGCATTCCGAGCCACGCGCACGCCGGGCACAACGCTCAAAGAGTTCTCCGCCGCGCTGGCTCGGCAACCGCTGAAGTTCCATCCGGGCGAAGGTTACCAGTATGGTCACAGCATTGACATCCTCGGCCGCTACATCGAGGCGGTGGCCGGCAAGCCATTGGACCAAGTGCTGAAAGAGCGACTGTTCGGCCCGTTGAAAATGGTGGACACCGATTTCTGGGTGCCGCCGGCCAAGGCAGGCCGCATTTGCCAGATTTACCGGCAACCGAAGCCCGGTGTGCTCGAACCGGGCCGCGACGCCGGCAACCCCACCACCCAACCCACGCTGTTTCTCGGCGGACACGGCTTGTTCAGCACCATTGGCGACTACGAGCGGTTCTGCCGGATGATCCTCAATCGCGGCGAGTTGGACGGCGTCCGCGTGCTGAAACCGGAGACAGTGGATCTCATCTTCCAGAACCATCTCAAGACGCCGACCATGAAGTACGGTCTCGGCGGCGCGGTGAACGGCGAGGGCAGCTACGGCTGGGGCGGCGCGAACGGCACCCAGTTCGTGATTGAGCGCAAGCACAACTTCTGCGCGCTCTTCATGGTCCAGACGCAGGGTTACAAGGCGCCGACCTATCCGGCCTTCCTCGGGCTGGCTCAGGAAGCCGCCGGCATCGCGGGCGGACGCGCAGGCATGCCCGGCGGAGGCGCGTTCCGGCAGCGCGACAAGAACGGCGACGGCAAACTCGACCGCACCGAACTGCCCGGCGCATTGTTCGACCGTCTCGACGCGAACAAAGACGGCTTCGTGACCGAGGAAGAACTGAAAACACTCTGGAGAACCCGACCATGAAAACCATCACAACAATCGCTCTTTCAGTCATCCTCACCTGCCTGACTCTTTCGGCGCAGGCAGCGCCCCCCACGCCCGAACAGTTGGACGCGGCGCGACGTTACAGCGAGTCATTCGGTGGACAGGCGATGGTGGTGATGTGGGACGGGAAGATCGTCTTCGAAAGCTATGCCAACGGCGGCGGAAAGGACCGCCTCCAGGCTCTGGCCAGCGGGACGAAGAGTTTCGTTGGCGTAGTGGCCGTGGCGGCGGTCGAGGACGGCTTGATCCGGCTGGACGACAGGGCGTGCGAGTCGCTGACGGAATGGAAAACTGATCCACTCAAATCTCAAATCACCTACCGGCAATTGCTCACGCTGACCAGTGGCCTGACCGCGGGCGAGCGCGGCAGCGCGATCCGCTCGCCCGGCTGGAAGGAGATCGTAGCGAAACCGATGACCGGCAAACCGGGAGGGCAATTTGAGTACGGCGCCTATCATCTCTGCGCGTTTGCCGAGGCGCTGCAACGACGGCTCAAGAACGAAACCTTTGAAAAGTATCTGGCGCGTCGCGTCCTCCAACCGCTCGGCATCAAGCTCGCATGGCAGATCCGCTGTGCAGATGGCAACCCCCAGGTGGGCGGCGGCGGCGCAATGACAGCACGCGACTGGGCCGTATTCGGCGAGTTTGTGCGCCAGGGCGGGACATGGAACGGCAAACCAATCATCCGCAAGGAACTCCTTGCCGAATGTTGGCAGGGCACAACTCCGAACCCGGCGTACGGTTTGACCTGGTGGCTGAAGAAGCCCGTTTCAGACCCCATCCTTCGCCGCATACCCATCCTCCAGCACGAAATGGGTGAACTTGTGCGCTCAGACTGGTTGCCGGACGACCTGTTCATGGCGGCCGGCGCGGGCAAGCAACGGCTCTATGTGACGCCATCGCTAAAGCTGGTCATCGTCCGGCAGGGCGAGTTCCTCGGCAGCCGCCGCTTCAGTGACGCTAAATTCCTCGAGCTGCTTCTGGGCGGGAAGGAGAAAGCCAAATGAACAGGCCACGGATTGCCCTCCTTCTGGCTCCTACGGTGTACTTCTCCGCCGCGTGGTCGGTCGCGCAGTAGACAACCCCATCACCTTTGCAGGTCGAACCCTTCAGGCAACTTGACCGCAACGGCGACGGCAAGCTGAGCCGGACCGAAGCGCAGAAGGTTTCCTGGAGTGAATACCACCCTCCACCGGCTCCTACGGACACTGATTTTGACGACGTGGCGTCGCGACCCGCAGACGACGAGCACACAGAATCTGGTGTCCGGGACCGCGTGATGTCATTGTTGTCGTCGGGAGCTGGTTCGCCGCGCAGATCAGCGCATGCTCCTCCGTGTATACGGGAGACTTTCGGTCCGACCAGACTGGTTCGTATGACCATGGTATCGCGTCGGATCGAGCCAGCGCGTGCACGGTCTACCGGGCTGTATGGGGGGTACTGAAAGAAACCTGCACACAGGACGAAGCGGTCCCCTTGAGCAGTGAACCAGACAGATCCAGGCATCGGCACATCACCAGACAGGTACTTGTCAATATACCGAACGTTAGATATAATTGGATAAGCAAGCGACAGGAGGTGCCGAGCCGATGGTCGGCGAGGACACAGATACAGGTTCACTGCAAACCGAACAGCGTCTGCTAGACTGCGCGCTGACACTTTTCGCCGAGAAGGGCTATGCCGCCACCGGCGTTCGCGAAATCATCGAGGCAGCGGGGGTCACACGGCCCGTGCTGTACTACTACTGCGACAGCAAAGAGGGCATCTTTATCCGGATCTTGCAGACGACCCTGGGAGTAGCCTATCAGAGCCTCGGTGAAGTCCTGACGCAGCACGCGACGTGCGAAGATCGTCTGCGTGCCGTCATGCGCGGTTCCTTCGAGTTTTGCGCTTGCGACCCACGAGTTTCGCGACTCATGTTTCAGGTCCATGCGGGCCCGACGGGATCCACGGCCGCCAATCTCGTGTCGGGTCTGACGGCGCTACGCTTCGGCCTGATCGTGCAGATCATGCGCGACGGCCTGGCCGCAGGGGAGATCGTCGGAGGGGCGTCAGAGGACCTGGCGCTAATCTTCTCCAGTTTGATGGATCACCCCATTGAGGTTCTCGGACGGATGTCATCTCCGGAAGCTTGCCTGACGCCGGCTCTGGCCGACGCGCTTGTGGATGTCTTCTTCAATGCCTTTGGAACAGGTGAGAGAAAGCCTGTGGCTTTGCCTGCCATACTCCTGGGAACAGATCAGGAAAGGAGCTAACGTCATGATCCCTCCATCTCTGCGCTGGTGGACATTGCTTGTGACCACCGCAGCCGTTGGTCTGCTGACGGTCAGTATGCTCGGTCAGAACCGCCGCGTCCTTGTCGTTACCAATACGCGGGCAACCGGAGACGGCTCTCTGGCCGATGCCCTGAACCGGGCGAACCTGAGCGGATCCGGCGCCACGGTGACGTTTGCCATCCCGAAGTCGGATCCCGGCTTCGACGCGGCAGCCGGCGTATGGCGGATCAAGGTCACTTCGCCGCTTCCTCCCCTGGTCGTACCGGGCATTGTCATTGACGGTGGCAGCCAGGCTACCGCGTTCGGCGACACAAATCCGCTGGGACCCGAGATCGTGCTCGAAGGCTCCAAGACGGAGCTGGATACGGGCATAGGTCTTCTGTCCGCGCGCTGCACGGTCAAGTACCTGTGCATCGGCGGCTTCAAACACGGCATCGTCCTCCTGGGACCGGGCTCCGCAGGGAACACCGTCGCGCGCTGCTTTCTCGGCGTAGGTCCGGACGGAAGTACTCCCATGCCCAACAACGCCGGCATCATCTTCGTGGAGGGACCCCGCGACAACGTGATCGAGGACTGCCTGGTCTCAGGGAACACGCAGCTCGGCGCGTACATGACGGGGCGCGAGACTGTCGGCAACACGCTGCGTCGCAACCGCATCGGCACCGACGCGTCCGGGCGGCGGGCCGTGCCCAACGGTATCGGCGTGATGGTTTCGCACAGCGGCGGGAATGCCATCGGCGCCGCCCAGGGCGGCAACGTCATCTCGGGCAACGCGAACGTTGGCGTCCTTCTCGTGGGCAAGTGGACCGAGACCAACACCATTCGGGGCAATCTGATCGGGACCGACCGGGACGGGGCCAGGCCGGTCCCCAACAACATCGGCATCGTGGTGAAGAGCCTGGCCAGCAAGAACATGATCGGCGGCGCAGGCAAGGGCGAGGGCAACGTCATCTCCGGCAACGTTGAGATCGGCGTGTACATCGAGGCCGCCGACGGCAACGTGATGCACGGCAACCTGATTGGGACGGATCCCACGGGCACCAGGGCCGTCCAGGCGGACGGGATCGTGCAGGGCAACGGCGTCGAGTTCGACACGGTCGCAAAGGGCAACGTGCTGGGCGGCGACGAGCCGGGAGAGCGCAACCTCATCTCCGGACATAAGGTGTACGGCGTGGTCTACTACGGCCACTGCGAGCGCAACAGCACCATCGGCAACTACATCGGGACCGACATCACCGGCACGAAAGCCATTCCCAACGCCACCGGCATCTGCGTGGATTGCGCCTCGCACCACAACGAGATTGCCCGCAATGTCATCTCGGGCAACATGAGCTACGGCCTCTTCTTCGTCACACGGGGGACGGAGTTCAATATGCTCGTCGGCAACAAGATCGGCACGACCGCCGCGGGCGATGCGGCGCTGCCCAACGACATCGGCATGTGCGTATCCACCGGCGCATGCCGCAATCAAATGGGAGGCCCGAAACCGGAGGACGCCAACGTGATCTCGGGCAACACCCAGACCGGCCTCATGATCACCAACCAACTTACCGCCGAGAACGTGGTAGAGGGAAACCTGATCGGTCTGGATGGCACAGGCACGCGGGCCATTCCCAACAAGCACGGCGTACTGTTCTCGACTTATCCCGAGCGCAACATCGTACGCGGCAACACCATCTCGGGCAACTCCGCTGCGGGCGTTGTCCTCTATGAGTACTCCTCCGGCAACGAGGTCATCGGCAATCGCATCGGTACCGATCTCTCAGGCCGGCAGCCTGTGGGGAATGGGGTGGGCGTGGTGGTGGACCATTGGTCCTCCGACAACCGTATCGGCAAGCCCGGCGAGCACAACATCATACGGCACAACCTTGCAGGCGGCATCCTTGTCGGAGCGGAAGTGGGCGACGGGAACCTTGTCAGCGACAACACCGTCACCGACAACGCCAGCGTGAACACACTCGTGGCCCCGCGCGTGAAGCAGCACCCGACTGTAGTCCACTGGCAGAAGCCCAAGGCTCCGATCCCGGCGCCGCTTCCAGCCTATATGGCAGCCGTCGGGACCGCGCCGGCCGCCACGCCCCCGAAAAGGGGGCGTCGTGAGTTCGTCGTCCGAACGAGCAAGGCTACCGGTCCGGGATCGCTGACCGAGGTACTGACTTCGGCCAACGCGGCAGGCGGTCACGCCGATATCACCTTCGACATTCCGCCCTCCGACCCGGGCTTCGAACCTGACAAGGGGATATGGCGTATCAGGATGACCGACACGCCGCCGGTGATCTCGGTGCCCGGCGTTCGCGTGGACGGTTGGTCTCAGACCCGCAGGCACGGCGACAGGAATCCCGGAGGTCCGGAGATTGTGCTGGACGGCTCGAACCACAGTGTGGAGTTCGGCATCTGCCTGTACAACGCCTCGGAATGCGAGGTTCGAGGTCTCGTTGTTGGAGGCTTCATCGTCGGCATTCAGGTGGCCGGTCCGGGCGCGCGCTCCAATCGCATCGCCGGCAACTACCTCGGAACCGGTCCCGACGGCCTTACGCTCTTCGGCAACTACAACGGCGTCGAGCTGGTCAGCGGCGCTCACGACAACACCGTCGGCGGGTCGGACATCCACGACTGCAACCTCGTGTCCGGCAATGAGCACGTAGGCATCCGGATCAGCGATGCCAACATGAACCGGATTATCGGTAATCTCGTCGGTACCGACCGAACCGGCATGAGAGCCGTGCGCAACTATGACGGCATGACAATCGAAGGCACATCCAACGGCAACGTCGTGGGCGGCTCGCGTCCCGAGGAGCGCAACATCGTCGCGGGCAATGTCGCCTATGGCGTGGACCTCTTCGGCTGGGGCGTCACGAACAACCGCGTGCTCGGCAACTTCATCGGCACCGATGTCACAGGTCTTTTCTTTGTTGTGTAACCTTCGCTTATTATTCGCCCATCCTTTATACCGGTATCTCTATGGAAGTTAGATTGCTTTGTAATTTTCTAGTGCATTCAATTCCTAAATGTGTTATATTGCTAAAGATTTAGATTCGCTCCTGCTGAATGTCCTCAAACCCACGATAGTAGTCGAAGATAAGGAGGAGACCGTGTATGCGAATTCAACGAAGACGAACCTTCATCCACCTTCCAGGAACTCTTCTGGCAGCCCTGCTTCTATTTGGCTGCGGCGGCGGTCTGGAGAATGCCTCCAGCGGCTTCTCGCGCTCGCGCGGAGTGGTTCAGCTTCCTGCCGGTATGACTGCCGCTCTGTCCACCCTCACCGTCTCCGCTCCGAACGGCTCCTCGATACGCCCCGATGGCTCCTTTGAGTATGATCGGATGCCGGGAGGAGACAGCCTGGTGATCGTTGCCAATCAGGATGGCAAGCCGGTGCTGGCGGGCTTTACGGATGGCGACACCGCTCCCATCCAGATTAATACGCAGACGACTGCGGTGGCGATTCTGTTCTATGCCAGCGGCTCATTTACGCTTCCCCCGGATCAGCACAACAACGTTCGCAGGCTGATCGCCGCGCACGCCGCCGTCCCCCCGCTGGCGACCGCGCTGGAGCAGCGTCTGGCAGCTAATCCCGGCGCGCTGGCAGACAGGGATCCTCAGCTTCAGTCCGCGATTCAGACCGCGCTGGACTCGATGGGAGCCAATCGTTCACGGGCGGCGAAAGCGCCGACCCGCGGACGCGCCGAGGAGCCTTCCATCTCCTCACAGCTTCTGGCGCAGCCGCTGGAGGCGCAGAGCGGGATGATCGTCAGCAGTTCGGATGATCTGGTCGGGCTGCAGGTGGCAAATACGCGCCGCCGAAATCTGCTGCTGTTCATCACGCAGACAGGGTATGAGGATGCGCAGGGCGTCCGGCATGATGTAGACCTTCCGGTGGTTTCGGGAGCGTTTCCGAAAGACTGGATCGTGGCGACCAACAAGCTGGTGGGCGCGATTGGTTCTGTGGTGGATGTGGTGGCAGGCAATGGCTCCTATCAGCCGGTTATCAGCAAGCCGCCGATCCCGCTTCCGGTGAACCCGACAACGGCGAAGAAGTCATTCTATCGCGTGACTCTGGCGGGTCCGGGAATTGATCCGGGACGCGCGCCGAAAGAGGGGGCGAAGGTTAAGACGGCGGCGACCGAGATGCTGGGGCTGGGTTTTGTCAAAGACATCTTTCTGCCCCTGCTCTTCAGCGCGCTGGACATTCATCTGAACTTCAACGAACTGCTCAATCAGCAGGGCTTGCTGGAATCGACAAAAGGCTTGATCTCTATTCTGGCGGGCGGCGGTCATGTTGCCATCGGTCTGACCAGTTTCGAGCCAAAAGAGGTCGCCCTGTCGGTTCTGAAGACGATGACGGATGACTATGTGTTTCGTCAGGCGATTCTCAACTGGGTGACGCAGTTTCTGATCGCGCATACGGACATCAAGAACGTGGCTCCGATTCTGGCGGGAAATGTGGTGCTGACGCGATTGAGCTTCTTCCTGGCGATTCTGGACAAGGGATTTGCGCTGGGGGATGCCTCGGTGACGGCGTATGACTGGGGACAGTCCAACTACTTCGAGGAGTGGGAGGTGACCGCCATTCCGCCCAGAGTGGATATTCGCCCCGGCGACTCCACCGTCATCAACTCCGAATTCGTCGTGCTGAAAGCGGAGACGCCGGTGACAGGCTCTCTGGTCTATCACTGGAAAACCGATGGCGTATACGGACATCTGCTGGATGCGAAAGGGCACTCGGGAGCGGAGTTCGATACGACGGCGGACTCGGTCAGTTACGTGGGAGACAAGCCCCCCGATACTGGAGAGCAGATTGACAAGGTGACGGTGACCATCTACAAGATTCCTACCGAAGGACCCAGTCAGCAGCGCATTAAGATCGGGAGCGCGACCGTCAACATCACCCGCAAGAAGCAGGAGCAGTACGGTCAGGTGAAGGTGAACGTCCTCTCCGCCACCGATGTGGAGTATTCGCCGGGGAACCGGACCGACTTTGCCAGACTCGTCCCGCTGGGTGAAAAAACCTACACGATGCAAAGCGCGACCAAGACCCCCTCCTCGCTCGGACAATTCATCAATTCCGCCTATTTCCACGGGACGCCTCCGAGCCGCTATACGTTTCAGTGGCATGGACACGTCCCCTCGATCTCGTCCGGGGTCTCGGTTCCCGCCAAACCGGATGGCTTTGCCGGCAGTCTCACGCTCTATCTGCCGTATGAACTCAACGGCGTCCGATCCTCGCTCCGTTTCGAAGCGATCTCTGGAACCATTACAATCACCGGCGCCGTGGGGGATACTTTCATCACCTGGGAGGCGAATGCCCGATTGGGGTGGGATCCTCCCAGCGACTTTACGCCTCCTGACGGAACCTATGGCTACATTGATGTAACCATCTCCGGGTACACGACTCTGGTGGACGAGAAGCGATCCGGTCGCGCCGCGGCTATGCGTTCTCTGGTCGGAAAGAGCTTTCCGCTGGGGAACACGAAGCGGTAGCCGCCTCTCATGTCGCAACCGAACCGGGAGGGATGTGTCCTCCCGGTTCTCTTTTGGAGGGATCAAACTCTGCGGCTCAAGAATCGCCCCGGCGGAACCGATAAACAGAGGAGATAGATCAGCCTCCCCGGAAACTCTATACAGAGGAGAACAACCGATACCGGGGAGAGGAGGGTATGGATGGCGAAGAGATTGTGGCTGGTCATGGCGATGGTGTTGATGGGCGCGTCAACGCTCTTTCTGGGACGCTCCGGCGCGCAGGACTCGACGACGCAAAGCGGAGGATGGAACGCAGAGCAGCTTAAGAAGGCGATAGAGGATATCGGCTACGAAACGAAAGCGCTGAATGCGACCGCAGGCGAGGAGAAATATGAATTCAAGGTGGAGCGGGGCGGTCTGACCATCCCCATCGGGGCGGAACTGAGCAAAAGCAAGAACTACCTCTGGCTGACCGTCAATCTGACGAGCGCGCCGAAGGATTTTGCCGACAGCGGAACCAAACTCGGTAATCTTCTGAAAGCCAACAGCGTCGTCCAGCCCTGTCAGTTCTATATCACGGAGAAGGGCGCGCTCATGATAGCCGTTCCCGTGGAAAACCGGGCTATGAGCAACGCCATCCTGCGCCGCAACGTCGAAAAGCTGGCGAACGATGTGGTCTCGCAGAAGTCCGTCTGGCAGTAATCACGCCGTCTCCGGCGGCAATCTTTGACGGAGAGGGCAGGGAATTGACCGATTCCCTGCCCTCTCTTTTTCGATCTTCTGTCATTCCTGGAAGATGCCCGGCTTCCATTTCCCGAATTCAGGAAACCGCCTTTCGTCAACAAGGAGATGGCGCGTACCGAAGAGAACCTACCGGTAAGGGCTTCCGCACAAACTATGCCCTGTCTTCTCACATGGCTCCACACCGGATAACGCAACCATGACCACACGTGCCAACAGACGCGATCTCTGGGTCGCGATGGGGTTTCTGCTGCCGAACTTCCTGGGATTTCTGGTCTTCACCGCCGGTCCGGTGATCTTCTCGCTGGCGGTCAGTTTCACCAACTGGAACCTTCAGAAAACCGTTCCCTTCCGTTGGTCCGGGCTGGAGAACTATGGTCTGCTCCTGCGTGACCGCGAATTCTGGCTCTACTTCGTCAACACCTTCTACTTCCTGCTCGGAATTCCCATCGCTATCGCCGGTTCGCTCGCGCTGGCGTTGATGTTGAGCCAGCGTCTGCGGGGGATCGTGGTCTATCGCACGCTCTTCTATCTGCCCAGTTTCACCAGCGGCGTCGCCCTGATGATCCTCTGGAAGGCGCTCTACAATCCCGATTTCGGTCCGGTCAATGCGCTGATCGAGCGGTTCTCCGATCTACTCGGTCTGGGACTGACCGCGCCGCAATGGCTGCTGTCCACCCGCAACATTCTGGGGCTGGAGGTGGAGCAGGTGCGGCTTGCCGGAAAGCAGATCGGACTGGGCGCGCGCGACGCGATTATCTTTATGGGGATATGGACGGCTATCGGCGGCAACAATATGCTGCTCTATCTGGCGGCGCTGACCAATGTTCCGCAGGAGTTGACCGAGGCGGCGGAACTGGATGGAGCCGGACGGTGGGCGGTCTTTCGCAATGTGATCTGGCCTCAGCTAGCGCCGACCACCTTCTTTATTGTAGTGATGAGCTTTATCGGGGGACTGCAGGGAGGCTTTGAGCAGGCTCGCGTGATGACGGCGGGCGGTCCGGCAGGAACTACCACCACTCTCGCCTACTACATCTACACCAAAGCGTTTGAAGAGTTTCAGATTGGTTATGCCTCCTCCGTCGCCTGGGTTCTGTTCATTCTGATCTTTGCGATTACGCTGTTGAACTGGAAGTTCGGCAGCAGGGAACTCAACTACTGACGCATCGCGCAAGCCCCTCCAGTCGCATTCAGACCGTGGGGTATCGAATAAGGGATATGGTCTATGCTCTCCCGAAGCGTATTTTGGATGGTCGCCGCGTTCTTCGTATGCGGAACAGTGCATTCTCTGAAGGCGGATGCCCCTCTCATCCCCGATTCCAATCGTATCCGGCTGGACGAGATCGGTCTCTACGCGGTCGGTCTGGCGTATCGCGGAAAGGCGGCGGAGCCGTTTCTGACCGGTTGGACAGGCTTTTTTGAAGACCGCACCGGCATCGCCTGCCGCCCCTCCGGCGCGCAAAACGGCAGAGCGGCGTTTCTGCTGCACTGTCCCTGGCGCGGAGGAACCGGCATCGCCTACCAGGAGTTCACCTTCCGATTGCCGCGCGCGCGGCGAATTCTGCTGCGCGGCGCGACCGCGATGCAGGCGGATATGGTCGGGAAATCGGACGGGGCGACGTTTCGCGTCTCTGTCAACGGGCGAAAACTGCTCGATGAGCATCGCGCCGACGCACGCTGGAAGCCGTTCACTTTCGACCTGACCGCTTACGCCGGGAAGACGGCGACGATCCGCTTCGAGACCGATCCGGGACCGAAAGACGATCCGAGCTTCGACTACTCCCTCTGGGGCGAGCGGGAACTGATTCTGGAGGGATACGCGCCAAAACAGGCGCGTCGTCCCGATCCTCCCGCGCTGCGTCTGGAACGGCTTGCCTCGTCGCAGACCGGTTCGGTGGTTCCGCCGGTCGGCTATGCCGCGAAAACCACGCTGGTTCGCGAGGCGAATGACCGATTCGCGTTTCGCTATACCGGGGAGGATGGAACGCTGACATATCGCTGGCG
The DNA here is from genome assembly GCA_964429855.1 of uncultured Chthonomonadaceae bacterium. Lineage (GTDB taxonomy): Bacteria > Armatimonadota > Chthonomonadetes > Chthonomonadales > CAJBBX01 > CALLMM01. Next base: position 11,402 of record CAYSDM010000046.1, read on the forward strand.
GATGCCGAAGCGGCCGGAAGACCCCCTGTTCGGCAGTCTGGTTCTGCAGGCGAAGATGCGCGGCGATACGTCTGTCAGCGTGCCGCTGGCGAACGCCGCCCGTCTGGAGTGGACGCAGCAGGCGCGTCTGACGGGGATTCGCTGGACGATGGACCGGGATGAGGTGATCCTGACTCGCGCCTATCGCATGGGCGAGGAGAGCGCCGAGGTGGAGATTCGGGGGAGGCTGCGCGGAAAGAGCCTCGTTCTGCAGGTGCTCGGTCCGGCGTGGGTCAGCCGGCTGGAGGCAGGAGGCTGGGGACCGGTGATGCGCCGCCGAACGGTTCCCGTTCCCTACTACTCCGGACAGGTCTACTTTTTACCGTCCGAAAACCTGTTTGCGCATACTATGCTGGACTGGATCCACTCCTCCGCCTCCTGGCACGACGGCGTGAATGCCCACTACGGCGCGCTGACCGACCGCCGTCGCAACGCTCTGAAGGAGCGGATCATCTACACGGCAGCCTGGCATCTGGCGGAGACGCTTCCCAACATCCCCAATCCTCCCTCTCCCTTCCGTCAACAGGTCGGTGATCGGATCGTGCTGGATATCTGGGGCGGACGCTATACCGATATCGCGAAGGATATGGAGCGGCTTCACGACTACGGAATCACGCGCTGCCTTGCCCTGATTCATGACTGGCAGCGAAGCGGCTACGACAACGCGCTGCCCATGCATATCCCCGCCGCCGTCGACAAGGGCGGAGACGAGGGGATGAAGGTTCTGGTCGGGACGGGAACCCGCCTGGGCTATATCATGGCTCTGCATGAAAACTATGTGGACTACTACCCAAACTATGACTTCTACAACGAAGAGGACATTGCGCTCGATTCGGAAGGCAAGAAACAGCTAGCCTGGTACAATCCCGGCACAAAGATACAGTCCTTCGCGGTTAAGCCCAACGCGATTCTGCCACTGGCAGCCACGCAGTCGCCGGAGATTCACCGACGCTATGGAACGAACGGCTGTTATCTGGATGTGCACTCTGCCGTGCCGCCCTGGTTCCATGTGGACTTCCGCGCCGGGGAGCCGGGAGCGGGAACCTTCCGGCGGGTCTGGGAGACGCATAGCGCGCTGTGGGACTACGAGCGAAAGACACATCGGGGACCGGTCTTCGGAGAGGGGAATAGTCACTGGTACTGGAGCGGACTGCTGGACGGAGTCGAGGCGCAGTTTGGCTCCGGCTGGCCCGGCAACGCCGGGCTGACCGCTCCCCTGATGGCGGATTTCGACCTGCTGAAGATTCACCCGCTTCAGTTCAATCACGGCATGGGCTACTATGAGCGATGGTGGAGCAACGCTTCCTGGCGCGCTCTCCCCCCGATGACCATCCTCGATCAGTACCGGATGCAGGAAGCGGTTTTCGGTCATGCCGGCTTTCTGGCGGCGTCCACCTGGAATGTGCTGCCGCTGGCATGGCTGGAGCATCATCTTCTGTCGCCGGTGATGGCGCGTTACGCGACGACGCCGGTAGCCGGGATCGAGTATGAGGTGAACGGAAAATGGGTGGATGGGACGGCCGCGGCGAAAGCGGGAATCTGGAACCGGGCGCGAATTCGCTACGCCAACGGCTTAACCATCACCGCCAACGACCGCTCCGAACCGCTGCGCGTGGGCAGCATAACTCTGCCCCGTTTCGGATGGGTCGCTGAGGGCGCAGGCGTGCGTGCCTACACTGCGCTGCGGAATGGAGTGGTGGCGGACTACGCGGAGACCGCCGATTCGCTGTTCGTCAATGCGCGTCCCGCCGCTGACTGGAACCTCTCCGGCGCGCGTTCGGTGCGCCCGACGGTGGCCGAGTTTGCTCAGCCGGAACCGCGCCTCATTCGGTTTGCCTATGCCTGGAAGGTGCGGGATACTCTCGAAAAGGACTATCACTGCTTTGTCCATTTCGGCAAGCCGGGAGCCGCCGATATGCCGGATGGCATTCTCTTCCAGCAGGATCACGCCCTGCCGGAGCCGACCTCCCGCTGGCAGATCGGTCAGACCGTAATGGACGGTCCCTATACGCTGCGCCTGCCGGACACGCTGCCGGATGGGGAGTATGAGTGGAAGATCGGACTGTTTTCGATGGGCGGCGGTCGCGTTTCGCTGGAGGGAGTGGATGACGGGCAGGGGCGCATCCGGCTGGGAACCCTGCGCGTGCGGGATCAGGGACGCGCGATCACCTTTGAGCCGGAGCGTCGCAGCGGCTCCGAACAGAGGGCTCTCTATCAGCAGCGGTTGAACCGGAACAGCATCGTGGTGGACTTCGGCGCGGTCCGAACGAATGGAAGTCTCTTCCTGCTCCGTCAGGGAGAGGAGTGGATACTGCAGACGCTGCCGCGCGAGAAGGCGTTCGTGGCGCAGTTTCATGTCAAACGCTTTCCTCCGCCCGCCTCGGTGCAGTGCGTCGGCGGAAAGACCGAGACCGTTGCGCCAGAGGTTTCGGGCGAGTGGTGGACGCTGCCCCTGAACGGCGCGAAATCCTACCGCTGGTCGGCGCGCAGGCGATAGCGGCGGATTTATCGCGCGTTGATCCCGGCTCTGGAGGCTTTTTCCGATGTCTCGAACGATTCGAACGCTCCTGCTCTATCTGGCGCTGTCGCTGATCGCGCTGACCACTATCCTGCCGTTTCTGTGGATGGTGCTCGCCAGTTTCAAACCGCTGGAAGAGGTGGAACTGCTCAATCCCTTCCCGACGGTCTGGCATCCGGAGAACTATCGGAAGGTCTTCGAGCAGATTCCCTTTGCGCGTTACTACTTCAACAGCCTCTTTGTAGCCGCCTGGGTGACATTTCTGACCTGTTTGACCAGCGCCATGGCGGGGTTTGCATTTGCGCGTCTGCGCTGGCCCTTCCGCGACGGCGTTTTTCGGCTCTATCTGGCGACCATGATGATTCCCGGCGTCGTCACCATGATCCCAAACTATACGCTGATGGTCTGGCTGCGTCTGCTAGACTCCTATACCGGTTTGATCGTTCCTGCCGCCTTCAGCGCATTCGGAACGTTTCTCCTGCGACAGTTCATGCTGACAATTCCTCCCGCGCTGGACGAGGCGGCGGCGATGGATGGAGCCACCCCCTGGCAGGTCTTCTGGGAGGTGATTCTGCCGCTGGCGCGCCCCGGTCTGATTACACTGGCGATCTTCACCTTTATGGGCAACTACGGATCGTTCTTCTGGCCCCTGATCCTGATCAAAAGCGAACACCTGCGCACGCTGCCCATCGGTATGCTCTTCTTCGACACCAACTACGGGCGGCAGACCAACCTGATTATGGCGGCAAGCGTGATGAACATCATCCCCCTGATCCTTCTCTTTGTGGTGTCGCAGCGGTTTCTGGTGCGCGGCATTCAGCTGGGAGCCGTGAAGGGATAAGCCGCCCCGGTCGCTGATGTAAGCAAACATCCAATTGGTCAATCCAATTGGATGTTTTTTAGCCTGACCCCCTGACAAAATCGCATACATTCGCCTATTATATCTCTATCGGGAGTGTCCAATATGTGTCATAATAGGATTCTCTCAGATATTGCAGGAGTTTGGTATGACCAGTATCCCCCTTCATCAGGTGGTCAAAGAGCGTATCCGCGCCGATTTTCTACTCTGTCCTCTGGAAGAGACGCCGCAACGGCTGCCTTCTGAGCGCGAACTTCAATCGCGATATCAGGTGAGTCGTCCGACCGTAACCCGCGCTCTGGCGGCGTTGGTAGCGGAAGGGCTGCTCGAAAATCGTCCGCAGAGCGGTTACTATCGCCTACCCCTGCTGCCTGCTGAAGCAGAAACGGAGCGAGAGGTTCCTTTGCTGGGTTACGTTGCGCCGCTGGCAGGCGAGGAACTGGTTCAGCGCACCTTTCGCGGCATAGATCGCCTGGCGCAGCGCCGCGGCTACCGGGTGCTGATGTGCAGCGCGGGAAATGATGTCAGCCGGGAGCGCGCCGCCGTCTCCGATCTGATCGCCTCCGGGGCGAGCGGTATCATTATTACCCCCTTTCCCCGCACCAGCGAAGTGGAGCGCGATCAGGACTATCTGCGGCAGGAGACATATCCGGTACCCATTGTGCTGTGCGATACCGGAATGCCGGAGCAGGGAAAGCCGTGTGTTCTCTTCGACAATGCGCGCGCCACGCACAACGCAGTCTCCTGGCTCTACCAGAATTCGCGCCGTCGAATCGCACTCCTTTCTTTTGTCGAAAGCATTCTCCACAGACCCCTGGCGGATCGTTATCAGGGGTATTGCGATGCCCTTGCGGATCTGGGACTGCCGTTCGACCCTGCTCTCGTGCGACGCTACGACTCCCGCGACGATATTCCCGCCGTTATCGGGCGCATTCTGGAGGAGTGGCTTGCGCTTGTGAATCCTCCGGATGCCATCATCAGCGTGGACGATCTGAGCGCGCTGGAGGTCATAGATCAGCTGCAGCGCCGCGGAGTCAATGTGCCGGAGCAGGTGATGGTGATGGGATTCGATAATCGCATGATCGGCAGGCGTTTTCATCCAGCCTTTCCGACAACCAATCCCGACTTTCAACGCCTGGGAGAGGTCGCCTGCGATCTGTTGATCCAGCAGATCGCATCCGGCAGCCGGGAGATACAGACCATCTTTCTGGACCTGCCCCTGCTGATCCGTCAGGATTCTCGCCTCCTGCACCTCCATCCGGATCGGGAGCCGATCATCGCTCCGGTGACTGGATAGAGGGAAACGGCTTTTCGTCCTGCGCGCTTATTTTAAGGCTGGGTCACCTGAACAGGAGGTCATTCCGTTGAAAAAGGAGATGTCGCCTCTGGTCGCCGTTGGCGCCGTGTTGGTTATCGTCGTGATCGCGCTCTTTGTCTTCTGGCGATCCGGGAATGTGAGTCAGGAGCAGAATCTGAAAAACATTCCCCCCACCATCCCGCCCGAAATCAACCAGGCGCTGAATAATCCGAAGAGTGCGCCGACCAGCGGCGCGGGTAATACCGGAAGCGGTCGTTAAAACAGGCTGGAAGCATCTGCCCGCCTCCAGCCTGCGCAGTCGTATGTTGTCGATTCTCCTGCCGGTCGGCAGGCAAACTCTCTCACTCGAAAGGAGTGACTGTGATGCGCTGTCCCGGCGGCTCTCGCCCGGCTCCTGGCCCTTCCCCTGTGTCAACTACGGCAGCGCCTCCGCCCCGGACTATCGCAATCTCCGGGATTCGCCAGTCGGCGAACTGAGCGACTGGATTTCCGAGAGGATGATTCTCTCCGAAGATGGAATGTGGGGATGGCAGGGACCGGATGCCCGCAACTGGGATGGCAGCCCGGGAACCGCCGCCCAGAAAGCGGCCCGTAATCATGAGCATGGCTACAATGCTGTCTATTTTGATGGTCATGCGAAGATCATTCCTTACGGACGCAAATGGCGCACGCTTCCCGCAATGGGCTGGCCCCCTAACGAAGCCCCGCAGTAAAAGAGGTCGCGCGTTTTCTCCTCCTGTCGGCTGGCTGTTCCTGCTGCTGACAGGAGGAGAAATGCCGCCGTAGGACTCATCCCGGCGATGCATGTCATGTTATTCCCGCTTCCGGCAGAGGCATTAGTACAGTAAAGGAAGTCTGTGTTGATGCGAATCCTCTTTCTCTCTCGTGGTTCAATATCGCTTCTGATGATCTCCCTGCTGGCTGTAGCGCGAGCGGCGGCGCACGATCCGGTGATCTACCTTCCTCCGGAGCCGCAGCAGACACATATCCAATCGCCGCGACTGGAACATCTCTACCGCCTGTTTTCCGATCTGTGTTTGCGCTGTCCGACGGAGAGTCAGCGCGAAACGCTGGCGCGCGCCGAGGATATCTATCAGGTCGTCTGGGCATGGCGTCCGAAGCCGCCAGAAGACGAAGAGGTTCGGCAGGTGACCCAGAAGGCAGAATCGCACTACCGCCAACTGCGCGATACCTACCCCGCGATTCGGGTCCTCTGGGAAGCGGAGCATCTGCATACGGAGGTTCCCCTTCGCCCGATCCTTCTGGCAAGAGGAATCGAGCGCGGCGCGCTGTTGGAGGTCGAGAACCGGATGCAGCAGCCGATCACCATCGCGCCTCGCATGGACGGACAGACTGCACCCGCTTCCCCTCCGCTGACGATCCCGCCAGGTGAGAGGAGAACTTTCATCCTGCCGCTTCAGACTTCTGAGAAAGAGAGCCGTCGGATCGTCGTTCTGCTGGAGCCACAGGCATCCGGCGCAACGGCGCGCTCCATCGAAATCCCGGTGGAGACGCAAGAGCCAGCGCGAATTCAGGGAGTCGCGCTGGAGTCGCGCACCGGCAAGCCGTCTCCCGGACGTGTGCGCGTGCTGTGCAGCGACGGACAACTGCGGCACGCTCTGGCTTATGCGGATAACACGACGGTCTCCGAAAAGCCGGTTGTATTTCGCCCCGCCTCCTATAAGCTGCCCTTCTTCTACTCAGATGGAACCTTTGAGATAATCGTCCCGCCGGGAGAGACACAGGTGACGCTGGAGCGCGGATTTGAGCATCGTCTCCTCTCTCGCTCACTGGATCTCAAGCCGGGAGAGGTTCGAAAGATCACGCTCTCTTCCGGTCGCTTCCTTGATATGGCACGCAAAGGCTGGGTCTCAGGAGATACCCACGTTCACTGGGTTAAGAACTCGTGGGATATCAATGAGGCGCTCTCTCTTCTGGGAGTGGTGCAGCGGGCAGAAGATGTGCGGGTTATCAATAACCTGACTCTCTATCAGTATCGCCCTGCCGAGATGGGCGGCGTGTTTATCAAGCCCGATCACCACCCGATGGGACCGGTTCCGGGGATGTGCGACCGCGAATACCATGTCCAGATGGGCGAGGAGTATCGCAACGACAATCACTACGGGCATATCAACCTGCTTGGAATCAGTTCGTTGATACAGCCCATTGCCACCGGTCCCGGCAGCGGAGGTCCGCCGGAGGCGATAGACTACCCGATCAACCGAACCGCCATTCTGGAGGCGCGTCGGCAGGGGGGAATCAACATCGAGGCGCATAATCTGGGACCGTTCTTTACTTCCGATGTGCCTGTGAATGTGGCGCTGGGTCTCTCCGACTCGCTGGATCAACTGGAGCCGCAGCACTACTATCGCTTCCTCAACAGCGGATTTCATATCGGCTTAACCAACGGCAGCGATCACCCGGCGCGCGTTGTCGGCTGCGTCCGCTGTTATGTCCGGGTGGAGGGCGCGTTCACCTACGCGAAGTGGCTGGACGGCGTGCGGCAGGGGCGAACCTTCACCACCTCCGGGCCGCTTCTCTTCCTGACGGTCAACGGCAAAGACCTGGGCGATACGCTGGATATTCCGGCGGGAACAACGCTCAAAATACGGGCGAAAGCCGTGTCGCGCTTTCCTCTGGGCGCGTTTGAACTGGTCTCCAATGGCGAGGTTCTCAAGAGCGTAAAAACGGAGAAGACGGAAGCGTTGATCGAGATGGAACTGATTGCCGGGGAGAGCCGGTGGTTCTGTGTTCGCGCCTCTCGCAACGGAAATTACGATGCGCTCTCCGGACCGGACATCGCCCATACCGCCGCGATCTATGTGCGCGTGGATGGGAAGGAGACGCTCCGGCGGGAAGCTATCCAGTTCTGGATTGAGAATATCCAGAGGCATATGGCGCGTATCAGGCAGATCGCCAACTTCGCCAACGATGACCAGCGTCAGGAGGCGCTGGCGCATGTTCAGGAAGGGCTGGCAAAATATCAGGCGCTGCTGCAGAAAGCGGAGAAGTGATCAGAATGCCCTTTTCCCCTGTGACGCTTTCCTGCCGGGATCGCCTGCGACACGCGATTGCGGTACTGCTGCTCCTGACCTTATCGGTCCCGGTTCTGGCGCATGAGATACAGGCTCCTCGCCCGACACCGGAGGAGATAGCCCGGATCGAGCCGCCTCTGCCGGGAAGCGAGGAGTTTGCCCGCGCGCTTCTCCTTCATTTTCCGAATCGTCCGGAGACGGAGACCCGATTACTGCTCCAGCAGATTCAGACTCACCTGACTCTGAAGGAGCATATCCGCCTGAAAGCGGTTCCGGACGCCGGTCCGCGAGATGCCGACTACCATCACTGGCGCATGGAGCGAACTCTGTTCGCTCTGCTGGAGCGTATGCCGGATCGGATTACGCTGGACTATCGTCCGGGACAGCCTCCGCCTGCGCCGGAAATCGGCGTCAGGCTGGATCAGCAGTATAACCTGCTGCTGGTGAAGGTCGTAACCGGAGATGGCGGAACCGGTTTCTGCGTGAAGACGATGGATTTTACCTCGGAGCGCGATCTCTCTCACTACACCGTCCCGACAGCGCCTTCCGGCGTTACCTATGCGCTGCTGCGTCTGGAGCAGGTTCCTACCGGACGATTTCTCTCCTATCTGCGTTTCCAACCGGAAGAGAGCGAGCAGCCGCAGAAGGAGGGCGCAAAGCCTCCTCCATTCATTCAGACCTTCCTCTTCGACTCGCCTCCACACGGGCAATTGACGCTGGAGGTGCGGGATGAGAAGGGAAAGCCGACCCCTGTTTTGCTGCGTCTGACCGCGAAAGCAAGCCAGAGGCTCTGGGAGCCGCCCAATGCGGTAGATTTTTCCGCCATGATGAATCAGATCACCAGTCTGTTCATCTACGGACCTGGACGCTCCTACACCGTCTTCATTCCCGGTCCCTTCCAGGGTCCTTACTGGATCGTTCCCGGTCCCTTCTCTATGGCGCTGCCTGCGGGGGAGTGGGAGATACACGTCCTCAAAGGCGTTGAGTACGAGCGGCTGCGTCATGTGACGCGAGTCGAGTCGGGACTTACAACGCGCCTTGTTTTGCGTCTGAAGCGTCCGGTAGATATGCCTTCGCGCGGCTGGTACTCCGGGGACGATCATGTGCACTCGCGCCTGATGAGCGATGCGGACGCGCAGAAACTGATCGCCTATGCGCGCGCGACGGATATCCACATCTGTAACGTGCTGGAGATGGGCGACTCGATGCGTACCTGGTATCTGCAGCGGGGATTCGGTCCGGAGTTCCGCGCGCGGGAGGAACAACACTGGCTGATACCCGGTCAGGAAGACCCTCGCTCTGCTCTCGGTCATGCAATAGGCTTGAATCTACGCGAAAAGGTGCGCGACCTGGATCGTTACTACCTGAACGACTGGATCGCTGCCGAGATACATCGGCAGGGCGGACTCTACGGGCATACGCACGTCGGTTCGGGAGTGAAGGAACTGGCTACGGAGCGGCAGATGGCGCTCTACACGCCGTTCGGCATTGTGGACTTCAATAGCATCATGCAGGCATATCTGGGAACGGATCTCTTCTATCAGTTTCTTAACATGGGTTTTCGCATGACGGCGACCGCCGGCAGCGATACGCCGTATGGCGGAACGGTCGGAGACGTTCGCACCTATGCCTATGTCGGTCAGGGCAAGCGATTCACTCCCGATGCCTGGTTTGAAGCGGTACGGCGCGGGCGCACTTTTGTTACCAACGGTCCGATGCTCGATTTCCGCGTCGAAAATGCCCTGCCGGGAGACGCCATCGTTGTGGAGAAGAGCCGTCCGCTTCTGGTGCGAGTCCGGGCATGGGGTATTCCCGGTCAGACGGCTCCGGTGCGCCTGCAGTTAATCCGGTTCGGCAGAGTGATTCAGGAGGTCGAGGCGTCTGCCGCTTCTCCCGGCGCGCTGGAGATTCAGACGACGGTGGAGGCGGAGCGGGGCGGATGGCTGGCGGCGCGCGCCACTGGTATAGATGGAACCGCTGCGCACACCACGCCGATCTATATCGTCCGCAACGGATTTCGCTTCTGGGATGTTACGCAGGCGGGCGCGCTGATAGACCGGCAGCTTCAGGTGCTGAACGAGATTGAGCAGGCGATTGCCGAATCGGAGCGGATCGTGCGCGAGCGGAAGAATCCGCTGGACTACTGGAATCGGCGTCTGGCGGAACAGGCTGCGCCTCTGCGGGAGCGTGTCGCAAAAGCCCGGAGCATCTACCGCGATCTGGCGCAGCAGCTTGAAAGGGAACGGAGCGCTCCCTGAAGGGACGCCTCCATGTCGGGGAAGAGGAAGCGGAGATGCGGACGATGCAGGAGTTCCTACGGGAACACACCCTGATGCGAGAAGAGGTAGACCAGTTTCTGGACGAAAGCGCCCCCAACTGGGGAGTCTTCGACAGCGAACTGGGGTATACGCTCAAAAGCAGCTTTATCCAGGACGGGATAGACGGGACCTGGACTCTGGCGACCTACACGCGGCAGGGGTATCGCCATCCCGTCAACTATGCGGATCATCCCTGCCGTATTCACACCTATGGCGACAGCTACACACAGTGCCAGCAGGTCAGCGACGGCGAGACCTGGCAGGAGTATCTTGCCGGGCATCTCGGCGAACCGATCCGCAACTACGGGGTGGGCGGCTACGGCGTCTATCAGGCGTATCGGCGGATGGTGCGGGAGGAGAGTCAAGGAGAGGGCGCGCCCTCTCTTATTCTGGGGATTTTCGGGATAGATGACCATTATCGCAGTCTGGATGCCTGGCGTCGTCCCCGTTGCGGCAACTGGTTTCGCGAGAATCCGCGCATGTTTCACGCCAACCCCTGGGATCATGTGCGCTATGATCTCGACCGTTCGGATTTTGTCGTACAGCGCAACCTGCTTCCTACGCCGGAATCGCTCTATGATCTGTGTGATTTCGAGAAGGTCTGCGCACTCTTTGCCGCAGACATTGCGCTGAATATGCATCTGGGACAGCAGCCGGGGACACAGATCGAGCCGGGACCGCTGCGCGCCATACGAGAACTGGCGGAGGCTTTTGACCTTCCGTTTGATTCGGATAGACAACCGGAGGCGATTCGGGAACTGTATCGTCAGTATTCGCTGCGCGCAACCATGCGAATCGTGGAGTGGGCGCAGGATTTCTGCTCCGCAAACAACCGGAGGCTGATGCTGTTGTTGATGCACGGCATGGGCGAAATTTACGAGCGGTGTATCGGGAAGGCTCGGCGAGATCAGGAGTTTATCGCGTTTCTTTCGGGGAGGGGGTTTCGCTACGTAGATGTGCTGGAAAAGCACGCCGAGGATTTTCGTGCCTTTTCGCTCGATGCCGAAGAGTATGTGCGGCGATACTGCATCGGGCACTATAATCCGCAGGGAAACCACTTTCTAGCCTATGCTATCCGCCGGGAGGTGGCGGACTGGCTGAATCCGAAACCGGTCGTCTACCAGAACGCCGGAGAGAGGATGCGTTTTGACGAATACCTGCCCGGCATGGAGCACAGGCAGGAGAACCGATGAAGAGGACACCTATGCTGTATGTCATGCTGATTCTGCTGGCAATTCCGAAGGCGGGCAGCGAGCCGATCCAGAAGAGTCCCGAACGCGCGGGCGCAGACCCGTCTGGAGTCGCGATTCAGTTGGAGCCGATACCGTTGACCGGTCCAACCCGGCGGTCTCCGGGGATGCGTGACGGGGCGGACCTGGCGCGAATCGGTTTTCGTATGCGCGCCCGCTGGATGTCCGGTCCGGTGGAACTGCGCTTTCCCGAAGTGTTACAGTCCACGCAGGGGTATCACTTTCTCGATCATTTTCGGGACACTATTCAGCCTATCCATGAACTGGATGCCTATCCTGCGTGGAAGCGGGAGAGTTCGACAGGAGAATTTCGATACACCTGTCGAACCAGAGAAGGGGTCGTCTTTCGAGGAAGCGCCCGACCTGTTGCGGACGGCGTGGAGTTGGTCTTTCAGGTTCGCAACGAGACGGGTAAACCGATGGAGTATGCGGCGGCGAATATGTGCCTGCATCTGGGTGGCTGCCCGGAGATGGGCGGCGCTCCAACGCTGAACCGGCTCTTTACCGCGCGAGGCGGAACCCTCTTCCCGCTCTCACGCACCACGCCGACCCCGCAGCAGATGGGCAGGACGATTCCCTGGCTATTGCTGCTCACGCGAGAGGGGGAGAAGACGTTTGCCGGTCCGAAGGTTAGTTCGACCTGGTGGCGCGTGGAGCAGATCGCCGAAGAGAATCTGATGGCTGCTGTCAGCGCAGACGGAAAGCGGCTGATCGGCTATGCCTGGGATACGCCTGCCGAGACGCAGATGATGAACGGAGGCAATCCCTGTCTGCACACCGGTCCCGGGGCGGTGCGCCGGATTGCGCCGGGGACGACCCATACATGGCGCGGCAAGATATATCTGTTGCACAATAATTCATCCCGCCTGCTGGCGTTATTTCGGGCGAATCGGAAGGAGTGGGCGCGTATGCGAGAGCAGGAGGAGCGAGCGCAGGCGAAGCGAGAGGCGGAGGCGGAGATACGCCCGCCGAAGAGCGACGCGGACCGGCGTTTCTGGCTGGAGAATATGGCGGTGTATCACGGGTACACGCGGGAGGAGATGGCGCTGGTCGTGGGAGGCAGCCCCGCGCAGATCGCGCAGGATTTGATGCGTCTGGGAATTACGCCGGGGAATAGGCAGCCACGTCCTCCCGATGCGCCTCTGCGAGTCCTGCCCTATCCCGGCGGGCGCCATCCGCGAATAGGGTTTCTGGACGGGGCGATCCATCCGCAGCGCGAGACCAAGATCAGCGTCTTCACGCCCTGGGACGATACAAGCTATGCGGTGGTGGATGTGCCGGAGGCGATCTTCTCCAATCTGGGACTGATCTATCTGGCGCACACCCACGTTCCCACGCTCTGGGACCAACAGGGGATCACGCTGCCGAAGCAGGAATGGGAACGTCACCCGAACGGCATACTGACGGCGCAGAGGACGCTCCCCAACGGGATCGCGTTTGGCGCGAAGATAGAACCGACCGTCGAGGGCGTGAAGATGGAGCTATGGCTTCGTAACGGAACATCGGAGACGCTGACCGATCTGCGGGTGCAGAACTGCGTGATGCTGAAGGGCGCGAAGGGCTTTTCTGCGCAGACCGGCGACAACAAGCTGCTGCGCGCTCCGTTTGCCGCCTGCCGCAGCGAAGATGGAACGCGCTGGATCATCACCGCCTGGGAACGCTGCGTCCGCGCCTGGCAGAATCCGCCCTGCCCCTGCTTCCACTCCGACCCGCAGTTTGCGGACTGTCCGCCGGGGGAGACGGTGCGCCTGCAGGGCTGGCTCTCCTTCTATGCAGGCAGCGCAATCGAGGAGGAGTTGAATAGGCTGGAGAAGCGGCTGCCGTCTTCGCTTTTCCGTCCCTGACCTCTCTCCTCTGATTTGCGGGAAACCAACCGGTTCACTGCTCTCGTATGGGTAGATGCAGACGCGCCCCGCCTGAGGGCGGTCTGCCCCGTTGAGAGGAGAGGAACGAGGGATGTGGGTTCTCTGGGCGCTGTGCGGGATTTCGCTGCTGGCATGGGTGCTGCCCCTGCTGGAACTGTGGCGGGCATCCGGCAAGGGGCTGATTCTGAGCCGGGTCTCGCCGGACGGACCGGAGCCGCTGCCGCGCCTCTCCATCGTGGTTCCCGCGCTCAACGAGGAGGAGACCGTCGAGCAGGCGATGCGCACCCTGCTCGCGCTGGACTATCCCGATCTGGAGATTATCGCCGTCAATGATCGCTCCACCGACCGCACAGGGCAGATACTGGATCGGCTGGCGGCGGAGAACCCGCACCTGCGCGTAGTGCATGTGCGCGAACTCCCTTCCGGATGGCTGGGCAAGAATCATGCGCTGCATCTGGGCAGTCAGGCCGCCGACGGCGAATTCATCCTCTTTACCGATGCCGATGTGCATTTTGACCCGACCGCGCTGCGCCGCGCAGTGCGTCACTGCATGGCGCGCCGTCTGGACTTCCTCACCCTCTACCCGGAGTGCATCCTGCATGGCTTCTGGGAGACTCTCTCCGTCACCTTCTTCGGGTTTGCCTTCGTCATGAAGTTTCGCCCCTGGAAGGTCGCCGATCCCCGCAGCAAAGCCTATGTCGGCATCGGGGCGTTCAATCTGGTGCGCGCGGATGCCTATCGTCGCATGGGAGGGCATATCGCCCTGCCGATGGAAGTCGCGGACGACGTGAAGCTGGGCAAGAAGATGAAGGAGAGCGGCGCCAGGGCGGAGTGCGGCGTCGCGGGCAGCCTGATCCGTGTGCGCTGGGTGGAGGGGCTGCGCGGGATCGTGGTCGGGCTGACGAAGAATATGTTCGCCGGATTCGAATTCCGGGTTCCGATGGCGGTGGGCGGTATCGCGGGCGTCTTTCTGCTGACGGTCCTGCCCGTGATCGGGCTGGCGGTCGGTGACGCTGTCGCGCGGGCGATGTGCGTGGGAGCGCTGCTGTGCATGACGCTGCTGGTGCGCCTGGTCGCCCCCGCGCAGAAGGTGTCGCCGCTCTACGGGCTGGCGTTTCCGCTGGCGGGGCTGGTGATTATCTACATCATCCTGCGCTCGATGTTCTTTACCTTCCGGCAGGGAGGCGTCATCTGGCGCGGCACGCACTATTCGCTGGAAGAGCTTCGCCGGGGCGTCGTCTGACTAACGGCTCTGTATCAGAACGCGCGCCTGATGCGGGGACATCGGCAGACGCAGCGTTCTGGATACGGTGAACGTCTCTCCGGTCCGCGCATCCCTCCATGCTCCCGATAATCCGGCAGGCAGGGTGACCGTGCTCTCGACCGCCTCCGGCTGGAAGCTGATGAGAACCAGCGCCTTCTGTCCCTTCGTCTCCCGCAGGCACGCAAAGACTCCGTCGGTCGCCTGCGCCGATTGATAGTCCGCCGAACCCGTTCGGAGCGCAGGCAGCTTTTTTCGCAGTCCGTAGATCGCCGCCAGATACTCCACATGCGACTCGCCCGTTCCGCCGTAGACCGCCGGATCCTCATCTCCCTGATAGAGCATCGGCACGCCCTCAATGAAGGCGCACAACGCCAGCAGAGCGCGCATTCGCCCGGAGCCGTAGAGACGCGCCGGACGCTGCTTCTGGAACGTCCAGGAGACTGTATCGTGATTGCTGATCCAGCGCATCTTGAGCGCGCCGGGAGGCAGGGTCTGCTGCTGATCATGAAGGAACTGCTGCATCGCGCGCGCCCACTCCGTCGGTTGCGCCTTACGCTCCTGAAGGTCTGCCATCAGGAAATAGAGCTGCGCGTCATAGGTCAGATCCGCCACGCGATAGAAGATGTTCGCGCCGGTGTACTCCTCCGGCAGCACAACGACCTCCCGTTGAACCTGTTGATAGCCTTCACGAATGGCGCGATTCATGCCCAGCGCGCCCGCCAGAGTCGAGAGCGAAGGACGATTGCCGCGCTGCGGATTCCAGTTCGGAGGACTGCCCGCGCCGCAGTCCACCCGCGCCCCGACCGCGCCGAACTCCCGTCCGCCCCATGCCGCTGCCCTCTTCATATAGTCCTGCCAGCCGGGATGCGCGTTGTCGAAAGCGTACTGATTCCATACATAGGTGAACTTGCCGTCGGGTTCGCGGCATATCCAGTCCGGATTCTCCTTCGCCAGCGGGGTAAAATCCGGCGGACCGTGCGGAACCAGATCGAACATCAACCGTATGCCCCGCTGACCGCTCTCCGCGGAAAGCCGCTTCAACTCCTCCGGCGATCCGTAAAGCGGGCTGACCCGGAAGTGATCGAACGGAGAGTAGAGGTTCCAGACCTGTCCATCGCCATGCTCCCAGATCGGTAGAAACCAGAGCAGGTCTATCCCCATGCGCTGAAGGGTCGGCAGGTAGGCGCGTATCGCCTCAAAGCCGCCGTAGGTGCGGTAGTTCAGTTCGGGAGGACCGCCCGGATGCCCGCAGTAGAGCGTTTTCTCCCGCAGCCGGGAGAGACCGCCGGAGGGAGCGCGCAGCCCGATCTGCCGGTAGACCGCCTGCACGCCCTGAAGCGCCTCATTCCGGGAGCCGCGAGTCAGCCAGAAATACTGCCTGCCCAGTGTCACGCTCTGCCCTGGAGCCAGCCGGATAATGATGCTCTGCGGGTGTCGTATCTCTGCGCCTGCGCCTGCCCGACGCACCGCGACCGGGGCGAACTCCTCCTCGCAGTGATACCATGCGCCCAGTCCCCGCCGCTTTCCTTCATCCCACAGGATCGCCAGCGGATCCTGGCTGCGCGATCCCAGCATTTCGCCATCCTCAAGGGAGCGCAGCGGCACGTCTCCGACAAGCAGACTGCCGGGAAGGATCACGCTCTGCCGCGTGCCGACCGAAAAGGCGGGCGACGGATAGGTTATGGTCTGAACCAGCTTCTCCTGTGCAGAGAGGTTGCGAATCGTCAACTGCCGAGAGAAGAGCGACGCGCCGTCCGGCAGGAGATACTCCATCGCATACTCGAATTCACTTGAGCGCGCCGTCATACGCAGAACGGCGCTCTTTCCCCGGCGCGTCCGGCTGTGCGCGGATAACGGCGGCGCCTCCTGAAGGGGAGGCTTCAGCGCGGAGCGCAGACCGAGGACAACCGGTCCGGCAATGCCGCCGTCATACGCGCCGTTGGTGACCTTCAGAAGCAGAATGTTGGGGCGGTCACGTCGGAGAAGCCTGCCGGGAATCCGGTAGAAGCGCGGCGTCTCCCAGTAGTGCGGCGTCTCCTGTCCGGTTCCGCCGATTCGCTGCCCGTTCAGATAGGCGGCATCGAAATCATCCACCGCCCCGATCACCAGCGCCATCTCCCCTGCCGACCAGCCCGAAGGCAGCGAAAACGGCCGACGATACCAGAAGTCGCCCGCGCGATTATGCAGGCGGTCATCGCCCGTGCCCCGACGGCTCGGAACCCCGGTCGTCTCCCACTTCACGCCGTCGAATCGCTCCTGCAGGAATGGCGCCGCTTCCGAAGCCGATGGAGGAGATGGAGTATAGAGCCAGTCGCCCGCCAGCGAGAGAGCCTTGCCGCGCTCCAGCGCGCGTTGAATGGCGGCGGTATCCAGCTTCGGAACGCCGGGGGGCGTCATCAGGGCGCGGACCGGCGCGCCGACCGCCAGTTCCGTCCCGTCCTGCCGATCCGTCAAACCGATCCATGCGCCGCTCTGCGGATCAAAGCGAAGCGAGAGGTTTCGATTTTCCAGCATCAGCGGCTTCGCATTCGGTATCGCTTGCGCCGCGACCGCCCCGAACGCTAGCAGCAGGGCGAGCAGTATCAGCTTCTCCATCGGTTCGAGTCCTCTCTACATCCGCCAGTCGAAGACCGCCGCCAGTTTGCGCCAGCGATTATGCAGAAGATCCTGATAGACTCGCTGCGCCTCGTCGGGCGGAGCCGTCTCGATGAGATTGGAGACGCGCACGCGCCCCTCGTCCAGCCATCGCAGGGCGGCGGACAGATTGCCGTAGATGCTGTTGGTCTGGAACGGCGTCTCGTGGAGCGGCAGTTCCCACTCCCATCCGCTCCGCAAAACGACGTAGTTATGGAAGATCGGGTGCAGCAGAGCATGGGCGGTCAGGTCGGTGCGACGCTGCCAGGGAACGCCGACCAGCGTCACCTCGCCGCGTTTGCGAACCGCCCGGCAGCAGTCGAGAACCGCCTGCTCATGCCCGGAGCACTCCACCGCCAGCGCGACCTGTCCGGCAATCGCCGGATCGTCGAGAGGCACGCGGTCGCGCACATCTGTCAGACCGTTCTGCAGAGCGAATTCGCGCCGCACCGCGTCGGGATCGCAGGCGGTCACCACATAGCCGCAGGAGTGAAATATCTGCGCCGCCAGATGCCCCACCGGCCCCAGTCCAGTGATCAGCGCCCGCTGAGGCGGACGCGCGACGGTGGTGGTCAGCGTGCTCATCGAGACGCCCATTAGACGGGCAAAGACCGCCTCCTCCGACGCCAGAGAATCCGGTACGCGCAGCGCGCCCTCCATCGCCACCCGCTGCCAGGAGCGATGTCCCCCCAGACAGAACGCGCGGTCTCCCGCCTGAAGACCGGCAACCTCGCTTCCGATCTGCTCGATCATAAACACGGCGGCATATCCCACCTGCGCCGGGAAATTCCCCCCCAGATAGCCGCCCTGAAGTTCCGTCCCCGCGCTGACCAGCGTTGCCAGCGTGCTGCCCGCCACCTCGCGGGGACCGAGCGGAACGGCGCTTCGCTCCACCGGCAGCAACTCCGCCTTCTCCCGCGCTGTGATCGTGATGACATAATCGGTCGTCACAGCGTGATGCCCTCCTCTTTCGCCACCGAGCGAATATAGTCGCCCGCCAGCGCATACTCTTCCGGCGTCGGAAGGTGTTCCAGCATCAGCGGCGTGTCAGGCTCCAGACGATTCATCTCCTGCAGGAAGGCGCGGTAGTCCAGCCCTCCCAGTCCCGGACGCGCCTCATCCAGGTGCACCGTCAGGCGTCCGTGCAGCAGAATATCCTTGGCGTGACAGCCTTTGATATGCGGTCCCAGCAGCCGGAAACACTCCCGGATGAGATCGCCGCTGCGGAAGTAACGCTGCGGGCTGCACACGATATTTACCGGGTCGAGATGGACGCCGAAACCCGGACGGTCTATCGCCCGGATAAGCTGCGCGTAGCTCTCCGGCGAGTCGGGATACATCCATGGCATCGTCTCCAGCGCGTAACAGGTGCGGGTCGGTTTCACGGCGTCAATGATCTCCCGCACCATCTCCACAATCCGGTCAAACGTCGCCGGGGTCAGGTTATCGGGATGCGGACCGTCCCACTGCTCGCCGCAGGAGCCGGCGATATTGACGCAGCAGCGCGCCCCGATCCGATCCGCCAGCGCAAGCTGTGTCTTGCAGGTCTGGAGCGCGGCTTGGCGGGTCACTTCGTCCGAACTGAGCGGATTGCTCCACGCGCCCACCTCCGCAATCACAATATCCGCCTCTCTCGCCGCCCTCTCATAGGCGCGAACCACGTCATCTGAGGCTCCGGCATCCACCGGACAGTAGGCAGCGCGATAGCCGTGCTGCCGAACGGCGGCGACCCACCGCTCTGGAGTGGAGGCGTCGGCAAACAGCGGTCCTCCTAAACGCATCGGTATCTCCTTTCCATAGAGGAACCTGTTCTCCTTCAAGAATAGAAGGGCTGCATGGCTTGACTTTCACGTTGAGCGCTATGCAAGCCGTCCTGTCAGCGCAGCCAAACATTGTCCTGTCGAGCGCAGCGAGACATCTTGCGATTCTTCGCTTTCGCTCAGAATGACAGCCGGGCTGCGCCTCGCTCAGAATGACATCTACCCAAACTATCTGGACGACGTACTAGTCGGGGATCAGCTTCGGTTCTCCCCATACCGCCCAGTCGAAGTTGTAATCGCCTTGAGCGTCGGTGATCAGCGACAGCACGATCGGCTTGCCAGCCCAGCCGCTCAGGTCCACCTCCACCGGGATCCAGCCGCTGTCGCGCAAGACGAGGCGCCGGAATATCTCTCGGCCGTTGACGGCGATCACAAACTCTACGCCGTTGGACCTCGACCCGTCTGCCAGTCCAATCGCTGTTGTCAGGCGCAGGGGGCGGGCAGGCAGGTGCAGCCAGTAGTCGGCTATGGAGCGTCCGTCGGGGGGCGGGTGCAGCATCAGAGCAGAGCGTTTCACGCCTTGGCAGGCGCTCTCCACAACCGCGCCCATGTAGAGTTTGGAGGCGGGCGCTTCGATCCCGGTTGGGAGGAGGAGGCAGCTATGCCAGGCGGTCTTGAGCAGATCGAACGGCAGAGCGACCGGCGCCGGTTCGCCAAAGGCTAGAGTCAGCGTGTTGGGCAGGGGCAGGCGCACCCGGCACGCATCGGGAGCGATCCGGGTGATCTCCGCCTCGCCCTGCGCCGCCAGCGCCCACGTGTCGCGCTGCAAACCCCGCAGCAGCAGGGTCTGCGGCGTCGGCGGGGCCTCCGATCGGATCTGCACGGACGGCTGTTCGATCCGTCCCCAATCGTAGGAGGGATCGCCTTTGGGTCCGGGGTCCGCCTCGATCCGCAGACGGATGGCGCGTCCGCGAAACTCGGACAGATCCAGCGTCAACACTGTTGCGTCAGAAGAGGCATAGTGCGTCTCCGCGCTCTTCTGACGGGCTCCATCGTCAGCGATTACGCGGAAGGTGATGCCGTCGGAGAGTCCCGGCGCGCCGGTTCCCAGTCGCACGCGGGCGGAGAACAGGGTGGAGGCGTTGTCGGGCAGCGGAAGGCGGTACTCGAGGAAGGTGAGCGTGCGCTGCGAGGCGTTAGGAGGGGTGATGCCGTTGGCCTTCCACGGAGGATGAATGGTGAAACCGTCCACATCCGGAGAGGCGGAGGCGCCGGTCTGCGTATCCTCAAACGCAAGCCCTTCGTATCGCTGCTCCGTGCCGTCCGCCAGGCGCACGCCCCCTTCTACCTGCCGGTTGTACTCCCAGAGCCGCAGGATGCCGCCTCGGTCGCGGGAGTCGAGGGTGAATCGCGCCAAAAGCCGATGACTACCGGCGCGCGAGACATGGAAGCCCTGGGGCAGCGCGGCAAGGTGCAGGGTGGTGAGGCTGCGCGGTGCGGGAGACCAGGGGTAGCTGCGCTGCGGATCCAATCCGAATATCCGCTTTGCGTCGTAGGCGAGCCAGCCGGGAATGGAGCCAGACACCTCGGCACTGGCCACGCCCTCGATCCTCCGCCACACAACGCTCTGCCTGCCGCTTCTCTCCCGGACGGCGAAGACGATTCCCTGGTCTTGCCGATAGGCGGCGCGCCGTCCGTCTGCCAGTCGGTAGACGAAGCGGTCACCCGAATCCCAGGGCGTATCGAAGTCGGGGACAGGCAGCGTTTGCTGGAAGAGACGCGCCATCTGCATCAACTGCTGCAGGTGCAGAGAGGGGGTCGCCATCTGCTCGCGGCTGGGCCAGGCGTAGGTCGGCAGAACGCCGAATCGCTCGTATCCCTGCTGGTAGGCGACGTAGAACGGCGTCTCTTCGGGGTTGGGGTAGCCCAGATAGCCGTAGAGGTGGGTATAGGGCGCGAGCACGGCGGAGCTGATCGGGTGCGCCATGGCGATCAGGTGTCTGCTCCAGGTGCGGTCGGTGCTGTTGATGCCCAACAGGTGCCTCTGGGCGAACGCTTCGTAGACGCCGGTGATCTCGTTCAGTCCCTCTCCGCTCAGAGCCACCTGCGGCAGCGCCTCCCGCAGTTCCCGGTGAAGCGCCAGATTGCCCTGGATACAGTTCATGCCGTCAATCAAACCGTTGTCGTCGTTGAGGATCACCAGCGTCTGGTCCAGATGCAGGGCGTCCACCCTGTATTTGCGATAGACCTCGACCATCCGCTCCACAAACAGCTTGCGCCAGGCGCGGGAGGCAGGATTGATATAGGCGAACTTGATCGGCGGGTCGGCGCGAGTCCAGTCCCACCACTGAAGCTCTTTGGTCAGCGGATCGCGCATCTGCCACTTTTTGAACGTGGCGTAGAGCGGATGCTTCGGATCACAGCCGAAATAGTTTACGTGGGGCATCACCCGGAAACCGAGCCGGTGCGCCTCCTTGACGAACGGCTCAAAGTCGGGCGAAGCGGTATAGTCGGGATAGTTGCGGTCGTACTCGTCCTTACGCCAGCCGGGCAGGTAGAGCAGGGTCTGCTTCGGATTACACCGTTTTGCCAGTTCCGCCAGCAGCGCCCGGTCCAGGTTCATGGTCACCACGAAGCGGATCTGGCGCACCCAGGCGGGCTGTATCTGCGACAGCGGCTGCGGCTTCAGCCTGGTCTGCATCCATCGCCGGTAGAGCGCCGCGCCATTCTGCCAGTTGCCGCGATAGGGAGTGATCCGCCAGCGCGAGGAGACGATCCGGGATCTCGGTTCAAAGGGCGCGAGGTTGCGGCTCTCAAACCGCATCCGAAAACCCTGCCGGGTCTTCTCGAGGATCAGATTCTTGAAACGATAGTCCGGGTCTTCCGCCCGGATAAGAAAGCCGCCGCGCCTTCCCTGAATCAGCGCGAAGGGAGCCTCCCATCCAAGCGGATAGTCGAACAGGCGCGTGCCAGGCGGCGCATCCGCGCCAAACTTCAGCCCGCTGCTGCCGGGAACCAGCACCTCAAAGCGATCCGGTATCTCGGCGATACCCCAGGAGATTCCATACAGCCCCTTCTGAACCGCCTCTCCCTCCTGCGTAATCAGCAGATCGCCGGTGCGCGGCTCAATGGCGAACCGTGTCTGCATCCGGGCGCGCAAACCGCCGGAGGTGTCGCGCCAGATCGCCGTATGGATGACGGAGCGTTTCGCGTCCGCCTGCGTTGTCTGCCCCGATTCCGGCGTCATCTCCGGCTCGCCCATCCGATGCAGCCCTGAGAGCGGGCGGTAGGTTTTCGGCATAAGCGCCAGAGTCTCGCCCGTCTGTCTGTGAGTGAGAGTCACGATCTGCCCGGCGCGAACCTGCGCCGAGAGGGCTGCGGAGGAGAGCGTATCGGTCTGCGCCGCCGCCGGCAAAAGGCTTCCAGGCGACACAAGCAGAGACAGTATCAGCGCGATGGTGTATCTCATCCGGTCCTCCTGCTTCTCGAAAGCTCCCTGACCTTGATAGTCAGGCTGTCTACGACATCCCCCAGCGTCCTCCACCTCCGACACTCCTCGTCGGCTATCGCAATGTCGTACGCTTCCTCCATGCAGATCATAAATTCCACGACCTCCAGATCGTCCCAGGGCATCTGAAAGACGATCTCAAAAGGGTCGTCCGGCAGGAAATGGTCGTTGGGATACGCATACTGCTTCTGCGCCCATCGGCATAGAGAGCGCGCTGTCTGGAGCCGAACCGGATCGCTTCCCCATACGGCCGGGTCGGGCGCTTGGCGTTGGAGAAGCTGCCGTCGGATATCCTCCGCCACCTCGGCATACCGGGCGTTCCTCGGCGAGAACCACGCGAGAAAGGGAATCCAGTCCCACAGGGACGCAGCAGGCGTGAAGTTGTCGGGCCATTGCAGCGGCTGCATTGCGTTTCGATAAAGGATGTCCGCATCCTCCCCGGCAAAAAGAGAGGAGTTCGCGCAGGGAAACCATAACCTTTTCTTGAGAGTTCGCGAACCGGCGGGGAACTCCCTACTCCGGTTCCAAACATTTACAGACAGAGTAAGAACCCATGTCCTTTAACCCGGAGATACATCCGCATCGCCGTTATAACGCCCTGACAGGCGAATGGATTCTCGTCTCGCCGCACCGCACGCTGCGTCCCTGGAAGGGAGCGGTGGAGAATGTCGAAATAGAAACACGCCCGGTTTACGACCCCAACTGCTATCTGTGTCCGGGCAATCGCCGCGCCGGAGACCAGACCAATCCCGCCTATACGGGTACCTTTGTCTTCACCAACGATTTTGCCGCCCTGCTGCCGGACACGCCTCGGACCGATGCGCCCTCCTCCGGTCTGCTGCGCGGCGAGCCGGTGCAGGGAACCTGCCGCGTGATCTGCTTCTCCCCGCGCCACGATCTGACGCTGCCGGAGATGCCGGTCGAGCAGATCGAGCGGGTGGCGGCGGTCTGGGCGGAGCAGACCGCCGATCTGGGAGCGCGTTACCGCTGGGTGCAGGTTTTCGAAAACAAGGGGGCGGCGATGGGCTGCTCCAACCCGCACCCGCACGGGCAGATCTGGGCGAGCAGTTTTCTGCCGCGTTTTGCGGAGCAGGAGGACCTGCAACAACGGCAGTATGCCGACCGGCACGGCAAACCGCTTCTCTGCGACTATCTTCATCAGGAGATCGCCGAGCGAACGCGGATCGTGGAGGAGAATACGCACTGGGTGATGCTGGTGCCCTACTGGGCGGTCTGGCCCTTCGAACTGCTGCTGCTGCCGCGCCGTCCGGTTCTGCGCCTTCCCGACCTTTCGCCGCAAGAGCGCAGCAGTCTGGCGGACATCCTCCAGCGCAGCCTGATTCGCTACGACAACCTGTTTCAGACCAGTTTTCCCTACTCGATGGGCTGGCATGGCGCGCCCTACAACGACTCTGACAACGCGCACTGGCAGCTTCACGCCCATTTCTACCCGCCGCTGCTTCGCTCGGCGACGGTGCGAAAGTTTATGGTCGGCTACGAGATGCTGGCGGAGCCGCAGCGCGACCTGACGGCGGAGCAGGCGGCGCAGCGCCTGCGCGACACCGCGACGACGCACTACCGGGATCGGGTAGAATCAGAGGGGAAGTGAGGAGATCAAGATGCTGCGTGTAGGCGTTATCGGCATGGGACCGATCGGCAATCTTCATGCCGACATCTATCAGGCGGACCCGCTGGCAGAACTGGCTGGAGTCTGCGATATTGTACCGGAGCGCGCGAAGGCGGCGGGGGAGCGGCTGGGCGTACCCTGGTTCACCGGCGCGCCGGAGATGCTGGAATCCGTACAGCCCGATCTGTGCAGCATTGCCACCGGCGGCTATGAGTACGCCAGCGATCACTACGAGCCGACCCTGCAGGCGCTGCGCGCAGGCTGCCATGTGCTGTGTGAAAAGCCCATCTGTAACGAGATTGCGAAGGCGGAGGAGATGGTGCGCGTCGCGGAGGAGGAGCGGCGCTGCTTTGGCGTAGATTTCAATCACCGATTCACGCCGGCGGCTTTTCTGGCGAAAAAGTGGCTGGATGAGGGGCGGCTCGGCGCGCTCCTTTTTGTCAACGTGGCGCTCTGGATCGGCAGGTTCTCCGAATTTGAATCGCCCTATTATCACCTGAAGGCGCTGAACCCGCATTCGATAGACCTGATCCGCCACTTCTGCGGCGATATCGCCGAGGTGCAGTGCTTTGCCATGAAGTCGCCGGGACGCTCCCTCTGGTCTACCGCCTCCTTCAATTTCAAACTGAAAAACGGCATGGTGGGGCATCTGACCAGCAGCTACGATATCGAGCGCGGTCATCCGATGGAGCGGTGCGAGGTGGCGGGGATAAAGGGACGCTTTGTTCTGGACGATATGTGGCGGGAGGCGACCCTCTATCCCGCCGGAGAGCCGGTCAAGCAGGTCTTCACCAATCCGGTCTTCGGCGGCTATCGCGACTTCAACGACACCTTTCAGGCGCGTATCCATCGCTTCCTTCAGCAGGTGGCGGATGGGGCGGCGCCAGAAGAGATTGACGGCTCCGGCGCGGATGGTCTGGCGGCGCAGAAGGTGATCCAGGCAGGGATCGAATCGCTGAACACCGGCAGGATCGTCCGGGTCTGTTGATCGGCTGATCTCCCCCATTTTTGAAGAGGAGGTGACCGCTTCGTAACTGCCCGGCGGCTCAGCCCTGTTCCGGCTTCGGAGCCTGTCGGCGCAGTATCAGATATCCGGCGGTCCCCGCCAGCAGCGAACTGAGCAGGATCGTGATTTTGGAACTCTGAATCGCTTCTGAACTGCGGAATGCCAGCAGCGTGATGAAGATGGACATGGTGAACCCGATGCCGCCCAGAAATCCCGCGCCCACGATAGCTCTCCAGTCCACATCGCCGGGCAGTTGAGAGACCTTCAGCTTCACCGCGCAGAGGCTGAACAGCGCGATTCCCAGCGGCTTCCCGATACACAGCCCGGCGAAAATACCGGCGCTATTGGCGGTAGAGAGTCCCTTTAGCCAGTCCGCGGGCAGCGCGATTCCGGTGTTTACCAGCGCAAAGAGCGGCATAATGCCGAATGCCACCGGTCTGTGCAGAAAATGCTGCATCCGGTAGGAAGGCGATCCCTCCTCTCCCTGTCCGAATGGTATCGCGAATGCCAGCATCACCCCCGCCAGCGTCGCATGAATCCCGGACTTCAGCATACAGTACCAGAGGAGCAGACCGGGGAGCAGATAGAAGGGCAGGGGCCGGACTCCGAGGCGATTGAGCGCCAGCAATCCCGCCAGGATCGCCAGCGCCATTATCAGATAGAGCGATGAAAAGTCGCCCACATAGAACAGGGCGATCACGATGATGGCTCCCAGATCGTCAATGATGGCAAGGGCTGTCAGGAATATCTTCAGCGAAACCGGAACCCGGCTGCCCAGCAGCGCCAGCGCACCCAGTGCAAACGCAATATCCGTCGCCATCGGGATTCCGGCTCCCCCCTGTGTCTCCGTGCCGAAGTTCAGCAGCAGGTGAAACGCGGCGGGCGTCACCATCCCGCCAATCGCCGCAAAGAGCGGCAGAGAGGCGCTCTTCAGATTGGATAGCTCCCCGATGCGCAGTTCGCGTTTGATCTCCAGACCGATCAGCAGGAAGAAGACCGCCATCAAGCCGTCGTTGATCCAGTGCTCGAGACTGTGCTTCAGCTTGATCCCTCCCGCCTCGAAGCCTAATTTGGCGTGCCAGAACTCCAGATACTGCTGTCCGAGCGGCGAGTTGGCGACAGACAGAGAAAACAGCGTGCAGACGATGAGGATGATTCCGGAAGCCTGCTCGCTATGGAGGAATTCGGAGAACAGCCGGGTAAGTTTCGTTTTCATGCGATATCAGCCGTATAAACAAGGATAAATGCAGTAGCCTGTCCGCCCTGCATTATACCCTGCTGATATGCAGAGAGGTGTTCACGCTGTCGCCTGATCTCGCCTCCTGTAAGGTAAAGTGTTGTTTTCCCCTTCTACCTCGCCATACCCGGACCGTAGTATTTTCGCGTGAAGGGCAGTCCGAACGGCTCCTCAAAGGGACGAAACGGAACCATCGCCGCAATCGCGTCCAGACGTACCAGAACTTCCCTCGGCAGCGGCCCCTTCTCCACGGCGGCGGCATTCTGCTCCACCTCCTCCACAGAACGCGCCCCCATCAGAACGCAGGAGACATCCGGATTGGACAGCACGAACCGCAGTCCCGCTTCTGGCAGCGACAGCCCGATCTCATCCAGATATTCATAGAGGGCGATGTACTGCTCCCGGCGCGGCTTGCTCAGCCAGCGCGCTCCGCTCCGCACCTCCTCGTCATAGCGGCGCGCCAGCGCGCCCTGTTGAAGCGGCGACCCCACGATGATGCCGACGCCCTGCTCTCGGGCTGCCGGAAGAACCTCAATCTCTGCCTCCCGCCACAGCAGGCTGTAGTTGAAGGCGGTCAAAACCACGTCGAACCGACCCGTGCGGATGATATGGGGCAGTTCATAGGCGGTCGTGCCGCCCAGCCCGGTAAAGCGAACAGTTCCCTGCCGCTTCAGATCGTCCAGCACACCCATCACCGGACCGTCGAATCTCTCTTTATCGCTCCACCAGTCGTACTGACCGGGACGATCCGGCTCATGGATCATCAGTATGTCAATGTTGTCCCGCTTCAGCAGCCGCAGACTCTCCTCCACCGAACGCAGCAGACCGTCTCGATCCTGCGCGTTGAAGGGCTGCGGTCTGCCGCCGAGTTTGGTCGAGAGAATGAAGGGCGTCTTCGCCTCTTGCAGTATCCGCCCCAGCACCTCCTCGCTATTCAGATAGCCCGGAGCCGTGTCTATGTAGTTGACGCCCAGTTCGAGCGCGCGCAGCGTCGCGGCTTTCGCCTGCGCGAACTCCCCGCCCAGCGAGGAGACAAACAGCCCGCCCAGCGCAAGCTCGCTGACCTCCAGCCCGGTTTTCCCCAGTATGCGCCTTTTCATCGGTCTCTCTTCTTTCTGCAGATGGGTTTATCGGAGTACCTCCAGAATGATCGCCTCCGGCGGAAACGCCGCTTTTCGGTTCACCACCTCATAGAGCGGACGAGTGCGGTGACGGTTCCGCGGCTGAACGCAATCGAGATACAACGCTCCGAAAAGGATTCGACAGTCCCTGGATAAAACCCCTGCCTAGAGTTTGAACTCAACCGTTCTCCGACAGGATTTTCTGCTGTAAGCGCCAAACCTGTATCGGGGAGTTGCCTGAAGCGCGCCCCGAATGCACAGACCGAATCATGAGGTTCGGTAGAGAAGGAGAAAATGGATGGAACCCCTTCGCATTGTTCTGGTGGGCGCGGGCAGCCGCGATTTTGGAGCCGCAACCGTGCGCGACGTGCTGCTCAGCGACACCCTCGCGCAGCGTCCAATGATCCTCACCCTCATGGATATCGCGGCAGACCGCCTGCCGGAGATCGAAAGCTACGCCCGTCATGTGATCCAGAAGTTACGGCGAGAGGCGATTGTTCACGCCACCACCCGTCTGGACGAGGCGCTGGAGGGTGCGGACTTCGTGGTGACCGCCGTTGAAATCCGCCGCCTGATCCACTGGACGCAGGACTACCATATTCCGCGCAAACACGGCTTCAAACAGATTTTTGGCGAGAACGGCGGACCGGGATCGCTCTTTCATGGTCTGCGCTCCCTCAACGCCGTTGTGCCGGTGGCGCGCCGGATGGAGCAGCTATGCCCGAACGCCGTTCTGCTCAACTACACCAACCCCCTGCACAAGGTCTGCGAGGGAGTGGCGCGCCTGACAAAGACGCGATTCGCCGGGCTGTGTCACGGCGTCTGGATGGGAATGCATCAGATCGCCGCCATTCTCGGCCGGACGGTGGAGCAACTGGAGATGGCTGCCTGCGGTATCAACCACTTCACCTGGTTCCAGACGATCCGCGACCGCGAGACGGGTGAAGACCTCTATCCGCGCCTGCGCGAGGCGGAGCGCGAAGGCGACTGGCTCTTCGAGTGGCATGAAATCGGGATGTCCCGCATCCTTCTGCGACGCTTCGGTCTCTATCCCTCGCCGGGAACCAACCATTTCGGCGAATATATCGGCTGGGCAGAGGAGTTCTATGCCGGTAACCTGCACTGGTTCTACGATCCGGCGGAGGGGCATCCCTGGGAGACCGGGGAGATTCCGGAGTTCGTCTATTCGCTGAGCGGTGACAAAACAGGTCGCTCCTGGAAGAGAGCACCGGGCGCGCCGCGGCGACTGGAAGATCACCCGCTGGAGCCATCCGGCGAACTGGCGGCTCCGATCATGGAGGCGCTCGCCTGCGGTCAGCCACGCTCTCTGGACGCGATCAATATCCCCAATCGCGGCTATATTCCCAACCTGCCCGACGGCGCGGTGGTGGAGGTTCCGGCGCGCGCCGATGCGAATGGCTGGCAGCCAACCGTCATGGCGCCGCTGCCGGAGCCCATCGCCGCCATGATCCGCACACAGTTGAGCATCCATCAACTGCTGATCGAAGCCTTTGCGGAGCAGTCGAAGGCGAAACTGCTGCAGGCGGTTCTCCTGGAGCCGACCGTCCACTCGTACCGCGCCGCTGTCGCGATGGTGGACGAGATGCTGACGCTTCAGAAAGAGGTGCTTCCGCCTCTGTATTGAGCCGCAGCTTTCTCCTGCGGCGATAAAGCCGGGTAAGAGATTGGTATAATGAGGAGAGCGACAGCAGACTGGGAGCAGAGAGAATAGCATGAGCATGATTACGGACTATCTGGCGGGAGTGCAGCGGCTGATCGCGCAGGTTCCCGAAGAGAAGATTGAGCGGCTGGCAAATCTGCTGGAGGAGGCGTGGCGAGAGAATCGGCGCGTGCTTCTGATGGGCAACGGCGGAAGCTCCGCCACCGCCTCGCACATTGTCAATGACCTTCAGAAGTGCATCTACCTCGATTCCGGCAAGCCGCTCAAGGCGCTCTGTCTCTCCGATAATACCCCGCTGCTGATGGCATGGGGCAACGACACCGAATATGCCAATGTCTTTGCGCCGCAGGTCGAGTGCTGGGCGGAGCCGGGCGATCTGGTGATCGGAATCAGCGGGAGCGGAAACTCGCCCAATGTCCTGCGCGGCATCGA
This sequence comes from uncultured Chthonomonadaceae bacterium, assembly GCA_964429855.1. Classification (GTDB taxonomy): domain Bacteria; phylum Armatimonadota; class Chthonomonadetes; order Chthonomonadales; family CAJBBX01; genus CALLMM01. The sequence continues at coordinate 40,874 of CAYSDM010000046.1, forward strand.
AACGGCGAATCGGAAGGGAGCGCACACCTTCGGGCTGGCGGGTTTTCGGGGCGGCGAACTGGCGAAGATGGCGCGAGAGTGTATCATTATCGAGAGCGACAGCATGCAGCAGATCGAAGACCTGCATATGATCCTGCTGCATGTGGTCTTTGTAGTTCTGCGCGAGCGGACGAAGAGAGTGTAAACGGGAGAGAGAGATGACGCCTGCCCTGACCACCCGATTGAGCGAAGAGCAGATCGCCTTTTTCCATACGGAAGGCTATCTGATGGTTCCCGATCTGTTTGCGCCGGAGGAGCTGGAGCCTCTGCGCCGGGAGATCGCCGATATCATCCAGGAGACCGCGCAGCAGCTTCAGGCGGAGGGGAAGATCACCGAAACATTCGATGACGCGCCCTTCGAGACGAGGATGCATCATCTCGTTCGCGCCAATCCTGACTTCTGGCACGACTTTCGGCGGGCGATTGAGGGCAAGGCAGGGGGCGGGCACACCGGGCGCGAGATGTTCAACCTTCTTACGCATCCGCGCCTGCTCGACGTGCTGGAGGGGCTGATCGGACCGGAGATTATCGCCTCCAGCGTCTACCGTATTCGCCCCAAACTGCCCGGTCTGGATCGCGGCGAAGTGCCCTGGCATCAGGATTCCGGCTACTTCTCTCCCCACTGCGACCAGAACCTGATCGTCACCTGCTGGATACCGCTGGTAGACGCCACCATCGAGAACGGCTGCCTGCTTGTCCTGCCTCGCACGCACCGGGTCGGCATTATTCCCCACCATACCGGCGGACACGCCGGGTATCTGGAGGTTCGGAGCGACGAACTTCCCGCTCCGGAGTCCGAGGCGGTCTATGTTCCGGTTCCACTCGGCGGCGCGCTGCTGCTGACCAACCTGACGCCCCACTGTTCCCGCGCGAACTCGACCGATGTCATTCGCTGGAGCGTGGACCTGCGCTATCAGTCCCGGGAGGCTCCCACCAACGCCTTTCAGGAGCCGGAAGAGTTCGACCCAGACGCGCCGGAGATCGAAATCGCCTGTTACGCCCCGGAGGGCGATTTCGTCGTGCGCAGTCCGCGCAGCCCGGAGAGCGTCCATACCTATGATCAGTATGTGGCGCGGCGAAACGCCTACGACGCGGCGCGTCTGCCCTACCCGCAGCGCGGCTGGACTCCTCTGAAATGAAAGGCGCGCTTTCCGCGCGGAAAGGCGCTTAATCCCGATGTCTTCTCGCCGCGCAGTCTTTCTGGATCGAGACGGGGTTATCAACCGCGACAGCCCTGACTTCATCAAAACCCCGGAGGAGATGATCCTGTTTCCCGGCGCGCCGCAGGCGATCGCCCGGCTGGACGCCGCCGGTTTCGCCGTGATTGTGGTCAGCAATCAGTCCGGGCTGGCACGGGGACTGGTAACGCCGGAGAATCTGGAGGCGATGCACGTCAAACTGCAAGGCGCGGTGGAGCAAGCCGGGGGAAGGCTGACCGGCATCTACTTCTGCCCCCATCTCCCCGCCGCAGGATGCGACTGTCGTAAGCCAAAAACCGGTATGCTGGAGCAGGCGGCGCGAGAACATGGTATCGCGCTCTCCGAAAGCTATATGGCGGGCGACAAACCGGACGACATCGCCTGCGGTCAGGCGGCGGGATGCCGAACGATTCTGATCCTGAGCGGTCAGACGCGCCGGTACGATCCCGCCCGCTTTGCCGCGCCTCCCGATCTGATCTGCCCCGATCTTCCCGCCGCCGTCGCGCAGATACTGCGCGAGACCGCATGATGCCAGACACTCCTTTTCAAACGGCAGGCGCGCGTTTCTCCGTCCAGAACGCTCGATAGGTCTCGACAAAGGTCTCAAAGAAGGCGCGAACGCGCGGCGTCAGCCCCGCCAGATGTCCCGGCTCCAGAAACCAGGGCTGATCGGAGAAGTAGTCACAGCGCGGCTGGGATCTTTTCGTGTAGGTCAGCATCAGGGTGCGGCGCAGCTTGTCCGCGTGATAGCGTCCACGATGCAGCCCGAAAGGATTGAACGCCACTGCGTCCCCGGGCTGCAGAGAGATCCTCACGGCTCCCGGCATCGCGTTGGATCGGCAGTGCGCCCGATTCTCCGACCGGCGAATCCGGTACTCTTCCGGTGTATCCCAGCGCAGGTGCGATCCCGGCACAAACTCGATATCTTCGCTCGGAACCAGCGCAACCTGCAGTTGAATCGCTTCGCCTTCCGGCGCTCCCCTCTCCAGAAACGCCCGCTCCTCCGTCTCCTCCGGGATCAAAAACTGCGTGTCCCGATGCCAGTCGCCATCCATGCTGTTTTGCATGGGATTCATAAACAGGCTGGTACAGCGAAACAGCGGCTCTTCGCCCAGAATCGCCCGGCTGACCGCCAGAACCTTCTCATCCGCCGCCGCCTCCATCACCTCCCGAAACGCCTGCGGGTCGTGCGTGAAGTAGCCGGGATGGTTGAGATGGCGCATCACGGTCGCGTCCGGACCACCCCCCGGCTGTCCGGTCTCCGGGTTGGTCTCGCGCCACTGCTGCAGGATCGCCTCACAGATTGCGCACAGCCGTTCGGCGCGCTCCGAATCGAACAGCCCCCGCGTGATCAGATAGCCCTCCGTTGTCCACTGCGTAGAGAGTTCGCCGGTCATCGGTATCTCCTATCTCTCGGGAAAGATCAGCACGAGCATCGAGTAGGGACTCATGGTGTAACGGAACGGCTGCTGTCCCACTACGCTGGTCGGCTCCGGCAGCATCCGGGTCGCCGGACTGGGATGAGCCGCCCCGTTATAGACCACATCTTCATCCCCGATTCGATTGTTGGCGCCGCGCAGCGAGTAGACGCGCACCTTTTTCCCGGCGGGATTATAACGCGCAAACTGAACCCGCGCCTCCTGCGGCTTCTCCGTCTTATTGATCAGCATCACCTGTATCTCGCCGTTGCGCCGGGTCGCATAGGCGGAGAGAACGTGCTTCGGATCGGCTCCGCTCTGCGTCTCCAGCACCTGACCATAAAGCTGCGA
>CAYSDM010000047.1:0-43134 GCA_964429855.1 uncultured Chthonomonadaceae bacterium
ACTTTTTCATCAGCGTTGCTACCATGCTTTCATGCCGCTGTTCCGCCTGGAGGATATTGATGAAGGGGCGAACCTCGCCGAATCGCTCCATTACGGCTTGGTAGAGAGCCTGCGCCCGTCTCTCATCGTCCAGAGACGCCAGCAGCGCGTCTCGGACGCGGGCGTCCAGTTTTCCGGTCTGCCCGAAGGTCAGCATGGGCATTACAAGCAGGGTGGCTGCAGTCAGCCAGATTAACCCGGCGCGTTTCATGGGTATGTCTCCTTTCCTGTCAGGTTGTTCTCCTTCAGGACGACGCGGCTCGAAGGGGGTTCCGGGCAGAAGAAACTTTGTTTGTGTCAAAAGCGTAAGAATCTCAGACATGGCAACATATAGATGTCACTATGTTTTCGGGTGGGCTGTCTTCCTATACAGCGCGGTGATGTCTCATCGGCTCGACTCAGAAGAGCCGGAGACGGGAGAATAGAAAAATGGAGTGGCTTGTGCCGCTGGGAGTGATTGCGGCATGGTTTGTGCTGATGCGATTTGTTCTTCCCCGGTTGGGTGCGCCAACCTGAATGTCGTCACATGGGTGCGCGGTGGAGCCGCGCCCGAAAAAAGCGGAGGAAGAGGCTGACGGGAAGACTCGCGAGGAGACCGATCACAGGGTTCCCCTGTAGGGCGAAGAGACTTTTCACAGAGGCGCGCCGACGGATGACGGCGCGCCGGACGGGTGCTATAATGGGGATGTGATGGTTTCCTTCTAAGGAGGTACAGGCGATGCGAGACATTCGCTGTCCAATCGCTGCGCTGATCTGCCTGTTATGCGCCTTCCTTCTCTCCCCGGCGCGAGGGCAGGAGATACGTCCATCTGTTCCCCTTCTCATTCAGTCCGAAAAAGCGACTCCCGTCGCCTTTCTGATCTATAACGAGCGCGATGAAGCCGTTCAGGCAACGCTGACCCTCGCCGGAAAAGGCGCGAGCGTCCAGCCCGAATCCATTCCGGTGCAGATTCCGCCGCGCGGATGGGATATTGTTCGCGCCGAAGTCTCCCTGCACGAAGGCGTTGATCGCGCCGACATTACCGCCGCCTTCCCGCATACCTCTGCACGTATAACGGTGGCGCGCGGGATGGATCTCTCCCTCCTGAACTGGCGCCGCTCCCCGACAGTCTACACCGCTCCGCCCGATCCTGCGATCTCCTCTGTGAATGTGAAGGATGAACTGTGGCGCGACCTGCGAGTCCCTTCACTCTGGGAAGACCTCGGCTTTACAGTCTGCCGCGTTCATGTGACCGTTCCAGAATCCTGGAAAGGGCATCCGGTTCGCCTGATCATGGGAGCGATAGACGATAACGATATCGCCTATCTCAACGGCGTGGAGATCGGACGAACGACCGGTTGGGACAGACTGCGCGACTATGCGCTGCCGGATCGTCTGATCCGGTGGGGCGAAGATAATGTGATTACGGTGGCGGTGGACAATATCAACGCAGGCGGCGGCATCTACAAGCCGCCGTTTTTTCTGCTCCGGGGAGAGGAGCCGCTACCCGTCGCTGCATCGGTTACACCGAAGTTTCCGGCGCGTCCGCCCTCCGGGAGGATCGGCAAGCCCCTGCCCCTGCGCCCGATGACAGTGCAGCAGGGAGTCCTGCGCTATCCGGACGGCGCGGAGGTTGCTCTCTGGGGCGTCAACTACTACCCGCAGAGCTGGTATCAGTTCGTGAATATGCAGCGTCTGAAGGTGGATATGAAGGCGGTCATGCGTCAGGACTTCGATCACCTGCAGAGGATGGGCGTGGAGGCGATCCGCATCCATGTCTTTGACCGCGAAATCTCCGACGGTAAGGGCAATCTCGTGCCGAATGTCCATCTGGATCTGCTGGACTACCTGGTGGCGGAGTGCAGCCGTCGGGGGCTCTATCTCTACTTCACGCCGATCGCCTGGTGGGGCGGACCCAATGAACAGAAAGGCGCGTTTTCGGCGGAGACCAGCAAGCCGGGCATGATCTTCTCGCCGACGGCGCGCGCGGCGGCGGCCAACTATCTCGTCAACTTCCTCAACCGCGTCAACCCCTACACCGGCCGCGCCTATAAGGATGAGCTGTCGCTCTGTCTGCTGGAGGTGATGAACGAGCCGGCTTACTTTCTCTACGGCGATCTGGCCGGCAGGCTCTACACGCCGCAGGGAGAGCGTGCCGATGTGTTGGATCGGGACTATCAGCTTTTTCGGGAGGAGTGGAAACGCTGGCTGAAAGAGAAGGGGTTGGAGGATGCGCCCGCCTTCTTCCCGCTCTTCCGCTATGAACAGATGCGCTGCTATATTCGAGAGATGGTCGCCGCCATTCGCTCCACCGGGGCAAAGCAGCCCGTCGCCATCTCCTATTTCGGGGTCAACGGCGATGATCTGACGCAGGCTATCGCCGATTCGGAGTGCGATGCCATCACGGTCAGCGCCTATCACGGAGGATGGGCGCGAGTCAACGATGGAACCAATCTGCTGCCGCAAGCCGCGCCGCTGACTCTGGATGCCCGTCTCTCTGGAAAAGCGCGTCTGGCGTATGAGTTCGACACGCCTGCGACCAATGTCAGCGCCTATCTCTTCCCCGCGCTGGCAGCCCACTTCCGCAGCGGCGAGGTGCAGGTCGCCTGCCAGTTCCAGTATGACAGCGTCAGCACGGCCCGGTGGAATACCGACTGGGGGGCGCACTGGCTCAACTGGCTCTATACGCCCTCCAAAACCGTCAGCTTCATGATTGGGCGCGAGGCGTTTCATGCGCTGCCCCGGGGCGTTAGATACGCGCTGCCGATTGACCAACTGCGGCTGGGACCGATGGCGACCTCGTTCCGGCACAATCAGAGCCTCTTCGTGACTTCCGAGCGGGTGCTGCATGCCCGTTCTCTGCGGGACTGGCTGCCGTTTCGCCTTCCGCCTGCTCCGCGAATGATCGTCGGGGTCGGCTCCTCTCCGTATGTGGAGTATGGCGGCACGGGGCTGTATCTGCTGGAGCAGACCGGACCGAATACGCTGCGCCTGACCCTCAACCCGGATGTGCGCCTGATCGGCAACAGCCTGACGGGGCGGATGGACTCTCCTGCGGGAGAACTGGAGGAGCATATCCATGTCTTTCGACTGCGGCTGTCGGGCTGGCAGGAGACGGAGTGCTGGAGGCTGGAGAAGGGACGGCGCGTCAAGGTCCGGCGGCTGCCGGAGGGATGGATTCTTCGACCGGGGGAGTATGAGCTTCGGCGATAGCGCGGGAAAGGGGCTGCCCGCCCTTCAGTGAAATATCTGATAGGTGGGCATATCTCCAAAGACCCCGATCAGCGACCAGACTGCCCCGATCACATAGTCGCCGAGTACCAGTCCCAGAAAGAAGGGAACGGCGCGTCGGTAGAGACGCAGTCCGCCATATCGCAGGATGAAGAACTTGATCAACCATGCTATCAAGAAAGGGAACCAGAGCCAGATCAACCCCGGACCGATGCAATAACCGAGCGGGTGAAAGGGAAAGCCGGAGAATCGAGACCGCATCGCGGAGAGAAACAGAACCCCCAGCGCGGCTCCTGTGATCGCGCCCCAGCGTCCGGCTTCCGACCGGAAGCCGGCGGTCAGTCCGTTGTTCAGCCATTCATAGCTCTCCATCCCGGTCCAGACCGCAAATCCCTGGCACCTGGCGGCAGCTCCCGCGCTGTAAAAGACGTGCAGACAGGCCCACATGCCGCAGTAGGTTGCCACAACAAAGGCGATCATCATCGGCAGAACCAGGCTCCGCAGGCGCATCCGATGTTCCTGCGCCAGCTTGAACGCCTCCATTTGACTCGGCATGGGGTGGCTGCGGTTCAGACGCCAGTACCAGTGACTCATCGCCGCCGTCGCCAGATTGCCGGGACCGAGCGCGCGCGAGTCGAAGAGGCGAAACAGGCGCATCGGCTCCAGATCCCAGACCGTATGCTGACCGCCCGCCTCCGCCCGCACCCGCGTGATGCACATCGCCAGAAGCACATAGGTTCCCATCACGACCAGCACCCATAGCGGACTCATCCCCGCTGCCCGCCAGAATCCCCCGAAGACCAGCAGTCCGGTGATCAATCCGAAAAATGCCAGACAATACGACATCGGCTCCCCGGCATCCGGACGCGCTCCCAATTCGCGGTGACGCCCCAGAGCGATATGCGCCACCCCGAGCAGGTAGCCCCGCATACTGTAGAGCAGGAAGAAGCCGAAGGCATACCAGGCTCCGATTCCCTGTTCGCTCGGATAGGGAAAGTCGGGCGTATTGCCGTAACCGAGATAGTATCCGATCACCGCCTGCGCCTTGATAAACAGGTAGAAAAACCAGCAGGAGAACGAGACATCCAGCGGAACCAGAAACGCCAGCCCGATAGCGAAGGGGTAGTAGGTGATAAAGAGGGGCCAGGTCAGGTTCCAGGGCGGAGTCGGGAACTGGAGCGGCTGAGCGCGCACCTGAAAATGCGGTAGCGCCGGAAACCATTCGTGAAATCCGTTGACCAGTCCCAGCCCGGCAGCCGCCGTGAAACCCGCCCAGAGCGCGGGCGACTGGAGAACAGGGCGCAACTCGTCGCTCTTCGTCAGTACAAGCGGCAGGCGGACAATGGGGAATGAAAGCCGCGTCTGATCCACCCAGGCTTTTCGCAGAATCACGTTCAGACAGAGCATGATCCAGCCGATGGAGAAGATGAAGAGCGACCAGAACGCCAGCGGCGGCAGCCACATACGCCAGATGTCCAGTTGGTAGAGATGGCTGCTGCCCTTGAATGCGCCTGCCAGTTTCTCCCGATCCCAGACGAACAGCCATCTCGGGAGATGCGGAAACATGCTGTTTTCCCAGTTGTTGCTGGAGGTGGCGTACCAGCGGGGCCAGCCGATGGTGGACATCAGATTAATGATGAAGTCGTGCGTGGCAACCGTGCAGGAGAGAACGAGCATCATATAGATGGCCACCAGTTCGGGACCGCGGAAGATGAGTCGCGGGGCGTAGCGGCGCAGAAAGGCGTTCACTCCGGCCAGCAGGAAGAGGTAGAAGATGGGGGTGACGAAGAGCGGATTGAGGGTCAGAATGGTATACCAGCGCAGTTCCGCCACAATCACCCAGTAGACATTGAAGGGAACCAGCGCCAGCCCGATCAGGAAGGCGCGCAGGGAGACGCCCTCATGCGCGGGAGGGCTTTCGACGAGGTTGGGCGATGCGGTTGCGGTCGGCAGGATCATAGGTTATTCGATTCGCTGACAGAGGGAACCGTAGACGGATTGCCATCCCGCACGCTGGCGTAGAGCGGAGAGAGAATCTCCACTCCGGCGGCGGCGAACTGCTCCTGGATATTTTCGTGCATGGTCGAATAGAGAAGCGGCATCAGATCCGGGCGTCTGGTAAAGGCGTTCAGCTCATAAGTGATATGGTAGTCATTCAGGCTGGTCTGTCGTATGAATGGCGGCGGGTCTGCGAGGATATGCTCGGTCTGTTGCGCGGCCGCTATCAACAGCGCGTGCACCTGCTTCCAGGGTACATCATAACCGATGGTGACGGAGGTATGCAGAATCAGCCCTTCCTGACGCGCCTGCACGCTGTAGTTCTGAATCTGGCTTGCCTGCACGACCGAGTTAGGAATGGTAATCGCCACATTTTTGAAGGTTCGAAGGCGGGTTGCCAGTCCGGTCTTTTCGATGACGACGCCGGTCACTTCGCCGATTTTCACCACATCGCCCGGCTGGAAGGCGCGCATATAGGTCAGAACAATACCGGAGACCAGATTGGCGGAGAGCGAGGTCGAGCCGAGAGTGAGCAGCGCGCCGATAAAGACCGACAGCCCCTGAAAGGCGGCGGAGTTGGAGCCGGGAATGTAGGGATAGGCGGCGACCAGCGCCATCGCAACGGCGAGCAGACGCACAATGCGATAGGTCGGCATCGCCAGCGCCGGGTCCAGAACGCCGATCTCAAGAGTGCCTCGCTCGATCCCGGTGAACAGCGGGCGGATGATCCGTAGAAGGATCCAGGTGATGAAGAAGATGACCAGGATGAAGACCAGATCCGGCAGCTTGGTCAGGAAGGCGTTCCATGCGGTGTGTATCTGCTGCATCAGGTAAGCCTGCAGACTCTGGCTGTAGGTCTGCGTCCAGGGAAAGAAGCCAAAGAGCAGGATCAGATAGAGGGGGACCAGCGCGGTGGCGATCGTGGAGGTGACCAGCGGGATCAGATAGCGCAGGAAGTGGACGCCTGTCATCACAGTCAGATGGCGAAGCCCATGTACCCTGCTGGCCGGCAGGTGCGACTGCAGATAGAGGGCGCTGTAACGCGAAAACCAGAGCCGGAAACGGATCAGCGAAAGCAGCGTGACGATCAGCGTCAGAGTGGAGAGCAGGCTGTAGACGACCCCCATCGCAATGCTGCTCGCGCTGTGCCTGCGCCGGTATTCCAGAATGACATCGCGGATAATCTGCAGACGTTCTCCCGCCATCTCCTGCCGCGAACGCCCCTCCGCCCGAGCATCCTCGTCCGTAACCGAGGCGATGGAGATCTCGCCCGCCATGATGTCGGTGCGACGAGTCTGCTCCTGCAACCGCATCGTCTCGGGAAGGAACTGCTGCCCACGCGCCAAACGATACATTCGCACGGAGATCACCGCTGCGCGCTCCTCCGGTCGGTAGGTTGCCAGCGGCGAGTAGACCCTGAACAGAGTTTTGTCTTCGAAGATCACCGGGACGCCGACAGCCTCTGCCGCTTCCGGTTCCTGCGCGACGACAGAAATCGCGCTGAGACAGAGGATCAGTATCAGAAGAAAGATAAGACGCAGTGCCGACACCGGGAGAGTTTGCTTCCTTTAAGGATTTGCCAGGATAGCAGGGGGACGGCGTGTCCGTCCCCCGTTGTAACGCTACGGTTTCGCTTCCATCGGCTCTTTGCCGGGCGCGGCTCCGTAGACGACCATATGCGCATGTCCGGGCAGTTTGCTCAGTTCCGTCTGGGAGACGACGCGAAAGTCGTCTTCCACCTGGATAACGTACCAGGAGTGTTCGCTGTGGCGCGCGTTTTCACGAGCACGCATCTTTGCCTCTTCAAACTGCATGATGACTGCCTCCTCGCAGTGTAGCCGGGAGCAACCAGCTTCCCCGAGAGCGGTTCGATTGCCGCTCTGCTCTCTCTTCGACACCAGGGGTATTCACTCCTGCCGGAGATCCAGAAGAGGAGACTTTATCGCCGCGCCTGCCCAAGAACATGAATCGGGATCAGGACGCTTCCGCCGGGTTTCACCGCAAAGGTGTGCCGGTAGAACGGTTTGCCGGTGCGCGTGGTTGCGGAGACTCGCACCAAATCGCGCTGGACGCGGAGGGTGAACCGATAGCCGCGCCACTCCACTCCGCGCACCTCGGCATAGGAGAGCTTTCGCGGCAGACGCGGGGTGATCCGAAGGCCGCCCGGCTCCGCCTCCGCGCCGATGACTCCGTACAGGAAGAAGCAGGGAACCAGCCCGCTCTCCGGAAAAGGCAGGTCTACGCCGACCGCGCCCGGGTTCTCCTGCTGCGGTATCTCGCCGCGAAAGAGCGGCGGACCGCCGCAGAGACGATCCGGCAGGCGATAGCGCGCCATGATCTCCATGAATCGCTTCCAGGCGTTTTCGATACCAAGGTGGCGCGTTCGCGCCATCAGGTCGAAGTAGGATGTGTACAGGATTGCGCCTCCGTCCTGACACTGATCGCCGTAGGCGGTTCCAATCCAGCCGAAGTGCCACCAGGAAGGCGTCTGTGAACGGGAGACGGCTGTTTCTCCCTTCTCTTGCGGGTTCCAGGGGGGGTTATGGAGGGTGTTGGCGCGGGGAGCGAAAATCCAGCGCGAATAGGTGTCCGGCTTGCCGCTGGAGGTCGGTTCCGTCTCCATCCACCGGTAGATTCGCCGCGCTTTTTCGGAATCGCCCAGCCCGTATGCCAGCGCCTCCAGATTGACGAAGGTAAAGCCGTAGTCGTGCCGCTTTCCATCAATATCCACACAGCCGATATAACGCCCTTTTGCCGCGTCCCAGAAGACCTGATTGTAGCGGTCGCGGGCTTTGCGTCGAAGCGCGTTCCAGTCCGCAAGCGGCTCCCGGATATCCAGGGCGCGTTCGATCTGTTCGATTGCCGTCAGCGAGGCGTAGAAGACGGCGTTGGCGTAGGCGTCCAGATGCCCGAAGGGAAGAATATCCCAGTAGTTGTTGCCGACGCCTCTATGCCGTCCATTGACATCTTTGCTGGCAGTGATAATCAGCCCCTCTTTCCCCTGCAGCGTCTCAAGCTGGTAGCGCATAGCGCGGCGCAGTCGATCCGCCTGGGAACGGAGAAAGGCGCGGTCGCCTGTCCAGAGGTAGAACCGCCAGCATCCCAGAATATAGCGGGCATTGGTGTCGAAGTGGCGCGTGTCGTAGGGGGGAGATGCCGGGAAGGGCCAGCCGACCATCGCGCCCCAGGTATGGACGTATCCCTCTTCGGTGATCGGGTAGCTGCGAAGCTGCTGTATCTCGCCCTCGCGCGCCGGACCGCCGTGCCAGGCGCGCATGATCGCCATCCATTCAAACCAGGCGGCGGGACCTGCCGGCCCAGGGTAGGTAAAGGCGCGCTCCCAGTAGAGACGATTCAACTCCTCCGTCAGCTTCGGGTTGGAGCAGGCGAAGCGCGGGAAGGAGCCGGGCACCGAATCGCGGCGCGGCAGAACGGTCAGAGTCAGTTCTGAACGATGCAGACCGCCGGTCGCTTTTTGTGGAGTGTCGAAGCGCAGAGACATCTCTTGCGGCTGCATCTCCCAGTGCAGATGCAGCCCGCTGCCGGAGACTCGCAGATCGGCGTCGCGCGTTCCCTCCATCTCGATCCACCGGCAGCCGTTGAAGGCCAGTCCTGCCTGTTCGCGCCGTTTCAACTGCTCTGACGGCATATACCGCTGATTGTCGGAAAAGAACCGTTTGAAGACCACGCCCGCCTTTGCGGAGAGATCGTATCCCGCTTTCCTCCAGGAGGTTGTCCATCGCCAGGGGACGACGGCGGGCGGAGCGGCGGAGGCTTCGACTTCAGCCAGAATATGCAGGGAGCGCTCCTGCAGGCGATAGCGGAGACGCCCCTGTCCAACACGGGCGCGAATATCCACCACGAGATGGCGTTCGCCGGGAACGGGGCTGCCGTTGGTCATCGCGCTGCCCTCCGCGTAGAGGTCTTTGCGAATGCTCCACCAGCCGATCTGCCCGACCGGTTCCGAAAGCTGCACCCGATATTCGCCCGCGCCCTGCGGCGTCTCCGCGCGAAGCTCTACCCAGTCGTTGTCCGTGACGTTTTTCAACCTGCGTTCGACGATTTTACGATCCTCTTTGAAGAGCGTCAGTGTGGCGCCGGAGGTCTTGGTGTGCCAGGTGGGAAGGTGCGCCCGGAGACTGCGAAACTCGGAGCCGGGAGGGATACGGAACGACTGTTGGAAGGTCTGCCCCGGCTGGAGCAGCGCGGCATAGTCCTCTCCAGTCCCTTCGCGCAGGGAGAGCGGTCGCTCCTGCCATACTGTGAGCGGGCGGACGATGCGCTCCGGCGAGGAAGGACGTGTCACGGCGGTCTGCGGCGTCTCCTCCCAGCCTTCCGGCCGCAGCTCACGGGCGAAAATCTGGCTGGGGCGTCCCCGTCCCATCGGGTCTGCCTGCAGGCTTTCGATCCGATTCGCCTTTACCTGAAGTCGCCAGAATCCGTTACGCAGAGCGGTCTCCTGCGGGGAGGGCAGAAGGAGCAGAGAGAGCATCGGCAAGAGCATCGGCGCGTTTCTCCTTTTGCCGCTATCGGCGCGTTAACTGCTGCCAGGCTACAAAGACCTGCCGGACGTTCTCCGGCTTCGCGCCTGCGCCGAACTCGCACTGCGCGAAGCATCCGCCGCTGGCCCAGAGGTTCTCATAGACACGGCGCACCGCCGCAGTGATCTGGTCGGTGGTGGCGTTGGGCAGCAGGTTCTGCCGGTCTAGCTCTCCCCAGAAGGTGATCTGTCCGGCAAACGGCTTCAGGTTTTCGATCCCCATGCAGAATATCTGCGAGTTCAGCGCATCTATGCCGATCTCGATCAGGTCGGGGTAGATGGCGAGGATATGCCCATCGGAGTGCATGAAGATCTTCTTGCCTGCGCCGTGCGCGATCCGGGCAAAGTCCCGATAGAGCGGCTTGAAGAGTTGACGCCACAGCCGGGGACTGATCAGCAGACTGTTCTGCGATCCCCAGTCGTCCATAAACATCAGCGCATCCACATCGGTAGACGCCCAGGCTTCCAGAAGCTGGCAGTAGAAGGCGTGCATCTCCTTCAGAAAACTCTGCAGTGCGGGCGGCGGGTCGAGCAGGTCCATATAGAGGTTTTCCGTGCCGCGCAGGAACTGAAGCTGCTCGAAAGGTCGCGGGCAGGCTCCCGCCATCGTAAAACGGTCCGTGGCGGCGCAGTCGCGATTGATGGCGTCCCGGTCAATGGTCAGCCATTCGCGGGGTATGTGGACTTTCGGCAGGTCGGCGTTCCAGTCCTGAATCAGCGGGTCTTTGACCTCGCCGATCACGCCGTCCTGAATGTTGGTAAAGACGCATCCCCAGTCATCCACATAGATGCCGACTCGGGTCGGGTCTCCCTGCGTGCGGGGATATTCGCGCAGATGACCGCCGATTCCCTGAATATCATCGGGGAACTCAGCGCGGATCGCCTGCAGCGCGTCCGGGTGGTGTATCTGCGCCCAGGGCAGCGTCCATAACTGGCGCGGCGCGCGGGCGGGATTTTCAAAGTTGAGGGTCTGATAGACCAGTTCACGAGGTGTAGCGCTCATTCTCCTGCCTCCTGTTCGTAGGTTCGACCTGCCGATCCGGGTTTCCCTGCGAGAATGGAAGCGATCCCGGCAGTAAAAAACGGACCGGGGATCATCTCCCGGTCCGTCTGCATGGAGTTTTATCAGGGCGATGTCAGGGACGCGCCGAATTCATCCCGGTAGTGAAGACGACGGCTTCGCGGGTCGTATGTCTCCACTGCACCCGCCAGCCCAGCAACTCCGATACCCGACGCAGCGGAACCCACCAGCCCAGACCCCGCAGCGCCTCCACACGCACCCACAACACACCCGACTGTACCACCGGGGCGATGGAGGGCTGCAGCTTCGCGCCTCCCCCTGTCACAACTCAGTTCCGATGCGGTTAGAGGAAAAAGGCACTGCTCGCTGGAAATAGGGAGCAGGAACCAATCCTCTGTCCGCTCTGATAGACAGACCTCGCGACAGCGAGAGGGGTCTGCATATCAGCCGCGAATTCAAATAGAGTAAGGAGAGACGATGAAATTACTGCCAACCGTTTTCCGCCTGGGGGCGGCGCTGACGCTGTCTGCTCTGTTTCCGTTTTTCGTAGGCTGTGGCAGCGGCGTCAGTGCGGTCATCGGGCGCAACTCGCTTGCGGAGGTCTCCATCACCTCTGTCCATGTCAACGATCTCGACCTGATCATCTCCCCAAAAGAGGGAACGGCGACCAATCCGGGCGCCTGTCGGGACGATCAGGAGGCGTTTGGCTGCGTCCGGGTCTTTATCACCGACAAGACCACGATCTCCTTCACGACCAACTCGGAGGCGTCCTCCAGCCCCTACTACGTCTACATTCGCAATCAGGGAGCCTCCACGCGCACGGTAACTCTGGAGATACGCATGGACGGCGACCGCAAAGTCTTCAAAACGCTGGATGTGCCTGCCGGAACCACCAACCGCTATGCCCGTATCTTCCGGAACAACGCCGACGACCAGTAGAGCGGATGCGACTGCCGGAACATTCCGACGATATATCCCGTAATACGGAATGAGAAGAGTCTCCGGCAAGTCCAGACATTATGAAGGAGCCTGTAAGTATGCGTTATTGTGTTCTGGCCTATCTTGTGCTGATCGGATTCCTCTGCGGGTCTGCGCGGCACGCAGGCGCGGATGATCTTGAGGGTCGCTGGAAGGTGCAGTCCTTCACGACGGAAACCTACATTCTGAACAGTCAAGAGAGAATCAAGGGACCGACGGTTGTCAAACCGGAAAATATGTGGATACAGGTTGGCAGCGGGCTGTATACACTCACCAATGATGGCAAAGAGACCCGATACACGCTGAAAAAGAGCGTAGGACGCTATATCCTGACCCGGCGTGCAGAGGAGGGAACCGTCGTCATCTACCTGTCGCAGGTGAAGCGCACCGCCGATCAGTTAACCTTCACGACCACCCGCAGCAATGTGCCGCGCAAAGAGCGCACGGTGGTTCGGATGGTCTGTGTACCGGCGAACCGGTCGTCCGCTTCTCCGCTGGTTGGAACGAAGTGGGCGCTCGTGGAGATCCTCTACAACGACGATAAGGTTCTCAAGCCCTATCAGAACGAACCGTTGACGGTCGAGTTCGGCGCAAAGGGGCTAATTTCCGGCAGAGCCGGCATAAATCATTTCAATGGCTCTTGTAAGGCGGAGAAAGACGGCTCCTTTTCAGTCAGCCAAATGACGATGACCCGCGCCATGAATCCGCCGGGTTCCATCGCCGATCCGTATATGCAGGAACTGCAGCGTGCCAGCCGTTTTCTACTTCAGGACGGGAAACTGATCCTGCTGCTTCCCTTTGATACAGGGGCTATGGTCTTCCGCAGGTTGTCCTGACAGCGGCGCGCTCTTTTTCCGGCGGTTTGTGTCACAATTACCATGTCGAAACGTCCGAACTAGTACATCTTCAAGGTAGAAGGGTTGCATGGTCGGGCTGTCCTGTCGAGCGCAGCGAGACATCTTAAGATTCTTCGCTTCGCTCAGAATGATAGCCATCCAAACTATCTTGATGACGTACTAGACGATGACGTACTAGACGGTAGTGAAGCGATGCGGCTGCAACACGGCACTCGTATCACACGAGAATGGAGGGTATAGTATGAAAGTCGGGAGATGGCTGGGGGCAGCAGCCTGCGCGTTCCTGATAATGGCGGCGGTGGCGGCAAAGGCGGATCGTCCGCCATCCTGGGCAGTGGGAACGTTCAGAGGCACCAATGAGAAGTACAATCTGGAGGTCTGGCTGCGTATCTCCGCCAACGGTCGCGTGGATCGCGCCATTCGCAAAGGACGGGAAGTGGCGGAGGTTAGAGAAGGTTCCTGGGAAAATGGGGAACTCGTCTTCGGAAGAGATCGTTTTGAGGTGGAGCGGCGACGCGCCGGGATCATGACGATCAAGGTCTCCGATGCGAACGATGTGACGACGTTCCGTCAGGTAGGCAACAACGAGTGGCAGTGGGAAGGCGGCGAATCGGGCGGCGGCTCGGACAATCCTCCCAACTGGTCTGTCGGAACGTTTCGCGGCTTCAGCGACTACCATGACGGCGAGATGGAGGTCAAGATAGATCGCAACGGGCGCGTGGAGCGAACGATCACCGTACGCGGCAATCGCAACACCCGCACCGGCTACTATCGCGGCGGACGAATTGTTGTCGGGAACGATACCTATCGGCTCTCCTCGGCCACCGACGGCATTCGCCTGACCAACACCGAATCCTCTCGCGACTCGACGGAACTGCGCCGGGGCTTCTGGGAGAGCCGTCCTCCTCGCGACCCATATGTCCGGATCACCGAGCCGGACCCCAATGAGGAGATTCGCAGCTTCCGCACCGGCATTATGGGCGAAACCAATGTCGAGCGCGTGCGGATTCGTATCTATCTGGACGGCCGCCAGATCGAAGACCGGATCGTGGATACGCGCCGCAACGCCTTCAGCAGCAGCTTCAATCTGCCGGTCGGCGACTATCGCGTGGAGGTGGAGGCGCTCTATAATCGGGATGTCGTCGCCCGCTCGCAGGTCCGCTTCTCCGTCCGCCGCCAGCGGTAACGCGGGAGACATTCTGTCGTAAATTGGAAAGCCGGAACGGATCAACCGATCCGCCCCGGCTTTTTTATCGCTGCACGATGGCTTCGTACCGATCCGGTTGCGCGCTCGTTCCCCGAAAGCCGTCCAGAGTCAGCCCTTCCACATTCTCCGCCAGCAGCGCATGACGAAAATCGTCCGCCTGGTTCTTGCCCCAGACGACGGAGCAGTTACGCACCGTCACATCCCGCGCATTCTTCAGCAGGAAGCCGTTGGTGAGCGACTCCGGCATCTGCTCGCCGGGATTGGGGCGCAGGTCGAGCCTGCCGCCGGGCCAGCGCGACCACCGATCCAACTCCACGCGCACGTTCTCGAAGAGCAGCTCCTCGATATTGCGCGACTCCGTTCCCACCACCACCACGCCATTTTCCCCTCGCGCCAGCACGTTCGTGAAGCGCACGCGCCGCACGTTCCCGACAGTATGCTCCGCCGTCCAGGGCAGCGCCACCACATAGATCGGTTCGCCTCTCCCCCACCATCGCTCGTGGAAAATCCGGGTCTCGACAATCATATTGGAGAAGAGGACGTTCTCCACGTCGCACTCTTCGCTCAGATGAATTGCCAGCCCGCGATGGCTTGCCTGCACCACGCAGGAGTCGAAAATGACGTTTCGCATCGGGGCGCGGCACTCGCAGCCGATCATCAGCGCGGAGGAGGTGGAGACCAGAGTGCAGCCCGTGACGGTGATGTTTTCGCACGCGCCCATCCCCTCCGATTCGTGGCAGGCTTTGAGCGCGATGCAGTCGTCGCCACAGACAATATGGCAGTCGCTGATGCGAACGTTGCGGCAGCGATCCAGATCAATCCCGTCGTTATTGGGCAGCTTCAGGTCGTTCTGAATACGGATGCCGTGAATCACTGTATCCTCGCACCCCGACAGGCGAATCGTCCAGAGCGCGCCATCGCGCACCGTCACATCGTTGATCGTAACGTTCCGGCAGCCGACCAGATAGAAGGTAAACGGGCGGTTCTGCTTCATGCGATAGATATAGCCGAGGTCTTCCTCGACAAAGTAGCGTCCCGCGCCGTCAATCGTTCCCCCGCCGGTGATGGCGATATTCTCGGCGTGGTCGGAGGTAATCAGGGCAGTCGTCTCCGAAGGCTCCGGGCGTCCTCCCGCCAGCGCGGTCGAGAGCAGCGCATGATCATAGTCCGCCGGGTTCCATGTCGCCTGTAGAATTGCGCCGCGCTCGATTCGCAGTTCAACATGCGATCTGAGCGAGATGGTTCCGGAGAGATAGGTGCGCCCTGCAGGAAGAAGCACCTGCCCGCCTCCGTTGGCATGGCAGGTATCAATGGCGCGCTGAATGGAAGGACCATCGTTATAACGTCCATCTCCGGTCGCTCCGAACGCCTGAACTTTATAGATATTCATGGGGAGTTTCCCTCTCCTGTCTGGCTTTGATTACTGTGCAGTTCGCGAGAGAGCCTGCGGTCTCCTTCTCCGTGAAATTATTGCACACGCCCCTGCGCCCGCAAAAGCCGGGCATTCGCCATTGCCGAATCGAAGATCGCCTGCGCGAGAGCGGCGCGCGCCTGAGTCCGCGCCGCCAGCGCGTCCAACTGCTCGACCAGAATGCTCTTCTGGTTGGCGACCCGCAGCGCCACCACTTCGTAGGCGGAGGCGGCATACTCTACTCCCGCCAGCGATGTGCGGTAGTTCTGCGCCGCCGTCTCTATATCCAGCCATGCCTGGCGCACCTCCAGGGCGACTCTCTGCTCCGCCTCTCGCAGTTCCGCCTCGGCGCGGGTCTCCATCGCGCGCGCCCCGGCAACCTCCGCTTTTCGCATTCCGCCGTCAAACAACGGAAAACTGAGCGTGATTCCAACCGTGTAGCCCTTTCCGCTGTTCATTTCGCGAGAGGCAAAGGCATCCGCCATCACCGCTCCGTAGACGTGCGGCTGAAGCGAGCCTCTGGCGGCTCCGGTCTGCGCTCTGGCGGCCTCCAGCCGGGATCGCGCCGCCAGAATCTCCGGGCGGGAGCGCAATGCTTCTGTAAGCGATCCGGTCAGATCACCCTGCGGCGTGATGAAGGTCAGGGAATCGATCAACGTGATCTCCGAATCGAGACGGATTCCCATCGCGGTTTTTAACTCCAGCAGCGCCTTCTCCCGGTCGTTACGCGCCATCGTCTGTTCGCGCTGCGCCTGCGCGATCTCCGCCTGCACGCGGAGCATCGTCGCTTCTATCGTCTTGCCCGCCTCCACCTGCGCCTTTGTCGTCTCCAACAGGGCGGAATCGGCGTCCAGACGCGCCTGCGCCGCCCTGACCCTCTCCTCCGCCAGCAGCGCACGGAGATAGGCTTCTCGAATCCGCAGCGCGACCTCCGCCTGCATCTCGCTGGCGTCGGTGACGGCGGCTTTTTCGCGGGCGGCGGCGGCGCGAACCAGATTCTTCAGGCGTCCCCCGGTGTAGAGCGGAACCATGAGCGTCAGGTTCTGGTCGGCGTAGCCCTTCGGCGGAATCATCTGGCTGCCGGTCGGCATCACATCGGGCGCGCCGGAGAGGATGCTGTTCATATCTCCGGCGGTCAGATAGGTGTTGGCGGAGACCTGAAAGCCGCTTCGGCTGCGAGCGGCGCGAGTCTCCGAAGAGGCGGCGCGAATCTCCTCCTGCGCGGCGCGCAGCGACAGATTCTCGCGCAAACCGATCCGGATCGCCTGAGCAAGCGTGAGTGTACCGGAGAGTTTCGGACGCTCTGTCGGCAGCCTTTCCTGCGCCTGCACGCCGATAGCGAAGAGCAGAAGGGAGATGATCAACAGCGTCCGGCGACAGAGAGATACGAAAAGCTCTGTCTGAGTGAATAGGGGTATATCGGATTTTATCATGGCTCTTTCTCCTACTCGATGGGTGGAAGCGACGCCGGGTCGCGACGGCGCACCTTCACCAGCCACCAGCGCACGATGTCATCTATCATCGTGTGCATCAGCGGAATGTCCAGCAGGCTCAGGATCGTCCCGACAATCAGCCCGCCGATCACCACCGTTCCCAATGGCTGATAGGCGTCAATGCCGGTCTTTGGCGAAAAGGCTACCGGAATCAGCGTGATGATGGTGATGAGGGAGGTCATCAGAATCGGACGAAGCCGCTGCGGACAGGCCTCCACAACCGCCCTGTTGCGCGGCACGCCCTGATCGCGGTACTTCATAATCAGGTCAATCAGCAGGATCGCGGTGGTGATGTCCATCCCGGTCAGCACGATCACCGCCATCACCGAGACGGTGCTGAACGACTGTCCGGCAAGCCACAGCGCCACAAAGACGCCGGATAGCTCCAGCGGCAGCGAGAAGACCATCTGCGCCGGTTGAAGAAAGCCCCGAAACTGCGCCACCAGCACCAGAAAGATAAAGAGCATCGCCATGACCAGACCGATCAGCAGCCTGCGGAAGCTGTCCATCATCTGGGTCATGTCTCCGCGCACCTCGATACCGTAGCCGGGGGGCCAGTTCAACTGCGACTGCGCCTTCATCATCAGATCCATGCCGACATCCATCGAGGGACGGTTGTAAACAGGGGCTTCGGGATCTGCCCAGGGAGGGCGATAGTCGGATTTACGGTAGTAGCCCATCACGCTGACGACACGGCGGAAGTTATCATGCTCGATCAGGGTGGGCGATTCGCGGTATTCAAGCGAGGCGACCGACTTGAGAGGAACCGGTCTTCCGTCCGGCGCGGTGAGAATCATCTGCTCCAGGTCGGCAGGCGTAGCGCGTTGCTCGGAATCGTAGCGAACCAGAACGGTGGACTGGCGGCGGTTTTCCGGTCGAAAGAACTCGGAAGTGAAACCGCCGCGCATCGCATAGTAGGCTTGATCGGCGACTTCCGCGACGGTCAAGCCCTGCTCCATCGCGCGGCGCGAGTCTATCTTCAGATTGTATCCGGGCTGCTGCATGCCCCAGGAGGTTGCCACCTGATAGATATCGGGAACCTGTCGGCGGGCGATGTCGGCGACCTGTTCCGCCAGCATCGAGACGATCTTCAGATCGGGACCGTAGACCAGAAGCTGAATCGGCGCGGCGGAGGAAGCCATTACGTCCGATCCCATCTCCTTGATCTGAAGACGACGAATGCCGGGAATGGTCTGCGTCGCCTCATGAACGATTCCATCCATCGCCCTCCAGATGTCGCGCTTGCGGGTGTCTTTGTCGCTGAATGTCAGCATCGCCGATGCGCCGTTGACAAAGCCCATCGAATAGCCGTTAAAGTAGGCTCCCGTCGAGTAGCCCGGGCCGCCTTCAAAGCCGATTTCGATAGAGGCGGAGCGCAGTTCGGGATAGTTCTCCAGGATCTTCTCCAGCCTGCGCACGGCGTCTTCGGTGGCGGCGTAGGAGGTTCCCGGTTGCATCTCCAGCGACAGATACGCCTGTCCCACATCCGCCAGCGGCATCATCTCCGAGCCGATGAAGTAGTAGAAGCCGAACCCGATCAGAATGGTCGCAAGAATACGCGCCATGTTGGCAAAGCGGTTCCTGAGCATCCACCGGATCAGGCGGGCATATCCGGTCTCCGTATGATCCAGAAGCCGCTGAAATGGACGCAGAACGAAGCGAGAGAAAGGCGACTGCCTCTCGCGGATCACGCGCGGATCGTCATGCGGTTTCAGCAGATGCGCCGCCATCAGCGCGGTGAGCGTCAGCGACTCGAAGAAGGAGGCAAGCAGGGCGATGATGATGGGCCAGACCAGACCCACAAACATCTCTTCGACGATTCCACCGCAGAAGAGCAGCGGCGAAAGCGCCAGACAGAGCATGAAGGTCGAGGCGGCGACCGCCGTGCGCACCTCCGTAATACCGTCTACCGCCGCCGCGCGCGAATCTTTGCCCATCCTCAGATGACGCTCGACGGCGTGTATATCAATGATGCTGTCGTCCACCAGACGACCGATTGCCAGCAGCAGGCCGATCAGCGTGCTGGAGTTGAGGGTCATTCCCATCGGAATCAGGCAGAGAATGGCGATGGAGAGCGAGACGGGAATGTCCACCATCGCGATAATGGTGCTGCGCCAGTTGCCCAGAAACATCAGGATCGCGATGCCGGTCAGCGCAATCGCCATGACCAGTTCCTCGACCATATTCTTCATCAGGACGCCGACGAACTGGCTGTTATCGTAGGCGACGCGGAAGGTCAGTCCGGGGTAGTCCTTCTGAATCTTCTCGACCTCCGCCATGACCGCTTTGATCACTTCCGGCGAAGAGGCGTCCGGACTCTGCAGCACACTGATTCCGATCGCCTGATCCGCTCTCGCGAGTCCGGCGTTCTCGGCTCCCTCCCGATAGTAGTGGCGATAGCCGCTGCGCCGTTCGTAGTAGCTGTCCTCGACTTTCGCCACATCCCTCAGGTAGACGATTCGCCCTTCCACGCTGGAGATCGGGTAGTTGAGGAGGGTCTGCGCGTCGCGCCCCAGCGTATCCACGCGAACGATGGTCTCATTTCCGCCGGAGGTGAGCGTTCCCGCCGGTTTGGCGACATTCTGCATATCCAGCGCATTGCGCACCTGCAGAATGGAGAGACTGTAAGCCGCCAGCTTCTTTCGGTCTATAATCACCTGCATCTGCCGCCGATAACCGCCAAAAACCTGCACCGCAAAGACATCCTTTCCGGCAACCTTCAGGCGGTTAGATATCTCGTTATCCGCCAGTTCGCGTATCCGTTTCATGTCCCAGCGCGAGTCGCCGGTCAACGACAGTCCCAGAACAGGCAGGTTCAGCGGGTCTATCTTCAGCACCCAGGAGGGTTTCAGGTTGGCTCCGGTCATCGGCAGGTCTGCCTGAATCACATTCATGAGCGCCTGCACATCCACCACCGCCTTATCCATGTCCGTACCGTAGGGAAACTCCAGCGAGACGATGCTGAATCCTTCCTGCGAGGTGGAGCGGATAAAGCGAACGTGCGGAATATTGATCATGCGCTCTTCGATGGGTTTGGAGATATAGGTCTCCATCTCCTCCGCGCTCCAGCCGGGCATCATGGAGATGACCCCGATCATCGGACTCTCCACATAAGGCATGAATCGCCGGGGCATATACTGCCAGATCGCAATGACCGCCAGCACAATCACCGCCAGATAGAAGGCGATGACGGCGTAGGGATGATCAATAGACCATCGGATGATATTGAAGCCGCCGTGCGGCTCCGAGGGGGGAGATTCGCGTGTTGTCACGGAAGATCACCTTCCTTCCGCGCCGCGCGAATGGCCGGTCGCCGGTTTTTGCGGCTCCAGGTTCATCTTGCATTTCGGGCATATTCCGGGGCGATCCGACTGCACTTCCGGGTGCATCGGGCAGGTGTAGAGGGTCTTTCCAGGCGCGACGTTCGGCGCGGGAGGCGCGTTTTCGGGAGCGCCATGCCGATGGCTGTCTGTTCCCGGCGCGGAGGGAGTCTCTCCTGCCGGTTCCGGCAGTTTACGGGGTCCGCTGACTCCCCAGTCTGTTGGAGCGACCGCCATGCCTTCCTGCAGGTACTCATGTCCGCGATAGATCACCTCGTCGCCTTCCGCCAGCCCGCTTTCCACCACCACGCGCCTTCCGTCGGAACTGCCCAGCTTTACCTCTACCCGGCGCGCCGCAAACTTGCCGCCCCGGTTGGCGGGAACCAGATCCATATTGCATTTCGGGCAGGTGTCCGGTTTGTCAGAACGGACTTCCGGGTGCATGACGCAGGTATACTCCTTCTTCGTTTCCTGCTTCCCGGCAGCCACCGTCCAGACGTAGGGCTTCTGATCCACATCGCGCCGAACGGCTTCCAGCGGAACGGTCAGCGCCGCGCGCGGCGATTCGGAGGCGATCTCCATCACGATATATTGCCCCGGAAGCAGCCTTCCATCCGGGTTGGGAGTCAGCGCCTCCACCGTGACGGTGCGGCTTCGGGGATCGGCGGCATTGAAGATGGAGGTGATTCGGGTGCGAAGGCGAAACTGCGGATCACGCGGCATCGTCACCGTGACAGGACTGCCTATCCGCAGCCCGCGTAGATCGGTTTCGGCGACATTTGCCTGAAGGCGCACCCGATCTATCTGCTGGATACGCAGGATTGGCATTCCCGGCTGCACCAGCGTGCCGGGACTGACCGGACGTTCCGTTACCACTCCGTCCTTCGAGGCGCGAATCTCGGTATAGCCGCGCACGATCTCCGCCGTTCGCTGCTGCGCCGCTGCCTGCTCCACCAGCGCGCGGCGGTGCAGGGTATGATGGGTATTTAACTCGGTGTTGGCGGCAGCGGAACGCAGGTCGGCCTGCGCGCCTGACATGGCAGCCTGCATCTGCTCCACACGCGCCTGCGCGCTGCGAATGTTCGCCTCCGCCTGTCGGATTTTCGACTGCGCGGCTGCTCCCATCGCCCGCTTCTCGCGCATGGCAGCCTGCGCTTGAGAGACCCTGGTGAAGGCTGTCTGCGCCTGCGCTTTTTCGCGCTCGTACTCCTCGCGGGAGACGGCTTTCGCCTGATAGAGCCGCTCCTGACGCTCCAGTTCATTTTTCCAGTAGTCGGCGTCCGCCTGCATCGCGACGATATTCGCCTCCGCCTCCGCGACAGCCGCCTGCGCCGCCTCCTTCTCGCTCTGCGCCTGTTCGCGCATCGCCTCTGCCGCGCGAAGCTGCTCCTGCGCTTCGCGCACCGCCGAACGCGCTTCGCCGGTTTTCGACCGGGCAGCGCTCTCCTGCGCCAGCGCCTGCGCGCGCTCTTCCGAGGACATGCTGTATTCGTGATAGGCTGCCCGGCGCGCCGCCTCCGCCTCCTGTGCGCGAGAAGCCAGTTCCAGACTGTCGAGACGCGCCACGACCTGTCCCGCTTTAATGCGGTCGCCAGGGTAGACGTAGACGGCGGTCAGCGTTCCCATGACGCGGGGATAGATTTCGGAGTCGTTGTAGGCGACGACCGAACCGGTATAGGTGACGGTCGGGGCAAAAAGGCGCGGCGACACTTTTTCGACCGCGACCGGCATAGCGCCGACTGGCGTACCATTTACCGTCATGTCCATCGCCTGCGCCTCCACCACGGTCATCGCTCCGGGGGGACGGAATTTGATAACGACATAGCGCACGGCGAAAAAGACAGCCGTCAGCATCAGAACTCCGAAGACGACGCTTCGGATAGATTTGCTATTTTTCATAGGTGGGCTCTCCCTGATATACTCCCCGGCGCGCCGATAGTGACGCCGCCGGACATGCGCCGACGAGCCGGGTAGACCCGGCGTCTGTTCACATGCGAAAACGAGAAATCAGGAGAGAGAAGGAGGGGCGCGGCTTCCGCAGGGACTCAGAAAGCGTTGGGGGGGCGACTCCGTCGTCGGGAGGGAGACGGGAGCGTTCGAAACGTCAGATCGGGTCAGCGAGAAGGCTGCCGAAAGCGCGATCTCGGAGGCGGGAAGCGGGGCGCGTTCCTGCAGCGAGAGGGTCGGCGATTCAGACTGCGTGAAGATACATCGAGACGCAGAGACGAGAGCCGTCTGCCACGGCGCGGGCTGCAGAGCCTGTGAGATCGTCTTAGAAGGGCAGCGGGAGCAGGATGACTGCGATGCAGAGACAGGAGAAGAAGCCTGGCGCATTTTCCCATGCAGCATCGGGCAGTCGGCAGGGCAGGGAGTGCCGTCCTGACATTGCCAGAAGCCGCCGGAACCCATCGCCATCAGCAGCATGGCAAGGGTCAGCAGCCAGCTCAGCGCTCTTCGATTTTTACGGAGCAGCGTGCGCATCGTGATCGTGTCCTGTATGCTGTGTATACGCCCGTTAGAAACGAATCGTTGCATCGGATCTGTGGGAACAGTATAGGCTTTCTTGCGTTGCCCAACATCCTCCAAACGGCGTATTCCTCACATTTACAAAGAGTTGAGTGCTTTTCACGGGGTTGGAAGGGCTTTGTGGAGGCTGGCGCGAAAAAGATTAGAAGTAATGGATGGATCGCCGAGAGAGGATGGAGGAGGCAGGATGAGCGCGCAGAAGATCACCTATACCGTTTTTACCAAGCCCTGGAAGACGACTCCACTGCCGGAACTGGGGCGGTTTGTGCATAATCTGGGGTTTCATGGGATTGAGCTTCCGGTGCGTCCCGGTTTTCAGGTCGAGCCGGAGAAGGTGAGTCGGGGGCTGCCGGAGGCAGCGAAAACGCTTGCAGATTTCGGCGTGAAGATCGCCAGCGTTGCCGGACCGACCGATGAGCCGACCATCGCCGCCTGCGCGGAAGCCGGAGTCCCGATCATTCGCATCTGCGTCGGCATTCGCCGGGATGAGAGCTATCTGGAGGGCGAAGCGCGGCTTCAGCGCGAATTCGATGCGCTGGTTCCTCTGCTTGCCCGGCATGGCGTCACGCTGGGCATTCAGAACCATTGCGGGCGCGATATCTGCCATGCGATGGGGCTGCGAAGTCTGGTCGGTAAATACAACCCGAAGCATGTCGCTGGAGTCTGGGACGCGGCGCACAACGCTCTACAGGGCGAGGAGCCGGAACTGGCGCTGGATATTATCTGGTCGCATCTATGCATGGTGAACCTGAAAAACGCCGTCTGGCAGCGGCGAAACGCGACCGGGGACGGACCGGCGGAGTGGTATCCGCACTGGGTCGGCGGGAAAGAGGGACTCGCCTCCTGGACTCGCGTGGCGGCGGACCTGAAGCGGCGCGGTTATCAGGGCGTGGTCTGCCTGACGGCGGAGTATGATGATCATGACGCGGTGGATCGGCTGATTGCGGAGGATATCGCCTTCGCCAGGTCGCTCTTCGGGGCATAAAGGAGAGGCGCATGGACAGGGTGCGCGTCGCGATGATCGGCGCGGGGAGTATGGCGAATGCGGTACACTATCCCTCGCTTGCCTCCTTTGATGACGTGGAGTTTGCGGGAATCTGCGATCTGGACGCGCAGCGGCTTCAGACCACCGCAGATAGGTACGGGATCGCGCGGCGGTACAATGACTATCGTAAAATGATTGAGGAGGTCGCGCCGGACGCCGTCTACGCCATCGGGCAGCCCAACATCCTGTACGACATCTGGATCTGGTGTCTGCAGCGCGGACTGAACCTCTATATTGAAAAGCCGATGGGCATTACCCTGCATGAGGCGCGCGCGCTGGCATGGATGGCGGAGAAAAACCGCTGCATCACGCAGGTCAGCTTTCAGCGGCGAAGCTGCCCGTTGGTCGTCCGCTTTCACGAAGAGTGCCTCCGGCGCGGTCCGATCACCCATGCTGTCTGCGAGTTCTACAAGTGCAGTCCGCAGCCCTATCTGGACGCGCGCGACCATATGATGGATGACGGCGTGCACGCCATTGACACGCTGCGCTGGATGTGCGGGGGCGAGGTGGCGGAGGTGAAGAGCTTGACCCGCCGGGTCGGCGTGCCGGACATAAACTTCATTGCGGCGATGCTGCGATTCGATAATGGCGCGACCGGGATCCTCCTCAATAGCTGGACCAGCGGCAGGCGAATCTTTCGGGTTCAGATGCATGCGCCGGGTATCTGCGCGGAGGCGGAACATGAGGGCAGGGGGATGCTCTATGCCGACGGGGATACGCAGGGCGTTGAGTACGATACGCGCGTCGTTGCCGGAAGCGAGGCGTTATTTGTCTTCGGCGGCTTTCAGGCGAAAAACCGCGAATTCATAGATGCCGTGAAAGAGAAGCGGCTGCCGGGATCGCATTTCGGCGACGCCGTAAAAACGATGGAGGTCGCCGAGAGAATTCTGGCGCAGGCGCTGCTGCAGGGAACGTAGAACTGGACAGGAGAAAACCTCTCACCTACCGATAGGAGATAGATAGATGTCTGTGACACGCCGAGAGTTTATTCGCGAGACGGCAGCCGTTGCCGGAGGATTGGCGGCGGCTCCGCTGCTGCAGGAGGAGAGCGAAGCGCAGATCGGAACGATGCCGGAGCGCGTTCTGGGGCGTATCGGGAAGAAAACTTCGCTGGTCGGGTTCGGAACCGCGCCGCTTGGCAGCGACAATACGCCGCCGGAGGCGGTAACGCGGATTCTGAGCGCCGCCTACGATCTGGGGATCACCTACTTCGACACCGCGCCGGTCTATGGCAGCCGGAATACGAGGCATGGAACCTCCGAGATGAAGATGAAGGGGTTCCTGAAGACTCACCGCGATAAGATTTTCCTGGTGACAAAGGTCAACGTCGGATGCGGTCAGACCCGCGACGGCGCGATCAAGATGCTGCAGGAGTCGCTGAAGGACCTGGGAACGGACTACGCCGATCTGGTGCACATTCACAATCTGGGCGATTTTGATATGCAGCGCCTGATGTCGGAAGATGGCGTGCTGGCGGGACTGGAGGAGGCGAAAAAGCGGGGACTGCTGCGCTATATCGGCGTCAGCGGGCACATGCGTCCGGCGCGCTTCGTGCGCCTGATCGAGACCGGTAAGATAGACCTGACGATGGTCGCTCTCAACTTCGCCGACCGCAACAACTACGACTTTGAAGGGCTGGTGCTTCCGGCGGCCAGGAAGCAGAACACGGCAGTGGTGGCGATGAAGGTGCTCGGAGGAACCCGGCAGTGGAGCTACGACGGGCGGACGCAGGCGACCCTGGGCACCTATCACGAGCGCGCCATCCGCTACGCGCTGGGACTGCCGGTGGCCTGCGCGGTGATCGGGTTCAACAACGAGTCGGAGACGCGGCAGGCGGTCGAGGTCGCCCGACGCTATAAACCGCTCACGGCGCAAGAGAAAGCCGCGCTGCTGGAAGAGGGCAAGGATATTGCGAAGGAGCGCGGACTCTACTACGGCCCGGTAACCGGATAGCCTGCTCATACTTTTTCTCGCAGGAATGCGCGCGTGAATCACAATGACATAGGGAAAAGGAGATACCGGATGTTTGCTAAAAATGACAGGGGCGTCTGGACGCCTGTCTTTCCACAATATGAACTGGGAACCGCGTTTGGCGCGGGAGTCTGGAATCTGGGAACGGGAGGAAGCCGCTTCTCCCCTGCCATGCGTCCGGCGCTCTCGTTGGAGCAGACGCTGAGCGAGTTAAAGGCGGTTGGCTGCACCCATATTGAATTTCATGACACCGAAGCGGAGCCAGAAGACGCCGAGAAGATCATGCAGGCGGTGAATAACGCCGGGATGCAGGTCTCGATGTGTACCGCCAACCTGTTCAAGCGCGGTCCGGAGTTCGCCAACGGCAACTTCGGCTCGCCGGTCGCCCACACGCGCGCGGAAGCCGTTCGCCGTACTAAAAACTATATCCGCACCGGAATCGAGGTCTTCAATGCCGGCGTCTATGTCTACTGGAACAGCAGTAACGGATTTGGCGGACCGCTCCAGGTGAACTATAAAGACCTTTATCAGTGGACGGCGGACGGTCTGAGCGAGGTGGTGGCGTGGATGCTGGCGGAGTATGGACCGGAGAGAGCGCTGCCCCTCGCCATCGAACCCAAGCCCAACGAGCCGGTAAACTGGGGAACGCCTGCCGACTGCGGCGAGACGCTGGCGATCATCGGCTTGATGCCGGAGGAGTATCGCCCCTTCGTCGGTACCAATCTGGAGACCTGCCACGCCCACATGGCGGGCAAACGCTATGCGTCGGAACTGGGGCTGGCGGCGTCGGCGGGCAAGATTTTCTATGTGCATCTGAATGGCGGAACCGGTCTGAAGTACGACGAAGACATCGCCTTTGGAGATAACGACTTCGGGGTGGCGGTGGAGACGGTCTATGCTCTGATGGAGTTTGGATATAACAGCGTGGTCGGCATTGATGTGCAGCCGCTCAACACCGATACCGCAGAGCAGCAGTCGGCTTCGGTGGCGCGCTCCATTCGCAACTTCCGCCGCGCGCTGACAATCTGCCGCGAGCGGATTAACCCTGCTGAATTGAACGCGCTTCGCTCCACTGCCAACCGCGCGGAACTCTCCGACTGGTTTGCGCGGATCACCTCGGGGGTAGCGTAAAGAAGCCCAGGAGGATTGCAGGGGGCGAGCTTCGCGCCGCCCTCTGCGGGTCGGAAAGGAGAGAAGCCGCAATGATGCGCCGACGGAGGGCGCGCCTGATACTGCCGATGATCGGGGCGCTCTGGGCGACGATCTCGCCCGCTATGCCCGGCCATGCCCAGATGGTGACCGGCGAGAGTATGCCCGGCTACGCCCAGGCGTTCGGCTTGCGGGAGGCGCAGAAAGCGCGCGCCGTCTCCGTGCAGCAGATCGGCGTTCGCGCGGGAAACAGCGAGGGCGCTAACGTCCTCTGGAGCAAAGAGCGGGCGACCTTCACTTTTCGCTTCGTCAACCGGACGAATCAACCGCTGGAGGCGGAAGGCTTCTTTGAGCTGATCTCCTATCAGACGAGCGTGCCTGTGGGGGATGTCTGGGTTCCCCGCGTGAGCAGGCTGAAGACGGAGGGGCGGGAGCCGTTGCGCCTGCGTCTGCCCCCCGGTGGGAAGGCGGATCTCTCTGTGACGCCCAGAGTCCCGGAGCGTTTCGGCGGCTACGCCCTGATCGCCGATCTGGGCAGACATGGGCGCGCCTTTGCCGCGGCGCTGGTGCGTGTGCCCGTTGCGGATCGGGGGCGCGTGCAGTTTCCGACCTACGCTCTCGATCTGCCCTGGCCCTTCGAGATGTCGGAGGCGGTTGCGACCCTGTTTGAGCGACTGGGCGTCAAGGGCTGCCGACTGGGAGCCGGCTACTACCCGACGACCTTCCCGGACTTTGAGGCGCGTCACCGCGAACTGCGACAGCACCTGCAGTGGGCTTGGAAGCATCAGATCACCGTGCTGCTGACCGTCGGGGAGGGGGGCGCGCCGATGCCTCTGGGGCGTCCGCGGCCCTGGCTGGCGGAAGACGGCAGAATGCTGGACACCAAGTCCGACTACGCCTGGCTGCCGGAGTATGACGGCGACTTTGAACGCTGGTCGCAATGGATCGCCGAGACCTATGGCTGGCCCCGCGGACCGGTCAACGCGATAGAGTTGTGGAACGAGCCCTGGGAGGGAATCTCCATCTCAGGGTGGGGCGCGGACATGCTGCGATACCGTGACCTCTATCGGCGCATGGCGCAGGGGATTGTAGAGGCGCGGCGCGCTCGGGGAGTGCAGGTGTTGATTGGCGGAGCCAGCTCCTCCACCAATACGCGCGACAAGCTGTTCTCGGACGGCTCCGATGCGTTTCTGCCCTGGCTCGACTTCGTCAGCATCCACTATCAGCCGCTGGCGGCAGATCCGGCGTTGGAGCGCAAGTGGGCGGGACGCCGCTCGCCATACGGTCCGGTGCGGGTCTGGGACACCGAGTCGTGGGTCGCCAACTCGGAGGACCGGGTCGCCGCGGTGATCGCTTCGATGCGGGCGCAGGGACAGAGCCGCACCGCCGGCATCTATCACGGCAACGTCTACACGCCGCAGGTGGTCTCCGACCAGCCGCGCAGGGGGGTTGCGCAGGCGTGGTCGCCCGCCGCCGCTGTCGCCGCCGTACAGAAGTTCATCGGTCAGCGTCCCTTTCGCGAAATCCTGTTCAAGAACGGGCTTCCCTGGATCTTTGTGTTCGATGGCTTAAAGGGTCCGGAGGATGGCACGGTCGTCGTGGTGGGCGATCTGGGGATGATCTACGACCGTAACCGTTCGCTCTTTCGCTCGATCACCGGACTGGCGAATGCACCGAAGATCGCTGAAGCGCGACGGCGGTTGAGCGCGCTGTCCCCCGACGCGAACGAGGAGCAGCGTCAGCCGCTCCTGCAGTCTCTCGCCGCTGCACAGGTCACCGAAGGCGCCACCTTGACCCTGCAGAACCGGTCAAAGCGCTTCTTCCTGACCGACTTCTATGGCAACCGGCTGCCGGATGCCAGCGAGCGGATCGTGGTCCCGCTGAATGGGCGGGGCTACTTCCTGCGTACAGACGGCTCGCCGGGCTCGTTCTCCGCGCTGCTCAACGCCCTGCGAACCGCTTCCATCCGGGGCTATACGCCGGTAGAGATCGTCGCGCACGACCTGCTGGCTCCCATCTCCCGGCGTCCGACGCTTCGCCTGACCCTCACTAACATCCTCAATCGCCCCGTGCGTGGCAGGCTGCAGGTCGCGATGAGCGGGCTGACGCTGCAGCCCGCCTCCCTTTCGCTCTTCCTGCGTCCGCACGAGACCCGGCAGATAGCGCTGCGCGTGACGGGGGGCGGGGAGTCGCCAAGCAACTCCTATCCGCTGACCGCCCGGTTCGATGCAGGGAGCGACGGCGTCTCGACCCATCAGGAGCGGATGCGCGTCAACCATATCTCCCGGCGAACGATCCGGGTGGACGGCGTTCTGAGCGACTGGCGAGGCGCGCTGCCGCAGATCGTCAGCGCGGCGGAGGGACTGGGCGTCAGCATGACGGAGCGGGCGTACCTGCCCTTTGTCGATCGGATGGAGGCGGCTCCTGCAGGGACGGCAACCGCCTGGCTCGCCTGCGACGACCGGGCGTTCTACTTTGCGGCGCACATTGCCGACTCGACTCCCTGGGAAGGCGGCGTCCGATACGAGACGCGGGACGACGATCAGTACTTCTATCCGCCGCAGGTCTACGCCGTCGAGAAGGACGGCGCAAGGACGGTGTTGACCTGGCCCGAAGGCGCGCGCCGCTTCTCCTATCGCAAAGACCCGGACCTGCCCTCCGGCAACGGTACCGACAACGTCCAGATTGCCTTCAATGTGCTGCCCCCGCAGCGAAAATCCTGGCTGTCCCATCCGCCGGGAACCATGCCCCGCTTCATGGTCTATGAGGACACCGACTACGAGTTTGCGCTCAACCCGGTGGCAGAGCGGTGGGGTGGGGGGACGGAGATATGGCGGCTTCAGACGCCCGGCGCGCCTCGCAAGCACTTCTATCCCCGCCAGCCCCGCGCGCCGACGGACGGCGGACCGGTGAAGAGCGGGCAGCTTGTGATCCGGCGGGAGGGAGCGGCGCGCCTGGTGGAGGCGGCGATCCCCTGGTCAGAGATTCCGGAGGTCTATCAGCGCATGCGGCGGGGTGAGACAATCCGCTTCTCCTTCCGCGTCAACGACAACGCGGGTCCGGCATACGAGCTGGCGGTTGGGCGCAGCGTCTCCAAAGACAATCCCCGCGCCTTCCACAACGACTGGACAACCCACTGGGCGAACGAGATCGAGTTCGCTTTCGAGAAGAGCGGCGGCGGGCAGCGGACTGGCGGAAGAGACCGATGAACCGGCGCGCGTTTTTCAGGATGAGTGTCGGAGCGCTGGGGGCTGCCGGGATGGCCGCTTCCGGCGTCTCATGGCAGCGCGGAAGAGGAGCCGCTATGTTTCCGTTGAAAATCAGTCCCAACCGACGCTATCTGGTGGATCGTAACGGCAAGCCGTTCTTCGTGATGGGCGATACGCCCTGGTTCCTCCAGAAACTGTCTCTGGCAGACGTGCGCCTGATTATGGACGACCGCAAGGCGCGGGGTTACAACACGCTCTTTCTGGAGCTTCTGGACGACAGCGATATCCGTTCGCGGGATGCCAATGGCAGCGTTCCTTTCAATCCTCCTCTGGATATCACCAAGCCGGTGGAAGCCTTCTGGCAGTATGCGGACGCGGTGATGGAGGAGGCGGAGAGGCGGGGCTTCTTTGTGATTCAGAACTCGATCTGGTACGGGGCAGGCGAGGGGTTGTGGATGCACCATGTGAAGCCCGACGCAATGCGCGTCTACGGGCATTTTCTGGGAACACGTTACGCCCGTTTCCAGAACCTGATGTGGATGCACTGCGGAGATCGCAATCCCGATGATAACCTGGCGGAGTGCGCCCGGCAGATCGCAAAGGCGATCAAACAGGAGGCTCCCCATCATCTGCAGACGGCGCATCTCAGTCCTGATTCTGCCAGTTCCGCCTTTTTTCATGGGGACTCCTGGCTGGATGTGAATATGGCGTACACCTATGGCGCGGCGTCGAAGCATATCGTCCCGGAGTATCAGCGCAAAGACCCGGTGCGTCCCGTGCTGTTCGGCGAGACGGGATATGAGGAGGAGCCGAACGCCATCGAACTGCTGCCCGACGCGCGCCGCGGCGATCTCTGGAACCCGTACCGGATACGTCGGCAGGTCTGGTGGGGCGCGCTGTCGGGAGCGTGCGGCTACTGCGCGGGCACGCGGTTGTGGCGCTATGAACCCAACTGGAAGGAGATTCTCGGTATCCGCTCCATCCGGGAAGCGCCCTTTCTGGCGCGGCTCTACGATACGCTGGAGTGGTGGCGGCTCACGCCGGATCTGTCAAACCGTCTCGTGAAAGCAGGCGGCGGCAAGAACGGCGAGGCGCACTACGTTGCGGCAGCCATTGCGGATAACGGCGCGTTTGCGCTTGCCTATCTCCCTGCTCACAAGACCGTGACAGTGAGCCTCTCCGCGCTCTCCGGGAAGCGCGTGCGCGCCCGCTGGTATGATCCGACGAACGGCGCTTTCCGGGATGCCGTCCCCGGTTCCATAGAAAACTCCGACGACCGCGCTTTCACGCCGCCGGAGAAAAACGGCGCAGGCGAACCGGACTTTGCGCTGCTGCTGGAGATATCGTAGACGACACGATAGAGGACATAAGTATGGATGTGCGATTTATTGATGCCGCTTTGGAAACCGCTGTTTTCGGGATCGCGGAGGTGACGATCTGTGCCGGGGAACCGATAGAAGACCCGTTTCGCTCCGTGATCGTGCAGGGCGAGTGCGACGGTAAAAGCGTCGCCGGATTCTGCGACGCGCAGGACGGCAGCGTCTATCGAATCCGGTTTATGCCGACCCGGGAAGGGGAACACGCTTTCGCCGTCACCTTCCGGCACGGCGAGACAGAGGCGACCCACACGAGCCGCTTTGTGGCGCGAGATGCTGGCAGACCGGGACTGCTTCAGGTGGATCCGGACTATCCGTTTCATTTTCGCTGGTCGGCAAGCGGGGAGCATTTCTTCTGGAATGCGACGACGACCTACA
This sequence comes from uncultured Chthonomonadaceae bacterium, assembly GCA_964429855.1. Lineage (GTDB taxonomy): Bacteria > Armatimonadota > Chthonomonadetes > Chthonomonadales > CAJBBX01 > CALLMM01. The sequence goes on from CAYSDM010000047.1 coordinate 31,730, forward strand.
TGATGGCCGGATGTTCAGAACCGGTTATCGAGAACGCGCTGGCGCGGCTTGCATCGCTGGGGATCAATCGCGTGCGCGTCTCCCTCTGCCCGTCGCGTCAGAAGGACGGCGGTCGCTGGTACGAGCCGCAGGTAAAGCCCAATCCCGACTTTCACTACCTCTACGGACCCTGGCTTCAGGGGCGTCCAGACAGCCAGACCGATCCCGCATGGGATGTAGCCCGCTTCGATGTCGCCTACTGGCAGAAATATGAGCGACTGCTGGACTGCGCCCGCGAACTCGGCATGGTGGTGCAGGTGATCTTCTTCACCGACGCGCAGGAGCCGTATAACTATCCATTTGATCGGGAGAGGGTCGGCGACGATCCCGATGAGCGCCGCTACTACGCCTATGGCGCGGCGCGGCTGGCGGCCTTCGATAATGTGGAGTGGTGCCTGACCAATGAGTGGGCGCTGTTTCGCCCGGATGCGTGGGCAGATGCGGTCGGTCCATGGCTGTCGGAATGCGATCCCTATGGACATCTGATGTCCATTCATGGACACGGACACTTCCCTTTCCGTACCTCTCCCTGGGCAGACTTCGCCCTCTTCCAGTCCTGGGATGAGCATGGCAGCTACGACTTTATGATGAAGAATCGGCAGGAGCAGATCGCCGTCGGACGCCCGATGCCGCAGATCAACGAGGAGTACGGTTACGAGGATAGCTATCCCGGTCCCTGGGGAGGCGGAAAAGTCGCACCGGCGCGCAGCGCGGACACCCGCCGCCGACAAGCCTGGGAGATCACGATGGCAGGAGGCTATCAGACGACCGGCGAATCGGCGGTGAATGGACTGGGGGGCTGGATCAACGGGCGCGGCGATGAATCCATGACCATGCTGAAGGGATATCGTTTCCTGAAAGAGTTTTTTACCGCATTCGAGTGGTGGAAACTGGAGCCGCGCCCCGATCTGGCAGGGGGCGCGATGTGCCTGGCGGAGCCGGGCGAGCGGTATGTACTCTATCTGCCGGACGGCGCGACTCCGATGCCGAATATCGCGCTGGAGCCGGGCGACTACGTCACGCGCTGGTATAATCCGCGCACAGGTCAGTTTGTCGCCGCGCCCGACCTGGCGGGCGATATGGCTGTCCTGATCGAGAGGCGATAACGCCCTTGTCGGGCGTTATCTGCCTCCGGTCAACTCCGGCGGGAGCTTTTTATCCACCTTCGGGCGATCTTTTGCCTGCGCCAGTTCCCACAGCGTGCGGAAGATCGTGCGCACAATCTTCTCCATCCGCTCATAGTCTATCTTCTGCGGCTCATCGCCGACCCCGTGGTAGTCTTCATGGACGCCGTTGAAGTAGAAGAGCGCAGGAATGCCCTTCTGCGCGTAGAAGAAGTGGTCGCTGCGGAAGAAGAACCGCTCCGGATCTTTGGGGTCATCGTAGCGATAGTTATACTGGAGCTTCAGATAGCCCTCGTTGACCCTCTTGCAGAGGTTCTCCAGTTCCGTGCTCATCAGCGTCGCGCCGATCACGTAGACCTCGTTCTGTCCGCTCAGGTCTTTGTTGCGCGGATTTTTGTCGTCGGGCTTGCGGCTGCGCCCGATCATATCAATATTGATCAGTGCAGTAATCTTGTCCAGCGGCACAGTCGGATACTTCGTAAAGTAGTGTGATCCCCACAGCCCATGCTCTTCGCCGGTGTGCCAGATGAAGAGGAAGGAGCGTTTGGGGCGTTTCTTTGCCTTTGCCATCGCCTCGGCAACGGCAAGCAGCGTCACCGTGCCTGAGCCGTTGTCGTCCGCGCCGTTGAAGATACGGTCGCCTGCGGTCTGTCGGCGGCTGACGCCGACATGATCGTAGTGACAGCTTAAGGCGACATACTCAGACTTGAGTTTCGGGTCGCTGCCCTCAATGACGGCGATCACATTACTGGTCGGCACACGCTCAATGCGCAGCGCGGCGTTGAAGGCGAGGCGTTTATTGTCGGAGAGCGCGAAGCCTTCCGGCGGCGTCGCCTGCAGTACCGCGTCGGCGTCGGCTCTCTCTCCGGCGAAGAGGGCGCGCGCCATCGTCTCGTTGATGAGGATGGTCGGCAGCGCGGGGCGACTGCTCTCCTCCGGCTCCGCGCGCAGTCGCTCCGGCTCCTGGAAAGGAGATCCCTGGAGGCTGCGCCTGAGCCGCTCCCAGTCCCGCATCTCCTCTCGCGAGACCAGATAGACGATCCCGACCGCGCCTCGTTTGCGCGCATACTCGGCAGGTCGCTCCCAGTCCTCGCCCTCCCTGCCCTGATTGCGGAAGTCCGGGGAGACATTCTTCGGAATCCGCGCGCCGTAGTTGCGGATAATAACGATCTTACCCTGAACGTCCAGCCCCTTCAGAGCGTCTTTCCCCTGCGATTGGATGAACCATCCGTCTCCGACATAGACGACCGGCGCGTTCACGCTGCCGCCGCCCGCTCCCAGTTCCACCGGAACGAAGTAGTCCTGCCCGAAGGTGAACTTCTGGTCGTTCAGTGCGGCGGCACACTCTTCCGTCACCACGCGCCTTGAACGGAGCATGATCTTCTGGAAGTAGGTTCCTTCCTCGCCTCCGGGCTTGACTCCCCAGCGGGAGAGCAGGGTGGCAAGGAATTTCGCCGTCGTGTCCAGACCGCGCGAAGGCGTATCGCGCCCCTCCATCTCATCGGAAGCGACAAAGTACAGGTAGTCCCGAAGCTGCGTGGCGGTGATCTCCTTCGCGATACCGGTATCGGCAATGAGGAGAGAGGAAGAAGAGGACGCGCCCAGAAATAGAGCGATCAGGCAGAGAGAGAGGCAGATTCGCAGGCGAAATCCGCGCGATGAGATAGAGGGCTTCATGGGAACTCCTCAAAAGAGATAGAATGAAGTCCGGCGCGCAGGACATGCCCGATGAACCTGCGCGCCGGCGCGAAGGAGAGACGTTAAACGCGAGGGCAGCAGGACGCTACTCCTCGTCGTAGGCTTTCATCGGGCGATACCAGATGTTGCGGAATCGCACCAGATCGCCATGATCCTGAAGGCGCAGCGGACCAACCGGCGGGTGCGGCGTGTAGGACGCCAACTGCCGGTGCTGCGTGGGTCCCTGCAGCGGAGTGGCGTGATGCAACGCCACGCCGTTGAGCAGCACCGTTACCTGTGCCGGGGTGACTTTTGCGCCGTTGAAGCGCGGAGCGACCCAGAGAATGTCGTAGACCTGCCACTCGCCCGGTTTACGGCAGGCGTTAACCAGCGGCGGATACTGTCCGTAGATAGCGCCGGTGGTTCCGTCCGAATAGGTGGGGTTGTCGTAGCAGTCCAGTACCTGAATCTCGTACAGCGCCATCAGGAAGATGCCGCTGTTGCCCCGTCCCTGGCTCTCGCCTTTCACCACAGACGGCGCCGCCCACTCCAGATGAAGCTGGCAGTCGCCGAGAAGCGCTCTGGTCTGGATGTCGCCGGTTCCCGGCATGACCTCCATATAACCGTTCTCGACCTTCCATCCCGCCTCACCGCCCCGCGCCGACTCCCAGCCGGACAGGTCGGTTCCGTCGAACAGCATCACGGCGTCGGAGGGCGGCGCACCCGGTTTTTCCGGGAGGCTGGGCGTGCCGGGGGTGACGATTCGCGGCTGCGGACGCTCCCCGTCATGCACCCGGTAGCCGGAAGGCAGTACCGGGGTATCGCTATAACCGAGGTTTCCCATAGAGGAAGCTCCCTGTGTTGAGTTCATAGAGCGCGGCGGCTTCGCCGCACCCAGAAGAATATTTTACGCTGCCGCCCGCCATTCCTGCCCGCTCCTTTTTCGCGTACATTTGAAGGATCGGCATAAAAAAGACGGGAGCCCTTAGCTCCCGCCTGTTCTATTCCGCCTATACCAGCGCGATCTTCAGCACCTCGTCCATGTGCCGGACGTGCATGAAGTTCATCTCAGAGCGAACGATCTCCGGCACATCCTCCAGGTCCTTGCGGTTCTCCTCCGGCAGAATGACGGTGCGAATACCGGCGCGGTGCGCCGCCAGCGTCTTCTCCTTGATCCCTCCGACCGGCAGCACGCGCCCTCGCAGCGTGATCTCTCCGGTCATGGCCACATCCTTGCGAACCGGTCTGCGGGTCAGGGCAGAGGCGAGGGCGGTCGCAATGGTGATCCCGGCAGAGGGACCGTCTTTGGGAACCGCGCCTGCCGGCACATGGATATGCAGGTCCAGGCGGCGAAACGCCTCTTCGTCCAACTGCAGTTCGGCGGCACGGGAACGAACGTAGGTCAGCGCCGCCTGCGCCGATTCTTTCATCACCTCGCCCAATTGACCGGTGAGAGCCAGCCGCGCCTCCGGTCCATGCAGCAGGCTAACCTCCACCGTCACGATGTCGCCCCCGTACTCCGTATAGACCAGTCCGGTCGCCGCCGCGACCTCGTCGTTCTCCTCCATCGTTCCATAGTGGTAACGACGCTGCCCCAGATAGGTCTCCACATCTTTCGCGTCTATCTTTGTCGGTTTTGTATGCCCGCCCGCCACCTTCCGGGCGACTTTGCGGCAGATGGAGGCGATCTCGCGCTCCAGATTACGAACGCCCGCCTCCCGCGTATATTCGCGGGTCACTTTGCGCAGCGCGTCCTGCGTGATCGTCAACTGCTTCGGTTCCAGACCATGCTCCCGGCGTTGCTTCGGCACAAGGAACTGCTCTGCAATGGCGATCTTCTCCTCCTCCGTATAGCCGGAGAAGCCAATCACCTCCATGCGGTCGCGCAGCGCGGCAGGGATGGGATCGAGCAGGTTGGCGGTCGTGATGAACATGACGTTCCGCAGGTTGAACGGAACCTCCAGATAGTGATCGCTGAACTCGTTATTCTGTTCTGGATCGAGCGCCTCCAGCAGCGCTGAGGAGGGATCGCCGCGAAAGTCTACGCCCAGTTTATCAATCTCGTCGAGCATAAAGACCGGATTATTGGAGCCGGCCTGCTTGATCCCCTGAACAATGCGTCCCGGCAGCGCGCCGACATAGGTGCGCCGATGTCCGCGAATCTCCGCCTCATCCCGCACGCCTCCCAGCGAGATGCGGATAAACTTGCGTCCCAGAGCGCGGGCGATGGACTTGCCCAGCGAGGTTTTCCCGACGCCGGGCGGTCCGACGAAGCAGAGGATCGGTCCCTTCATCTCGCTGCCGACCAACTGCCGAACCGCCAGAAACTCCAGAATCCGTTCCTTGACCTTCTTCAAGCCGTAGTGGTCTTCATCCAGCACGGCAGCCGCCTCTTCGATGTCCACCCGGTCTTCCGTCGCCTTATTCCAGGGCAGAGCAGTCAGCAGATCGAGATAGTTGCGGATCACGACTGCTTCCGGAGCCGCCAGAGGCATCTTCTCCAGCCGATCCACCTCTTTCAGGGCGCGTTCCTCCACGCTGGAGGGCATCTCCAACCCCAGTATCCGGGCGCGAAACTCCTCAATCTCGCCGGTGCGTTCATCGCGCTCGCCCAGTTCCTGCTGAATGGCTTTCAACTGTTCGCGCAGGATCATCTCGCGCTGCGTATCACCCATCTCCTTTTCGACGCGCCCGCGGATCGTGCGTTGAATCTCCAGAATCTCCCACTCTTTCTTCAGAACGACCGCCAGCTTCTCGAGACGCTCGCGCACATCCAGAGTCTCCAGAATCTCCTGCTTGACTTCGACGCGCAGTTGGTGCAGGTAGGGCGTGATGGCATCGGCGAGGCGTCCCGGCTCATCGGTATTGATGACGTTGATGAGAGTCTCCGGGGCGATATTGCGACTGGCGTTGACGATCTGCTCGAACTGGCTGACGACCCCGCGCATCATCGCCTCGATCTCCAGGTCGCGGCGCTCCTCGGTGGGAAGCGGCTGCACGAGCACCTGAAAACAGGGCGATTCCTGCTGGAATCGCGCGATCTTTACCCGCTCGATTCCCTCCAGCATCACGCGCACCGTGCCATCCGGGACGCGCAGAATCTGGATCACCTCGGCGGTGATTCCGATGTTGTAGAGATCTTCTGGGGCGGGGTCTTCGGTGTTGACGTGTCGCTGCGCCACCAGAACGATATGGCGCTCATCGGCAATAGCCTCTTCCAGCGCCCGCACCGACTTCTCTCGACCGACCAGCAGCGGGAAGATCATATGTGGAAAGTAGACCTGATCGCGGATAGGCAGCAGCGGGAGCGCCTGCGTGCGGGAAGCGGCTCCGGATGCGCTCTTCGTCCGGTTTCTCGGCAGCGCGCCTTTTACGTTTTCGCTCTGCGGGAGAAGAGTCTCATCCGTCGGATCTACCTTGGTTTTACGGCTGGTACGCGGCATGGATGCACTCCAGGGGGAGGGAATAGGGGAGAGAGACCGGCATGGCTGGTGGAGGTCAGGCGGAAAGGGAGGCGCGATAAGCGGCCTTCCCCTTTCCGACGGCTTCCCTGCCTTCCGGTTCCGCTTCCCTGCTAGGATGCTTGCCGGAGATCGTTGACAGTGATGATCTGCGGCTCTTCACGTTTCAGGACGGTATCGGCGCTGATGATGCACCGCTTCACATCCTTGAGCGAGGGGATCTCGTACATGACGTTCATCATCACCTCTTCCAGGATAGTGCGAAGGGCGCGCGCTCCAGTGCTGCGTTTCATCGCTTCGCGGGCAATGGCTCTCAGCGCCTCCTCTTCAAAGACCAGTTCCACGCCGTCATAGTCGAAGAACTTGGCATACTGCTTGGTCAGCGCGTTTTTCGGCTCGACCAGTATCTTTACCAGCGCGTCCTCATCCAGGGAGTTAAGGGTAGCCAGAATAGGCAGGCGACCGATGAACTCCGGTATCAAGCCAAACTTCAGCAGGTCTTCCGGCATCACCTGCGCCAGCATCTCGCCTACGGAGTCGGACTTGTCGGCTTTGCCCTCCGGGTTGGCGCGGAAGCCCATCTGCCGGTGGCTGAGGCGTCGCCCGATGATCTGATCGAGTCCCTCGAACGCGCCGCCGCAGATAAAGAGGATATTGGTGGTATCCAACTGCAGGTACTCCTGCTGGGGATGCTTGCGTCCGCCCTGCGGGGGAACATTGGCGACCGTGCCCTCCAGAATCTTCAGAAGCGCCTGCTGGACTCCCTCTCCGGAGACATCGCGGGTGATGGAAGGGTTATCCGCTTTCCGCGCAATCTTGTCAATCTCGTCAATATAGATGATGCCGCGCTGCGCGTTCTTGACCGCCTCCAGCGGACCGCTGCCGGTATCCGCCGCCTGCAGGAGCTTGAGCAGGATGTTCTCCACGTCCTCGCCCACATAGCCCGCTTCCGTCAACGAGGTGGCGTCTGCAATGGCGAACGGAACGTCGAGGATCCGCGCCAGGGTCTGCGCCAGCAGGGTCTTGCCGCTGCCGGTCGGTCCAACGAGCAGAATGTTCGACTTCTGCAGCTCGACCTCAGCGTTAGGCGCGTTGATCCGCTTGAAGTGGTTATAGACTGCGACGGAGAGGGTGCGTTTGGCGCGCTCCTGCCCGACGACGTACTGGCTGAGGATGCGATATATCTCTTTAGGCTTTGGCGTGGAGCCGATATAAGCCAGACTTTCTGTCTGCTGGGGTTCGCTGCGAACGATGTCATTGCACAGGTCAATACACTCCAGGCACACGCCCCCGTGCATCCCGATAATCAGCTTCTTGACCTGTTCGCGGCTTTTACCGCAAAGCACACACCGTTTATCGTTATAATCAAGCATTTTCCGCAACGTCTTACCCTTCATTAAAAGATTGGGTGGCTGGATGATAGGGACAACGGAGCATCGCGCCCGCCGAAGGCAAGCGGCGGGCTGCCTCAAACACCGAACTCCCAATCTCTTATTGTCGGTTTACCGGTCGCCCTTCTCCATCACCTTGTCAATAATTCGGTAGTCTCTGGCTTCGTAGGCGGAGAGCCAGTAGTCGCGGTCACAGTCACGGCGCACCTTCTCAATATCCTGTTCGGTGTGTTTGGCGATGATCTGCATCAGGGTGTCCTGAGCGCGATTCATCTCTTCAAGCCGAATACGGGCATCTGAGACGGTTCCTTCGTAGCCTCCTGCGACCTGATGTAACATGATGCGGGAATTGGGAAGAGCGTAGCGTTTCCCCTTGCTGCCTCCGCACAGGAGCACGGCTCCCATCGAGGCAGCCATGCCGACGCAGATGGTCGCCACGTCGGGCTTGATGATCTGCATGGTGTCGTAGATTGCCAGCCCGGCGGAGACGCTTCCTCCGGGGCTGTTGATATAGACATCAATATCGGTGTCCGGGTCTTCGCGCTCCAGGAAGAGAAGCTCGGCGATCACCAGATTGGCGATATGATCATCTATCGGGTCGCCGATAAAGATCACGCGGTCTTTGAGCAGGCGCGAATAGATGTCAAAGGCGCGTTCGCCGCGCGCGCTCTGCTCCACGACCATCGGAATAACGTTCTGAATGGGACGGTCAGCCATGCTGCTATACTCCTACTCTACGGATTGCCCGGTCGGTTCGGCAGTCTGTTCCGGCGCGGGGGCGTCGGTGATCGTCGCGATATCCAGCAGGCACTGTCGCAGTTTACGCTGAACCAGCGCATCGGCGACCTGTCTTCTGCGCCGATCACTCTTCTCGAACCGCTTGCGGCTCTCATCATTGGGATCGGTATCGGCAAAGATGCGTTCGAACTCCGCGTCAATCTCGGAGGGAAGCACCTGCACGTTCTCTTTTTTCGCCAGTTCCAGCACAACGAGGCGGCTCTTCACATTCATCTCCGCCCGCTGAAGCATCTGCGCCCGGTGCTGTTCCTGCGTCATGCCGCTGAGCGATAGATACTGCTCATAGTCCATGCGCTGCTTTTCGAGATCCTCTTCCAGCTCCTCCAGCAGGTCCCGTGCCTCGTTCTGCACCATCACGCCCGGAAACTCGATGGAGGCGCGCTGGATAAGCTGCTCCAGTACCCGGCTTTCGACGACCTGAGTCGCCAGTTCCTGCATCCGCGAGCGAAGGAAGCGGCGAATGTCTTCTCTCCACTCCTCCACCGAGGCAAAGGGAGTGACGCTCTTTACCCATTCGTCGGTCACTTCCGGCAGGACGCGCTCATTGATCGAGACGACTTTGACGGTGAACGTCGCCTGCTTGCCTGCCCGCTCCGGAGCCTGATAGTCGTCCGGGTAGGTAAGGGTGAAGACGCGCTCCTCGTCAATCTGCATTCCCATCACCGCTTCATCGAAGCCGGGAATATTCTCTCCGATACGAATCAAAGAGCGGCGCGGTTCCTCCGGAGCCTCTTCTCCTTCCACGGCAATCATGGTGTCGGCGATCAACCAGTCTCCCTGCTGAACGGGGCGCCCCTCAACCTTTGCCATGCGCGCGAACTCGCGGCGGGACTCCTCAATCTGTCGGTCTACATCCTCCTCTTCGACCGGATAGATCGGACGCTCTACGGAGATGTCGGAGTAGTCGCCCAGCGTGATTTTGGGCGGAGTGGTAACGATGGCTTTGAACTGCCAGTTCTCTCCCTCTTTCAGGTCGGAGAACTCCACTTCCGGGTCGCCGTAGGGCGTGATGCTCTCCTCGCGCAAAGCTCCCTGATAGGCGGGCAGCGCGAGAAGCTCCATGACGCGCTCGCGCAGGCGCTCGTCGTTCACATACTTTTGCAGCATGGAGCGGGGCGCTTTGCCGGGGCGAAAGCCTGGCACGTGGGTGAACTGCGCGAACTCGCGGTAGGCGCGGTCAAACGCCTTATTGACAACGGCGGAATCGATCTGAAAATCGAGAGCGATGGTGCAGGGGTCTATCTGTTCCCTGGTATGCTGCATTGCAAATCCCTGTGCTGTAGGATGGAGTGATGGTATCTCTTTTGCGAAAGGCGAACGCCTGATACGGAGGAATCATCGGTTTCGCCGCAATCAACAAGCCTTGAAAAACAGAGGATACGAGGCGCACGCCGGATCGCAATGCCAGCCGCCTGTATCCCCGGATTCCATTCAGTATCCTGATTTCACCCGAATATTCTATCATCTGACAACCGGCGGTGTCAATACTGCGGCGCGCCTGGCGGTCGGCGCGAAAGCCTTCAGAGCAGGACAGGAGCATAAAAATACGGCGCGTCCTTGGCAGAACGCGCCGTTTGTGTGTGAGCTGCCTTACGGAATCTGGCGAACGATCGTCGTGAAGGGAGCCTGCAGATTCACTCCCGGCAGCGCGATCTGAATTCGGCTGCTGAACTTATCGTTGACCTGGAAGGTCCCCGCACTGCGTTTGACGGTCCAGGTGGTGCGATAGAACTCGCCCGACCCCTGCAGCAGGCTGCCCAGGTTCTTATAGTAAGAGATCAGGTTATTGGTGTCGGTCGTCCACATGACGCTGCCGCCGGTGCGCTGCGCCAGTTCCGAGAGAATGGCGGTATCCGTCTGGTTGGTGACTCCGACGGTAAAGACCTTCACCCCGGCGTTGGTCGCTGCCGCAACCGCCTGATCCAGGGTGGTTGAGAACTGATCGCTCTGCTCGGCATCCGTAAAGATCACGACCGCCTTATTCGGGTTGGTCCCTTCTGCCTGTGTCACCTGCACCGCCTGGATCGTCGCGTCAAAGAGCGGCGTGCCATTGAAGGTGTTGCCGGAAAGACCGTCAATCAGCGGGTAGTAGGGCGCGCCGTCTGTGACGAAGAAGAGACCCGGGAAGGTTCCCATGTCGGGGGAGAGATTGCCTGTCGGGAAGTAGCCGACCATCGCCTCATCGCCCTGCCCGAGCGCCTGCAGGAACGCCTTGGCTGCCTGAAGCCGCGTGTCGCTGGGATCGGTCTTCAGGACGCTGCTGCTCTGATCAATCAGCAGGAAGGTCGAGTAGGGACCCTGGAAGGTGTTGGACTGCCGAACGACGGCTCCCTGGGTCACCGTGTAGTCTACGGTGGTTCCACCGATTGTCTGAGAGAAGTTATTCAGCGTGAAGGCGGACGCGCCCAGGTTGGTGATGGGAGTTCCCTCGCCATCTATCACGGAGATATCCGCCTCGAACACCACCGTGTCGCCATTCACGCTAACGACTCGGGTCGTAATCAGGGCGGCGGTGGGAAGGGAGAGCCACTCCATATCCACCGTCACCACGGGGGTCTGCAAGCCGTCTATCATCACGCTCTTCTGTCCGGTCTTGAAGCCCCCTTTGGTCACCCTTACTTCGGTCTGACCGACCGGGACGTTGTTGAGGGTTTCGGAACCCGTCGCGGATTTGTTGACGGTGCGAATGACGGCGTTATTCTGGAGCAGTTCAATCTTGACATTCTTCAGGGGAACCAGGAAGGGGTCGCGCACATTCACGGTTACAGATCCCTCGGTGGGCAGGACATTGACATCGGCGTTGGCGCTGGTCTTGCCGTCCACCGTGGCGCGGACGGAGGCGAGACCGATTGCCAGTCCTTCCACCTGCCCGCCCGTAACGACTCGCAGCCTGTCCGTCCCGCTGACCACCTCCC
>CAYSDM010000048.1:0-42969 GCA_964429855.1 uncultured Chthonomonadaceae bacterium
CCGTCTGCATTTGTGGATAGAGCGGTAGAGACGATCGGGCGCGGATCGGAGGCGTTGATTCCGCTGCTTCAGGCGATACAGGAGGAGTTCCGCTACCTGCCGGAGGAGGCGCTGCGTCGAATCTGTGAGGTGACCGAGATCAGCGCGGCGGATGTAGCGGGCGTCAGCAGCTTCTATTCTCAGTTTCGCCTGCGTCCGGTGGGCAAGCATATCATTCGCGTCTGTCATGGAACCGCCTGCCATGTCAAAGGGGCGGAACTGGTGAATGATGCGCTGCGCCGCTGCCTGCATATTAACGGGGAAGAGGATACGGATGCGGAAGGCGAGTTCACCATCGAACGAGTCGCCTGTCTCGGATGCTGTACGCTCGCTCCGGTCATTCAGGTGGACGATGTCACCTATGGCAATCTGCGCGTGGATACGGCGGAGAAGGCTCTGAATGATTTTCAGCATCTCCGTCGTGAGAAGAGCCCGAAATCTTCCCGTAAGAAACAGCCGGAGATGCAGAGCGCAACCGGAGAGATTCGGATCACGCTGGACTCCTGCTGCATTGCGGGAGGAACGATGGATGTGCGCGATGCGCTGGATCGCGCCGTGCAGGCACAGCGCGTTCCGGCGGTTATCAAACCGGTGAGCTGTGTGGGACTGTGCCATCAGATTCCGATGGTGGAGGTCGTCGAACCCGGAAAAGATCCAAAGCTCTATGCGAAGGTCTCCGCGCAGGAAGCCGAGGAGATTGTCCGCAGGCATTTTCGCCCTGCCGGACTGCTGTCGCGTCTGCGTTCGTTCTGGAGCGCGGCGCTGGATCGGCTGTTAACCGATGAAACCTGGGAACCGGTCACCCGTTTTTCAGTGGATGTGCGCGACACGCCGTTATGCGCCTACCTGGGCAGACAGGTGCGAATCGCGACCGAGCACAGCGGACGAATCAGCCCGCTTGCGCTGGAGGAGTATGCCTCCCTTGGCGGATTTGTCGCCCTGAAACGGTGTCTGGAAGAGAAAAATCCCGATGGGATCGTGGAGACCATCACAAAGTCCGGTCTGCGCGGAAGGGGAGGCGCGGGATTTCCCACCGGAGTCAAATGGTCGCGTGTACGGGCTGCAAAAGGCGACACAAAGTATATTGTCTGTAACGGCGATGAGGGCGATCCCGGCGCATTCATGGATCGGATGCTGCTGGAATCGTTTCCCTATCGCGTGCTGGAAGGCATTGCCATTGCCGCCTATGCCGTCGGAGCGACCCAGGGCTATCTCTATATTCGGGCGGAATATCCGCTGGCGGTGCAGAACATTCTGGAGGCGATACGCCGCTGCGAAGAGGCGGGTTATCTTGGCGAGAATATTCTTGGAACAGGATTCGGTCTGAACCTGAAGGTGGTTCAGGGAGCGGGGGCGTTTGTCTGCGGCGAGGAGACGGCTCTCATCGCCTCTCTGGAAGGTGAGCGCGGCATTCCGCGCCTGCGTCCTCCCTATCCGGCGGAGAGCGGCTTATGGGGCAAACCGACCTGTATCAACAATGTCGAAACCTATTCGATGGTACCCTGGATTATCCGCCAGGGCGCGGAGGCGTTTGCGCGGCTAGGTACGGAGAAGAGCAAGGGAACCAAAGTCTTTTCGCTGGCGGGCAGGGTGGCGCGCGGCGGACTGATCGAGGTTCCTATGGGGGTGACGATCCGGCAGATCGTGGAAGAGATCGGGGGAGGCGTTCCGGAAGGAAGAACCTTCAAGGCGGTGCAGATCGGCGGACCGTCGGGCGGCTGCATTCCGGCGGAAATGGCACATACCCCGGTAGACTATGAAGCGCTCCGTGAGGTTGGCGCGATCATGGGATCGGGCGGGCTGGTGGTTCTGGATGATCGCGACTGTATGGTGGATATTGCGCGTTACTTCCTGGAGTTCACGCAGAAGGAGTCGTGCGGACAGTGTACGATGTGCCGGATCGGAACGCGCCGGCTGCTCGATATTCTGGAGCGTCTCTGCGCGGGGCAGGGGAGAGCGGGCGATCTGGAGAAGTTGGAAGAGCTGGCGGAGCAGGTGGCGCAGGGCAGTCTGTGCGGACTGGGACAGACCGCTCCCAATCCCGTTCTCACCACGCTGCGCTACTTCCGGGAGGAGTATGAGGCGCATATCCAGGGGCGTTGTCCTGCCGGACGCTGCCGGGCGCTGCTGCACTATCGTATCACCGATTCATGTATCGGCTGTACGCTGTGCGCGCAGGAGTGTCCGGTAGACGCGATCCCGCTGCGTCCCTTCGAGAAGCATGTCGTGCTGGATGACCTCTGTGTTCGGTGCGACGCGTGCCGCCGGGTCTGTCCGGAGAACGCGGTAACCATAGATTAGGATAGGAATATGACTGAGTTTGAGCCAAGAACGATGGGGCAGCAGTTTGGCCGCCGCTCCTGGGCAGAACCCTGGAAGATCAAGATGGTCGAACCGCTGCGGATGATCAGCCGGGAGGAGCGAGAACGTGCCCTGATAGAGGCGGGATACAACACCTTTCTGCTGGCGTCAGAGGAGGTCTATATTGATCTGTTGACCGATAGCGGCACCAACGCCATGAGCGACCGGCAATGGTCTGGAATGATGCTCGGTGATGAAGCCTACGCGGGAAGCCGCAACTTCTATCATCTCGAAGAGGCGGTACGGACCTACTTTGGCTATCAGTATCTGGTTCCTACGCATCAGGGACGCGGCGCGGAGAACCTGCTAAGCAAAGCCTGTATCAAACCGGGGCAGATCGTGCCGGGAAATATGTACTTTACCACCACCCGGCTGCATCAGGAACTGGCTGGCGGCGTATTTGAGGACGTAATTATTGACGAGGCGCACGATCCCGCATCGCTTCATCCCTTCAAAGGCGATGTAGACCTCGATAAGTTGGATTCGTTGATACAACGGGTCGGCGCGGATCAGATTGCCTATGTCAGTCTGGCGGGAACCGTGAATATGGCGGGAGGTCAGCCAGTCAGCATGGCGAATGTGCGCGCCCTGCGGGAACTGTGTGACCGTTACGGCATACGCATCTATCTGGATGCCACCCGCATGATGGAGAACTCCTTCTTTATCCAGGAGCGCGAGGCGGGTTACTCCGGCAAGTCCATTGCGGAGATCCTTCGGGAGTTCTGCGGCTACACGCATGGCGCATGGATGAGCGCAAAGAAGGACGGTCTGGTAAATATCGGCGGATGGCTGGCGGTTAACGACTACGCGCTCTTTGAAGAGCTTCGGAATATGGTTGTGATCTATGAGGGGCTGCATACCTACGGCGGGCTGGCGGGGCGAGATATGGAGGCGATTGCGATCGGGATCGCCGAGTCGGCGCAGGATGACCATGTTCGCGCCAGGGTCGGGCAGGTGCGCTATCTGGGGGAGCTTCTGACCGACTGGCGAATTCCGATCGTGCAGCCGGTGGGCGGACATGCGATCTTTCTGGACGCCAGAGCTTTCTATCCGCATATTCCGCAGGGGCAGTTTCCGGCGCAGACTCTCGCGGCGGAACTCTATATCGATTCGGGCATCCGCAGCATGGAGCGGGGTGTTGTCAGCGCGGGGCGTAACCCGAAAACCGGAGATCACTACTATCCGAAGCTGGAACTGACCCGCCTGACCATTCCGCGACGTGTCTACACGCAGGCGCATATGGATGTGGTCGCTGAATCGGTCAAGGCGATCTATGATTCCAGAGAAGCGACGCAGGGATTGACGATGGTCTACGAGCCGAAATATCTTCGGTTTTTCCAGGCGCGATTTGAACGAACGGGGTGAATCCCAATGCAGGTTATCATTGACGGCGTCTCGGTCGAGGTGGAGGAAGGCGCAACCGTGCTGGAGGCGGCGCGGAAAGCCGGGATTGATATTCCGACGCTGTGTCATCTTCCCGGTCGTCCGGCGAATACCTCCTGCTTTGTCTGTATGGTGCGGATCAACGGCGCGCCCCGTCTGGTTCCCTCCTGCGCGACCCGTGTCGCGCAGGGGATGATAGTCGAGAGCGATTCACCAGAAGTGATGGATGCGCGCCGCACCGCCATCGAACTGCTGTTAAGCGATCATCTGGGCGACTGCCTGGGTCCCTGTGAGGGCGTCTGTCCCGCACACATGGAGATTCCCCGGATGATCCGGCAGATCAATGCCGGTCAGTTTCGAGACGCCTTAATTACGGTCAAAGAGAGTATCGCCCTTCCCGCAACGCTGGGAAGAATCTGCCCGGAACTGTGCGAAAAGGGATGCCGACGCGCCGCGCAGGATGGAGCCGTCTCCGTCTGTATGTTAAAGCGGTTCGTCGCGGATGAAGACCTGGCTTCGGAAACGCCCTATGTGCCCGAATGCCGACCCCCTACCGCCAAGCGCGTGGCGATTGTCGGCGCGGGACCGGCAGGACTCGCCGCCGCCTACTACCTTCAGCAGGAGGGTCATGCCTGCGTTCTCTTTGACGATCATGACCTGCCCGGCGGAATGCTGCGGTACGGAGTTTCGCAGGAGGCTCTGCCGCGTGAGACGCTGGACGCGGAGATCAATCTCATTTTTCGGATGGGGGCGCAGTTTCGCGGGAATACCCGGATCGGCAGAGATATTTCGCTGGCAGACCTGCAGGCAGAGTATGACGCCGTGCTGATTGCAGTTGGCGAGGTGAAAACGAGCGGATCACCGGATGCGGGACTGGCGTCCGGACCCCAGGGAATTCGAGTCAATAAAAAAACCATGTTGTCGAACCTTCCGGCGGTGTTTGTCGCCGGAGCCGCGATAATCCCCTCCCGTCATGCGGTGCGGGCAGTAGCAGATGGAAAAGCCGCCGCAGACGCCATCAGCCGTTATCTAACGGGAAGCGAGCCGGAACGTGAAGAGAAGGGGTATAGCGTCCATGTCGGAAGGCTGGAGAAGGAGGAGGTTCGCCCCTATCTGCGGTTAGCCAGCGGGGAAAAGCGCATCTCTCCTGCTGGCGGCGAGGGGGCGGGGTTTTCTGCCGGGGAGGCGCAGCGCGAAGCCAGTCGGTGTCTGCACTGTGACTGTGCAAAGGCAAAAGACTGCCGTCTCAGAATGCTCGCCATGCAGTACGATGCAAATCCCACCCGATACCGCAGCGAGCGTCGAGAATTCGCCATAGACACAAGCAATCCATTGGTTTTTTTTGAGCCGGGAAAGTGTATCGCCTGCGGCATTTGCGTCCAGATAGCGGCGGAGCATGGCGAGAAGCTGGGGCTATCCTTTGTCGGGCGCGGGTTTACGGTGCGGACGACGGTTCCCTTTTCACATTCGCTGGCAGACGGATTGAAAGTCGCTGCGAAAGCCTGCGCAGAGGCTTGTCCGACCGGCGCGCTGGTGATGCGTGAAGACCATCATATTGGGAGTGCAGAGTGAGGATATGCAAAGACCGAGAAGGCTATCTATCTCTATCATCGTGCTTCTGGTTCTGGCGGGAATCATGACCGGCAGCGTCCCTGTTCCGGCGCAGCCACGAACGAATATTACGGTGGTTCCTGCGCCTGTGACGACCCGGAAAAACAGCTTCTACACCGGCAATCGCGCCCCGCTGCAGCCCTCCCCCCTGATTAAACTGCCTCTGGGCAGCATTCAACCGCAGGGATGGCTGCGTCAGCAGCTTCTTCTGAGCGCGGACGGCATGACCGGGTTTCTGCCGGAGGTGAGTCGCTGGGCAAAGTTTGAGGGCAACGCCTGGGTCAGCAAGAACGGGCAGGGGGAGCATGGCTGGGAGGAGCTTCCCTACTGGCTCAAGGGCTATGTGGACCTGGGCTATATTTTGCAGGATGCCCGGATTCAGGCGGAGGCGAAGCGCTGGATAGAAGGCATACTCTCCAGTCAGCGGTCAGACGGCTACTTCGGACCGGAATCCAATCGCGCGGTGCCAGACATCTGGCCCAATATGCTGGCGCTCTATGCGCTGCGCTCACACTATGAGGCAACCGGGGATCGTCGCGTTCTTCTGCTGATGAAACGCTACTTCCAGTGGATGAACACGCTGTCATTAGAACGCATTCTTCCCGGCGACTGGCAGAAGTGGCGCGGCGGTGACAATCTGGATATTATTCACTGGCTCTATAATCGCACGGGCGACGCCTGGCTGCTCAATCTGGCGCGGATCAACCATGAACGCACAGCCGACTGGACCGGAGGCATTCCGACCTGGCACGGGGTCAATCTGGCGCAGGGCTTCCGCGAGCCGGGACAGTTCTATCTGCAGGCGCGTGATGTGCGCTATCTGAAGGCGGCGGAGCGTAACTACGCCACGATCTACGAGCAGTACGGGCAGGTTCCCGGAGGGATGTACGGCGCGGATGAGAATGCGCGTCCGGGCTATTTCGGTCCCAGACAGGGGGCGGAGACATGCGCGATGGTGGAGATGATGTACAGCCATGAGATGCTGCTGGGCATCACCGGAAATCCCCTCTGGGCGGATCGCTGCGAGGATGTCGCCTTTAACTCCTTCCCTGCTTCGATGACGCCCGATCTGAAAGCGCTACACTATCTGACCGCTCCCAATCAGGTTCAACTGGATCGGCAGAGCAAGTCCCCGATGATTCAAAACGGGGGCGATATGTTCTCCTACAGTCCGTTCGAGCAGTATCGCTGCTGCCAGCATAATGTGGCGTTCGGCTGGCCCTACTACGCGCAGTATCTCTGGATGGCGACTCCCGATGATGGACTGGCTGCGACGCTCTATTCGGCGAGCAGCGTCAAGGCGAATGTCGGCGACGGCGCATCGGTCACCATTGAGGAGACGACCGACTATCCGTTCCGGGGATTGGTAGATTTGAAGATCACGACACCCGTTACGGTCAGCTTTCCCCTCTATCTACGCGTTCCTGGCTGGTGCGACGCGCCTCGAATCAGCATCAACGGCAAGCTGTTCTCCATTCCCTCCCCGTCAAAAGGCTGGATTCGTATTCAGCGCGCCTGGCGAACAGGAGACAGGGTAAATCTCGAACTGCCCATGAAGATCACGGTACAGGTCTGGGAAAAGAATCGCGGCTCTGTCTCCGTCTCACGCGGTCCATTGACCTATTCGCTGAAGATTGGAGAAAGGTGGAATGTCTATAAATTAGGGCAGAAGTGGGCAGCGAGTGAGGTCTTCCCGACTACCCCCTGGAACTACGGTCTGATAGTGGACACGCAGACTCCGGAAAAGTCGTTTGAAGTGATGCAGGCGGATCGTCCGCTTCCTTCTCAGCCCTTCACTCTGGAGGATGCGCCGATTCAACTTCGTGCGAAAGGGAGACGGATTCCGCAGTGGACGCTGGAATCCAACGGCTTGATCGGAGAGGTACAGCAGAGTCCGGTCCGATCCGATCAACCGGTCGAGGATATCGTTCTGATACCGATGGGCTGCGCGCGGCTCCGGGTATCCGCCTTTCCGCAGATCGGCGAAGGAGCGGAGGCAAGAGAGTGGGAGGAGGTCGGGACGGTGACCGTTACCGCTTCGCATCTCAATCCTTCCGATACGCTTCAGGGATTGAACAGCGACCTGAAGCCGGTCTCCTCCTCGGATCTCTTCATTCCCCGTTTCACCTGGTGGGATCATCGCGGAACCGAAGAGTGGGTGCAGTATGACTTCGCAAAACCGAAGCGAATCTCCTGGTGTGAGGTCTACTGGTTTGATGATGAGATCATCGGCGGGCAGTGCCGAGTTCCGAAGAGCTGGCGGCTTCTCTGGTGGGATGGGAACGGATGGCAGCCGGTTACGGGAGTCGGTGAATTCGGCGTAAGGAAGGATCGGGCGAATCGTCTTACCTTTCGACGGATAGAGACAACCCGACTGCGCATTGAAGCCACGCTTCAGCCTGGATTCTCCGGGGGACTGCTGCGATGGTCGGTGGGGAAGCAGCCATGACAGCGGAGACCGTCCGATCTCGATTTATGAAGGTTCTGCACGGAGAGATGCCTGACGACAGGCTCCCGGTGATCGAGTGGGCGACCTGGTGGCACCTGACCATACAACGCTGGCATGGAGAGGGGCTTCCCGCTCATCTGGACAAAGAGGGCATCAAGCGCTACTTCGGGCTGGATGTGGACTATCAACTCTGGTTCGGACAGATGCGTGGAGACGCGCCGCCCTCAAGATACGCAGATCGCTGGATAGAGGATGAAGCCGACTACGATTCGCTGCTCCCCTATCTCTACCCCGATCCCGTTCCGTTCGACCGCGATCTGTGGCGTCAAAGGGCAGAAGAGCAGCAGGCGGGTGAGGCGGTTATCTGGGTCACCTTCAGCGGCTTCTTCTGGTGGCCTCGTGTATTGATGGGTATCGAGCCGCATCTCTACGCCTTCTACGATCAGCCCGATCTGATGCGCCGCATTAATCAAGATCAGACAGAGTATCTGAGCCGATGTCTGGAGGCATTTTGCGAGGTCTGCACTCCCGATTTCATGACCTTCGGCGAGGATATGTCCTACAATCACGGACCGATGCTGTCGCGGTCGCTGTTCGATACCATTCTTGCCCCCTGCTATCGTCAGATCGTTCCGAAACTTCATGAGCGCGGCATCGTCGCGATGGTGGACAGTGACGGCGATGTGGAGCCGTTGATCCCCTGGCTGGAGAGCGTGGGACTGGAGGGAATTCTGCCTCTGGAGCGGATGGCGGGCGTAGATGTTGCGCGTCTGCGAGAAACTCATCCGCGATGGCGGATGATCGGCGGATTCGACAAGACTGTGATGCACTGCGGAGAAGAGGCGATTCGCCGCGAATTTGAGCGACTGCTTCCGGTGATGCGTACCGGCGGATTCATACCCTCGGTAGATCATCAGACCCCGCCCGCCGTCTCTATAGAGGAGTATCGGCTCTATCTGCGACTGCTTCGGGAGTACGCTGCAAAGGCAGTACGAGATTGATCCGACGTCTGTTTCTGCCGGACAGCAGGAGAACTCCTATCGAGAAGAGAACGAATGACAGAAGTCGCCATACCGTATGATCGGGGAGCGAGATGCCAACAGAGAGACGTGAGGGGGAGGATCTGGAGATCGCGTCGGGAAGACTGATTCGCGCGATAAGCTGGATCAATAACTATCGCGGTTTCGTGGCGCTGGTGGCGGTGTTCATTCTGGGTTGTGTCTACACTCCTCACGCGCGCGATACCGGTCTGCCGATCTTTCTCTCCGGTCGCACGCAGCTTGACATTCTCTACGAGTACAGCGAGTATGGCTTGCTTGCGACGGGTATGACTCTGGTGATCCTCTCCGGCGGCATTGATCTGTCGGTCAGTTCGGTGCTGGGGCTGTGCGCGACTCTGTTTGCGCTATTGACCATCGGGTACGGCTGGAGCATCCCCCCTGCTATTCTGGCGGTTGTGCTGGCGGGAATGGCTGCGGGAGCATGTAACGGCGTTCTGGTGGCAAAGCTGCTCCTGCAGCCGTTTGTGGCTACGCTCGCCATGATGACGGCGGCGCGAGGAATGGCAAAACTGATCTCCGGGGGCATCAAAGTGCAGCCTGCTGCGCAGCCCTGGTACGCTCTCACGGACGATACGCCCGGCTTCTTTGTCTGGATGACCCGTTCGCTTCCGGGCGTCGGTGTACAGCCCTCGACTCTACTCTTTCTCCTCTGTATTCTGGTGATGGCGGTGATCGTTCGCCGTAGCGGATTTGGACGCAGGCTCTACGCCATCGGTGGCAACGAGGAGGCGGCGCGTCTGGCAGGAATTCCCGTTGCCCGAACGAAAATACTCACCTATGCGCTGTGCGGCGTTTTTGCCGCGCTGGCTGGCGTCGTCAATGCATGTCGGCAGGATATCGGCGACCCGGAAGCGGGCTTCGGGTTCGAACTGGATGCCATTGCAGCGGTCGTAATCGGGGGAACCAGTCTGGTCGGCGGACGCGGCGGCATGATGTTAACGCTGATCGGCGTACTGATCGTCGCCTATATTAATAAAATCCTGAGCCTGAACGCCGTGCCAATTGCCCCCCGCATGATCATTCAAGCCGCAATTATCGTCGCGGCAGTTCTGATTCAACAGAGAAGAAGGGGATAGCCATGAGAAGATGGACGCTCGTGTTGGCGCTGTGCGCCGTGACCCTCGCCGGGTGCAGCAGTCCGAATGAGCCGGAAAAGAACGGGAAAACGGGGACGAATACCTCTGCCGGCGCGACGGGCGGACAACCTGAAAAGAAGTTTGTCATCGGTATGTCGCAGTGTAATCTGGGCGAACCCTGGCGCGTCCAGATGAACAAGGATGTGGAGGAGGCGGCAAAACAGCATCCCAATATCGAGATGATCTTCCGGGATGCCCAGAACCGCAGCGAAACGCAGCAGAGCCAGGTCCGCGAGTTCATTCAGCAGAAGGTGGATCTGATAATTATCAGCCCGAAGGAGGCGCGCCCACTTACCAGACCGGTGGAAGAGGCGATGCAGGCGGGCATTCCCGTGATCGTGCTGGATCGCAAGATCGAAAGCAACAACTATACTCAGTTCATCGGCGCGGACAATGTGAAGATCGGCAGAGAAGCCGGAAAGTATCTGGTGAAGGTTCTCGGCGGAAAAGGCGATGTCGTGGAGTTAAAAGGGCTGATGACCTCTACTCCCGGACAGGAGCGGCATAATGGCTTTATGGAGGGCATCGCCGGGTCGCAGATCAAGGTTATTTTCGATGCCGACTGCCAGTGGCTTGAGCCAAACGCTCAGCGCGAGATGAAATCCGCGCTTTCGCGCTTCCCGAAGATTGATGCCGTCTATGGGCACAACGATCCCAGCGCTCACGGGGCTTTCATGGCGGCCCGACAGGAGGGCAAAGGGCGCGAGAAACAGATTAAGTTTATCGGGATAGACGCCCTGCCGCATGAGGGAGTCCGCTATGTGAAAGACGGCGTTCTGTCCGCCACCTTTGAATATCCGACCGGTGGAAAAGAGGCGATCGAAAACGCCTTGAAGATTCTCAAAGGGGAGAAGGTCGAAAAGAATATCACGCTCGGTACGAAGCTGTTTACGAATGAGAACATTGAGAAGGGCGGCGAAACGCTATAGGTCGCATGGTGGTCGTTTTTTTGCCATTCGAGCCGCAATAACAGGACTGATCAACAGCGATAGGTTCATGTCTATCGCTGTTGGTTTTCATGCATTCATGAGTAGACCCGATGAAAATCGCTTGCCTGTGCCTCATTCTTCTGTTTCTGGAAACCTCTCGTATGGATCAACATCGTCCGGCTGCTCTGCCAACCCTGAAACATCCCATCGCGGTGATCGCTCATCGGGGCGGTATGGCGCTGGCTCCTGAGAATACGCTTGCTGCCGTTCGGAACGCCATTCGTCTGGGAGTGGACTATGTGGAGGTGGATGTCCGCGCCACCCGCGACGGCAGACTCATACTGATGCATGACAGCAAGGTGGATCGCACGACGGATGGCTCAGGCGAGGTGAAGACCCTGACGCTGGAGGAGATACGCCGACTGGATGCGGGCAGGAAGTTCAACGCGCGATTTTCCGGAGAAAAGGTACCGACCTTTGCGGAAACGCTGGAGGTCTGTCGCGGAAAGGTGAATATCTATGTGGATGTCAAGGACGCTGCCATCCCGCAGATTCTCGCCGAGATACGTTCTCACGGCATGGAAATGCAGGTCATTATCTATGACAGCGTTGCGGAACTGCTGGAGTGGAAAAAGATCACCCCTCATATTCCCGTGATGCCGAGTCCTCCCCGCGATGCGAGAAAACCGGGAGGCATCCGCGCCTTCCTCCGTGTGCTGCCGGCGGAGGTTCTGGACGGAAATCTGGCGGAGTGGACGAAAGAGATGGTGGAAGAGGCTCACACCGCCGGCGCGAAGGTCTACGTGGACAATCTTGGACTGAATGACCACCAGGAAGGATTTCGACGCGCGCTTGAGATGGGTGTGGACGGCATTCAGACCAACTACCCGGACAGGTTAATAGCCGTATTGAAAGAGAGAGAGCGGACGCCGCTGCCATAGCCGCAGGATCGGCAGGTGACCGCTACTTCTCCTTGCTGCCTATAGCGCGGGAGATGTCCAGCACATCGGCGAGGCGGCGAATCGCCAGAAACAGCCGGTTCAGGTGATCCACGTCTTTGACCTCTGCGCTGATGAGGAGGGTCGCCGTTCGATCGCGGTGCGACTGTGTACTGATTTTGGTAATGAAGGTCTTCGTTTCGCCGAAGATATTGCCGACATCGGCGATCAGTCCGGTGCGGTCTACCGTCTGAATAAGCAGATTTACGCTGTAGACCTGATTGTCGGAACCGGCATAGTCCACCGGAATGAGCCGCTCGTTCTCTGTCAGTTCGTAATGGCGGATGTTGGGGCACTCTTTCCTGTGCAGCGCCATTCCACGCCCTCGCGTGATGTATCCGATCACCTCATCACCGGGAATTGGCAGGCAGCAGCGGGAGCGGCGGAACATGACATTCTCCACATCCCCTGCAGAGACCCTGAGCTTGCTCTCGTCGGCTTTGCCGCGCCCGACCACCACTCCCTTCGGAGGCACGGGCTGACCCGGACGCAACTTATTGATCACCGTTCCCGCCGGTGCGGTACCGCGCCCGACCGCCGCCAGCAGTTCCACTTCATTGGGCAGATTGAAGAGAGGCGCAATGGCGCGCAGAACCTCGTCTTTCAGCAGCCCTCTGGCATCCAGATTCAAACGCTCAAGTTCTCGCTCCAGAATCTCCCGCCCGTGCTGAACGCTCTCGGCGTGCATCAGACGCTTGAAGTAGGCTTTGATCTTGCTCTTCGCGTGCGAGGTCTTCACCAGCGCGAGCCAGTCACGGCTGGGCGCGCTGTTGGATCGGGTGATGATGTCCACCATATCGCCGTTTCGGAAGCGATAGGAGAGGGGAACCATCTTCCCGTTAACCTTCGCGCCGACCGCATGGTTGCCGACATCCGAGTGGATACGGTAGGCAAAATCTATGGGGGTCGCTCCGGCAGGCAGATCAATGACGTCTCCCTTCGGGGTAAAAACGAACACCTGATCGGTGAACAGGTCTTCCGTCACCGAGCGCAGGAACTCGCTGGAATCGCGGGAGTCGTTCTGCCAGTCGTAGAGCTGCTGGCGAAGCCAGGAAAGCTTCTTCTCGAACTGATCGGCGGCTTTTCCGCCCTCGCCCTTCTCCTTATATGCCCAGTGCGCGGCGATCCCGAATTCGGCGGTGCGGTGCATATCGTAAGTGCGAATCTGCACTTCCAGCGGCTTGGAGCGGGGACCGATCACCTTGATATGCAGCGACTGATACATATTGCTCTTGGAACGGGCGATATAGTCGCTGAACATTCCGGGAATGGGAACCCAGAGACCGCTGATGATCCCCAGAGCATGATAACACTCATTGCGGGTGTGAACGATGACCCGTAGAGCGACCAGATCGTATATCTCGTTGAAATCCAGTTCCTGCTTCAGCATCTTCTGATAGATGCTGTAGAGGTGTTTGGAGCGTCCGTTGATCTGCGCGTCTATTCCTTCTTCGCGGAGTTTCTCCTGCAGGATCTGAATCGCCTCCTGCACCTCTCCCTGACGTTCGGCGCGAGTCAGGGCGACCTTGTCCGCAACCTCGCGGTACTTCTCCGGTTCCAGGTACTTGAACGCCAGATCCTCCAGTTCCCACTTCATCTGCCATATCCCCAGGCGGTGCGCCAGCGGGGCGTAGAGTGAGAGAGTCTCCTCCGAGATGCGTCGGCGGCTGGCTTCGGGCTGCGCGTCCAGCGTCCGCATATTGTGCATCCGATCCGCCAGTTTGATGACCATCACGCGCAGGTCTTTCGCCATCGCCAGAAATATCTTGCGGAGATTGGACGCGCTTTTGATCACTTCCTGCTGGCGCTTGACGCGGGCTTCCTCCTGGGGAGTCTGCGGCTGAGAGAGGAGAGGAGAGTGGCCGGAGAACTCATCCATTCCGGCTTTGGTGAGTTTGGTAACGCCGTCTACAAGCGCGGCGATCTCTCCGCCAAAACGCTGGCTTAGCTCCTCGATGGTAACGGTGGCGTCTTCAACGACATCATGCAGCAGTCCCGCCGCAAGGGTCTGCACATCCATCTCCATCCCGGCAAGAATTTCGGCAACGGAGACTGGATGGGTGATATACGGTTCACCGGAACGTCGCTTCTGTCCGCCATGTTTTTCGCGCGCGAACTCATAGGCGGCTCGCAGCAGGCTCAGATCGTCCTGCGGTCGGCTTTTTTCCAGACTCGCCACGATCTGTTCGAAAGCGGCATCCACCGCGTCCGGGCGTTTGTGAGGTTCATCGCCTTCATTACTCATCGGGACAGATTCCACGTTTATCATCGCTGTACGCCATCTTAACGTGTTCTGGGAAGCTGCCAGCCATTGGCAACTTTTTCGAATCCGAGATGCGGATAGTAGCCGTCTGCCGACGGCGCGGCGAGCAGCAGGAGCATAGACTCCTCTCCGATCGCCTCTCTGACTCTTCTGACGAGTTCCTTGCCGATTCCGTTACGCTGATAGTCCGGGTCTACCGCCAGATCGGAAAGATAACAGCAGTAGCTGAAGTCAGTCAGCGCGCGGGCGACGCCGATCAACCTTTCTTCATCCCATGCGCAGATAATCAGGTTGGCGTTTTCGATCATCCGCCGTATTCGATCCAGATCCTCGACTGGTCTGCGCAGCCCGGACCGAAGATAGAGTTCTGCGACCTGTGCGGCATCTACATAGGATTCAATCGTGTAGAAGACGGTCATGTTACACTTTACGATTCGATCAGGCAAGTCGTTCTATTCAGATGGGCGCAAATCCTGAATGATATACTGAACGCTGGTTTTCCCATTATAGTGGTTGAGTTGCGGGCGGTAACAGATATCAAAATAGTCTCCGGGACGCAAGTGCTCTTCCATGTCGCCATTGCCCCAGATGATCGCCTCAATCTGGCTCTCGCTGCCGTTTTTGAAATACATCTTCAGATGCTGCCTGTCGCGTCCCATGCGAGAAGTTCGCTGAATCTGAAGGCCTCGCGTGACAAAAACCGGCTCTTCATTGTCGTGTCCAAACGGCTCGAAGGAATTCAGATCTTCTATGAGATCGCTGGTTATCTCCGATGCCTCAATCTCGGCATCTATATCAAGGGTCGGCAGGAAGTCGTCGGGCGTAAGCTGCTCCGTCGCCAGCCGGTTCAAGGCGCGAGTGAAGGCGTCCAGATTCTGCGAGGCAAGCGACATACCGGCAGCGTGCGCATGCCCTCCGAACTCCAGCAGATACTCTGCACACGCCGTCAACGCCTGATGGATATCAAAGGCGCGAATGCTGCGCGCCGAGCCGCGTCCGGTTCCGCTCTCAGGATCGAAAGCGATCAACACTGTGGGGCGATGGAAGCGACTCACGATCTTGTTTGCCACCACGCCAATGACCCCGGAATGCCAGTTCTCGCTGTAGAGAACCAGACAGGGGTTATCATCCATATCAAGGCGCTGAATCTGTTCGGATGCCTCCTCGGTGATACGCGCCTGCTCCTCCTGTCGCAAAACGTTTGCCCGCTCAAGCCGATCCGCCAGCTCGTTCGCTTCCGATAAGTCTTCGGTAATCAACAGATCCAGCGCGATCCGGGCGTCATCAATTCTTCCCACTGCATTGATACGCGGTCCCAGGCTATAGCCAATACTGCGCGCAGTCAGTTGCTCTGGTTTGACCGCCGCCGTCTCCATGAGCGCTTTCAGTCCGGGTTTTCGTCCCTGACGGAGAGTCTCCAGACCATGTTTGACGATAATCCGGTTCTCGCCGAGGATCGGCATGATATCGGTGACTGTTCCAATGGCGGCAAGATCGCAGAAGGTTCGGCGGTAGCCGTCTACGGGATGACCTAGATGCCGCATAAGCGCCTCCCCCAATCGAAAGGCGACGCCGACTCCCGCCAGATAGGGAAACGGATAGCGCGAGTCGGCGCGATGCGGGTTCACGACGGCGACCGCTCTCGGTAGTTGACTTCCAGGCTCATGGTGATCGGTTACGATCACATCAATCCCGGCTTCCCGCGCCTCCTCGACCTCTGTCGAACGCTGAATCCCGCAGTCGGTGGTCAATATGACAGATGCGCCGCGTTCCTTTGCCTCCACAACGAACTTGCTTCGCATATCGTAGCCGTCTCGGTGACGGTGGGGGACATGCACCAACACATCCGCGCCCAGTCGTTTCAAAAGACGGTACCAGAGCGCGGCGGAAGTGACGCCGTCGCTGTCGTAGTCTCCATGAATATAGATTCGCTCACGACGATGCAGCGCCTGCTTGATCCGTTCTACGGCAGCTTCCGCATCCGGCAGCAGAAACGGGTCTGCCAGATCGCTGAACGAGGGATGCATAAACGCCTGCGCCTCTTCTGGCTTCACGATCCCGCGATTGACCAGCAGACGCGCCAGAATGAGGTTGCAGCCCAGTTGAGTCTGAATCAGACGAGCCTGTTCCTCGTCCTCATTTAAGATATTCCAGTGTTTTTGCCGCCATCGCCCCACGAATCAAGTCCTGATAGAAACAATATCACACAGATATTATTATCGCGAATTTAGGAAAGCAGGAAACGACCTTTCCTGGTACGTCGTCAAGATAGTCTGGATGGATGCATTCTGAGCG
This sequence comes from uncultured Chthonomonadaceae bacterium, assembly GCA_964429855.1. GTDB lineage: Bacteria > Armatimonadota > Chthonomonadetes > Chthonomonadales > CAJBBX01 > CALLMM01. The sequence continues at coordinate 16,526 of CAYSDM010000048.1, forward strand.
AAGCGAAGAATCTTAAGATGTCTCGCTTCGCTCGACATGACAGCCAAACTATGCAACCGTTCTACCTTGAAGGAGAACTATACGGAGGTTGTTTCCGATGTCTCCGATTTTCGGCGACCAGCTCGCAGTCCTCGCCCGATCCAACCAATCACCAGACCCAGAAAGAACGATACGAGAATCACAACGAAGAGCGGCGCGGCTCCAAACGGCTTCACAATGACGATATTCAGATTAAGAATACAGAAAACAGCCAGAAGAATCAACAGGACGAGTAAAACGATAGACCGAAAACTGGCTCCCTTGCGACTGGCAGGAGCGGGTTCATGAGTGCTCATTTCCTCTCCTAAACAGAGCAGCCTGTGAAACTCGCAGACACAAGCTCCACAGGCTGCCGACTGCGCTCCCTTACGAAGCCGGAGTCTATTCAGGTAGCTACATACGACGCATCTTTTTCTTACCTTTGGCGCGTTTGGCGGCGTCGATATCGGCTCTGTTTGTCTGTGATCCGTTCTCCTCAGTTGCATTTGCGGAAGCGGTCTGTACCTTCTGCGGGGTAGCCTTTTCGCGCGGCCGGGAACTCTCTGCGGTTCTTGGCACAGATTTCACGCCTCCTCCCGCGCCTGCGCCTGCCACTGCGGGTTGACGCTTCTCGCTGGTTAACTGCTTCCAGAGAACCATCAGCGGGCTGGCGTTAAAGATGGAGGAGTAGGTTCCACTGATGATACCGATCAACAGAGCGGTCACGAACAGCCGCACGACCGGACCACCCAGAATCAGAAGGGCAACCAGAGTGATAACGACCGTCAGCGAGGTATTGATCGAACGCGCAAAGGTCTGCTCGATACTGGCATCTGTGACCTGCGCGAAGGTTTCGCCTCGTTGCCGATGGCGCAGATTCTCCCGAATGCGGTCGAAGATAACAATGGTGTCATGCACCGAGAAGCCGATGACGGTCAGCATTGCCGTGACAAATAGGCTGTCTATTTGCCAGTTGAAGAAGAAGCCCATGATCGCGAAGAGTCCGAGTACCACAAAGACATCGTGAACCATCGCGATCACGGCGCAGGTGCCGAACTTCATCCCCTCTACAAATCCGCCTATGGAGAATCGTATCGCAAGATAGAGCAGGATCAGCACGGAGGCGATCACAACGGAGAGGAAAGCGTTGCGCGTCAGTTCGCGGCTGATTGCCGGACTGACCGTTTCGGAACTCTCCTTCTTTACATTCTGCGATGTAAAGAGTTGATCCAGCTTGTTCTGCTCATCAGTGTTGAGCGTGCGCATGGTGATAATGGCGCGATTACCCTCAGCGATAATAACCCGGCTATCCTCTATGCCGATACCACGCAGCAGGCTTTGCACCGAGGCGACGGTAGGGCGCTGCTGGAACTGCGCGCTCACTTCCGTCCCGCCGCTGAACTCGATGCTGCGCTTAATCCCGCCCAGACCCATGAAGATCAAGCCCGGGATGATAATCGCGGTAGAGAGACCGAACCAGAAGTACATTCTCTTTGTGACGCCGAGTTTCGGATGCAGCCCCCGTCCCAGCGCGTATACTTTATCATTCTGTCCGATCCCGGTACTTGCAACCAGCAGGAGCAGCGTGCGGGAACAGGTGATCGCCGTGAACATGGAGACCGCCACGCCGACCGCCAGCGTGATAGCGAACCCTTTGACCGGTCCTGTTCCGAAGTACCAGAGGATGTAGCAGGTAATCAACGTACACATATTCGAGTCAAAGATGGCAGAAAATGCGCGTTTAAAACCTGCTTCGATGGAGGCGCGAATGGTTTTTCCTGCCAGCCGCTCCTCCTTAAATCGTTCAAAAATCAGAATGTTGGCGTCTACCGCCATTCCGATGGAGAGGATGAATCCCGCGATACCCGGAACGGTCAGGGTCACGGGAATCAGCTTGAAGAGAGCCAGCGTGAAAAGCGTGTAGAGAATCAGTGCGAGGTTCGCCAGGAGACCGGGCAGACGATAGAACCATCCCATGAAGATCAGAACGGCGATCAGGCCGACGATGCCGGCGATCAGGGTCTGCTGAACAGCCTGTCGTCCCAGGGTCGGCTCCACGCTCAGGTCGTAGAGCCACTCCAGCGGAACCGGAAGCGCGCCGGCATTAAGCTGATTGGCGAGGGTCTTTGCCTGTTCCGGGGTGAAGTTGCCACGAATAATGCCGATACCGGGGATCACATCTTCGATCACCGGCGCGGAGATCAGCTTTTTATCCAGAAAGATTGCCAGTCGTTTTCCACGATAACCCCGTGTGAACTCCTCGAAAACCCGCTTGGAATCGTTGCGAAATTCGAAGTGGATGATCGTTCCCTCTGTGGTCAGTTCCGCGCGGGAGTTCGGCAGCAACTCGCTTCCGGTCAACACCGGATCCTTGCTGAAGATGCGTGTTTGAAGCTCTTCGGGAGAGACCTCTTTGCCATCGGCTCCAAAAATCTTCTCAAATCCGGTCAGTTTTCCGTCGGGAGTGCGTTCTTCGGAGGTGCTCCAGGTTCCTTCCAACTCGGGGACATAGCGAAATTCAAGACGCGCGGTGGTCGAAATGGTGTCTCGCGCCTGCTGCTTGTTGGTCAGACCGGGCAGTTCGACGATGATCTGGTTGCTCTCCGGCTTGGTATAGATCACCGGCTCCGCCACGCCCAGCGAGTCTACGCGATTGCGAATGATCTCTTTGGTGACTTCGAGGCTCTCGCGTGTCCAGGAGCCTTTCGCCTCTTCCGCTTTGGCGCGCAGCACAACGCGCATACCGCCGCGGATATCCAGACCCATCCGGGTCGGCAGCAGCCAGATGGCGACAATTGCGCCGATCATCAGGGCGATGATAACGAAGAATAGCTGAACGTGGATGTTCTTCAATCTCTGTAGTTCCCCCGTCGGGACGTTGCGGGATATATGATGGAGGATCGCGTAGGCGTTCCGGCAACCATGCTTCTGTCTCGCCTGAGTGTCCCGTCAATGTGGCGTCCCGTAAGATTCCGGGACACAGCGAATATAAATTATATCTCAAAACGAGCCGGGGCGTCAACCGACGGCTTGCCGGTTTTCTTTACTTCCCTTTTGCCCGGACTCGCGCAATGATCGGGGTTTTAACGGGATCGGGCAGACGCTGAAGCGCGCCTTTATCGTCACTGGTTCGCCCGAAATCGCCGCGACGTTTCAGGGAGACAGCGCAGCTATCGCGGGAGACCTCCTGCACTTCCGCCCAGTCGCTGACCTTCAGCCCGAGCGGTTTCAGCAGACGCGCCTCTTCGCCCTGAATTGTCTTTTTACGCGCTCCCGGCAGGACATCCACCTGCGAATAGGTCCACTCTTCCGGCTTTTCGGGATTCGCTTCCGCGCTGCGTTTATCCGGCATGAACCTCTCGCCCGTCTCAGGATGATAATAGACGTACTCCTTCAGGCTGCCTGTCTGCGCGTATAGCTCCATCTCCGAGACGCCGCCGAATTGATCCTTGTCCTTGATCCCGTCCTCGCTGCCAAGATTGATAGAGATTCGGTTCGCCTCTCGATCAATCTCCATCACCTGTCCCAGCATCATGCAGAGGTCATGGATGATACGATTCAGCGCAAGCTGACCATCGTTTCCTTCCAGATCGGACAGCTCCTCCTCGTATCGCTCCGCCTGACGGGCGCGAATTCGGATAGCGTTATCGCGGTCATCATGTCCGGACTCGTCGTTCCCGCCAACGCTGCGCTCGATCCGCCCCCGCACATAGGCGATACGAATCGGATTTCCCGGTGGCACGTTCTTCTCTACCAGACATTCGAAGCTGGTTGTCACGGTGAGTTTGTCATCGTCATGAAGGTACTTTCGCTCTTTTCGCTTCTTCTTCTCTCCGCGATCGTTGTAGTACTCCACCTCGACCGTTTTATAGTGCGATTCGGAGGTCAATCGGCTGGTGACGCGCATCGAAGGAGAAAGAATGTAGTCCGCCTCTTCCGGCGACCTTGCCAGCCGGGCAATCCCGGATTTACGCACCAGCGACTCCACATAGTCTCGCGCCGAACTGTCTCTTCGACTCTCTCCCTCGACGTAGAACGAAATCCGCTTTGGACGCTCCTGCAGCCGCGAGTCTGCCTTTACAGACCGCTCTCCAACCACAAAGATAAGAGTCGCTGCCGCCGCCAGTCCGAACATGAAACCCGATCTTCGCATCCCTATCGCTTCTCCTCTCGTACTCTGTTCAGAAGTGTCAGGCTCTCCTGTGCAAGATCAGATAACGACACCCGGTGATAGCCCGTGACGCCGGTCATGAGTGTGTCATTTATCATATCCGTCCATCCGGAGGGAAGCGCTCTTCGACCATGCAGGATGCCCAGGATGGAGCCACAGGTTGCGCCGTTGCAGTCGGTGTCGAAACAGCACTGAACAGCGTGGCAGATGGTCTTCGCATAGTCGCCTTCGCCCCACAACAGCCCGACCGCCACCACCATCGCATTCGCTATCACATGACACCAGTCATGATGCCGATGCTCATTCCAGAACTCATGCACCCGATACGCCGCCGTCTCATACTCCACCTCGACCTCTTTCCATTCGAGGATTCCCTCCAGCATATCGGCCAGACGGCATTTCTGCGGAATCTGCGCCAGCCCCGCCTGAATGATCGTCGGAATGTTGTCCGTGACGAAGGCGGCGGCTGTCATCCCCGAGACCCACATGGCTCCGTAGATACCGTTCTTTACATGGCTTATGCTGGCATCGCGCCAGGCAAGCTCCGATGCCAGAGAGGGGTCTCCCGCTGCCGCATATCCCCAGAAGTCCGCGCGAATCTGCGCGCCAATCCATTCCCGGTACGGATTACGATAGAAGGCGGAGAGAGGAGGAGGAATCAGATTGCTCAGGTTGCGGTAGGCGACTCGCTCCGCCGTAAAGGTGCGATAAATCGGCAGGTTCTCCAGCCAGAAGGAGGCGGCATCGGACGAGGTGAACGACAAACCATGTTTTTTCAGAATCGCCAGATTCAGAACTGTGTAGTTTAGATCGTCATCCTCCGGCATACAACTCACGCGATCCGCGAACGCGCTCTCCGGCGAGAGGCGATACTTCTCGCGCGCTTCCGGGGAAGCGATATCATATCGGAAGAAGTCGTTGAGGGGGAAGCGGCCGGTCGCTTTCAGGTAACCGTTCATCCGCTCCCTGTCCCAGCCCTCTACAGGTTTGCCAAGCAGACAGCCGATGCAGCGACCGATCCATGCGCCATGCAGGCGGTCTTCCAACTGCGAATCGGTGAGTGAGATGGTCGGAAGCGCGGGAGGATTGGAGGGACGCAGCGCGCAGATGCCTTCCAGATCGGAAGGCTCCACAAACTCATAGTCGGAACGAAGAGGCGTGGTTAACGACTTATCGAGAAGAGAGTGGGCTAACGACTGAATGTGAGGGTCTTCCAGATCGAGTTCTGACAGTCGTTGAAAGTCCTCCTCCAGCAGGGACATTTCGCGACCTTCCTGCATACACTGCAGACGTTCGGTCTGAAGGTCTTCTTGAGTCAGCATCAGGTAGTTAAGTTTCACGCGCGGATTCCTGTAGAGGGAGAGAAGGGGTATCAAGGTTAGCTCCCTCCTGCCTGTTTCCGATTTTACCCGATTTGGCAGACTACCGGTACTTCTCCGGCGTGAACTCTTCGACCGGCTCCTCCACTCTGACTTTTCGCACGGAACTGCTCATCGTCAGGATCAACTGCCAGCCGCGCGCGTTCGGCTGATTGCGATTCCAGTTTGCGTTGAAGGTGCGCGCCCAGTGCCACTGACACCCGGCGACCGGCGTTAAGTCGTCCCACTTGCCTCTGCCGAACTTCGGCGGAGGCTCCCACCAACCCAGTTCCTGCGCGACGATCCAGCGCGGAACATAGTCGTAGCTGACTCCGGACGGAAGATAGAGCGTGCCTTCCATGCGCTCATTGCCCTCATGCATTCCGGCGTTTGCATCGCTCGGACAGACGAAGATGCGCGGCTCTTTCACATAGTTTGCGTCTATCCGCGAGAGATGAGGAGGGAGTTCCTCGTAATCTTGCCGGTAGAGGTTGAGAGCAAGTCCGATCTGACGCAGGTTGCTGACGCAGGCGGTTCTCCTCGCCATTGCCCGCGCCCCGGAGAAGACAGGCAGGAGAATGGCGGTTAACAGGATAATGATGGCAATAACGACGAGTAGTTCAATCAGCGTGAAGCCGTACCGAGTTCGCATACTTGCGCTCCCATGCTGAACCTACCATTATCTACGTTGCTTGCACAATCCGGGTTACACCTGTAGAGGATTTCATTCGTTACGCGCTAAAATATCGTCACATAACTGACCGTGCCAGGACCATCTTCCGGTCGCAGCCGATCGGATGGAGATATGAACGAAGGAGTAGGATGAACCATGACGGATCCGACTGCAGATCAGGCGTTGCTCGAAGAGAAGAGGCTGTTTACTCCTGCACCGGAGTTTACAGCGCAGGCGAATGCCGGTGATCCAAATATCTATGCGCGCGCGGAAGCCGATTTCGAGAGCTTCTGGGCGGAGCTTGCCGGTGAGTTGGAGTGGTTTGAAAAGTGGCATACGACTCTGGAATGGACGCCCCCGCATGCGAAGTGGTTTCTGGGAGGAAAGCTGAACCTCTCCGTAAACTGTGTAGACCGGCACGCGAAGGGAACCCGAAAGGACAAGGTGGCGATTCTCTGGGAGGGAGAGCCGGGTGATGTGCGAACGCTGACCTACGGCGACCTCTACCGGGAGGTGAACCGTTTTGCCAATGTGCTCAAGAGTCTGGGAGTGGAAAAGGGCGACCGGGTTACAATCTATATGCCGATGATCCCGGAACTACCCATCGCGCTGCTTGCCTGCGCCCGGATCGGCGCGCCGCATTCGGTGGTTTTCGGCGGATTCAGCGCGGAGTCGCTTCGCGAACGAATCAACCACTGCGGGGCGAAGGTGCTGGTGACGGCGGATGGCGGCTGGAGGCGCGGCGGCGTGGTTCCGCTGAAGAAGTGGGCCGACGAAGCGTTGGAAGAGGCTCCGACAATTGAAAGCGTCGTTGTCTATGAGCGGATCGGGGAGCGCGCGCACATCACCATGAAAGAGGGACGCGATCACTGGTGGCATGAACTGATGGAGAAAGCGGAACCGGAGTGCGCGCCGGAACCGATGGACTCGGAAGACATCCTTTTTATTCTCTATACCTCCGGCTCCACCGGCAAGCCCAAAGGCATTCAGCATACGACAGGCGGTTACCTGACAGGAGTCTATGCGACCACAAAATATGTCTTCGACCTGAAGGAGGACGATGTCTACTGGTGTACGGCGGATATCGGCTGGGTTACCGGACACTCCTATATCGTCTACGGTCCGCTGGCGAACGGCGCGACCTGCGTGATGTATGAAGGCGCGCCGGATACTCCGGAGCGCGATCGGTTCTGGAGAATCATTGAGAAGTATAAAGTCACCATCTTTTACACCGCTCCCACTGCGATCCGCACTTTTATGAAGTGGGGAGATAAGTTTCCGAACGGACGCGATCTCTCCTCGCTGCGCCTGCTGGGATCGGTCGGCGAGCCGATCAACCCGGAGGCGTGGATATGGTACAGCAGCACCATCGGTAAGGATCGGTGTCCGGTGGTGGATACCTGGTGGCAGACCGAGACGGGACATATCCTGATCTCGCCACTTCCCGGACTGGTGGCGACAAAACCCGGCTCTGCGACGAAGCCTTTCCCCGGCATACTGGCGGATGTGGTGAATGATCAGGGGGAGAGTATGCCGCCCGGACGCAAGGGCTATCTGGTTATCCGACGCCCCTGGCCCGGAATGCTGCGCACCCTCTGGATGGACGATCCGCGTTATCGTCAGGTCTACTGGAACCGTTTCAAGACGATGTACTTTACCGGAGACGGCGCGGTGCGCGACGAAGACGGTTACTTCTGGCTGATGGGGCGGGTGGACGATGTGATGCTGGTCGCCGGACACAACATCAGCACCATGGAACTGGAGAGCGCGTTGGTGGAGCATCCCGCTGTCGCGGAAGCCGCCGTGATCGGGCGCACCCATGAGATCAAAGGACAGGCTCCTGCCGCCTTTGTTATCGTGCGAGAGGGGCATGAGGCAACGGAGCATCTGGCATTTGAACTGAAGAATTTCGTCTCGCATAAACTGGGCGCAATCTGCAGACCGGACGATATCATCTTTACCGCCGATCTGCCCAAGACTCGATCCGGCAAGATCATGCGCCGACTGTTGCGCGATATTGCCGAAGGGCGCGTCCTCGGCGATACGACGACGCTTGCTGATCCGGGGGTGGTTGCCAGTCTCAAGGATAAGTACGCCAGCGACGAGGCGTAGAAATATTACCTGACAAACACTTTGGCGTTGACTTTAGTCTACATTTCTGTTATCATACAGGTATAGTATACTGACAGGGAGTGTAGAGTTATGCTGCGCCTGAAAGTCGGGGATCGGGTTCGTGTCGCGGATCGGCAAGCGCAACCGCAGGATCGCAAGTCGGGGATGTTTTATGACTTCTATCGCGGGCTTACCGGAAAGGTGTTCAAGTTGTTTTCGTCCGATGAGATCGCGCTGGAGGTGGAACTGGAGGCTTTACCGGAAGAGATTTGGAAAAGGCATATGAACGCGCGGGATCAGATGCGCGAACGCTGGCTTCACTCTCTTCCGGAGGATATTCGCCGGAAGCTCACGCCGGAGCAAAAGAGTTTTGATCTGCGGTATGTGCTTCTGGTGCGCGTGTCCGATCTGGAACGGGTGCGCGCCCGACGTTAAACCGCTGTCTGAAAATGCCTTAATGAACGGCCGTTTCCTTTCGCTTTGGGAGACGGTCTGTTTTTTTATCTGTGAGAAAGAGGAAGGAGAGTGAGACGGCAAGAATATCCTGACATTCTTGCCGGGTCTGTGTCATTAGCTGGTTGCTGGAGGTGTACGAATGCGAAAAAGGTGGATATCTCTGTACGTCATGCTCTCCTTCTTTATATTGATCGGTGGAGATGTACGGGCGCAGGAGAATCAACTGATCTCCGCCATCAAGATCGCAGGCAACACCGTGATACCGGAAGCGACGATTCGGATGATGATCCAGAGCGCTCCCGGCAAACCCTTCGATCCGAAGACCGTGCTGGAGGATATTGCCCGGATTGAGAAACTGTATGCATCGCGGGGCTATACACTGGCGCGTATCCGGGATGCGGAGATACTGCCGGATCGCGCGCTGCGCTATGTCATTCTGGAAGGAACCATCGAAAAGATCGCCATCTCCGGCAACAAACGAACGCGCGGAAGCGCCATCCGGGACATGATCGAACTGCGTCCCGGCAGCGTTTTCAACGAGAAGAGCGCGCGCCGCAGCCGGGAGCGGCTGGGAGATCTGGGCATCTTTGAACAGGTGATTGTTGAACCAATACCGGCGGAGACCTCCGGGAAGATCGTGCTGAACGCGAAAGTCCGGGAGGGGAAGTCGCTTTTCCTCACTGGCGCAGCCGGATACGGCAGTCGTGTCGGACTTGTAGGCTATCTGGATGCCGCCGACACCAATTTTCTGGGAAACGCACAGACGGTGCGGTTGCAATGGCAGCGTGGAATCAATGTGAACCGGCGGGATATTGAGAACCGCCTGGAGGGACGCAGCGCTTATCAACTCTCCTTCGACGATCCGAGACTGCTGCGAAAACGCGCCTCTCTGGGATTCGATATCTACCACAAGGAGACGCAATTTACCCCCGTTTTCAGTACGCTCAACCTCTCGCCCCGCCAGTTCCAGTTTCGCGAGGGGGCCACGATACGGATGGGGATGGCGCTCTCCTCACAGTCGCATGCCTCCCTGCACTATCAGCATGACCGGGTCAATTTTGATGACCTGCCTGCTGGTCTCCTGCCTGCGTCGGAACTGGCGAATTCGAGGGGAAGGGTGGCGTCGCTGGCTCTACTGGGAGTTCACCAGACGCTCGATAACCGTTTCAATCCGCGAAAGGGCTACTATGGAGAGTTACGGGCGGAGATCGGGGACCGAGCTCTTGGCGGCAGCTTCTCCTATACAAAATATACCGCCGACCTGCGCACACTGGTGCCGCTTGGTGTCGGCGCGCTTGAACTGCGCGGGATCGGCGGGATCGCCTCTGCCGGAACGCCCCTCTCGGAGCAGTACTGGATCGGCGGTTATGATCTTCTGCGCGGCTACGATTTCGACGAGTTTCACGGCACGCGCCTGATGCTGGCATCGGCGGAATATCGCTGGAGTGTCTTCCCCAATATTCAGGCGGCGGTCTTCGCGGATGGCGGCTACGCCTGGCCCGCACGCAGCGCGGCGCGCGTTTCGGATCTGAAATTCGGCGGAGGATTCGGACTGCGTTTCTTCACTCCGTTGGGTCCGATCCGACTGGATATTGCGATGGGACGCCGAAGGGTACATACCTATCTAAGCCTGGGGCAGGGCTATTGATAGGAGCTGCGACTACTATCTTCTTTTGGATGACTTTTCCCTGGATGTGCGCTGACCAGAGCCAGGGAGGATAGAGGCTGCTGGTTACCAGTCCGATTGACGGTACTCGTCCCAGACGCGCGCATAGACAGCTTTTGTCTGCGCGGCGAGGCTGTCCCAGTTGAAAACTTCGCGGACGCGCATCGCGGCGTTCTGCGCCATCCATCGTGCATGACCGGGGTTATGCAGCACGCGCAGCAAGCCCCATGCCAGACTATCCACATCGTTATTCCAGACCACTGTCCCGGTATAGTCGTGCTGGACGATCTCCGGCAGTCCGCCGGAGTCGGAGACAACCACCGGAACGCCTGCCGCCATCGCCTCCAGCGCCACAATGCCGAACGGCTCATACAGGCTAGGATAACAGGCGACATCAATGACCTTGTAGAGCCGCAGCAGCGCTTCATCCGGCATAAAACCGGTGAAGTAGACATGGTCACTGAGACCGAGGCTGCGCGCCTGGCTCACCAGATGGTCGCGATGTCCACCACCGACGATCACCAGCTTGCAGTCGTAGTAGTCCCGGCGCACTCTTGAAAAGGCCTCAATCAGCAGGTTTGCACCTTTTTCGCGCACCATGCGCCCCACAAAGAAGATGATCTTCTGATTTGGCGCGGCGAAGTTTTGACGAAAAGCGGCCGCCTCTTCGGGCGGGAAGTAAAAGTCGAACTTTTCTGCGTGTACTCCGTTATAGATCACATCCAGCTTGTCACTGGGTGCGCCCAGCGCGAACTCTACCTGTCCCTTCATATAGTAGGAGCAGACGATGGTTCGCCAGGACTCGAAGACCAACTGCCACTCGACGGAGTGGATATATAGCTGCCCGCCGGTATGAACGCCGTTATTCCTGCCGAACTCGGTCGCGTGTATGGTGGCGATCATCGGAACCTTATACTGGTGCTTCAGCGATGCGCCGGCAAAATGACCCAGCCAGTCGTGAACATGCAGGATAATTCCGTTCTTTTCGGAGCGTTTACGGAGAGGCGTTTTGCCGGAAGTCCACTCCTGAAGCAGAAGATCGGCGCGATCCCGCATGGCTGCGTTCAACTGCTGCGCATAGTGTATAAAGTCGTTGATGGGGTAGTATGGGGCGACCCGGTGAATGTGCACACCACCGAGTATCTCTTCCGCCGGAGCGTCTCCCGCCTCGCTGGTGACGACATGCACCTCGATATCCTGCTTAACAAGCGCCCAGGCAATCTCCTCCACATGGCGGGCGATGCCGCCCACAATTCGCGGCGGATACTCCCAGGAAAGCATCAATACGCGCAAGTCCTTCCCTCCTGAAAAACGGTCTCTTTGACGAAATCTACGACTGATAATATAATGTGTGAAGCTTCTGGAGCCTTATGAATACTTTTGCCCTTCATCTGCCCGACGGGATGCTCCCATGAACCTGTTTCTCCTGCTGCTGACACTTCTGATCAGTCTTCAGGCACAACCTGCCTCGGAATCGCTGACCATCGTCCGTCCGAAGCCTGCTCCTGGTCCGCTCAATAATCCGATGAAAGGCTGGTGCACCTACACCAACGCGGGCGAGATTCATCTTCCCTATTCAATGGTCTTTCGCTATGTCTCCTGGAAAACGCTGGAGCCGCATGAGGGCGATTATCGCTTTGCAGAGTGGGAGAAGTCTTGGGATGAACCGCCTGCTCGCGGCAAGCATACCGTCTTTCGCGTCTATGTAGATTATCCTTCGCTGCCCTCCGGCATTCCTGCCTGGCTGCTGCAAAAGGGCGTGAAAACCACGAAATATGCCGACTACGGCGGCGGTCTTTCACCGAACTACAACCATCCCGCGATGGTCACCGGAATGGAGAGGCTGATCCGGGCGATGGGAAAACGCTATAATCGCGATCCGCGAGTCGCTTTCATTCAGATCGGCTTGCTGGGATTCTGGGGGGAATGGCACACCTATCCGAAAAATCAGCTATTTGCCTCTGCAGCCACGCAAAAGCGCGTGATTGACGCCTTTCGAGCCGCCTTCCCAGATAAAAAACTGTTGGCGCGGTATCCGGCGGGCTATGCGGGGAAGCAGCCCTGGCTGGGGTTCCATGACGATATGTTCCCGGAGGATACCGACGGTTCGGAGGCATGGAAGTTTCTGCCGACCCTGCGCGCTTCCAGGCGACAGGACAACTGGAAGCGCGCTCCTATCGGCGGAGAGATGGTTCCCGGGCAGGCGAATAGGTGGATGGGACCGGAGTTCGATCACACGCTGAAGATGATCGAACGAGCGCATTTTTCATGGATCGGCCCCTACTCTCCCACGCTGCAGGCTCCCTTTACGCTGAGCTACATCGAAAACTGCCGTCTTCTGGTACGAAGTATGGGATATGAGTACTGCCTGCAGGAGATTCGTCATTCCCGTCAGGTCGCTGCGGGAGGAAAGCTCCTCTTTGCCCTGTCAGGTATCAATCAGGGGGTCGCACCGTTCTACTATCCCTGGCAGGTGGAACTGGCTCTGGTGCGAAAGAACGGCGTCATCGTGCAGCGAATGAAGCTGAATTGCGATATTCGCAGGTGGCTGCCGGGACGTTTTCAACATCAACAGATATTAACGGTGTCTGTACCGCCGGGAGAGTATACGCTTGCGCTGGGAATTCGCGATCCCATGACAGGACAGCCCGCGATAGGGTTTGCGAATGCGCTGCCCTACCATAACGGCTGGACCGTTCTCTCTTCAATACTGGTGACCCGGTAGCGGTGAGCCGTTACTCCTTTCCGCGCAGATTCACCGCCATCAGGCGAATCTCCGTCATCTCCTCAATCGCGTAACGAACGCCTTCCCGTCCCAGACCGGACTCCTTGACGCCTCCATAGGGCATGGAATCCATGCGATAGGTTGGCACATCATTCAACATCAGACCGCCGACCTCAATGGAGTGAAACGCCTCAAAGGCGCGCTCCAGCGAACGGGTGAACACTCCGCACTGCAAGCCATAGCGCGAACGGTTTACCTCCGCAATCGCCTCCCGCCAGGTACGGAACGGCTCCACCATAACGACTGGACCAAACGCTTCCCGGCAGGATAGATTGACACTCTTCGGAACCTTCGACATCACCGTCGGCTCGAAAAGAAGTCCCCTGCGTGTGCCTCCGGCGAGTATCTCCGCTCCATGAAGGACAGCCTCCGCGATCCATGATTCGACCCTTGCCGCCTCCTTTTCACTCACCATCGGTCCCATCTGCGTCTGCTCCTCCATCGGGTCGCCAACACGCAGAGCGCGCGTCGCAGTAAGAAATCTGTCTAGAAATGCGCCGTAGACCGATTCCTCGATCAGAATGCGTTGAACGGAGATACAGACCTGCCCGGCATAGGAGAAGCCTCCGACAATGCATCGCTGGACAGCGTAGTCGGGATCAGCATCCGCGCCGACAAGAACGGCGGCATCTCCCCCCAGTTCCAGAGAGACCTTTTTCGTGCCTGCCTTCGCGCGCAGCATCCAGCCGACGCCTGCGCTGCCAGTAAAGGAGAGCATGCGGATGCGCGGATCGGTGGCAATCTTTTCAGAGAGGGAATCGGAAGGAGTGATGACATTCAGCGCGCCGGGAGGCAGCCCCGCCTCCGATGCCAGTTCTGCGAACAGAAACGCTGCTCCGGGAGCGAGCAGCGAGGGCTTCCAGAGAATGGAGTTGCCGGAAGCCACCGCGGGAGCGACCTTGTGCATACCCAGATTGAGCGGAAAGTTATACGGGGTAATCCCGACAATCGAACCGATGGGGAACCGGCGAGTGAGTGCGTAACGTCCATCGGATCCGGGCATCAGATCGAGCGGCATCGTCTCGCCATGTATCCGCTTCGCCTCTTCTGCCGAGAGTGTCAGCACGTTTATCGCCCGGTCGACCTCCATGCGAGCGTCTCGGATCGGTTTCCCCGCTTCCCCGGCGATAGATCGGGCGAACTCCTCTTTTCGCGCCTGCAGTCCCGACTTCAGGGCAAGCAGCATCTCCGCGCGACGATATGAGGGCAGAGAGCGCATCTCCCCGGCGGCGCGAACGGTGGAGGCAATCGCCGCTTCAACCTCATCCTCTCCGGCTAGGCTGAACTCCGCTATTGCCTCCCCGTTGTAAGGGCTGTGTATCGTCTGAATACCCGTTCCCTCGCGCCATTCGCCGTCAATGTAGAGCCGATAACGCATTCTATCCATCTCCTGAGATCTCTTCATGGTGAGGTTCCCGCTCTTCGCGTTCTGATGATTACTAATTCGCTGTCAAACGCGGCTCTCCCTGCCCTATCGTCGGATGTGTTCTCCTGCCCTCCAGTCGGATGGTATAATCCAATCGGAGGAGCGGAATGCGGCTGATTGTCGGACTGGGCAATCCCGGCGCGGAGTATATGGGAACCCGACATAATGTAGGTTTCGAGACGATTGATTGTCTGGCAAAGCGTCACGGCATTACGGTACGACGCCGGACGATGCGTTCTCTTCTCGGTGATGGGATGATCGGGGAGGAGAAGGTAATACTCGCCAAACCGATGACCTACATGAATCTCTCCGGGGAGGCGGTCGGAGCGATAGCGCGGATGTATCGAATCGCGCCGCAGAATGTGATCGTGGTGGTGGACGATGTTGCCCTGCCGATTGGCAAGCTGCGCCTGCGTCTGAAAGGCTCTTCCGGCGGGCATAATGGTCTTGAATCCATCCAGAAGCATCTGGGAACGCAGGAGTATCCCCGTATACGAATCGGGGTGGATGCGCCCCGAAGAGGAGAGATGGTCAGCCATGTGCTGGGACGCTTTCGCGGCGAAGAGAAGGAGTTGATTCAAGAGGCGGTGGAGCGCGCCGCCGATGCGCTGGAGACCGCACTGAAAGAGGGTTTTGAGAAAGCGATGAACGCTTTCAACTGAAAGACGCAGAGAATCTGCCTGTCCGATTCCCTGCGCCTTCTCCGATCGGGGTGGCCAGATTCGAACTGGCGACCACTCGGTCCCAAACCGAGTGCGCTACCGGACTGCGCCACACCCCGAAACCATACTATTATAAGGGTGGAATAGCCCGGAAGTCAAGCGGGTCGCCGATATTGAAAGGAAAATCAGGATGCCTGTTCCTCAAGACTATACGGAACGTGTCTATGCGGGAGTGCTTGGAAAGATTATCGGCGTCTATCTGGGAAGACCTTTCGAGGGATGGCGGTACGATCGGATCATGGAGCAGTTGGGAGAGGTGAAGTACTATGTCCACGAACAACTGGGCGCGCCGCTCATTGTTACTGACGACGATATCTCCGGGACTTTCACCTTCCTGCGCGCCCTTCCCGACTATGACAACGACCCTAAGCTTACCCCGGCGCAGATCGGGCAGACCTGGCTGAACTATATTATCGAAAACAGAACCATTCTCTGGTGGGGAGGAATGGGCAATTCGACGGAGCATACAGCTTTTCTGCGTCTGAAGCATGGCATGAAAGCTCCAGAGAGCGG
Organism: uncultured Chthonomonadaceae bacterium; assembly: GCA_964429855.1. Lineage (GTDB taxonomy): Bacteria > Armatimonadota > Chthonomonadetes > Chthonomonadales > CAJBBX01 > CALLMM01. The sequence goes on from CAYSDM010000048.1 coordinate 32,426, forward strand.
TTCGATCAAGACCAATGGCAAGGTCGTTGCGGAGCAGATCGGCGCGCAGATTTTTATTGACGGCTGGGGATTGATACTGCCTGGAGAGCCAGAGCGCGCCGCAGATTTTGCCCGTCGCGCGGCAAGTGTCAGTCATGATGGAGAGGCGATCTACGGCGCGCAGGTGGTCGCTGCGCTGGTCTCTCTGGCGTTTGTGGAGAAGGATATTCAAAAGCTGCTGGACGGGGCGGTTCGGGTGATTCCGAAAAACTCGATCGTATTCCGCATGATCGCCGATCTGAGGGAATGGCATTCTGCAGAAAAGGACTGGCGAAAGAATCGAGAGCGTCTGTCTGAGAAGTATGGATATGAAAAGTACGGCGGCAACTGCCACATAATTCCCAATCACGGGCTGATCATCCTCAGTCTGCTGCATGGCGAGGGGGACTTCCAGAAGTCGCTGATGATCGTCAACACCTGCGGCTGGGATACAGACTGCAATTCCGGCAATGTCGGGTGTATTCTTGGCGTGCGCAACGGGCTGGAGGGCATAGACACCGGTCCAGACTGGCGCGGTCCCGTGGCGGATAGGCTCTATCTGCCTACCGCGGATGGCGGACGCGCAATCACCGATGCCGTTTCGGAAACCTATAGGATCGTCAGTATCGGGAGATCGCTGGCGAGTATGGAGACCCTCGCGCCGAAGAATGGAGCGCGCTTCCATTTCTCTCTTCCGGGATCAGTACAGGGGTTTCAGATGGAGGAGAGTCCGGAATCGAAGGGAACCGGAACCCTCTCCAATGAGCCGCTCGAGCCAGGGGGCGGCACGCGCGCGCTCTTCCTGCGCTATCGAAAACTGGCTCCCGGACGAGTGGCGCGATTCTCTTCTGCCACATTTATCCCGCCGGATTCTCTGCATATGCCGGGATATGGACTGATCGCTTCTCCCACGCTCTACCCGGGGCAGACCGTTCGCGCGCATCTTGGCACGCTCAATAATGAGCAGCCAGTTACGGTAAAGCTCTACCTGACCTACTATGATAGATCAGATAAGCTGGTGAGACTCTATGGACCGGAAGCGGTTCTTTCTGCCCGTCAGAAGCATACCTTTGCCTGGAGAGTGCCTGATCTGCATGGACTTCCCATCGCGCAGATCGGATTCGAAGTCTCCGGCGAAAATGTGTCGGAGGGGGCGCTCTATCTGGCCTGGCTGACCTGGGAAGGCGCTCCGGAGACAACCTTCCGCAGACACGAATCAGGAAACGCCTGGCGGCGCGCCTGGGTGAACGGGATGTCCCGGCTGGAGGGATGGGGCGATACCTATCAGTTGATTCAGGACGAAGGTACCGGGCTGATCATTCAGGGAACGCGAGAGTGGACGGACTATGCGGCAGAGGCTTCCATTACGCCGCATATGGTTCGCTCCTGCGGAATTGCGGCGAGGGTGCAGGGAATGCAGCGCTACTATGCGCTGCTGCTGCGCGATGGAGAGCGCGTCTCGCTGGTTAAAATGCTGGAAGGGGAGACGGTACTGGCGGAGGAGCAGATCGCCTGGGAATCCGGCAAGAGTTACAGACTGCGTCTACAGGTTGAGGACGACCGTGTACGGGGGTGGCTGGAGGATAAGCCTCTGTTCGATGTGCGCGATACCGACAGACCACTGACTGGAGGCGCTATCGCCTATGTCTGCGAAGAGGGACGCATGATGGCGGGGGCGATTCAGGTGGGAGCAGCCGGGTGAGTTCTATCGGTTATTAAGTGTTGTTCTGGCGAATCTCTTTGTGCTATAATACACTCCTGCAACAAGGGAGGATTCTATCGGATGAAACGAACCTATCAGCCGAAAACCCGGCGGCATTCGCGGGTGCACGGCTTTATGAAACGCATGACCACCACCGATGGGCGCACTGTGCTCAAGCGACGTCGGCTCAAGAGGCGGCATCGCCTCACGGTCTAACACTGGTGCTATCCAGATCGCATCGCCTGCGGAAAAACCGCGATTTTCGTAAAACCTATTCCCGTGGACGCTCGTATGTAAATGCAGTGCTGGCGCTTCATGTAGCAATAAATCGTGACGGCGGACTGCGATTCGGGTTTACGGTCGGGAAGAAACTGGGGAAAGCGGTCGAGCGTAATCGGATCAAACGGAGGCTGCGAGAAAGTTGCCGCGCTCTGATGCCGCAGATCATTTCCGGTCACGATCTGGTCTTTGTGGCGCGCACTGCATTAACAGGGGCAGACTATCAGACGATTGCAGAGGGAGTGAGATCCCTGCTGCTTCGCGCCGATCTACTTTTGACAAACCCCTCGGACGAGGTCTCTCCGGCAGGAGAAGAGTGAGGATGAACACCCGGTACGCCGCGCCCTGGAGCAAAGCCTGTATTGTACTGATACGTCTGTATCAACGCACAGGGCGCTTTCGTCCTCCGATGTGCCGTTTCTCTCCCTCCTGTTCGGAATATACTGCGCAGGCTATTCTGAAGTACGGGGTCATCAAAGGCATCGCGTTGGGCTGCTGGCGGATTCTGCGCTGCAACCCCTTCACGAAGGGCGGTTTCGACCCGGTACGTTAATGTTTTCCATGCTCCGCTGCTAACGCGGACAGTGACGAATGAACAAACATTCAGGGCAATTTATGCGTTCATTTCACAGACTGGCTATCGTCCTGACGGCGATAGTCATTTTTAGCATCACTCATCCCGCTCCCTCCCGTGCTCAGTCGCCGGATATGGAGGCGACCTTTGCGAAAGCGCGGGAACTGGAGGGGCAGCAGGGCAAAGAGAATGAGGCGCTGGCGGAGTATGACCGCCTCTACAACGATAATAAGTTGAACAGCCTCAGCACCGCCAATGAAGCGCTCTTTCGTAAAGCGGCGTTTCAGTCGAAACTGAATCGTCAGGCGGACGTTGTACGAACCTATCGCCTGATCGTCAGCGAAAATCAGGCGCGTAATCCGGAGACTGCCGCCGAATCGCTCTATCGGCTGGGATTCTATCTGAAGGATAACTACGGAACGAACGACGCCGAAAAGCATCATGCCCGTCATGAAGCCTGGGTCGCCTGGAATATCTCTCTTCTGAATGACTTCCCGAGAACGGAAGCGGCGCGAAAGGTGGTCGCGGGCGGAGAGCAGAGTCCGCTGGCGCAGCTTCGCGATCAGTTGGACAACCGGGGCAAGTCCGACTGGAAGTACAGGGTCATTGACGCGATGGTGGCGCTTACCGGCAGGCATCCGGAGTTCAGTTACGGGTTTGCACTGGTGCTGCTGGCAGTGTTGGTGAAAGTCCTGCTCTATCCGCTGACCAAACGCCAGTATGCCGCCATGCGCGAGATGCAGCGGATGCAGCCGCTGGTGAAGGAACTTCAGCAGAAGTTCAAGGGGCAGGAGCTTCATCAGAAAACGATGGAGCTATGGAAACAGCATAAAGTCAATCCTTTTGCCAGTTGTCTGCCCACCATGCTGCAGATTCCTTTCCTGATCCTGGTCTATACCGCTGTCAACGAGTATCAGTATGCCTTTTCCAGAGGACATTTCCTCTGGATCGGCAGCACCCTTTCAGAGCAGAATCCGCACATCTTCGGGCGCGATCTCTCCGTCCCCGATCTTCCGCTGCTGGTGCTCTATATGATTGCCAACTACATCACCATGCGGATGACGCCTCAGACCGATCCGCAGCAGCAGCAGACACAGAATACGATGGCGCTGGTCACCTCCGTCATCTTCTTCTGGATGTTTTTGAGCTATAAGTGGCCCGTCGCCTTTGTGCTCTACTGGTTTGTGTTGAACCTGATCTCTATCGGTCAGCAGTATGTCTACGTCTATAAGCCGCACAAAGAGGGAACGCTTACCGCGCCTGCTCTCACTTCGGGAAGTGTCAGCAACGGGCATGGCGCTTCTGTGCAGCCTTCTATGGATGGAAAAGGGAACGGCAAAGGGAGCGCTCCGGTGAATGTTCCCGCGCAGCCGACTCGCGTTCGACCGCGCCGGAAAAAGAAATAGACGGGAAGGAAGAGGAAATGTCAGAAACGGAAGAGACCTCACAGGCTTCTCCTGAGATCGCTCCAGAAATGTTAAGCGAGTCTGCCCGTTCGGCGCTGGCGATTGTGGAAGAGATATGCAGCCTGAGCCGACTGAGGATGCATCCCGTTGTGCGCGACTCGGACGCGACCTACCTGAATATCGAACTGGTTGGGGAGGACGCAGGAGTCGCGTTCGGGCGAGGCGCGAATCTCGACGCGCTGCAATACCTCTCGAACCTGATCGTGATGCGGCGGGTGAACGGCGAGGTGCGCGTGGTGTTGGACGCCGGCAACTATCGCGCCAATCGCGAGACGGCTCTTCGGAAGCTGGCTCTGGACTGTGCGGCACAGGTGAAGGAGCGTCAGGAAGAGTGCGAAATTGATCCGCTTCCCCCGCATGAAAGGCGTATTATTCACAATACGCTGCTGGATGACCCGGGGATTCGCACCTACAGCGAAGGCGAGGAGCCTCATCGCCGGATCATCATTGCTCCGCGCTGAGAACCATGTGTCATGCGAACTTCCTTACCCCCTCCTGACACAGGAGGGGGTATTTCGTTGGTTTGAAAGTGAAGAAAGGACAGGCTATGTTTCACCGATATAGCGGATTGTTCTGCCTGTGGCTGCTGCTCCTGTCTCTGCCGATAGTCGCGCAGCAGAACGCGCCGTTTCAGTTTGTGCATATCACCGATACCCATGTGACCGGCTCTCGGAATGATGAGCCGGTCAGGCAGCTTGTCGCAAAGATTAACGGCATGAGTCCGAAGCCGTCTTTTCTGATAAATACCGGGGATGTGAGCGAACTGGGTCTTTCGGAGGAGTTCGACCGCTATAAGACCGCAATAGCGAACCTGACCATACCTCACTATGCCGTGCCAGGAAACCACGATGTACGCTGGTCGCCGACGGGAAAGACGGCTTTTACCCGCACCTTTGGAAAGCTCTTCCAATCCTTCGACACGAATGGCTGCCGCTTTATTCTGCTGGATACGACGGTGCTTCTACAGCACTGGGGGGTATTCGATGATTCTCAGCTTAAATGGCTGGAGAACGATCTGAGGCGATTAAGACGGGGAACGCCGATATTTCTCTTCTTCCATCATCCCATCGGAAGAGACAGATCGCATGTCGTAAATGAGGAGGCGTTGCTGCGGCTTCTCTCCGCCTATAATGTTGTCGCTATTTTTGTCGGGCACGGGCACTCCGATATCTCGTGGAAGGTTAACGGCATCCCCTGCTTCATGGCAAAAGGTCTTTATCAGGGAAGCTATCATCAGGTGGAGGTCGGACAGGATCAGGTGAAGGTTTCACTGGTTTCAAAGGAGACAGGCGAGACTCCGAAAATCGTGGCGACTCTTCCCCGCACCCGAACCGCTCTGCGCAGAATTGCCTTCGGCTGGGATGATCCAAACGTTGCGCTGCTGGAGCGACGGAGATTTCTGGCGGAGATGCGCGAAAATGGCAAGGTCATCAACGATGAGCGCGTGAAAGCCGAATACATTTTGAATAATGACCCTCCCAGACCCATGGCGGTGGATAAGCGCGATAAGGAGGGACTGAGCTTTATCGCGCAGTTTGAGACGAAAGGGCTGTGGTCGGGAGCGCACCGATTGAGAATATTGATCGCTGCGCCGGATGGAGAGGTCTATCGTCGGGATGAGACCTTCCTGGTGGAGCGGCTGCGCGGAGAGCCGCACCGCGAATGGGAGGCGCAGACCGGCGATCCGATACAGGGCAGTCCCGTTCTCGCGGGAGATTCACTCTATCTCGCTTCGCTGGATAAAAAAGTGTATGCCTTTCAGGCAGACAACGGAAAACGCCGCTGGACACGGGAGACAGGTGGCGCGATCTATGCCACGCCTCTGATTGACGGCGATTCACTCTATGTGGGTTCAACGGACGGCTTTCTCTATGCGCTGGATGCGAAAAATGGGAGAGTTCGCTGGAAATTCGACACCGGCTCGCCTCTGTTTGCGACTCCGACGGTTTCCGGGGGAATTGTCTGCATAGGGGGGTATAAAAAGATATATGGTATGGATGCCCGGAGCGGAACCCTTCGCTGGACTCAGGAGGCGGGTAGCTTTTTCCAGTCACGCGCTGCCGCCTCTGACGGCGTCTTCTATCTGGGCGGCTGGGACAACACACTCTACGCGCTCGAAGCGTCGTCTGGAAAGGTGAAATGGAGCGTGAAAATCGGACGCTCCAATGGCGGACGTGGGAATCTGATGTTCTACTTCTCGCCCGCCATCACCTCACCGACGATTGCGGACGGCAGGTTGTATATCTGTACCAATGACGGCGTTTTGCATGCGTTGAACGCGCAGACCGGGCAGGAGGTCTGGACTGCGCGCGCTCCGCAGGGAGGAGATACGCTGGGGTACTCTTCCCCGCTGTATGCGGAGGGAATGATCATTGTCGGTGGACTGGGAGAGAGGGGGCAGGGAGACTGTTATGCCTTCGACGCGGCGTCTGGAAGACTGCTCTGGAGATGTTCTACCGGAGCCGATAACTACGACTCCTCTCCCGCTCGTATGGGTGAGTTTATTGTTATCGGCTCCGTAGAGGGCAAACTCACTTGGATCGAGTTGAAGACCGGGAAACGGCGCTATCAGTATTCACTCGATCCGGGGTATGTCTTCTCCACGCCGTCGAACAGCGAGAAACTGACTTTTATCACCTCCATGAATGGGAGGATCTATGCAATTCGCATGCCGTAAGATCTTTCGGACTGGTTCTCCTTTCAGGAAGAGCGGTTGGAAAGCCTGGCTCTCCTGTTGAGCGCCGCGAGACATCTTAAGATTCTTCGCTTCGCGCAGAATGACATCCGGGGCACTTCGCTCAGAATGACAGCATCCAGACTATCTTGACGACGTACCAGTCTTCAACCGAATTTAGAGGTAACCTTCAAGAGGTTGAATCGTCGCTGTTGTAGAAATAGTGTATGATAATGAGGCGGTAGGGGGCTGAACTGTCCCGTTGTCTTTTGAAAAGGGAGTGAGCAGTGGATCGTCGAGAGTTTTTGAAAACGAGCGCAGCGGCTGGCGCATTGGCTGCATATGGATTGACGGAGGCGATGGCAGAAGAGAGACCGCTTCCGCGGCGAATGTTAGGGCGCACGGGCGAGAGTCTCTCCATCATCGGGTTTGGCGGGATTGTAGTGATGGGCTACGATCAGGAGACTGCAAACCGGCTGTTGCGCGGAGCCGTAGATGCCGGGATCAACTATGTGGATGTCGCTCCCTCCTACGGGAACGGAGAGGCGGAAGAGAAGCTCGGACCGGCTCTGGCAGGCGTGCGCGATAAGCTGTTTCTGGCGGAGAAGACGGGGCGCAGAGATCGAGAGGGAGCGCAGCAGGAACTCGAAACCTCCCTGCGACGCCTCCGCACCGATCATTTCGATCTCTATCAGCTTCATGCGATCACGACCAGAGAGGATGTCGAGAAGGCGTTCGCGCCTGGTGGCGCCATGGAGACATTTGTAAAGGCGCGGGAGAAGGGGCAGGTGCGCTATCTGGGCTTTTCCGCGCACTCTGTGGAAGCCGCCACGCTCGCAATGCAGAAATTTTCGTTTGATACCATCCTGTTTCCGTTCAACTGGGTCTGCTATCAGGCAGGCGATTTTGGTCCGCAGGTGTTGAAGATGGCGCAGGAGAAGGGGATGGGATGCCTTGCCCTGAAAGCGATGGCTTATAAACCCTGGGCAGAGGGCGAGAAACGCGATTTTGCGAAGTGCTGGTATCGTCCTGTATCGGAGGGGGAGCTGGCGGGTCTTGCTCTGCGTTTCACGCTCTCAGAGAAGGTAACCGCCGCCATTCCCCCCGGAGAGGCGAGCCTCTTTAAACTGGCAGTGCAAATTGCGCGCAACTATAAACCCCTGACGAAAGCGGAGCGGGAGAAGCTGTCTGCCATTGCTAGGAAAACCACACCCATCTTCCGTAATCAGAGCGTATAAAGCCCTATCGAAAGACTCCGGCGCAGGTTGTAAGCCTGCGCCGGAGTCTTTTTTATTCGCTGGTCAGCGAGATTCGGAAGGTAGAGGTTTTGATGTTGGGATCGCCATAAGAGGCGATCTGATACGCCAGGTCTTTCAGTTTCGCCGTTTCGGGGATCTGGAAGACCAGCGCAAATTCGAAGGAGGAGCCGGGAAGAGGCGTGAAACCGCGCTCTGCAGAATCCATCGCCAGACTGGCAGCGACAGTTATGATCATAAGTGTTCGGCGAACGATTAATCCTCTTTTTCTACTTGTGGGCCGTGTCAGTTTGCCGGCTGCGCGTTCTGCTGCGCCTGCGGAGCAGGTTGGTCTTCTATCGAAAGCGTGAACTCGATGTTGTAGTCGAGAATATCCACTCCGCCGCCCATGGAGTTGAGCAGGGTGTAGATCGTATCGGTTCCTGTCAACAGATCGCTGCGTCGCGTGCCGATGGTGAAGTTCGCCTGTTTGTTTCCAGACTCTTTCATCTGTTTGATCAGCCTCGCCAGATCAATCGGGTTCAGAAATACCGTGCCGGAGTCATTGGCAAAGCTGAAGTCCGGGATATCTCTGTCCAGAACGCCCAGCGGTTGATTGCGAGACTTTAGTTCCAGAAAGGAAGAGCGTGATAGTTCACGGACTACGGCGGAAGCCCGCGTATTCTTGTCATCACCTCCGGTGATCTTGTTATCTATATCCTCCTTCCAGTGGACGACCCGCGACTTGCCGAATATAACATTCAGCGGAAGCTGTTCAAAGGTATCAAACGGTAACTGTTTCTTGATGTCTTCCGGCAGCTTCTTATACTCATTCTGCAGATCAACAATCAGGGGGATGTCCTCTTTTATCAATCCGCCGACGGTTAAAATACGATTCTGGATAGACTTTTCAAAGATTGCCCCCAATCCATTGCGATTATGCCCCTGAATGGATAATCGCAGGAAGCCATCCTCTGGCACAAACAGAATAAACGGTTTCAGTTCGACCGGACCAATGAGCAGAAATGTCTCGTCATCGTCAATTTCGTTGGAACCCCAGTGCCTCCAGCGTCCATTGATACAGAAGTTCAGCCGCCAGTTTCCGCCGTAGTCGCGGTCACCAATTTTGATGCGGTCAAAACGAACGGTGATCTTCTTGACTTTATGCGCCTGCGAGCCGTCCACATCCGTCCAACCCATCGTGATCATCACGCCGTAGCCGTCATCATCGTCGGCAAGCTGTGACATGGGAATGGTCACCTTTACCTGATTCGGCGGTTCGTTCGGGTCTTCGGGTATGATTGGTTCGATAAACGGCTCGATGCTGGCAAACTTGAAGGTCTTAGTCGTGCCATTTTCGTCCAGAACAGTAGGGAAGTCGGTCGCGCCGAAGGGGGCAAACTGAAGATCAATCCGAAGTTGCGGCGGTAGAACGATGGTATTGAGCGGAAACTTCTTCGTTGTGCCAAGATCGAGTTCACGTTTTAACAGCTTTGGCGTCGGCAGGTCTACGATAAACTCATAGTCCTCCCCTTTCAGGGTCTCGAAGTTCATGTAGCCTCCTCGCCGACAGGCGAAGAACATAAACCGATTGGCGGGGACAAACCCTTCCGTATCATCAAATTTGAAGGTGTCCCGGCGCGCCCAGGCAATCGCCTTGCAGGGATGAAGCTGGGTCGGCATCATCGCGTTGGGATTATCAGGATCGTTATCGGTGCGATGTGTGCAGTCGTAGACAAACCGCCCGCATGCCCACATATAGTCGCCTGACTGGGGCCAGAAGGGCCATTTGGGATCGAACATCAGTCCGGGAGGATGCTGCAGGCGTCCATTATCTCCGCTGCTGCCATCCGCTGTGTCCTCAAAATCTCTGGGAGGCAGATAAAACGATCCGCAGTCCATGATGCAGGCGATCTTGTCTCCCATGATTCCATCGGTAAAGACCCACTGCCGGGTGCTGGCATTCAACTCATCTATCTCATCTTCCGTATGCGTGTTGCCTGGACCGATCACATTGCGGTAGAGTTTCTGGTCCGCCTGAATCTGGAATGTCCATCCATACCAGTGGTTCCATTGATAGAATGGGGTGTCGGCGCAGGACTGGTAGCTGCGCGAAACGCGCCCTTCGACCTCTCGATCTACCTCTTCAAAGTCTTTGTCCTTTCGATCCACCGCTACCCATTGTGGAACGGTACCGAGGAATTTGGAGAAAAGCTCTCCCTCTACAGTGTCTGAAAGCCATTTGAAAAAGTCGTGCAGAAGGTCTTTATTGGTCAGCCAGTTTATGCCTTGATTCACCTTAAGGATGATCTGTCCGATGACCGGTATCGCGCCAATGCCTGTTTTAGCCAGTTCCGCGAACGTCTCGCCAATGCTGGAGGGGTCATAGTCTTTGATGGAGCGGCAGCCGCAGTCGAAACCTCTTCCGTCCGGTCGGGAGGCATTCGCATCGGTGACGGGAGAGTGAATACGATGCATCAAGCGCGTGGTGTCGAACGCTTTATCCTCATTGGTGAATTCTGTGGTTGTCTGAGTCATCCGCGTATGTTACCCTCCATGAACTTCCTTAAGACGCTGGCGCACTTCCGAATCGGGA
>CAYSDM010000049.1:0-42061 GCA_964429855.1 uncultured Chthonomonadaceae bacterium
GGTGGCCCGAGGCGCAGGAAGCGTTGGAGAGATTGACCATCCTGCTGGTTCGATTCCGATACAGTCGAGAGGAGGCGACAGAGGAGGATGTACGAATCGCGAAGAGCGCATTTTCTACGATCTTCACCTCTCTCAAGCCGGTAAATCGAAAAGAGATGACGGTAGCCCTCAATACCGCTGGAAAAGGTTCCTGAGAGTGGATGTCGTCTTCAGCCGGGAGAGCCTGCCGGTCCTGTTCCGTCCTCCCCGAAAGGTCTATCTCTTTCACGGGGAAGATGATTATCAGAAAGAGGAGGCTCTTCATCATCTTCGCAGAGAGGCTCTGGACGAAACGTTTGCAGATTTCGACAGTCAGACGATAGAGGCGCAGTCTTCTGCCCCTGAGGAGATACTCGCGGCAGCAGGGCTTGCGCCTTTTGCTTCGTCCGTCCGTCTGGTAGTGGTGACTGGCGCAGGGATTTATCGGCGCAGAGAGAGAGCGGAAGAGGCGGATAGGTTATCCGTCGGGATCACAGGATTGGGGGCGTCAAGCTGCCTTGTTTTGATGGTGAGCGCAGAGGAGGAAGAGAGCGGTCGAAAAACGATATTGAATGCCAAACTGGATGCTGCCGTTCGCGCACACGGCGCAGTGGTTAGCTTCAAAGCGCTTTCAGAGGAGGCGTTAAGGGAGTGGGTCATACGGCGCGCGCGCTCCGCTGGCAAGCAGATCGAGCCAGAAGCCGCAGAGAGGCTGATCCTTGCTTCGCGCGGCGACAGAAGCTCTTTGCGAAATGAGCTTGAGAAGGCTATATGTTACAGCGGGGAGCGCTCCTCTATCCTGCTGGAGGATGTTCAAGCCACCAGCAGCTATGATCCAGAAGATGTGATGTTCAAGCTGGTGGAAGCCATAACCTGGCAAAATGCAGATCGCTCGCTGCGTCTTCTACGCGAACTGCTTCGATACGATTCCAAACCGCAGAGCGTCGCCGGGAAACTGATTGCGCTTCTTGGCAGACAGTTCAGGCTTCTGTGGCAGGTGGGCGAACTTCAGCAGAGACGGATTCCCCATACGATCCTTCGTAATCTACCCGAAGAAATCCAGATGGAGCTTCCCGTCGAGACAAGCATCAAATCCATGGCTTGGAAAGGACGCGAACTCTACCAGCAGGCGAGGATGTGGGAGCGTAAACGGCTGCATGAAGCATTCGGGCTGCTACTCGAATGTGATCTGGCGAATAAAGGCGGAGGAGAAGGCAGCGAGGATGTCGTGACAAACATCGAGCTTTTAATCATTCGGCTATGCGCTGGAAGTCATCACACTGAGCCTTCGGAAAAGCGTCCCTGATCGTCTGTTACCGCAATCCACCTGTCTAAGACCTGACGCATCTTATCCAGCTTTTTCGTGTATCGTGTATCGTTCACAAGGTTCGTTATCTCGTGCGGGTCTACCTTCAGATCATACAACTCCTCTTCAGACATGTCAGGGGCACACAGTGCTTCCTGCGCAGGTGTCAATTTTCTCTCCTTCTGGAGTTGTGGTAGCAGTGTCCAGAGAGGATACTGATTGGATTTATACGCATTGGGCGAAAGGAAGGGCTTCTCTGGCATGAAGTTGCGTATATAGCGAAAACGGTCGTCTCGTACCGTTCTAATTCGCATCAGAGTCTCATCGCATCGGTCTCTCGCTCCAATCGCATAATGCCTCTGCTCCGCTTGTCCCTCTCCAAGAAATGGTCTTCCCTGCATTCTGGCGGGAACCTGTTCGCCTGCAAGGCGCAGAAGGGTCGGAGCGATGTCTATCGCCTCGAGAAGCCGCCTGTCTACCGAACCTGCTCGATAACCTCTGGGAGTCTTTACACCCTGTGGGAACCGTATCATCATCGGGACACGAAGTCCCTCTTCATAGCAGAACTGCTTCCCTCGGATATGCGCCTCGCCGTTATCTCCCATAAAGATCACAACGGTTCGATCTGCCAGCCTGTCGCGTTCCAGCAGGGAGAGAATAAGCCCCACTTTCCGATCTAGTTCCGCGGAGGCGTCTAGATATCTGCCATAGTCCTCCCGAACGACAGGAATATCCGGGTAGTACGGAGGCAGGTTGATTGATCTTCTGTCTGCCGTTCGTTCGCCTGTAAAGTCGCGATGCGTCTCCCACAGGTTGATCTGCGCCAGAAAAGGCGTATCTCGAGGAACATCAGACCAGGAGTGGAAGTCAAACGGCTTCTCTCCCGGACTGAAATTCCAATCTGTTTTGCCTGTTCCGCGAAAGCCCAATTCTGCAGGAAGCTCGTCTATGTTGCCGCAGGAGTATCCCGCATCTCGCATCCAACCCGTTATCAATCGCACACCATCCGGCAGTGGGAACTCTCTGTCGCGATGAGATCGGTGATGATGCGCCCCGATGGACGTTTGATACATGCCGGTCATGAAAGCGGAACGTGAGGGAGAGCAGACGGGTGCGGTAGTGTAAAAACGATCATAACGAACGCCTTCGCGTGCCAGTCTGTCCAGATTAGGCGTCTTAACTGCCTTCTGACCATAACATGAGAGCGCGGTCGGTCCTATGTCTTCCGCAATGATCCACAGGAAATTCAGGCGATTCGTAACATCTGGCACAAAGCGTAGTCTGTTCATAGAGGCGATCTCAAGCAGGCTGCAGGCCGTCAGTGAAAGAAATACTCTCCGATTCATTACAGTATCACTGGTTTTTATCCGTTCAGGAACCTGTCGGATGGCGTTCTGGCTGTTTTTAAGAAACGCTCTATCTCGGCGACCATCTTCGGATTGGTATCAGAAATATCACGAGATTCACGTGCATCACGGGAGAGATCATAAAGCTCTATCTTTCTGCCGGGATTATGACGAACGGCTTTCCAGTGTCCGATTCTTGCCGCCTGCTCAAACCCTCGCTCGCTGAATTCCCAGTAGAAAGGAGGATGCGTTTTCACGGGACATCCAAGCCATGCTGGCAGCATAGATACGCCGTCCATATTTTGGGGGACGGGCTGACCGCATAGTTCTGCAAGGGTCGGATAGATATCCCAGAATGCCCAGGGAAGATTGCAGACTACTCCATCTCGAATATTCCCTTTCCAGCGAACAATGGTTGGAACACGGATCCCTCCCTCGTAAAGATCGCGTTTTACACCACGAAGACCGCCACTGCTGTTAAAGAAATCCGGCGAATGTGGTGGAACCGCCTGCGGACCGTTATCACTGGTGAAAATAATCAGTGTATCATTCTCTATTTTAAGTTCACGCAGTTTCTGCAGCACCCTTCCCAGATACCGGTCCATGCGAGTAATAGCCGAAGCATATCGCTTCTCGATATCGGGCCAGGGCTTGCGATCATACTCAGGCTCTATATCTGGAATTTCGATGGTGTGTCTGGCAGGAAATGCATGCGGTATCGTGTGAGACCAGAGAAGAAAGAACGGATTGCTTCTGTTGCACTCTATAAATGAGAGCGCCTCCTGACAGAATAGGTCATTGGAGTATACACCTTTGCGATTATTCACATTTCCCGCAAGCTGTTCCTTCTTTTCATTTCTCCATAATTCGGTTGGGAAACTGTCGTGCGCGTGTACTTGATTCAGGTAACCGTAGAACTCATGAAAACCCTGTTTATTAGGGATTCCGGTAGAATCGGCCTCTCCCAACCCCCATTTTCCAAATACTGCCGTGCGATACCCGGCAGCCTGCATCATCTTCCCGAGAGAGGGGTCTTCTGGAAGGAGTGGGAAGGTGTCATTGCCACGTATGCGCGCATGCCCGGAATGCTGACCAGTAATTAAGCAGCATCTTGACGGAGCGCAGACAGGGCTGCCGGCGTAACAATCGGTAAATCGCATGCCCTCCAGCGCCAGCCTATCAATGTTTACAGTCTTGATTTTCGTCTGTCCGAAACAACCAACATCGCCAAACCCAAGATCATCTGCCAGCATTATGATTACATTAGGAGAGCGGTTCTGAGGTAACCGGTTTGAAGTGTAAAGGGGCTGCAGTCGGTGCAAACTGAGGAGTAGCGTGACAGACTTCAGCAGTTCTCGACGTCCCAATGGTTCCATTCAAAACCCTCTCTGTTTTACAAGGAACAGGCGATGCCGATAGGATTGACGATAGGATTGCCATAAAAAAGACATAAGCGGGAGCAGTGTGCCCCCGCTTCTCGGCGATCTAATTGGAAGAAAGATACGGTCGCATTGCAGACCTGAAAATCGTTGAGGTTATGACTGAGACTGCATCGCCTTATTGGCGCGCTTCATCAATCGTGACTTGCGACGCGCCGCCGCATTTCGATGGATAATGCCGCGCTCCGCCGTTTTATCAATCACGCTCAAGGCTGCCTTCACAAGCGGAAGTGCTGCTTCAGGGTTCTTCCCTTCCAGAGCGGTTTTCGCTTTTTTGATATGAGTCTTCATCGCCGATTTGGCGGAAACATTGCGCAGGTGGTTCTTGCGAGACTTAATCACGTCCTTCATGACGGATTTGATATTGGGCACGGGTCTATCACCTCCTTTATAGCCAGAAAAGTATACCAGCAAATTCTAAGTAATGGCAAGAATTAGAGTTCCAGTTTATCGAATCGTCCGGCAGTCGGATCCAGAGCGTCTTTCAGGGCGTTATAGGCTGCCTCGACGCGGCTGAATATCTCCTGCGCCGCCTTCTGTTCATCGGATCCGACCGGAAAACGATCCGGCGCACAGCGTTTTGCCAGACCGGCATAGGCGGTCTCAATTGCATCCAGGTCTGCCCCTTCCTCCAATCCCAACACTCTGTAGTGCCGCGCCAGCGGATTCACAACCGGAGGTACGGAGGAACCTGTTCTGGCTCCTGTGCCCTCCCCTCTGGCGATCTCCTGCGGTGACCGAAGCGTTGTGGCAACGGGACCTTCTGACAACTCATCCATCAGTTCATTGCGGGCTTTCTCTGCGGCGCGGCGCTCTTCCAGTTCCTGTTCGATCTCCGCATCCACTCGATCAAGTCGGTCTTTGACCGCCTTGATCTGGGACATGGCAATGTTTTTCAATCTTTTCGAGAAGCCCATAATCTAAACTCCAAGCGTTATCCGGAGGTCTGTTGACGCATCATCGTCTCATTTTCAGCGGCAAGCGCTTCGGTAACACTGCTATCCAGCATATCAATATCGCTGGTGAGTAGTTCCAGCTCCTGAAACAGCCCCTGACTGACGGTAGAAGCGCTGGATATGTCTGCAGACTTAATACGAATCATCTTCGCTTTCCAGCTTGCGAAGGTCGCCTCTATGTTTTCAATCTGGCTGTCAATGCGGCTGGTAGCCTGCGCGATGGCGCTGTACGCCTCCAGTTCCATCTGACGCATCTTCAAAGCCTGCTCATATTGAGCGCGAGTCACTTCGTCCTGTGTTGCCTGGATACGCTGTTTCAGGTTATTACAGTAGTTCCTGAGTGCGCGCTCATCCACATTGAATAGGTAACGCAGAAGCTGCTGTTTTTTGGCTGCCATCTGCACGGCGCGAAGCACCAGGGGAGCGAGTTGAGAGGAGATGCGGTCCAGATCGGTTCGTACATAGGATTGAACATCATCCGCCCTCGCTTCCCGAACAATCTCCTTCTGAAGCTGCATGATATAGCGGATACGCTGTCTGGATTCGAAATCCAGAGTCTCCATCACGCTCTCAATCTGCTGGTCGGTCTCCGCCTCTTCCTGTTCCAGACGTTGTAGAAACAGCCGACGCAGATAGTTTTCATCACGAAGCCGGAGGAATAGCAGACCGAGTTGCCCGATGCCGGCAAGTCCGAATGGGATCAGGTTCCAGCCAAGAAAGTAGGAGACGACTGCTGCCGCAGCCCACATAGATACCGACAGCGGAGAGCGGAGGACGTTCTTGACCACAAACCAGAACTTTTCGGACGTAGAGCTGTCACGCACAGAATATCTCTATTGGAGAGGGTAGTTTGCTGTGTCTCCGGCACGGAATGATCAACGCTGATTCAACCGCTGCTCAAGCTCGCGGAGCTGTTTGTCAATATCATCTTCCGTTGCTCCTGCTGTCTGTCCGGTCGTCTGGCGCTGTGAGGTAGAGGTCGCGGCGGTGCCGCCAATCCCCAGACGGGCTTCCATCTCCTGCAGTTCCTTCTCTGCCTCAGCATCCATGGAGGACTCTTCCAGTTCCATCAGTCGAGAGTTAATACCCGTCTTGGCAACTTCCGCGCGGGCAGCCGCTTCGGACTGCATCGTTTTGATACGCTCCTCGGCGCGATCCCAGCTCTGGGTCGTATCGTCCATCTGCATACCGTCCAGCGCTTTGTTGATCTCAATCTGAATCTGCGCCTGCTTCATATTCGCTTTTAACGCCAGCGCTTCCGCAGTCTTGACGCGAATACGCTCCTCTTCGCGCTTGATAGCGAGCTTTACCGCTTCCGAAGTCTCTTCCGCCTGCTTCAAAGAGGCGCGCAACTGATCAAGCGTCTGCTCCTTGATCTGCTTTTCCCGAAGAAGCGTGCGAGCAAGTTCCCGGTTACCCTGCTGCAGGGCAAGCGCGGCTTTCGCTTCCAGTTGCCGCACTGCCTTTTCTTCTTGCGCTACCAGATTCTGAAGGTTGTTCTTCTGGGTGATAGCCTGAACGGCTCGTTCCCGGTTCTTGATCTGGTTCTCTTTCATCTCCCGGACGGCTTCATTGATAATGAGTTCCGGGTCTTCCCACTTATCCAGTTTGCCGGTAATCAGAGCCTTAAGATAGCGCCAGATACGCTTGAACATTCAGTTCTCCTCTCTGGAGATAGTCCTGTGCTGACGAAAATGCCCGATTGTAGGTAAATTTAAGTAGAAACTAAGTCCCATTATCTCATTTTTCTATTCAAATGTCAACGATAATGGCATGAGCGACGTATACCCTTGAAAGCCAGATACAATATGCTCATAATTATATGACTACGTTTCAGGATTATCTGGAGTATCCGATTATGCTTTTTTTTACACGTATACATCACATTCGCTGGTATCGAGCGGCATTATTTCTGCTTTCGGTCGGATTATTACCCGTCTGTATTGGTTGTCAGGACGATAAGCCCATCTACCAGTCCGATATTCGCATAGACCAGCCGCCTCCTGCCGTTCCCTCTCCCTCCAGCAGATCGAGTAAGGAGATCGTTTTCGGCAACAAGAATCCCGGGCTGGCGGAGAGTATGGGAGCTTCGGGTCGGCTGGGCGGCGCGGCTTCGAAAGTCACCGACCCCATACAGGTCAAAGATGAGCAGTATTACGCCGAGGCTGATCTCTACATCGCGCTGACATTCATCAAACAGGACCTCGATCGCGGTGTTGTCAGATTAGACCTTCAACGGTGGCTGGACGATATGCGGATGAAGTTGTCTCAAAAGGTTAAGCTGCCCAATGATCGCAGCGGCAGTATCCAGCAGGTGATTGAGGTTCTGCAGGAAGGGCTGGATGCGAAGCAGATGGTGGAGCGATTTGAAAAAGGCGGCGTCAACCCGGACTCGCTGATCTGGGGGCTTGGCAGGATGGATATGGAAAGGCAGTTAAAAAGCCGAACCGATCTGTCCTGGATTCTTCCCTCTGTTGACTCCACATGGGATAGAAACCGCTCTTTGAAAGAGGAGATTCTCGACTATTCCGAAAAGTTTCGCTCCTCGCCCCGTCAGGTGATGCGAGAGAGATTTGACCGTGCCAGTCTGGAGATAGAGAGGATGAGCGATCTTATGGGAGTTAAAACGCGAACGAACGCCTCTCCTTTCAGTCCATCCTATTCCGAAGACCCTTCCAGACCCTACAGAACCACGCCACCTTCTATTGTTTTGCCTTCCCCGGTCACTCGTCCCTGACTATTCGGGACGATCCTTCGATTGACAGGTGAGTCGAGCGTTTGTTATACTGGCGCTGTCGTGAAACCGGCGCCTGGAGGCGGTATGTCCATTCCCCCTCACGGTTCTGATCGGCATCCGGCTGTGTCCCCGGCTGAGAAAAGCTACTACTCCCGCACCCTCAATGATGATGTGCAGTTTCTCAAAGGGGTCGGTCCAACCGTCGCTCAGATCCTCGGAAAGATGAATCTCCACACGGTGGGCGACCTGCTTCGCCATGTACCCCGACGGTACGAAGATCGCTCCCACTTTCGCCGCCTGTCTGAAATCATGCCCGGTGAGATGGCGACTCTGCACGGCAGAGTGATCGCGGTAGATACGCAGGGTAC
Organism: uncultured Chthonomonadaceae bacterium; assembly: GCA_964429855.1. Lineage (GTDB taxonomy): Bacteria > Armatimonadota > Chthonomonadetes > Chthonomonadales > CAJBBX01 > CALLMM01. The sequence goes on from CAYSDM010000049.1 coordinate 8,171, forward strand.
ATCCCGCAAGAACTTCCAGATCACGAAGGTTCTGATAGACGACGGCAGCGCTGTAGGGCAGCTTGTCTTCTTTCAGCAGCCGTATCTACAAAAGCAGTTTCAGGAGATGGCGCAGACAGGACGGTGGGTCGTCGTCTACGGACAGGCCAAACGCAGCGGTTACGGTCCTGTGGAGATCGAACGCGCGGAATGGGAGGAGGTCAGCGATGATGGCGATGCACTTTCAACCAACCGTATTGTACCGATCTACCCGACAACCGAAGGTATCAGTCAAAAACGTCTTCGCAGGATCATCTATGCGTCCATTCAGAACTATGACTCGTTAATCGAAGAGCCGCTTCCCCCGGAGGTGCTGCTGAAGCATCGCCTGCTGGATCGCAAGACATCTATCCGAAATGTGCATTTTCCTGAAAATTCCGCCATGATGGAGGCGGCGCGACGACGCCTGATATTTGAGGAGTTTTTCATCCTCCAGGTCGGTCTGGCACGCAGAAGAAAGATCAACGCGCATGAGAACCAGGGGCATCGGATATTTGTGGATATTGAACGCCTGAAGGAGGATATACACAGAATATCCTCCTTTGAGTTGACCGGAGCGCAGTGGCGCGCCATACAGGATATCGCAGAAGATATATCGTCTGGAAGAATGATGAACAGGCTTATTCAGGGGGATGTCGGATCCGGGAAGACGATGGTTGCGGTTGCCGCAATGATGATGGCGGTGGAAGACGGTTTCCAGGCTGCTTTGATGGCTCCTACCGAGATACTGGCTCAGCAGCATGCGATTGTTCTGAACAGGCTGTTGGAGCCTTTGAATATCTCGGCTGATCTCTCCATCGGCAGCCTGCGCCAGAAGGAGAAGGAGGCGGTCAGGGCACGTATTGCCTCCGGCGAAAGTCGGATCATCATAGGCACGCACGCGCTGATTCAGGAGGGAGTGGAGTTCCAACGACTGGGGCTGGTGGTGATTGATGAGCAGCACCGATTCGGAGTTCTTCAGCGTCAGGCGCTACAGAAAAAGGGAGAACAGCCCCACGTGCTGGTGATGACGGCGACGCCGATCCCAAGAACCCTGACACTGACGGTCTATGGCGATCTGGATACCTCGATCATCAATGAACTACCGCCCGGTAGAAAGCCAGTCAAAACTCACTGGAAGCGATCGGAGCAGGCGACAGAGGTTTATGCTGCGATGCAGAGACTGATCCTTCAGGGACGACAGGCTTATATTGTCTGTCCGCTCGTTGAGGAGTCGGAGAAGCTGCAGGTTAAAGCCGCAACCAAACTTGCGGAACATATCCAGCAGGATGTCTTTCCTCAATTTCGAATCGGTCTGCTTCACGGGCAGATGCGTTCAGATGAGAAAGAGGCGGTGATGCGCCGGTTCAAAGCGAGAGAACTGGATATACTGGTGGCGACCACCGTGATCGAAGTCGGCATTGATGTCCCGAACGCCTCAGTGATAGTAATCGAAGATGCGGATCGTTTCGGGCTGGCGCAGCTTCACCAGTTGCGCGGCCGGGTTGGGCGGGGAGAACACGCCTCCTATTGCATCTTAATGGCGTCACCCAGAACCGATGACGGGATAACGCGAATGAGTGTGATGGTAGAGACCCAGGATGGATTTCGTATCGCGGAAGAGGATCTGAAACTGCGCGGGCCTGGAGAGATATTCGGTACAAGGCAGAGTGGTCTGCCGGAGTTCTATATCGGCGATATCGTGCGCGATGTTCAGATAATGGATGAGGCGCGCCGTACCGCCTTCGAACTGGTGGAGAACGATCCCAATCTATCGCGTTCTGAACACCGTCTTCTCCATGGTGAACTACAGCGCACTCAGGCGGGTTTTGAACTGATTCATGTGAGTTAACTACAGAAATCTCATCGCTTTTAAGGTACAATTTAGCGCAATGGCAAGAGCAATTGTGCCCGGTAGTTTTGATCCCGTTACCAATGGCCACCTGGATATAATTGAGCGGGCAGCCGCGCTCTTTGAGGAGGTGACCGTTGCGGTGGCGCGCAGCAGCCCCAAATCTGCACTGTTTGCGGTGGAGGAGCGCGTAGAAATGCTCCGGGAGGCAAGCAGTCACATCCCCAATATTTCTGTTGGTAGTTTTGAGGGATTGCTGGTAGAATATGCGCGAGAGAATAATGCAATAGCCATTGTGCGTGGTCTGCGCGCGGTCTCCGATTTTGAATATGAGTTACAGATGGCGTTGATGAATCGCCGACTTGCCCCGGATATTGAGACGGTCTTTATGATGACAGGGGCAGAATACTCCTATCTAAGCTCCAGTGTGGTCAAAGAGATCGCCCGCTTAGGCGGGTCCGTGGAAGGATTGGTGCCGAAAAGTGTTGGACAACGTTTACGACAAAAAGTCGGCCTCCAACAACGGTGAGGTAGAAGGCAGCGAGCGCGTTCAGACTCTACCGCTAAAGAACAGCTATTCGCCCGTTGAAGAGACGGTTGATATTTTTCGCCTTCTGGATGAGCTTGAGGAGCTCCCCGAAAAGGCCAGACACCTCCCCTTTAATACGCTGATAGGCTTTAATCACGAACAGTTTTACTATCTGGTGCTGAAAATTCGGGCGAATCTCCCGGACGATATGAAAAAGGCGCATCGGGTAGCCAGAGATTCGGAACGAATCGTGGATGAGGCGCGTTCTGCAGCGCAGCAACAGGTAGAATCCGGCAGGATCGAGGCGATCAAGACGCTGGAAGAGGCGAAAGAAGAGGCGCAGCGAATCCTCGAGCAGGCGCGATTCCGCGCCAATCAACTGGTGGAGAAAAGCGAAGTCTACCAGATGGCGACCGCGCAGGCGAATGAGATGCTGCGCCGCGCCGAGACGGAAGCCGCAGAGATTCGAAAAGGCGCGGACGAATATGCTCGCGACGTTCTCAGCAATATGGAGGCGATCATGAGCAAAGCGCTTGCTACTGTTCAGCGCGGACGGGAAACTCTGGAGAAATCCCGGGTGTAATGTTATAGTTTAAGACAGATAGTCGCAGCGCAGACAGCGGCGCTGTGGCCTGTTTTCGCGACATCCTCCCGGAAAGAAGACGCGCGATGAAACTTGATCTTTCAGAAATTGTCATGCATGTCGGGATGCGCTACTCTTATGATGTTGAGGAGCCTCCCATTGTGGATGAAGATATCGAGTGTACCCGCCCCTATACAGGAAATATCGTCTTTTCCAATACGGGCAATGTGCTGCTGATACGGGGAAGGGTTCAGACCAGGGTCGCATTACAGTGTTCCCGTTGCCTGACCTATTTTGAGGAGCCGCTGCAATTCACCGTTGAGGAGCAGTTCGCCATGCGCTCCAGCGGTCAGGGACTTCGCGCAAATCATGCATTCATTGTCATCGAAGAAGACGAGAACCCGGATGCGGGTAAACTATTCGAGGGGCACCTTTTCGACCTGACGGAGCTTCTGCGACAGGAGACGATGCTGGAACTGCCTCTCTCTCCCCTGCACGATCCCGACTGTAAGGGAATGTGCGCGCGTTGCGGTCAGAACTGGAATGAAGGCTCCTGTGACTGCGAGGAGGAGACGTTCAATCCCTTATCCGCCCAACTGGGCGCACTACTAAATCAGACTGAAAAGGAGCAGTGAGAGCGGTTAGCTCTACATCAGAGAAATAGAATGCCACTTCCGAAAAGACGACATTCCAATCACCGAACCCGATTGCGCCGCACCCACTATAAGCTGCATGTCCCGGTGGTCGGCGAGTGTCCCCGTTGCCATGCGCCGCGACGATCACATCATGCCTGCCCTTCGTGCGGCTTCTATAACGGAAGAATGATTCTGCCGCCAAAGCAGAAGAGCGCTAGATCGTAAGTCGCGCCTGAACTCTCCACAATGACAACAGGCTCCCTGCGAATCGCGATAGATGCGATGGGAGGAGACCTGGGCCCGGCTGAAGTGGTGCGCGGCGTCGTTCAGGCAGCGCAGCTTCGAAACGGCTCTACCACCCTCATCATTGTCGGCGACGAAAAGACCATTCGGGCGGAACTGGCTCACATGAAGTCTGTTCCGCCTGATGTCTACGTTCGCCACGCCTCGCAAACCATCGAGATGACGGATAAGCCTCGCGAGGTATACCGACGCAAGCCCGACGCCTCTGTGGTGGTGGCAGCGCGGCTTGTGAAGGAGGGGGAAGCGGACGCATTTATCTCCATCGGCAACACCGGCGCGGCGATGGCTGCCGCTATCTTTCATCTTCGTCCCATCATCGGCATCGATCGCCCGGCCATTGCCGCCACCCTCCCCTCTGCGACCGGCATGGTAGTTCTGCTGGATGTCGGCGCGAATGTGGACTGTGAACCGCGCCAGATTCTCGAATTTGCGTTGATGGGCGAGATATACTCTCGCAAGGTTTTAGGGGTTTCGCAGCCCAAAATAGGTCTGCTCTCCAACGGCGAAGAGGAGAGTAAAGGGAACGATTTGACCAGATCCTCGCATAAATTGCTCCGGCAGTATCTCCCCGGCTTCATCGGCAATATCGAGGGAAGAGACATCTTTCGCGGGCAGGCGGATGTAGTCGTCTGTGACGGGTTCAACGGCAATATTGTATTGAAAACCGGCGAAGGAGTGGCGGAACTGGTGATGGGACTGGTGAAAGAGGAACTGACGCGCTACAAATGGATGCGCCTCTTCCTCCTGCCCTTGCGAAAAGGATTGGTGGATCTACGCGCCCGGTTGGACTATCGAGCGTTCGGAGGCGCGCCCCTTCTCGGCGTCAATGGAGTCTGCATCATCGGGCATGGACGCTCAGACGCCCATGCCATCGTCAACGCCATCAAAGTCGCAGAAACATCTGTGACAAATAATCTGGTTCGCACGATTGAACTCGCCGTACAGGAACACAGAGTGACCAACGATATGAAAATATGACCTGTTTGTATGAACAGGTCATTTGTATAGTTTTTTGAAAGGGAGGCGAATATGCAACGATCCGTAAACGCGGGGATCCTCGGGGTCGGTATGGCTGTCCCTGATCGTGTTCTTACGAACGCAGACCTTGAGAAGATGGTTGATACCACCGATGAGTGGATTCTTACGCGCACCGGAATCCGTGAGCGACGTATCAGCGGACCGGACGAAACCTCCTCCACGCTGGGAGCCGAAGCGGCACGACGCGCACTGGCGCATGCCGGAATCCATCCGGAAGAACTGGATATGATCATCTGCGCTACCGCCACCGGAGACTACATCTGGCCCGCCACCGCCTGTCTGATTCAGCAGGCAATCGGCGCGAACCGGGCAACCGCGTATGATATCACCGCAGCCTGTTCCGGATTTGTCTACGGTCTTGCCACTGCCTCCGCCTTTATTCAGTCCGGTCAGATGCGGCGTATATTGGTCATAGGCGCTGAGACGCTCTCCAAACTGGTTAACTGGGAGGATCGCGCTACCTGTGTCCTCTTTGGGGACGGCGCTGGCGCGGCGGTTCTGGGACCCTGCGCGACGGATGAAGGCGTTCTAGCCTCCTCGATGGGGTCCGACGGCGACGGTTTCGAGATGATTATTCTTCCGGCAGGAGGGACGAAGCTCCCAATCACCCAGGAGGTGCTGGAACAGAAGCTCAACCGAATCGTCATGCGAGGAGGAGAGGTCTATAAATTCGCGGTAAGGATAATGGGAGATGTCTGTCTGGACGCTCTCTGTAAAGCCAACCTGTCTCCATCAGATGTCAGTCTCTTCATTCCGCATCAGGCGAATATCCGCATAATCGAAGCTGCCGCGAACCGAATGGGGCTTCCCTCCGACAAAGTCTTTATCAATCTTGAGAAGTATGGCAACACCTCTGCAGCTTCGATTCCGCTCGGGTTGACGGAAGCGGTTTCCCAGGGGAGAGTCCGGCGCGGAGATATTCTCGTCTTTGTCGGGTTTGGCGCCGGGCTGACCTGGGGAGCCAATGTCGTTCGCTGGTCTCGCGATTGATCCCTCCTGGAGAGAATCATGGGTAAACTGGCTCTACTGTTTCCTGGACAGGGTTCGCAAAAGATCGGCATGGGCTTAGAGGTGTATCGGGAGTATCCGGCGGCGCGCGAGCGATTCACGCAAGCCTCCGAAAACCTTGGGTATGATCTGGCGAAACTCTGCTTTGATGGCCCGGAAGAGAATCTAAAACAGACGGTGTATACACAGCCTGCTCTTTATGTGACAGGCTGCGCAACACTGGATGCGCTTCGCTCGCGTGTAACGCTGTCTCCTTTTGCCGCCGCCGGTCACAGTGTTGGCGAGTATGCCGCCATCTACGCCGCCGGAGCCATGAGCTTTGAGATAGGCGTAGATCTAGTACAAAAGCGAGCGCGGTTGATGTGGGAAGCCGGTATGGCCAGACCCGGAACTATGGCGGCGATTATTGGTCTGGATGGCGAGACGGCACAGGCTGTCTGCAGGGAGGCGCAGGATACCGGGATCGTTGCGGTGGCGAACTACAACTGCCCCGGACAGGTTGTCATCTCTGGAGAGGTGCCCGCCGTAGAAAAAGCCTCCGCTCTGGCGAAAGAGCGAGGCGCAAGAACCGTCATATCGCTTTCTGTCTCAGGAGCGTTTCACTCCCCGCTGATGGTCTCTGCTGGCGACGCCCTCTACCCTGTTCTGCGCGAGGCTCAGTTCAAGCAGGCGCGTTTCCCGGTGGTGGTGAATGTCAGCGCGGAATACAATAAAAGCGGCGTGGACTTCGCGCCTTTCCTCACCATGCAGATCAGCGGAAGCGTTCGCTGGGAGGAGTCCATGCGACTGCTTATTGCGGATGGCGTGGATACGTTTCTGGAGATCGGTGTCGGAAGTGTGCTGGCAGGTCTGATGAAGCGCATTGACAGAAGCGTCAAAGTCATCAGCGTTGAGAACCTCGAATCGCTGGAAGCTGCCGTGGAACTGGTGCAGTCAATGAATTCGGGAAACGACTCCTGAAATGCGACTGCCCCTGCATATCATTGATGCTTTTACGGTGAGGGAGCGATCTTTCAGCGGGAATCCGGCAGCCGTCTGCCTGTTGGAAAAACCACTGGAGGACAGCCTTCTGCAGCAGATAGCGCAGGAGATGAACCTCTCCGAAACGGCTTTTCTACTTGCGAACTCCGATCCATCAGAGACGACCTATTCCCTCCGCTGGTTTACGCCTCTGATGGAGGTTGATCTATGCGGACATGCCACGCTTGCGAGCGCGCACCTACTCTGGCAAGAAGGAGTTGTCGCTCCCACGAAGATGATACAGTTCCAAACACGAAGCGGAGAGCTGCAGGCGGAGCATTCCCAGAATGGGATCGTGCTGAACTTTCCCGCCAGACCGCCCGTCAAGTCGAATCCTCCGGCGGGAATGCTTGAAGCGCTGACGATAACGCCGCGTTATATCGGAAGCAACGGGATGGACTATCTGATCGAAGTCGGTTCGGAAGCGGAACTGCGCTCGCTTTCGCCTGATTTCACACAGCTAAAACGTGTCGAGACTCGTGGAGTAATCGTTACCTGTCGCTCCGAAAACCAGCCCTTTGACTTCGTATCCCGTTTCTTTGCCCCTTCAGCGGGCGTGAACGAAGACCCGGTGACCGGCTCTGCGCACTGCTACCTGGCTCCCTACTGGAGTCAGAAAATGGGTAAACAGAAATTTATAGCCTATCAGGCTTCGGCGCGAGGCGGCATTTTACACGTAGAATTGCGGGGAGAACGGGTATTATTATCCGGGAAGGCGAAGACGACAGTTCGCGGTGAACTATTCCTGTAGAAAGTGGACGGTTTCTCATGCTATTGCAGAATAGAGTCGCAATCATAACCGGGGCTGGTCGTGGGATTGGGCGCGCCATTGCTATTCAACTGGCACAGGAAGGAGCCGATCTCGCCCTCTTCAGCTTTACTGCCGCGAATGTGGGGTCTGCCGCCGCCGAAGTGCAAGAGAAAACCGGACGGCGCGTGATCGCGGTTCAGGGGGATGTCGCTTCCGCCGGGGATGTCCAGCGACTATTTGATGAAACCATGCAGGCCTTCGGTCGCGTAGACATTCTGATCAACAACGCAGGCATCACCCGTGACAATCTGCTTATGAGAATGAGCGAAGGGGACTGGGATACCGTCCTCGACAGCAATCTCAAAGGGGCATTTCTCTGCACGAAAGCCGCATCGCGGATCATGCTCAAGCAGAAATCCGGCAGGATCATTAATATCACCTCCGTAATCGGCATCGCCGGTAATGCTGGACAGGCCAACTATGCTGCCTCTAAAGGCGGCTTGATCGCACTGACGAAATCCACGGCGAAAGAGCTTGGTTCCAGAGGGATAACCGTTAACGCCATCGCGCCTGGTTATATCATCACCTCCATGACCGACGCTCTGCCGGAGGAGATTCGAGACGAGATGAAGAAACGCATTCCCCTGGGACGACTGGGACAACCGGAAGACATCGCTAAAGTGGCTCTCTTTCTGTCAAGCGACTACGCTTCCTATATGACCGGACAGGTTGTCACCGTAGACGGCGGGATGTTCATGTAGTGCCCTGATGTAAGAACAATATTCATCATTTTTCTAACGGGAGGACGAAATGTCAACATTTGAGCGTGTGAAGAAGGTGATCGTCGAGCAGCTTGAGAAGGACCCAGACGAGGTCACCGCCAAGGCGGACATCATCAATGATCTGGGGGCAGACTCGCTGGATGTGGTCGAACTGGTTATGGGGTTGGAAGAGGAGTTCGACATCGAGATTCCCGATGAGGATGCTGAGAAGATCAAGACGGTTCAGGAAGCCGTAGACTATATTGACGCCAAGATGAACTAAGTACAGCCTTTTGGCGAGGTTTCCATGACTGAACACGCACAATACTCTCCTCCGGAGCGAGTGGTCGTTACCGGTATGGGAGTGGTGACATCTCTGGGTCTGGGGATCGAGCGTTTCTGGCAGAGCCTGATAGCAGGGCGCTCCGGAATTGTGCCGATCACCAGTTTCGATGTATCCGCATTCACCACTCGATTTGCTGGCGAGATAACCGATTTCGCGCCGGAAGATTTTATGGAGCGCAAAGAGGCGCGCCGCATGGACCGCTTTGTCCATTTTGCGGTAGCCGCCACACGCATGGCGCTGACAGACGCCTGTTACGACATCCGCGCCGATGAGGCGAACCGAGTCGGGGTGCTGATCGGCTCGGGTATCGGCGGCCTTCGCACGATCGAAGAGCAGGCAAAGGTGATGTTTGATCGTGGACCGGATCGGATCAGTCCCTTCTTCATCCCGATGCTCATCGCAGATATGGCATCCGGTCAGGTCTCCATTCTTTACGGCGCAAAGGGCCCCAACAGCACCGTCGTTACCGCATGCGCTACAGGAACGCACGCCATCGGAGACGCCTTCCATATTATCCGGCGGGGAGATGCCGATGTGATGATAGCGGGAGGCAGCGAAGCTCCGCTTACTGCCCTCGGATTGGGCGGTTTTTGCGCGGCGCGAACGCTGTCTCAGCGCAATGACGACCCGCAGGCAGCCAGTCGCCCGTTCGATAAAGACCGTGATGGATTCGTGATGGCGGAGGGAGCCGGAATTCTCATTCTGGAGTCTCTATCCCATGCACGCAGGCGAGGAGCGCGTATCTATGCGGAGATAATGGGTTATGGACTGACTGCGGATGCCTATCATATCACCGCGCCTGCTCCAGAGGGCGAAGGAGCTTCCCGCGCCATGAATATGGCACTGGAACGCGCCGCGCTTGCACCTGAAACTGTGGACTATATCAACGCGCATGGCACATCCACCCACTACAACGACAAGCTGGAAACGGCGGCGATAAAAGCAACCTTCGGGGAATCCGCCCCTAAGATTCCCATAAGTTCCACAAAGTCCATGACAGGGCATCTTCTCGGAGCGGCGGGAGCGATTGAAGCGGTCGTGTGTGTGCTGGCGATCCAGAATCAGATGATTCCTCCTACGATCAACTACACGACACCCGATCCTGAATGTGATCTAGACTATACGCCAAATGAGGCTCGCTCCCTGCCCATAGAAGTCACCATGTCCAATTCGTTCGGGTTTGGAGGTCATAACGCCACCGTGATATTCAAGAAGCTCTCCTGACGCGAATAAAACTGTCATCTTCACGACAGGATGCTGCTGTTCATTTTATGTTCAGCGCATCCTGTTATCTTTTTCTCGTCTGCAATGAACCTGACTGTAATAACGGGACAGCCCGGGGAGTCATTATCGTATAATATAGATTGAGAGATCAACACGGAAAGAAGCGAACTCAAACCATTGGATGTATAGATGAGATGCCCCTATTGCACAGGTATTATTCCGGACGACTCTGATAACTGCGCCCACTGTATGCGCGGGTTATCAGAACATGCACCTTCTCCTGTTGTCAAGAAACAGAACAAACGGGGCCATGGTTCGCTGAATCAAAGTCTCAGCGCATCCAGATCGGACGCCAGACAGTACATAACCTCCACGCGCCAGGATACGCTTCCGGTTCCAGTAAGCACAGACAGAAACGCCCTGGTGCCTGAATCCCCCCCTCTGAAAACAGAATCTACCGGGAATAAGCCGAAGAATCTCCTCGCCACCCCTGTCACCGAAAACGTCATGCTGACAGACGTAAAACCGGAAACACAGGCCGCGATAGTTACGCAGGATGTTTCCCCGGAAAAGTCGAATGGCAATAGAGAAACGGAAGCCATCTCGGAACCGATCCTCTCTTCGCCTGAACAGAAAAGAGAGCCAGAAAACACCTCTGGAATGGGCGTCTCCGTCCCGCAACAGATCGCCGGGTTCAATCCTGGCGCATTCGGTTTCACCTGGATTTGGGGATTTTCGCACGGTGTTCATGCTTTCTCCGTAATCGCTTTCGTGAGCGTCCTGCATGTCGGGCTGGCTGTACTTGGCGAGAGAGGCATCATTCCAGGCAGTTTATTCAGCGCGTCCTACCTGTTCATGGCGCTTACGATCCATGTTATTCTTAAACTCGTCTTTGGTGTACAGGGAAATAGATGGGGATGGCGGGCAAGACGGTTTAACAGCCTGAAACACTTCCTACAGGTTCAGAAGATATGGGCGAACTGGTTCATAGGGTATATCATATTTGGTCTCTCTTTGCTCATAATGTTAAACCTGCTGCTGCACCTGTTAACAGGTAGATAGGGGTGCGAAACATTGCCATCCAACGATGGGATCGAGGCACTTGAAGTTCGATTGGGAGTCTCTTTTCGAGACCGATCTCGTCTGCAGCAGGCGCTTCGTCATCGTTCTGTAACCTCCGATTCGACTGCAGAAAGCAATGAGCGTCTGGAGTTCCTGGGTGACTCCATCATCGGGATGGTGATCTGCGATAGCCTGTTTCATTCGCTTCCATCAGCCAGCGAAGGAGAGATGGCAAAAGCGAAAGCCTATCTGGTCAGCGAATCCGTTCTCGCAGATGTCGCCCGTCAACTGGGGCTGGATCAGGCAATCGAGATAGCGACAATGGAGGGCGGTCGTCAGCGTAAATCCATTCTCTCGGATGCCTATGAAGCGGTAGTCGCAGCTGTGTTTCTGGATCAGGGCTTTTCCGCTGCACAGGTATTTATTCAGCGCACAATGTCATCCGCCATGCAGCGTATATCGGAAGATCGTTCTCTCGACGATTATAAATCGCTGCTCCAGGTGCATATGCAGGCTACAAGCCGGATCACACCGCGCTATCGAATCGTGCAGGAGACAGGAGCAGATCACGATAAGACATTTATGGCGGAAGCGCTTCTGGATATGGCTGTGATCGGGACAGGCGTTGGCAAGAGCAAAAAGCAGGCGGAACAGGAGGCAGCGCGTGATGCGCTGATTCGCCTCTCGATCCTGGAAGATGATCCGACGAAGGAGGATGCTTGACGACGATGGTGAATGCCCCCATCGGTGTATTTGGCGGTAGCGGTTTCTACCGTTTTCTTGAGAATGTATCGGAGGTCTCTCTCGATACGCCTTATGGAGCGCCGAGTGACAGCCTCTTTCTGGCGGAGATGGAAGGGAGAACCATTGCATTTATGCCCCGTCATGGAAGACACCACACCATACCGCCGCATAAAATTAACTATCGTGCCAACATCTGGGCGTTGAAGTCGGTGGGGGTTCGCTATCTGATCAGTCCGTGCGCTGTCGGAAGCCTGCAGCCGCATATCAGACCGGGAGAGTTCGTGCTTTGCGATCAGTTTGTGGACCGTACGCGAGGCAGAAACGATACTTTCTATGAGGGACCGGAAGTATATCATGTTAGTCCTGCAGAGACATACTGTCCGCATCTGCGCCGACTGGCTCAGGAAGTCATTGCTTCAAAAGGGATTCCGGTTCATGGGAGCGGAACCATCGTCGTGATCAATGGACCGCGTTTCTCCACAAAATCAGAGAGCCGATGGTTCAGCGCGCAGGGCTGGGAGGTGATCGGAATGACGCAGTATCCGGAAGCCTATCTGGCTCTGGAGCAACAGATCGCTGTTGTGAATATCTCGCTGGTAACAGATTATGATTGCGGTCTCTTTCATGAAGGCGAGATCGAACCGGTCACTGCGGCAGAGGTCTATAAGGTATTCAAACAGAATGCTGATAATATAAAAGCAGTCGTTCTCGATATGGCGCTTCGAATTCCGTTGGATATGGATAGTCCCTGTCATCATTCCCTGGATCATGCTCTTATAAGCGCTTGATTCCATAAAACCTATTCCCAGAGTCCTTGCCCGGAGGGAGTATCATTCATGCCCGATCCTGAAAAGGTGCTGCAGACCGTGTCATGGAAAGGCGGAAAAGTCCGCCTGATTGACCAGACCGCGCTGCCGGAACGCCTGACCTATCTCGACATGGGGGACTGGCGCGATGTCGCGCAGGCGATTAGAACAATGGTGGTTCGTGGCGCACCGGCTATAGGGTGCTCTGCCGCGCTGGGGATGGCGCTGGGCGCACGCGGGATTATCGCCGAAAGCCGCGACTCTTTCAAGAAACGCATGGAGCAGATAGCGGATACCTTCCGTGCATCCCGACCTACTGCCGTCAACCTGTTTTATGCGGTGGATCGGATGATGGGCGTCATTGAGAAGGTGGACGGCAACATTGTAGACATAAAAGATGCCCTGATAACAGAGGCGCTGGCGATGCTGGGAGAGGACATCGAAGCCAACCGCACCATCGGGATGCACGGCTCCGCGCTTCTGCAAGATGGATTCACAGTGCTAACTCACTGTAATGCGGGTGCGCTGGCAACCGTGAGTTATGGAACCGCTCTGGGAGTCGTTCGCTATGCCATCGAAGAGGGGAAGCGGATTCAGGTGGTTGCTGATGAGACCCGCCCGCGCCTTCAGGGAATGAAACTAACCGCCTGGGAACTGGCGCAGGATAACATCCCGGTAACAATCATCGCGGATAACATGGCGGCCGTTTTGATGCGAGACGGACGCATTGACTGCGTGATCGTAGGCGCGGATCGCATTGCTGCGAATGGCGATACCGCCAATAAGATCGGAACCTACAGCGTAGCCGTTCTGGCGCACTTTCATAAGATCCCCTTCTATGTTGCGGCTCCGCTCTCTACGGTGGACATAAACCTGCCTACCGGCTCTCGTATTCCCATCGAAGAGCGTGAGACCATAGAGATGACCCATATTGAGGGAATTCGGATTGCGCCGGAAGGAGTTCCGGTCTGGAACCCCGCATTTGATGTGACGCCGAATTCACTAATAACCGCAATCATCACTGAAAAGGGAGTGGTGCGAACGCCTTTTGACGAGAACCTGAAAAAACTGGTGGAACCGATCGCAATCCCCGCCTGATAGAGGGCAGGATCGGAAATCTGATTGGAAGGAAGCTCTCATGACCCTGCTGCGCGCACAATCTTTACTCCGGGATGTGCCCGATTTCCCAAAACCCGGAATTCTGTTCAAAGATATCACCCCGGTGCTGGCAGACCCACAGGCAGTTCAGGAAGTGATAGATCACTTTGCCATTTTTGCCCGTAAGGATCCCCCCGATCTGGTGATTGGGATCGAGTCGCGCGGTTTTGTGCTGGGAATGCCGCTGGCGCTGCAGTTAGGGATCGGATTTGCGCCGGTGCGTAAGTTGGGAAAACTTCCCTATCGCACCATCAATGAGGAGTATGCGCTCGAATACGGCACCAACACCGTTGAAATCCATGTAGACGCGGTTAAGCCCGGTCAGAGGGTGCTCGTGGTGGATGATCTGCTGGCAACCGGAGGTACCGCTGCCGCCACGGCAAGACTGGTTGAGCGTCTGGAAGGACAGGTCACCGGTTTCTGTTTCATGATTGAACTGGATTTCCTCAAAGGTCGGAAGTACCTGCACGGCTATGAAGTCTTCTCTCTGATCAATTTTGAATAGAATGATCTCCTATTTTTTACCCATACTTTCATGAGCGGACTGCCGATAACTGTCAGCGATAGCGATATTGACTTCGGGACTCTGGCTCCCGGCGAATCCGGGCAGCGTACACTGATTGTCAGTGGCGGTCCGGGGCGTATATCCTCTGAAATGGGACTGGTCAAAGTTGAGCCTTCGGAATTCGGTCCAGAAGAGACAACTCTGCAAGTCAGTACGACCGCAGGGAAAGATGGACAGACTCTGACCGATGTGCTTCTGCTGGACAGCGAGGAATTGCGCGTTCGCGTAAGTGTACAGGCGAAATGGGATGCCGCCTCCGTAAAGGCGACGAAAGATGCCCGCCTTCAGGAGCAGTTAAGCGAACTGCAGAAGCAGCTTATGTTTCTGAAAGGCCAGACGCTCGCATTGGAGCGAAAAGACACGATTCAAAGGAGACGTTTGGAGGAGTTTGAATCACTGGTCAAGGAGACTCAACGACAATCTAAAAACGCAGAGTCTGCTTCCTCCGCGCCGCCAGTGAACTTGCAGCCGATCGAGGAGCGCCTTCAGCGAGCGGAGAGCATGATTGCACAGCTATCTGGCGATCTCTCAACTCTCAGTTCCAGCGTGAGACAGATTCTGGAGCGATTGACTCAATTGGATCAGACGGTTCGACATCTGCAACCCCCTGTGAGCAGTTCACCGTCTCCTCCGCCCTCAGCTCCTCCCGTGAAAAAAAACCTGACTCCTATCGAACGCCTGATGCAGGGACTTCCTGGCATGGCAGAGAGCGTTCGATCCGAAGGCGCGCTGTCTCGTGATCAGATGTTTCAGATCATGACCTCCTGCGGTCTGAATGAGAACTGGGCTTTGGAAGTTCTTGAAGGATGGATGAAGATCCTTCTTTTTGTTCGAGGCTCTTCTGATCCCGCTAAAAAAGAGGGCGCTATCAAACTCTTCGTAGATCGCAATGTGCCGGAAGGGATTGCGCG
Organism: uncultured Chthonomonadaceae bacterium; assembly: GCA_964429855.1. Taxonomy (GTDB): domain Bacteria; phylum Armatimonadota; class Chthonomonadetes; order Chthonomonadales; family CAJBBX01; genus CALLMM01. The sequence continues at coordinate 23,485 of CAYSDM010000049.1, forward strand.
AACCGCTGTCGAGACGGTCTCCTCGCCGCTTGTCCCCTCATCCACCGGAACAGGAACATTACCGATCTCGGTCAGTGCAAATGCCATTCAGTTCGGGTGGCTGCCTCCAGGGATTGGCGCGCAAAAGACGCTTGTGGTCACAGGCGGTCCGGGAAAGGTCTCTACCAGCACGCCACAGATAACGGTCTCTCCAGGTGTCTTCGGACCCGGACCGACCACCCTGGTTTTGACCCTGCAAGGCGGCGCAGATGGGATGCTTCTGGATGAGAAGCTGATCCTGGAGAGCGAAAATGAGCTTATTCAACTCGCAATGACCGCTCTGTGGAGTTCGCAAAACCGCTAATTTTACGGACAGTTAATCGTTGGAGAGACCTGATGCCTTCTCCCCTTCCCACAAATCTTCTGGAGAAACTCCTTCCCGCGCTCATCCCGCTCGCTGAACAGATAAAGTCGCACGGCATTCGATCTCTGGATCAACTTACACAGTTGATGCTCTCCTGTGGGGTCAATCATGAGAGCGCCTTAAATGAACTGCAAACCTGGACGCTCCTGCTTAATCAGGTTCGATCAACAAATGATCCCGATAAAAAGAAGGCGGCGGTAAAGAACCTTCTGGATCGAGGCATTCCCAATAATGAGGCGCAGAAAAGCATAGATATCGTCTCTGCCACCACAACGATCTCCCCTGCTGGCAGAAAGCCGACCAATATCAAAGTGCTGCCTGGCCGTCTCGATTTTGGCGTGCTCTCACCCGGCGAGACCAGTCAAAAGCAGATCGAAGTCAGCGGCGGGCCGGGGAAAGCGATCGTCAGTTCTCCCATTCTACGGGTTGAACCTGTTGAGTTCGGTCCAGAGCCAACCACTCTGACTGTCTACTTACAGGGAGGGATGGGGGGAACGACTCTTCAGGAACAGGTCATTCTCGAAGCGGAAGGCGTGAGTCGTGTGAGGATAGAGGTAACGGGACGGTGGACTGCCGTTGTTCCCACCGTGCATCGCTCTCCGGTGAAGAGTCCTCCCCCTGGCGCGCCAGTCGGTAAATCCAATATCTTCGATGTTCAGCAGGTCTGGAACACGCCGCCTGCTCCTCTTTCGGAAGCTACAACCGATCCGCGCATTGAGGAGGCAGCAACTCTTAAGAAACAGTATGACGAAATCTATCATCAGATAGAGGAGCTTCGCAACGATCTCTTCCAACAGGGAAAAGGACTTGAAAGCAATGACGCGCTTCAATATAAACGTCTGCTGGATCTGGAGGCGAGAATCAATGAACTGCAGGCTGGTATTGAGTCGCTGGAAGACCGGCTGCAGATAGAATCGCTGAAAACTGGAATTGCAGAACTGCATAGACTTCTGGACAGCCGATTTCAACATCTGAATATGGGATATCGTGAGTTGGAGCGCAATATACAGCCTGTTCTGGAGGCGCAGGTCGTCCCGAAAATTTCGGAATTCAATGAAAAATTGTATAACCTCCAAAGCGGTCTGGCTTCGCAGATATCGGAGATACGAAGCCAATCCACCCATCTCAGCTATCAGTTTGAGGAACTGGTTCAACAGCAGTCGGTGAATCTGGAAGCTTATCGCCGTGAAAAGGAGCAGTTTCGTCAACAGCAGCAGGAAACGGAAACCTCCTTTGCGGCTCTGCGTGAGACTGTAACGGAATTTACTGAGCACCGGGAGAAACTGGAGAATCAGATCACACAGGTCTCTGCCAGGTTAACCTCCGAATCCAGCCAGCTAACTCAGGAACTGGGCGATCTACAGAGGAAGACGGCATTACTTGATGAAGCATGCGCCTCCACTGTGCAAGGCGTGGATTCCCTGATAGAGCAGCAATCACAGATCCAGTCTGATCTTCAATCCATCGGAATCCATGTAAAGGAACTGATGGAGAAACAGGAGAGTCGCGATGCTTCTCAGGAAGACAGGCTGCAAGAACTGGAACAGAGTCTGTTGCCGAGGATCGAGGCGCATACTGCCGAAAGACTACAGGAGATTGACTCACAGATACAGACGATACAGGGAGAGATAAACAGCCTGAAACAGGTCTCACAGGAGATGCTGGCGACGCTGCAGTCGGTCATGGCGAGTATCCAGAGGCTAGAGAAAGCGCAGGCAACCACCCCTGGAGGGACGGCAGCCGCTCCTGTGGTCACAACACCTTCTACAACACATTCCGCTCCTCGTCCAGCCTGGTCGGGAGACACCGCTGCTGCATCTCCAAGAGGAGGAGAAAAGCCCTCCTCTCCCATCCATGAAAGAGTGACATCCCCGCGTCCGGTCACGCCTGCGCGCTCGCTGGCATGGATGGAGGACTGGCGACGTCTGAACGCGCAGATGGATCGCCTGAAAAACCAACCTCTCTCCCCCACTCTCAAGAAAGACATAGAGCGATTGGATTCCTACTATCGAGTGCTGGTAAAACAGTGGGATACTCTGAAAACACCTTCAGATGATCCGGCAATGTGGACGGAGTGGCTTCTCGACTCGCTGGATTATCATCTCTATCAATCGCCTCAAATTGTGTCCCTGAATGAAGCGCTGCCGCATGATGTAAGAGCGCTGCTGGAAGATATTCAACTTGTTATCCAGAACGCGCAGATGGATCGCCAGCGAGAGTTAAGAGAGCGACTGGGACTGGAACGTATCGAAGGCGTTGTCGGTCAGGATAAGCCGGTAGCATATATTATCGAGCCGGACCCTGACTATCCCCCGGCGGAAACGACCGAAAATCGCATTGACGGCACCTTCTGCCGGATAGTTCCAGGACATGGCGGTTATCGCCATCAGGGTAAGGTTTTACGTAAATCGCTGGCGATCTTCTATCGCTATGCCCCCTCCAGCGAGGGCGCTATTTAGCCCGGACAGGGAAATCGAGACCCGAAATGTGGTATCATCCGAGAGTAAAAACGACAGTCATAGGAGGAACTCCATGCCGACGGTAGCAATAAGCGTCGAGTGTCAGTCCGCCAGAAGCGGACGCTGTTATACCAGAGAGATAGTCCAGGCTGCGGAAGAATTTACGGTTCCGTTGACCTGGTTAATTTTTGTGTCCGAAAAAGACCCCATGTCGAACATCAGCCTCTATCATACCGAGTACTTTCACCGGATTCCCGCCTGGCATGAAACCGGGTTGCTGCTGAAGTTCGAGAACAGCAATGGCTACATCTCCGATCCTGTCGTTCGTGGCGATCTCATTCGGATCGGGAAAGATGTGCTGAAACAGTGCCATGTGAAGCCGACCAGTTTCCGCTCCAGCGACTTTGACCTTCTGCCCGGTGACATCAAACATCTGGAGGATATAGGCATTCTGGTGGACACCTCCGCCTGTCCTGCCGCCAGTGACAAGCACGGCGTTTCTCGCCCGGACGGTCCCCGTCAACCCTATCATCCCAGCTATGAGGATCTGAGCGTTCCCGGCTCTGCAAAACTTCTGGTCGCTCCGCTTGCCACGCATCAGGGGATAGCAGGCAATCTCGATCTTGGATGGGACAAAGTCAAGCCTCTTTTAGAGCACTGTCTGGCAAATCAGGAGGTTACCGTTCTATCCTTGAGCGATGATGTAGACAACGCACAGCCCCTTCATAAGGCGATTGCTTACGCAAAAGAGCAGGGAGCGCGATTCACGCAGCTAACCGAACTCATTACGCTGTAAATCGGCGATTGCCGACGGGTTTCTGAAGACAGTTGTCCTGTGAAGGTCAACTGTCTTTCCATTCTAAAGGGATGTAAAGATGTCGCTGAAAGCATTGAGAAGTCAACAGAAAGCACAGGGGGCGGTACTGACCGAGGAAGGCTGGATCGAGAGTTTCGGTAGTGTGGAAGAGGAGTATCGCGCTGTCATCGAACATATCGGGTTGTTTGATCGTTCTCATCGCGGCAGGCTGCGATTAACCGGCAAAGACAGGGTGACGTGGCTGCAGGGGATGGTAACGAACGATGTGCTTCCATTCCAGACTGGCAAGGATGTCTTACAAGCCTGCGTTCTGAACCCCACGGGACATCTTCTCGCCGAAATGTCGGTTATCAACGCGGGAGACAGCCTGCTACTCGACCTCGATACGACAAACAAGCAGAAATTAGCCCGTCTTTTCGACGGCTATATCATTACTGAAGATGTAGAGATCGCCGATGTGACCGAAACGCTAACATGCTTTTCACTGCAGGGGGCAGCGGCTTCTTCTCTGTGCAAACCATCCATCGCAGGCGATTCCGCTATCATCGTTCCGGCTTTTCACTCCATCGAGGGTGGATTTGATATCTACCTTCCCGTTGAAGATGCGCCTTCGCTCTGGGAAAAACTCTTAGAATCCGGAGCCAGACCGGTTGGCGAACAGGCTGCTGAGATACACCGTGTGGAGGCAGGAATACCGCGTTATGGCGCGGATATGGATGAGACAACCATTCCGCTGGAAGCCAATCTGGAAGCGACGCATATTAGCTACCGGAAAGGCTGCTATGTGGGTCAGGAGATCATTGCGCGTATTCAGTCGAGGGGACATACCAACCGTGCCCTGACGGGATTAATTCTGGAAGGAGATCAGATACCAGAATATAAGAGTCCGGTGTTGCTGGAAGAGGCTGTGGATAAACCCATCGGATGGATTACCAGCAGCGTCTACTCCCCCGCTCTCAACTCGGTTATCGCTCTCGGTTACATCCGGCATGAACACCGATCGCCTCATACATTGCTAACGGTTTCAGGCAGTTCAAAACGTCATAAGGCGACAACTGTTACGCTGCCGTTCCGAATGCCTTCGCGCAGCTAGACAGTGTGTCTGTCTCTGGGCTTCGTCACGGCGGAGATAGTCGGCAGCCTCTCTCTGATGGATTGTGAAGCGACACATGGTTGCAATATAACTTTATTGCCGTCTAAGATGACTTGACAGCCCTTCTCTCATGATCCTATAATCTCTTTTATTAAGCTCGTAATTGATTAATCCCCGTATGTCACTCAATCTCTTTGTGAAGGAGAGAAGTATGCCTGCTGTTTCGGATCTTCGGCTGTTGCAGGAGATCGCATTGTTTCAGGGACTTACCGAGCAGCAACTTGCCGAGATTAATCAGGCGCTGCATCGAAAACACTACCCGTCAGGCACCAATGTGATCTCGGTGGAGACTCCGGGAGACATCATCTTTATTATTCTCTCTGGAACCGTAAAGATCAAGGTGGATCAGGGAGATGGCACAGAAGTTATCATCGCGCTGCTGGGAGCCGGGGAGATTTTCGGCGAGTTAAGCGTGATTGACAGTTCAGGACGATCCGCTGATGTTTTAACTCAAGAAGAATCAGTGTTATTATGGCTGGACAGAGGGAACTTCGAGCGTCTACTCGAGACAAACCCGAGGGTCACCCGGAACCTGTTGAAGATTCTATCGCGTCGTGTCCGGCTCTCCACCGAACAGATACAGGCGCTTTGTACGTTAGATGTCTATGGCAAGGTTGCCCGTCAACTGATGGTCTTTGCCGATCAGTACGGCATCTCAACGGAGGAAGGCATTCGCATACCCATGCGGCTGACACAGAGCGATATTGCCGGTCTGGTGGGTGCATCTCGCGAGAGAGTCAATCAGGTCTTCGTGAACCTGCGAAAACGCAAACTGATCGCCTCCGACTCCTCTTATCGCGTGACGGTGCTGGACGTAAAGAAGATGCGGGAGATTGTGGAACAGAGATAAGAATAACGGCTTGGCTCTCCTTCAAGAGCCAAGCGGTAATTTCATGCGAAACGTTGTTCCCTCTCCTTCAACGCTCTCTCCCTCAAATACGCCATGATGCGCCTTTACGGCGTTATAGACAATCTTGGTACCCAGCCCTGTTCCCCCCGGTTTCGTGCTCTTTGCATCCCCTCTCAGAATTCGCTCCATCAGCGCGACAGGTATCCCCTTTCCCGTATCTATCACCTCGATCAGAACATAGCCTCCGCCGGGAAATATCCCTTCTTGGTCGTAACTGGTGCGAATGGTGATGCTGCCGCCTTCCGGCGTCTCCGGTATAGCGTTGTTCACCAGATTGAAGATCGCGCCTTTCAGCAGGAAGCTGTCGTGTGGAAAGAAAGGAAGATCGGCGAACTCCCGGACAAGTGAGACGCTTCGTCTTCGAGCCGTGATCTCCAGCTTGTTGATCTCGTCTTCAATCACGGGGACAAGGTCATTCATCACGATTTGCGGTTCGGATACCATCCCTTTCACGGTATCCGCGATCATCCTGGTATACTCCTGTATCTCCTCCACCTGATCTGTCATCGCGTCAAACGCTTCCGAATAGAAGGTACGTACCGTTTCCAGCGCATGGTTCTGCTGCTCGGCAATCCTGTCAGGAACAGATGCAATGATGTTATCCATGTCAAGAAACATCTGATCCATCATGGGGCGCAGCGTATCTAACCAACCGGAGATAGGCGCGACCTTATTCTTGATGTCATGACTCAATCCTCCAACCGTATTCGCTATGGCAGCCATCTGCGCATCGCGATAGAGACGGGCATTTTCGATTGCGCCGGCGGCAATCGTCGCGATAATTTCTATCACTGCCAGATCGTTCTGGTTGAATTCTCCCTCTTTCTTATTCACCAACTGCATGACGCCGACGGAACTGCCGGACTGATAACGCAGAGGAACCGTCAGAATACTCTCCGTAATCATGCCGACATTCTCTCCGATATCGGATCGGTGCGAGACGGCTTCTCGCGGACGATTGGTTATCTGCGGCTGTCCCGACTGAAATACCGCGCCGGCCACTCCATCTGTGGAACGCATTGCCAGACCCTTCAACGTGGTCGCCGTGCTGCCAACCACATATTCGAATACCAGTTTATCATCGGAACTGCGATACAGGTAGATGGTTCCTGCGGTTGCGCCTACGGTCTCCACAGAAAGATTGAGAATGTCGCGAAGACGATCCTCCAGGTCGAGACTGGAGGACATCATGCGTGTAATGGTATGAACGGCATTAATCTGGCGCGTTAACAACACTTGAGTGCTGGATTCAGAAACCGGAGACATATATCAAGACCCTGACCCTTCTCGTAATATTTGCTGGAATAGAGTATAACATCATCCGCTTCTGTGATAAAGAGAATTTAGTGACAGAGTTACAGTGGATGGTGTATTCTATTGTGTTTACATTCATTCATTACTGCCAGATAAGAGGTTTTCGTTTGGAACAGGTATGTACGCTGTGTTCTCCGGCGAAAGTGAACTACACGCTGGATATTCTCAGCAGGCGAGAGGATGGCTATCATAACCTCTCCAGTATCGTTCAGGTCATTTCGCTTTCGGACAGGATCATCCTGTATCGCCGGGAGCGTCCCGGTATCTCGCTGGAGTGTGATGATGCGCGTATCCCATCCGGTTCGTCAAATCTCGCGGTGCGGGCGGCGGAAGCCGTTCTGCAGGCTTCAGGCTGTCGTGAAGGCGTTCATATCCGATTGGAGAAGCGCATACCCGCGCAGGCAGGTCTTGGTGGCGGCAGCTCAAATGCCGCGACTGTCATTCGCGGCATGAATCGGCTCTTCAAACTGAATCTTGATACTGATCAGATGGCGACAATGGCAGCAAAGATTGGTTCCGACTGCGCGCTGTTTATTGTAGGAGGGACCGTTGCGATGCGCGGGCGAGGAGAGGTCGTCACTCCCCTGAACGACGGTCCCACGCTCTGGTTTGTGATCGTGAAACCGGAAGTGAATATCTCGACCGCGCAAGCCTATGCCGCGCTGGACGCTATCCCGGATCGCGTTACGGCGCGATCTACCCGCAGCCTGCAGGATATTCTCGCGCTGGGCGATATTGAGAGGCTGACAGCGCGGTTTACCAACGATTTTGAACGGGTGGTCTTCCAGGAGCATCTATCCATCGCGCTTCTTCATGATGAGTTTCTGATGGCGCGAGCGCGAAATGCCCGACTGTGCGGAAGCGGGTCGGCGGTCTTTGGAGTCTGTTATTCGAAAGAGGAAGCCGAAGAGGTGGCGCGCATCATGCGGTTGAAGTATCGAGAGGTTATCGTCTGTCGGTCGCTGAGCAGAGAGGAGACTTTGAACGGTTGGGAGGGGTGTACCAGTGACTGAGAAGCCGTTGCGGTATCCAGCGATCGTTCTAGCTGGCGGGAGAGCAAAGCCCGACATGATAGCCGCTACCGGGCTGGAGAACCGCGCGCTGGTATCACTGCGGGGGCAGACAATGCTCGATCATGTGGTGAACGCGCTGAGCGGTGCGGAGTGCATCTCCTCCATTGTCGTGATGGGAAATGTCCCGGTTTCGCCTCGCTACCATACCCTCCCCGATCGTGGCGGTTTTGTCGAAAATATCTTCGCCGGACTGGAGCAGACAGAAGAATCAGATCGCGTTTTGATCTGCACATCCGATATTCCGTTCATCACGGTAGAGGTCGTCGAGGACTTTTGCAGAAATGGCGCGGCTCTTCAGGCAGACATGGTCTATCCAATTGTTCCTGTCGAATCGTGCTTTCAAAAATACCCCGGCATGAAACGAACCGCTCTCTCTCTGAAGGAAGGGCGTTTTACCGGCGGCAATATGATGCTCGTAAATCCTGACTTCATGCATGCGCAGAGAGAGAGGATCGCCTCCGCGTATGCGGCGCGAAAAAGCCCGATTCGCCTTGCGCTGATGCTGGGGATCGGCACAACCATCCGGGTCGCTCTCGCCATGACGATATTGCCTCGCATCCTGAGCATACCGCCTTTGGAGGCATCGGCTGGCAAGCTTGTCGGAGGAACCGCGCGAGCCTATATCAGCCCCTATCCTGAGATTGCCACCGATATTGATCGCGTAGAGGACTTACAGGCGGCTCAAACCCTGTAACACATCGTGTTCCTGTGAAGGAGCAGGAGCAATCACAGCAATCTTAAACAGTCACCCCATCAGACGATCTCGCGTCCGATGGCTTGCGCCACTCGTCGCAACGAGAGGACGAGCGATTCAAACTGATCCGGCGTCAGCGACTGCTGTCCATCAGAGAGCGCTTTCTGTGGGTCGGGATGCACTTCAACAATTAACCCGTCCGCTCCCGCGGCAAGGGCTGCGCGGGAAACAGCGGGTACATACCTGGCATATCCGATCCCATGACTGGGATCTACGATCACCGGCAGGTGAGAGATGTCTTTCAGCACGGGAACGGCATTCAGGTCCAGCGTATTGCGTGTATAGGTACGATCCAGCGGATGCACTCCGCGCTCGCACAACACGACATTATCATTCTCCTGCGCCAGAATGTACTCAGCCGCGAAGAGAAACTCATCGAGCGTGGCACTGGGACCTCTCTTGAGCAGTACCGGATGTTTGGACCTACCCGCAGCGATCAACAAGGGGTAGTTTTGCATATTCCTCGCCCCGATCTGCAGCATATCCACATACTGTTTTACGGTATCCACATCATGAGGATCAATCACTTCGGTTACGGTGGCGATATCGAACCGCTCTCCCGCCTCCTTTAATAGCTCCAGCCCCTCCTGATGCAGCCCCTGAAAGGAGTAGGGGGAGGTGCGCGGCTTAAACGCGCCTCCACGCAGCAGTTTCGCGCCGGCTTTCTTCACACCATCAGCGGCACGAAAAATCTGATCCCGATTCTCTACTGCGCAGGGACCCGCCATCAAAACGCATGCATTCCCTCCGATCTCGACCGTTCTCACCCGCACAATGCTGGAAGCCGCATGAAACTCACGCGAAGCCAGTTTGTAGGGGCGGCTGACGTTGACAACATGATTTACCCCCGGCATGGCGCTCATGCAGTCGAACAGATCAGGACGAACATCCGGGGCGATGGCGCTGGCGATACCGATGGCGACATGTTCGCCCCCCGGAAGGGACAATGCGCGCAGTCCCCGCGTGGTAATTGCCTCCATCACCGCATGAATCTGCTCGGAAGTGGCTTCTTTGTCCATCAGGATAATCATAGCGAGTAGAGTATAGCACGATGCTTGCGGTCAAGCAAGATTGGCAGATTGGACGATTGAGGATGATCAGTGTCACTTTGAGCTACAGATACTCCAATACATCCTGTTTGATCTCCTCCAGGCTGTCCCATTCGTTGCCCGGTCCATCAAATATCAACGAATATGGTCCGTCAAAGCCATATTTTCGGGATAGCTCCATGCAGGCGATAAAATCGGCGCGATCCATCTTTCCCGCCTCCGGGTAGTGCGCCTTTGCATGTACGGAGGTGGCATAGGGCAGGATCGCTTCCAGGTCTTCATATTTTGTCTCACCGCCAAAGTTACCGAAATCCACGCACAATCCCACCTTGCCCTCGCACCGATCCAGAATCTCCAGAATCGTCTCCGGTCTTTTCGCGGTTACATGGAAGTTCTCGGTGATGACCTGAACGCCGTTTGCCTTTCCCGTTTCGGTCAGTGACTTCAGTCCATCTGCGCTGTGATGAATGACCGATCTCCCTTCGGCTTTTTGCTTGCCCGCAATTACTCTGACATGCCCTGCGCCCAGCTTACCGGCGATCTCTATCCAGCCGCGAATCCATTGTGTCTCCATGTGCCGTTGTTCCGGGTCTGGATGCGTGATATCGCCGTCATCAATCAGTACGCTGAATAGCTCCACGCCCGCGCTCTGAACCGATTCTCGGAACTGAGTCAGATACTGCTCATCCAGACTCGGAAAGTGAAAATGACAGACCTCCAGCGTGCGAATTCCTCTTTCCGCGAGCGCACTCGGTAGTTCCAGAAGGGTTATCGTTCCATTCTCCTCGCCGTGACGGATCAGCTTACTGCTGTCCTCCGGTGCAGGATGATAGGAAGGACCAAGGGCGCGATGCAGCGTCCAGGTGGAAGTGGATAGTCTTGGCATGTTATGCTCCTTTGCTTGTTAGATGGACTGCGTCTTCCCATCCTCCTCGACGGATCGAAGCGCGGCGCGTGTAAATCTTAACAGGGGAAGAACCTCTTCTGGTGGAGACCAGTTTATACCTTTCCCGCGAATCAGTCTAACAAAGGCAGTATCTCCGTTCTCACCGGGTTCCCGGGGAGGAATAGGCTCCATTTTGCCCTCCTTCAGCCAGTGGGCGCGACCATTCTCGATGAGAAAATCCATCCCTTCACAGTGGATGTTGATCTGCTCGCGCCAGCGTCTGGCATCTCCGATGAAGGCAAAACTGCAGGGAGTGTTGTCCGTTAATCGAGCATCTCCCCAGATAACCATAGGGACGGGCGTTCCGCGATTCTCCGCCCTCGCGCGCACCTCTATCCCCTGTTTGCCGGTGACCCAGAGAACCGTATCTATCTGGTGTCCGCTGGCATCATAGAAAAAACCGCCGGGACAGATGGCAGGATCATGTCTCCAGGTTCCTTGATTGGGAGTCACCCAGTCTTCCGCATTATACATCGTTACCGTCTTTACGCGCCCCCATCTCCCGGACATAATCTCCTGCCGCAAAGCTCGCGTTCCCCCATCGTAACGACGAGGATAGGTCATGGCGACATGGCGATGAACCTCCTGGCTGGAGGCGATGACAGCGGCTACATCCTCTTCGCGATCTGTTAAAGGTTTTTCACACAGGACATGCAGGTTCGCCGCTAGCGCATCCATTAACTGCGGGATGTGATAGGCGTTGGGAGAGGCGATACAGACCGCATCCAGCCCACTGTCTAGAAGCTCTCGATAGTCCGTTGTCATGGTGTCGGGCACGAGCGGAAGCTTCCTTGCAACGCGATTCATCGCCTCTGTACAGGGATCGGACAACGCTGTGACCAGAACCCCTTCCATCTCTGAAAACCTTACGGCATGGATTGCACCCAGCATCCCGCACCCGATGATCCCGATCCGTATTCTGTCAAGGCTCATGCCTGTTCTCCTCTCTTCACCGCTATTGGAGGAGTTCTGCATCTGTGCTCTCTTTCCTGCCCTATTCAGGCGATTTCCCATACCTGCGAAGGACAACGAACCATGTTGGTATAATCTATTACCAGTCGGCTCGAAAAGGATGGAGGACTCAGTCGGATGCTGACAGTGCTGACGATTGTTGGAACACGACCGGAAGCCATCAAAATGGCTCCCGTCATACGTCAGCTGCAGCGAAGACAGGATCGTGTCCGCTCCGTCGTCTGTTCCACCGGTCAACATCGCGAGATGCTTCAGCAGGCGCTCGATCTTTTCGGCATCTGCCCGGACATCGAACTCGATCTGATGGAGCCGAACCAGAACCTCTCCTCCCTCACCGCGCATTTGATCCTGAATCTGGACAGAGTATACCGGGAAGCGACTCCCGACTGGGTTCTGGCTCAGGGTGACACCACCAGCGTTCTGGCGGCCTCCCTGGTCGCCTACTATCATCGCCTGCGCTTCGGTCATGTAGAAGCTGGGCTGCGAACCGGCGACCGCTGGCATCCCTTCCCCGAAGAGATCAACCGCCGACTGGCGGACACCATGACCGACCTCTACTTTTGCCCGACGGACAGAGCGAGACAGAATCTGCTTCTGGAAGGATATTCCGACCACCTTATTCGCGTGACGGGCAATACGGTGATTGACGCTCTGCTGGATGTCGCCTCGCGGGAATATGACTGGAAAAACAGCCCTCTCGCTGAATTGGAGAGCCTGCCTGCACTGGTATTGATAACAGCCCATCGTCGTGAGAGCTTCGGCGAACCTTTCAAGCAGCTATGCCTGGCTATCCGCGAACTTGCAGAGACTGTTTCTGAGGATGGCGTTCACTTTGTCTATCCCGTACATCTCAATCCCAACGTTCGCAAGCCGGTCTACGATATGCTCGCAGAGGTCAACAATATTCACCTGCTGGATCCCCTTCCTTATGATGCCCTGGTACACCTGATGAAGCGTTCCAGACTGATTTTGACCGATTCGGGAGGCATTCAGGAGGAGGCTCCCGGATTGGGAGTGCCGGTCCTGGTGATGCGTCATACCACCGAACGACCGGAAGGTGTTGAAGCAGGTGTGGTTCGACTGGTCGGAACCGAGCGCGAACGTATCGTTTCCGAAACCACCAGACTGCTGCGCGACCCGCAGGCGCGTTTACAGATGATTACAGGAATCTCTCCCTATGGTGACGGGAACGCCTCTGAACGCATTGTGGATGCGATACTGGAAGGAGTATCCTTGTGACTCTGATAACCCTCTTCTTCTTCGCCCATCAACCAGATCGTCTGCTTCCCTATGAACAGCGCAGAAGCACTGCGCGTGTAACGCCTAAAACGTTTCACAGGCGATTTTTCGATGAAGAGCTAAACCAGCAGGTTTTTCAAAAAGTGGCGGATAAGTGTTATCGTCCGGCGACCAGTCTTCTGCTGGAACTGATTGAAAAGAATAAAGATCAAGAGAAGCCGTTTCGCATCGCCTACGGACTGTCGGGCACGTTGCTGGATCAGATAGAGCGTTATGACCCTCCGCTCCTTGATCTCTTCAAGCGGTTGGCGGATACGGGGCTGGTGGAGTTTACAGGAGAGACCTACTATCACTCTCTCGCCGGTCTGTTCGACCATGAGCGTAAAGAGTTCATTGAACAGGCGCGAATGCATTCGGATAAGATCGAAACGCTGTTTGGGAGAAGACCGACGGTTTTTCGCAATACCGAATGTATGTTCAACAACGGCATTGCTGCCACCGTTCAGTATATGGGGTATGAGGGGATCATCACTGAGGGTGTAGACTGGGTTCTGGAGGGCTGGAAATCTCCGGACTTCATCTATACCGCTCCCAGCGGGATACCGGTTCTGTTGCGCAACTATCGCCTCTCCGATGATCTGGGATACAGGTTCAGCAATCGAGACTGGGAGGGCTGGCCCCTGCGCGCCGATACATTCGCGGAATGGCTCTCGCTCAATACCGATATGAATGTGGTGATTGCGCTCGATTATGAAGCGCTCGGTGAACATATGTGGGCGGATACGGGCATCTTCGAGTTCCTGCGTCATCTACCCGAGGAGATCGCCCGACATCATCAACTGGCTTTCACGACCCCTACCGAGGCGGTTAGAACACTGCCGAAGGTCGGGGAGTTTTCAGTGGATGACTATCGGACCATATCGTGGGCGGATAAGGAGCGCGATACCTCCGCCTGGCTGGGAAATGAGATGCAGTGGTTCTGCTACGAGGATTTACGACGGATGGAACCACTCATCAAAGCGACGGAGGACCCCTATTTTCTGGACACCTGGCGCAGAATGTTGACCAGCGACCACTACTACTATCTGGCGACCAAGTCCATGAGCGATCAGGATGTGCACAAATACTTCAGCGCATACGGCAGCGCGTTTGCCGGATTTATCCGGCTCTATACCGCCGCACATGAACTGATGAGCCGGGCGCAGGAGTTTCTGGAGGGGAAAACGCGCGGATAGTCAAACGCCATTCTGATAAAACTCTACGCCCCATGCCGCATAGATCATCTCGCGGGCGAACTCGTCATCCGCATCGGGCGGAAGCAGCGCGCTGAAAGGCGATTCCGCAAGTTCCGCCAGCGACCAGGCAGTAGGAAACCAGCTGCGACCTTCCGGCGGGCAGGCTGTCGTGCGGTAGTGTCTGGCGATATCGCCGTTTGGATCCACGGAGTGCAGCAGTTCGAGCAGTTGATTCACATGCGCCAGAAAGAAACCGGCTTCCTGAGCATCATAGGCGCGCATGGCAACCCGCATCTTACTCACTTCCTGAAGCAATCGCATTCCCAGCGCTTCCAATGCAGTGTGCAGTCTCTCCTCGGGGGTCTCGACCAGAACGGGAGCCGTTATTGTGGGAGCTTCCGAGAAAACCTCTGCTGCCGCGAGGGCCGCCGGCTCAGCCTGAATTTCAGGTTCCCGATGAACAATCGCTTCCGGAGTCTTCTCCGCTTTCGGGACATTGTTCGTGATTTCTGATGCCTGCTCCGGCGCAGAGGCTTCTTCAGATTCCTCGATGGTGGAGACGCCCTGAATCAGCGCATTAAACTCGAACGCATCGGCTTGCCGTCGAAGACGCTGACGCTGTGATGCTATCTTATCCGACCGCACGGTTCAGTATCTCCTCTGCGAGTTGTTCGTAGTTCTGTGCGCCGGTCGCCCTTCGGTCGAAGAGAATGATCGGCATTCCCTCCACCTCTGATTCGGACAGACGAACATTCTTATAGATCACCGTTTTAAAAACTTTGTCCCCGAATCGTTCTCGAATCTCTTCTGCAATCGTCTGATGCAGCCTTGTTCCCCGTTCATACATGGTCAGCAGCACGCCAAGAAGCTCTATACGGAAGCGCAGACCTTTAGTCAGCCCGACAATCATCTTATTGAGCGTATCCATACCGGCAAAAGCATAAAACTTCGGCTCTGTTGGGATAAGAAGATGACTGCTGGCGACGATAGCGTTCTGAGTGAGAGTTCCCAGTGACGGCGGACAATCAATCAGCACCCAGTCGAACGCCTCCTCTTTGAAAAGATCCTCCAGAGAATTACGCAGCCGATACGCGCTGTCCGGTCTGGGCATGAGCATGGCTTCGGCATGCGCCAGATCCAGATGCCCGGGTGCCAGATAGAGCGGAAGGTCGGCAATCTGATGCAGTATATTTTTCAGGGGAACTTCGTCCGGATCCAGAAGAACATGATTCAGCGAACACTCAAGGGAGTACCATTCGATCCCCAGACCCAGCGTGAGGTTCGCCTGAGGGTCCAGATCAATCAGCAGCGTCCTGTAGCCTCGTGCCGCCAGACACGCCCCCAGATTAGCGGTGGTGGTGGTCTTGGCGACCCCGCCTTTCTGATTCACGACAGCGACGATTGTCATCAGGAGGTTACCTTTTCCACAGCAGGGGCGATTCGCTCCGTCAGAACAAGACGCGAGGCGTCCACCGTAATAGAGCCGAGTGGATTAAAAAGTGTGCGAGGACGCAGGATGACCTGATCCAGAATTTCCTCCGGTCTTCCCGCCACGACGAAGATGCCGTTACGCAGATCATCTAAAAAAGTCATGTAGTCATCTGCATTTGGCTGATCTTCCTGAATGCGAAGCCTGGTGAGGTCTACAATGTGCTGCCAGAGCGGGGTTCCCGGCTCTACAGCGCGCTCACGTGGACGAAACTGCGCCAGATCGCCCTGACAGAAGGGATTGCCCCACAGATCTCCAAGTGGCTGCCAGGTGATCTCTTCGGTTGCGGAGACGGTGGGCATTCCAAGGGAATGCTTGCCACCGCCATGCCGGATAGGATAGATCACGCTGCGCGAATAGCCTGTTTCAGCGAAAAGCGCCAGCGCCAGATACTCGTTCACGGTGGGATGCGCATCGCCGGGAAGATGGTAGACGATGCTGTTTCCGTTCTGGCTGAGGTGCGCGATCATCGCATACGCGACAGGCTCAAGATCGCGCACATACCGCCGCGCATCTTCAAAAGCCTGCGCCGTATGGCTCTCTTCCTGCCAGTCCAGCGCAACCGATTCCACGCCCTCCTCTTTCGTGAAGGCTAGAATCGTGGGACGGACACAGCCTGTACGCAGAAAACTGCTGGTCGCGCCGATATCTAAAAGCGCGAACTCCCCTTCAAAATCAAACTCTTCGTAAGTCACCGCATTCCTTCCGACGGTCTCTATCGGCGTTTCAAACCTCTTTCAAGAACTCCCATTGTAGTCTTCTCGCGGCGCTCCTGTCAAGTCATGATTCTGTCGGATCATCCCGTGCCCAGGCGATCCGGGTTCAGTCCCTGAAGCTCCGACAGCACAAAACGACCCTCTTTACGCACCAGAACACCGTCGAAATAGATTTCGCCCCCGCCGAATTCCGGAGTCTGAATGAGCACCATGTCCCAGTGAACCTGAGAGCGGTTACCGTTATCCGCCTCCTCATACGCCTGTCCGGGAGTGAGGTGAAATGAGCCTGCAATCTTCTCATCAAAGAGAATATCCTTCATTGGCGAGGTGATGTAAGGATTGAAGGCAAGCGACCATTCTCCGATATATCTCGCTCCTTCATCCGCGTCCAGGATTTCATTCAATCGCGTGGTATCGCTTCCCGCTTCCGCTTCGACTATCTTCCCCGCTTTGAACACCAGCCGAATGTTATTGAAGATCGTTCCTCGATACAGTGTCTCGCAGTTGTACTGAATGACGCCTTCCACCGAATCGCGTACAGGGCAGGTGAATATCTCGCCATCCGGTATATTCGCCTCGCCCGCGCAGGGAATGGTGGCGATGCCTTTCTTACTGAATCGAAGATCCGTTCCCGGTCCGGTGATATGAACCTGATCTGTTCGATCCATCAACTCCTTCAGAGGCTTCATCGCCTCCGCCATCTGCTGATAGTCCACCTCCGTACAGACGCGGAAATAGAAATCCTCAAAGGCTTCCGTGCTCTTCCCGGCTGCCTGCGCCATAGAGGGATGAGGCCAGCGCAGCACCACCCAGCGCGTTTTGGGGACACGCACTTCGGAATGGACACGGTGCCACCAGTTCTTCTCATAGAGCGCCATCCGCTCTGAAGGAACATCCGATAACTCCGCGATATTCAGGCTGCCACGCACGCCAATATAGCACTGAACCGACTCCATACGCGCGCGCTCCACCTCGCCAATCGTCTTCATCTGCTCTTCTGTGGCGTTCTGGTAGAGCGCTCTGAGCACCTGCATCTGATAGGTTGACGCCAGTGGCAAACCTCCCGCTTCCGCAATGGTTCGGATCAGTGTCACCGTAAAATCGGCGGGTACATCGAACGCTTCTACCAGCACCTTATCGCCTGGCTGCACCCGGGTCGAATGATGAACCAGCACCTCTGCCAGTCGTCTAAATCGTGGATCCGGCATGTCTATCTCCTGTTATAGAAGGGAATGCTCCTCTTCGCGATGAATCAAGTGCCGTAAAACGGTGTAAAAAAACGCGAGGTGAAACATGGTACGACGTTTCGGCTGGATTTGCCTCCTGCTCGCCATCGGAATGGCCGGGCTTGCCTGGGGTTTCCATCATGCTCAGACAAAAGCGGTCACAGCCTATTCACAGGTGATCCATTCGCCGATCAATGAGATGAGCGGTATTGTTAAAAGCCAACGGTATCCGAACGTCTACTGGGTGCATAACGATAGTGGCGATGCAGCGCGAATATTCGCCATTCATGAGGACGGGTCGGTCATCATTCCGCCCTGGATGCGAG
This sequence comes from uncultured Chthonomonadaceae bacterium, assembly GCA_964429855.1. Taxonomy (GTDB): domain Bacteria; phylum Armatimonadota; class Chthonomonadetes; order Chthonomonadales; family CAJBBX01; genus CALLMM01. Next base: position 41,566 of record CAYSDM010000049.1, read on the forward strand.
ACAGCTACTATGGAGGCGCGCCGCAGACTGGTAAACAGGAGTATCCCGGCATTTCCGTTGATATGGCGGCTCATAATGACTGGGAAGACATCGCTATTGACGGCGATACGCTCTACATTGCGGATGCAGGCAATAACGGCAATGCGCGCCGCGATCTGGGTGTCTATGTTTTACCGGAGCCGAATCCTGAGGGCGCATTCCGCGCGCGTGTACTGAAATGGCTCCCGGTCTCCTATCCCGAACAGACAGGCTATCCCGATTCGACCTGGCATTACGATTGCGAAGCGGTCTTTACGCGACGCGGAAAACTCTACTTTCTGACCAAACATCGCGTATCCGGTCAGATCGGCATTCCGGAAACCGGCACGAATCTCTATCGCCTTGATACGCATTATACCGACCGCGTGAACCGGCTGAAAAAGATCGATTCAGCAAACGATCTTGGCGGATGGGTTACAGGAGCGGACCTCTCACCAGATGGGAAGACTCTTGCGGT